>JAGYLP010000037.1 GCA_018401015.1 Bacteroidales bacterium
GTTCGGGATATGCTTCTTTAACTTTTTTGAGAATACGGATTACATTGACCGAATGGCCGTGAGCGGTATCGATTACAATGGCATCGGCTCCTGCTTTTACGAGTTCATCCACTCGCTCCATGGTGTCGGCTGCAATGCCAACGGCTGCAGCAACCCGCAAGCGACCTTGTGAATCTTTACAGGCGTCCGGACGGTCTTTTGCCTTAGTGATGTCTTTGTAAGTAATGAGTCCTTGTAAGCGACCCTTGTCGTCGAGAACCGGTAGTTTTTCGATTTTATGCATCTGAAGAATTTCAGCAGCTTCTTCTAAACTGGTGTATTGCGAGGTGGTAACCAGGTTTTCACTTGTCATTACCGTTTCAATTTTGGTATCGTGTTTCCGTTGGAATCGCAAATCACGATTGGTAACAATTCCAATAAGGTAGTTGCCTTCGTCCACGACCGGAATGCCTCCAATCTTGTTTACATTCATTAGGTGCAATGCATCACCAACTGTTTGATCTTTAAAAATGGTAATGGGTTCGTAAATCATACCATTTTCAGCCCGTTTCACTCGCTTAACGTGAATGGCTTGCTCGGCAATGGACATGTTTTTATGAATCACTCCAATGCCACCTTCCCTGGCAATTGCCATAGCCAGCGAGGCTTCTGTAACAGTATCCATCGCTGCCGATACAATGGGGATGTTGAGTTCAATGTTTCGGGAAAAGCGCGTTTTGAGCGAAGCTTCGCGAGGCATTACCTCGGAATATTGAGGAACGAGCAGAACGTCGTCGAAGGTTAAGCCTTCACCCAATATTTTGTCGGAAAGTAAGGACATGGTGCTAATTTTTTAGGTGTTTTTAATTAGCGCACAAAAATAAAAAAATTAGCCTTGAAGCGTCGATAAATCAGAAATAATAAATGGCTGATTTTGAGATAAAAGCTGTATGGAAGGAAGAAGGATATTCCGATTTTTTAGTTCATTGCTTCGGTTAGGAAGTATTCCTTTCTCATTTTGAACCATTAAGGGGTTGTTTAATTCGTTTTTTTCTGCTGAAGGATATACTGCATAAGTGTTTCTGAAGTAGGACTTTCGAACCAGGTGGCGCTGTTGTCGCGTCCAAACCAACTCAATTGCCTTTTGGCATATCGACGTGAGTTTCGTTTTATAAGATCGATGGCTTCGTCTCGAGTAATATTCCCTTCAAAGTATTCAAAAAATTCACTGTAGCCTACTGTTTTTAAAGCATTCAGGTTTTTATAAGGATGCATGTTTCGTGCTTCTTCCTCGAGTCCGGCGGCAATCATTAAATCCACTCGTTGATTAATTCGTTCGTAAAGTAATTCGCGAGGCAAAGTGATTACAATGCGCACGATCTCGAAGTTTCGCTCTTTTTTCGTGGCTGTTCGGAAGGAGGAATAAGGCTTGCCTGATGAAAGACTTACTTCGAGAGCCCGGAGAATGCGTTTGGGGTTTTTCAAATCGACTTGACGGTAACTTATGGGATCGATTCGTGAAAGCTCAAAACGAATAGCGTCGAGCCCTTCTTGTTCGAATTTTTCGACGCAGGCACGACGGATTTCGGGATCGGTATCGGGGATGTTATCGATTCCATTGCAGAGCGCATCGATGTACATTCCGGAGCCACCTACCAAAAGAACGTGCGATTGTGTTTCGAAAAGTTCTTCAAGTAGGGTAAGGGCATCGTGCTCGTAGCGATACACGTTGTAATCGTCGTGGATGGATAGATGGCCTACTAAATAGTGAGGAGCAGCTGCCAATTCCTGTGGAGTAGGGGCAGCTGTTCCAATGGGAATTTCCCGGTAAAATTGCCGGCTGTCGGCCGATAGGATAGGAGCGTGAAGCTGTTGGGCAAGCGGAATACTAAGCGAGGTTTTACCCGATCCGGTTGGTCCCGAAAGAACAAGAAGCTGTTTCTTTTTACTCAAAGGCTGGTTTTTCTTTATAGGAACGCTGCAGGCGGTTAGTACTTTTCTTCGAAATCGTCGCCCTCGTAGAAATCGTTATCGGGCTCTTCAAAATCGAAATCCTCGTCGTAGCCTTCTTCGGGATTGATAATCGTTTCATCGTAAAACTCATCGAATTGCAAAGGAGCCTCGCCCAACTGGCGCGTCCATCGAGGTAGGCTTTCAGTATCTTCGTCGGTCTTCTCGCGAATATCGATGGTTTCGATGAAAAAGCCACGCTGTGCAAACATATCGAACAGGTAGATGAGTTTTTGTTTTTTGTGCGTGATTAGCCGATCAATGGGCGACTGCATCAAATCGGCTTGCGTATCGTCGTCGAATGGAATAAGGGTTATTTCGGTTTCCTTTTCCCAGTGCTCGTTGCACAGGTAAAAACTGGCCAATTCTTCCGGGTCGAAGCCACAATTTTCCTGAATGGCAGCATGAAGTTGGAAAAGCGTGTTTGCCCCTTCCATTTCAATTTCTCGTAAAAAGTCGTCTTGTTCGCCGGAAAGAAGTACGAATCGATAAATCATGACTGAATTTTTTTTTCAAAGATAAGGAAAAGGCTCATTGAATGTTTCCTTCGAATGAGCCTAGTCGCGCTGCCTTTAAGCCGGTTGGTTATAGAGGAAGCGTTTAATCTTGTGAGTAGCCGTTTTTTGAAACGGAATAGGCTGTAGCACAACTTGTTGTATTTTAGAGAAACGGTTTACTCGTGCATTCACATAATCGTGTAATTCTTGAGCCAACTCGTTTAAATAGTCATCTACTTTTTCGCCTAAATTATCTTTGAATTGTTGCAAACGTTGCTCTAATTCTTCGCGGTTAAAGTGCACCATGGCAACCAGACGACCCGATTGTTCCACCACTACCGATTCAACTACGTGCTTGAAACTGTTGATAACCGATTCGATTTCCTCGGGATAGATATTTTCTCCAGTCGATTTCACGATGACGTTCTTCTTCCTTCCCCGGATAAAGAGTCGGGATGCATCGTCGAATTTTCCTAAATCGCCCGTTTTAAACCATCCGTCTTTGGTGAGCACTTCGGCGGTTGCTTCGGGCATTTTGTAGTAACCTTGCATTACACTTGGTCCTTTCACCCAAATTTCTCCTTCGCCGGTGAGTGGGTCGGGTTGGTTGATTTGCACGATTACATTATCAACCGCTATTCCGGTCGATTCAAGGATCGTTTTTCCCGGAATGGCTCCGGCTACTAGTGGCGAGGTTTCAGTAAGCCCATAACCAATAGCGTAAGGAAAGTTCGCGTCGAGTAGAAATTGTTCAACTTCTTTGGCCAGTTTAGCTCCTCCAATCCCGAAAAAGACCAGCTCATTGCCAAAAGTGGCGTAGAGTTTTTTGCCGGCAATAGCATGTAATTTTTTGCGAACCGGTTTAATCGAGTAAAGGAAACGTACCACTCCGTTTTTGGTGAAGTTGGGTTTAATTTTAGTCCGATAAATCTTCTCGATAATGAGTGGTACCGAGAGCATCACATTGGGTTTTACAACGGCTAGAGCTTGCAGGAGAGCAGCCGGAACCGGTGGTTTTTTAGTGTAATGGACATTGCCACCCACCAACATGGGAATGATGAACCCGATGGTATTCTCGAGCGTGTGCGATAGGGGTAAAACAGATAAAAACCGATGATGCTTCTGAACCGAGAAGAGTCGTAATCCGGCTTGTGCATTCGAAATGAGGTTTTTATGCGTCAACATCACTCCTTTCGAATTGCCGGTTGTTCCTGAAGTGTAGATAATGGCAGCCAAATCTTCTTCCTTCGGATGGTATTCTATTTTTGTAGATAAAATCGGATTGAGGAAATCGACGGGACCATTTTCGGTTTGCCTGGTGAACTGGTCAATCATGACCACCCACTCTAGATCGACTGGATCCATCTCGTCTAATTTTCGTGCGAGCGATTCCGAAACAAAAATTCCCTTCGTTTCCGAATGAAGCAGAATATTTCGGATTTCGTTTGGATGAAAATCGGGAAGAATAGGAACCACAATAGCGCCCATAAAGGTAATGGCTAAGTAGGTTATCCCCCAATTAGGCATATTGTTACTTAATAGTGCAATTTTGTCGCCGGGTTTAACTCCTTCGGCTTCGAGGCTTGCCATGAGCGAATGGACTTTTTGTTCCATTTCAGCATAGGTGATTGCTTTTTCGCCCACAAAGCAGAGTGCATCTAATTGTGAAAAATCTTTAAACGATTGAGTAAAAACAGCAGGAAAGCTAAGGCTTGTCGACATTCTAATGATCAATAAGTGAATACTAATGATGCGTAAACTTCTAATTTTCTTTACAAAAGCTTTAAGAAAATTTTCGGGGCGCAATAAATAAAATTCTTTTTCAATCGCAAAATGGTGTTCGAAATATATTTTCCCCCTTAGCGTTAATTCCGTATTATTGCTGCATTTTAATGGTAAACATGATTCAAAATTGGTTAAAAATCGGAACCCTTTTGATTGCTCTTGTAGCGAGTGCAACGACCCTTTTTGCACAGGAAGAAGAGAACGAAGATTACCTGGTAATCGATAATAAACTCTTCTCGAAGCATAGTCATTGGCTCAGTTTGGGTAGCGGTTATGGTCTTTATGCTGAAAGGATGGACTTTCAACCCAATTTTGCAGTCGATCTTAATCTAAAGGTCAAGCGACATTACTTTACGCTTGGTTACCTCTATTCGGGGCAGAATTATATCCACGAATCGCACGCTTTGCAGGTGAACGACCTGCATATTGGCTATGGCTGGCGCAAGGAAACTGTCAAAACGAACCGATATTTCTTTGTCGGGCCTTCCCTGGCAATGGGCTATCAGTATGCTTACACCGATAGTTTAGGTCGCCCCTGGGATGAGGGTTTTATCGATCCGGGAATCTATGCCGAGTATCAGTTTACCTATAAATTTAACTACGATATGGGCTTAGGATTGGCAGGCTTCACTTCGCTCAGTCCTTCCTATCAAGTGGTGGGAATCAAGCTTCTGCTTTATTTATCTACCGCCTATATCGATGTTTGGAATGAAGAGTAAACCCATTTGTTAACTATAAAAAGTGTTTTCATGGAACATGTAAAAAACTACCTGGAAGCGAATAAAGACCGCTTTCTCGATGAATTATTCGGGCTCATCAGAATCCCATCTATTAGCTCCTTAAGCGAGCATAAACCCGATATGCTTCGTGCTGCTGAATATTGGAAAGAAGCCATTTTAAAAGCTGGTGCCGATAAGGCCGAAGTAATCCCGTCGAATGGGAATCCGGTGGTTTACGGAGAAAAAATGATTGATCCCAAACTTCCTACGGTGTTGGTTTATGGACATTACGATGTGATGCCTGTAGATCCTATCGAACTGTGGGATAGCCCACCCTTTGAACCCGAAATTCGCGATGGAAAAATCTTTGCTCGCGGAGCCGACGACGATAAAGGTCAAGCCTTTATGCATGCCAAAGCGTTTGAACTCATGGTTCAGACTCAAAGCCTGCCTTGTAATGTCAAATTCATGGTAGAAGGAGAAGAAGAAATTGGCTCTCCCAATCTGAAACAATGGTGCCTGGATCATAAAGAAATGCTCCATGCAGATATTATTTTGGTATCCGATACGAGTATGATTGCGCAGGACATTCCCTCAATTACTACCGGGCTGCGTGGTTTAGCTTTTATGGAGGTTGAAGTAACCGGACCAAACCGCGATCTTCACTCGGGAATTTTTGGTGGTGCAGTGGCTAATCCGGCCAATGTACTGGCTAAAATGATTGCTCAATTGCAAGATGAAAAAGGTCGTATTACTATTCCGGGATTTTACGACGACGTGCTCGAAATTAGTCCGGAGGAACGTGCCGAAATGGCCAAAGCTCCTTTCAACCTCGAGCAATACAAGAAAGCTCTCGATATCGACGAGGTGCATGGCGAAGATGGTTTCTCTTCCTCAGAACGTACCGGTATTCGTCCCAGCTTGGATGTAAATGGTATTTGGGGTGGTTACACTGGCGAAGGAGCCAAGACCGTTCTTCCATCAAAAGCACATGCCAAAATTTCGATGAGACTGGTTCCAAACCAGGATCATAAGAAGATTGCCCGTTTGTTCGAAGACCATTTCAAAGCGATTGCTCCTCCCTATGTAAAAGTAAAAGTACAGGAACTGCATGGTGGCCAGGGGTATGTTTCCCCAATCACCATGACCGCCTATCAGGCCGCCGAGCTGGCCTACACCGACACTTTTGGGAAAAAGCCGGTGCCGGTCCGCAGTGGTGGAAGTATTCCAATTATTTCCACTTTCGAAGAAGTGCTGGGAATCAAATCCATCCTTATGGGATTTGGCTTGGAATCCGACGCGATTCACTCGCCGAATGAAAATTATCCGGTCTTCAATTTCTACAAAGGGATAGAAACCATTGTTCATTTTTATCAGCATTTTACAAACTTATCGAAGTAAAATAAGTTAGTATGTTCATTTTTAGTCGGATTGCGATAAGATTAGGGTTTGGTTTTATTGTCATGTTCCTGGCAGTCAGCTCCGGTTGGTCGCAGGGAAAGGCATCGATCAAGACCATTTCTTCCTACTCTTATCGCACCGATTTTGAGTTTAGCGATGAGTATCAGTATTTATCAACCGATTTATACCTGTTCAACGCGCATAAATTCACCAATTTGGTAAACGATCTGAATCCAAAAGCGAAGAAAAATCCTTTTTGGAAAAAGGTCGATCGGGAGATTATTGAGTACCTGCTCATAACAGCCAATGTTAAGGATGTGAAGTATTTCGGAGGCGATTTAACCTATCCAATTTATAATTTCAAAGCCGATTATTTAAACGACGATGGTTATCGGGTTCAAACCGACGATACCGACGAGGTAATTCGAATCTTTGATAATCTGCCTTTACATCCACAACGGGGTAGCATCGACGGAAAAATACAAGGAGAGATTATTACCCGAAATAATCAAGATCGTATTTTGAGCATGATAGCCGACCAGCTCATTGGGTTGTCGGAATTAACCAATCCAACTACCGCATCGTTTGCTCTGATTCGAGAGCTGGGTCGATTCATGAAAACCAGTACTACCAAGAACTTGTATCGCTTTAGCTCAACCATTCGCTTGTACGAAGGGCAAGATTTCAGCAGGCGGTTCTATTCCATCGATATTTATTCTTTTATGCCAAGTCATAAAAGACATTTAGCACTCGATACGACCCTCTTGGGAGCTTATTTCCGCGAAAACGCGGATCCTGTAATTAGTAGGGAACTGTTAGAAGGAATGATTCCTTATCATCCGTATCCGTATTTTGCTGTTGTGAATTATAAGTCGCGTTATGTTAGCGAAGACTTGCTTGCCGACCAAATTAATGCCGAATCGATTCAAAGTCATCGACAAAAAATTAAAAAGAAGTTCGAAGAGGGGACCATCCCGAGTCAATCCACGTATATCCAGGAAATTCATTTTCTCGATTTCCTCGAACGGTATCTCGAATTTAAAACGCAGGTGAATACCTATCGTCTTAACGAGAAAAATCAGATTACGCAAGACATTAGCAATATTTTATTTCTGGTAGCCGATTCCTACCGGCGTTTGCAGCAAGAGTTTCAGCGATGCGAATTGGAATATGCTTCCGAAGTTGCCTATCAGAATAGCTTCCGCGAAAAATATCAACAGGTGCTGGATAAAGCTGCTTTGCATCTTGAAATTAATGGACCCTTGAAGCAAATTAAAACCCTGGATACTTATTTGAGTTTGCATGAAGAACAGCCCGTATATCAGTTTACTTCCAAGGATTTGGAGACCCACTTGGACGTATTACAAGCCCTTAAGTTACCCGACCACCAACTAAACAGCGATTTAGCACGGCAGCTCACTCAGGTGAGGCAAGCTATTGAAGAAGAGCTTTTTAGGCAACAGTTTGTTCAGGATTTGCTCCTCTTGAAGCATGAACAAGATTTCAGTGTGGCCATGCAACAGCGCGACTTGTTATTAGAGAAGCTCTCAAATACGCATTGCCAGCCTTGCCGCACTCGGGTGGAGGAAGATATTGAAGCGTTCAATCGGCGGTACGAGCAGTATCGGGCAGCCAAACTGGCAAGAGAACTGACCGTTTTGCAAAAGGAAGCGCGCGAAACCTTGTACTTTGCCAGTTTTAAGGAACACTGCATGTTGGAGATTCTTCAGGATCGATTCCCCTCCGAGGAAGAAGCCCCTAAACACATCCAACTTTTGTTCGATAACTTAAGGAATTTAGTGGTGAAACGGCATATTCTAGAGGAATTATTGGAGCGCCGATACGAACAAGTGACAAGCGTTCAGAACCAGACCCGCCTCGAAGAATATCGAATTCTCATTCGCGATTTACGCGAAGGGTATCAGGGAATGTGTGAAAAACTATCCGACTTATGCTTGTGTGAGGTAAACCGTTAAACCATCCTTGCTTTACTTGTTCGTTCTCCTACCTGACGGATTGTCATTTTTTCTTTCTTGTAAACCCTTTGCTGGATAAGAAACCTGTCAATTTTCCTTTCCAAACCCCTTTTTTTTCTACTGGCATAATGATTGACCTGTCCGCCAACAGAAAAACATGAATGTCGAATAACTAATTTAGTATAACAATGAGTAAAATTATCGGAATTGACTTAGGCACCACAAACTCGTGTGTGTCGGTTATGGAAGGAAATGAGCCAGTGGTTATCCCCAACAGTGAGGGAAAACGAACCACTCCCAGTATTGTTGCATTTATCGAAAATGGAGAACGTAAAGTTGGCGATCCGGCAAAACGTCAGGCCATTACCAACCCAACCAAAACGATTGCTTCGATTAAACGATTCATGGGCATGTCGTACGACGAAGCCCATCAGGAAATTGACCGTATGCCATACAAAGTGGAAAAAGGCGATAACAACACCCCTCGTGTGAAAATCGACGACCGCTATTATTCTCCCCAAGAGATTTCGGCTATGGTTCTTCAGAAAATGAAAAAGACCGCCGAAGATTATTTAGGTCAGGAAGTTGGCGAAGCGGTGATTACCGTTCCTGCCTACTTTAACGATGCACAGCGTCAGGCGACCAAAGAGGCCGGAGAGATTGCCGGGTTAAAAGTTCGACGCATCATTAATGAGCCTACCGCAGCTGCTCTTGCTTATGGTCTGGACAAAAAATCGCAGGATTTGAAAATTGCGGTTTTCGACTTAGGTGGCGGGACCTTCGATATTTCCATTTTGGAATTAGGCGATGGCGTTTTCGAAGTAAAATCGACCAATGGTGATACCCACTTGGGTGGCGACGATTTCGACCAGGTGATTATCGATTGGTTAGCCGATGAGTTTAAAAATGAAGAAGGAATCGACCTTCGCAAAGACCCCATGGCTCTTCAGCGTTTGAAAGAAGCTGCCGAAAAAGCTAAAATCGAATTATCGAGCTCTACCAGCACTGAGATTAATTTACCGTATATCATGCCGGTTGATGGTATTCCAAAACACTTGGTTAAAACTTTGAGCCGTGCCAAATTTGAGCAGTTAGCCGACCGCCTCATTCAGGCTACTATCGAACCTTGTCGTTTGGCCTTATCCGATGCAGGTTTAAGTGCTTCGGATATCAATGAAGTGATTTTGGTTGGTGGTTCTACCCGTATCCCGGCCATTCAGCAAATTGTTGAGAAATTTTTTGGAAAAACTCCGTCGAAAGGAGTAAACCCCGACGAAGTAGTTGCAGTTGGAGCAGCTATTCAAGGTGGTGTGCTTACCGGCGAGGTTACCGATGTGCTCTTGCTCGATGTTACCCCGCTTTCTTTGGGTATCGAAACCATGGGTCGGGTTATGACCAGGCTGATTGAGTCGAACACAACCATCCCAACTCGCAAAACAGAAACCTTTACCACCGCTGCCGACAATCAGCCTTCGGTTGAAATTCACGTTTTGCAAGGTGAGCGCCCCATGGCAAACGATAACAAAACGATTGGTCGTTTCCACCTCGACGGTATTCCACCAGCACCTCGCGGAGTTCCTCAAATTGAAGTGACCTTCGATATCGACGCTAACGGAATTCTGAATGTATCGGCCAAAGATAAAGCCACCGGTAAATCGCATTCTATTCGCATCGAAGCTAGTTCCGGACTTACCGAAGCCGAGATTAACCGCATGCGCGACGAAGCCAAAGCGAATGCCGATGCCGACCAAAAAACCAAAGAAAAAATTGAAAAAATCAATTTGGCCGACAGCACGATTTTCCAGACAGAAAAACAATTGAAGGAGTTTGGCGATAAAATTCCGGCCGACAAAAAGGCTCCCATCGAACAAGCTTTGGAGAAATTAAAAGAAGCGCATAAGTCGGAAGATATTGCACGAATCGATACCGCCATCAACGAGCTGAATACGGTTTTCCAGGCTGCCTCGCAGGATATGTACAATGCCCAGCAGCAAGCCGGGAACCCGGGCGAGCAAGGAGGAAATCCGAATCCCGGAGCCGGTTCCTCAGATAAAAAGAAGAACGACGACGAAGTAACCGACGTCGATTTCGAAGAAGTGAAGTAATTTTCCTCACAATATCGAAGTAAGAGACTTTTCCGAACCCACAAGGGGGGAGAAAAGTCTCTTCTTTTTTGTATTTTTCTAGCTCGTATCTATCGGGAATAGAAAGTTTTTAATTAAAATATAATCAGTTCGTTATGAGGGTTTTTGGGATTTTGTTTGCCTTCCTGTTTCTTTTCTCTTGCATGCAGCAGGAGGAATACCTGCAGCATGAATCGGGTTTGCAGTATTATTTTATTCAGGAGAATCCGGATGGTTCCTTTGCACAACCCGGCGATATTCTAACGCTCGATTTTGTGTATCGGACCGAATCGGACTCCGTTCTGTTCGATTCACGTGAAATCGATTCGCAGTATCGGATGCAATTGAATGAGCCCAGTCATTTGGGTGGTAGCATTGAAGATGCCTGGGCTTTGATGCGGATTGGGGATAGTTTGCGCTGCAAGATAAACGCGCTCGATTTTTACCGCGAGACCCGTAAAATGGACCTTCCCGAATCCATCGATCCAACCGAATACCTCATATTCGATGTCAAATTGAAGGGAATTCAAACCTATTCCGACATAGCCAAAGAACGGAGCGAAGCACGTCATAATACTCAGGAGGCCGAAATGATTTTGCTCGACGACTATCTAACTAAAACGAATACCACCGTTGAGCCTAGCTCCTCTGGGTTGTACGTGGTGCATACCGAAGAAGGTGCCGGTGTGGCTCCGAAAATGGGCGACCGGGTTTCCATTCATTATGTTGCCAAGAAAATCGACATGTCGATTTTCGATAGTTCTTACGACCGTAATCAGGAGTTGGTCTTTACGGTAGGAAGTGGCGAAATGATAGCCGGCCTCGAGGAAGGAGTCTTGCAAATGAAGGAAGGAGGAAGGGCTCGATTCATTATTCCTTCCTTTTTAGCTTATGGCGAAGAAGGATATGGAAAACTAATCGGTCCATTCAGTACCTTGGTTTTCGAAGTGGAACTAAAGCAAGTTCTTCCCTAAAAGCCTCTTGTGAGGATCAAGATTCCAAAGCCCAATCAACCAGCTTTTATTCAAAGAGGTTGAGGTAATCAGTATTCAAGTTCGTGAATTAATCGATACTGCTATAAGGATGATTCAAACGAAGTTGAGATTTTCCTAAAGCAAAAAAATAGCTAGTCCAATGAAAAATATCTTTTTAGTAATCATCCTACTTTTTTCCCAAACAACTATCCTTATGTCGCAAGATTCAACACCGGAGCTGATTCAACTCGAATCGGGCTTACAAATAAAAATTCACGAACAGGGAACCGGAGCCAAACCTAAAACAGGCGACCAAATTACAGCCCATTATACGGGGAAATTGCTCGACGGAACCGTGTTCGATAGCTCCGTTCAGCGTGGTACTCCCTTCAGTTTCGAGATAGGAACCGGACAAGTAATCCGGGGCTGGGACGAAGGCTTTATGCGACTTCACAAAGGCTCTAAAGCTACTTTTATTATTCCTGCCGAACTGGCTTATGGCTCGCGTTCCGTGGGTAGTATCCCGGCTAATTCGGTGCTGATTTTCGATGTGGAATTAATCGATATTAAACCCGGTTTGAATATTGAACCATTTGATGCCAAAGGGAAAGATACAATCACCACGCCCAGCGGCTTGCAATACATTCCGGTTGTTCAGGGGAAAGGCAAAAAAGCGGTAAACGATGCCAAGGTAGCGTTTCATTATTCTGCCTACCGAAACGGTGGACAATTATTCGATTCAACCCATAAAAAAGGTCAAACTCTAAGTTTAGTTTTGGGCAATAAGGGGCTTATTCCCGGTTTGGAAGAAGCCCTGATGCTGATGCAGGAAGGCGACAAGTTTCGGGTTTTGGTTCCGCCTCATTTGGGTTTACCGAAAGGGAACCGGAGTGGGGTAGAAGGAGAAACCCTTGTTTTCGATTTGGAGCTGGTATCTGTAAGCGATCCGGTTGTAATCGAACCCTATTCGGTCGATAACCGTCGTTTGTACAACCACGAATCGGGCTTGAAATACTACATTGTGGAGGAAGGAAATGGAAAGCGAGCTAAGTCGGGTGATTATGTAGAAATGCATTATACCGGTTACCTCGAAGACGGAACCATTTTCGATTCATCGGTCAAACGTGGCGAGGTTTTTTCCTTCAAATTAGGAATTGGGCAAGTGATAAAAGGATGGGATGCCGGCGTTCAATTAATGAACGAAGGTGATAAGTTTCGATTCATTTTGCCTCCCGATATTGCGTATGGTGAGCGCGCCGTAGGGAATATTCCTCCTAATTCCACCTTGATTTTCGATGTGGAGTTAATCCGCATCATTCCTTAAATAGAAGGTCAGTTGCCGTAATTTTCAATCTATACGCTGCTCTATTTTAGCAAACGTGTTTTAAGAAATCGACCGAACCAAGCAGACGCTCTTCATTGCCGGCATCGTAGCATTGCGCGAGAATCGTAGCCCAATTAGATTCGTTGAAATAGATTTTTACTTCCTGGATCACTTCCGGATGGTAAAAATCCTGAGCGTTGGAGGTGGAATGGAAAAAGAGGGTTAATACGCAAATGAGCAAAGTGTTTTTGAGTGCATTCATGGTTATTGTTCTGAATGGTTGATACGAGTTGGTGAAATTTGTTGTTGGTTTATTCGGGTTGGATGGTTCGGACTAAGCGAACGTAGTTATAAATTCTAATCGCATCGCCTTGAGGACCATGTCCAAAGGGGTAATCGGCTGCATTGCCAGTTTTGGGGTCGCTTCGCTGCGCTCCGGCTCCATGGATATCGATCCATTGGCCATTCATGTAACCTAGTGCCCGGCCAAAGCTGATATAGGCTGCATAGCCTCCGGGCGTTGGGGAATTATTCGCATGGGTTGTACTCGTCCAAAAATAAGGGTAATCTAACTCCCCCTTTTCATTGATGATTTCGGTGGTCGAAAAATTAGGATCGATAGCCGGCGATTGAGTCAAATCGGGCGAACGATTGTAATCGACCAGTGAGTGTAATTCTTTACTATCTGGAAGTCGCCAATCGCTGTATCCCGCTAAAGTCGCATTTTCAGCATAAATGAGTGCTTCCGGCCAGGTCATGCCTTGTTCGCTATCGTTTTGCGACCACATGAGACCTGTTTTAGAATCGCTAATCGTTCCATTGTCATGATCGATAAAAGAGGAGATCCCGTACTCGGAATTTCCCCTTACCAAATAAACGTAAAAGGTCTTCTCAAGAGTGGGATTTAATGGATTTATTAAGCCATAGCCTTTAATTCGGCCATCCGCAAAGTTAACTCCAAAGAGGAGCGTCATGCCATCCATTCCGTTCATATAGAAGGTTGAAGAGGCGAATTGAGCATCGATAATACGCTCACCAACAGATAGATCGCCATAAGCAAAATCGAAGTAGTTGGTGTCGATAAAAGGGGAATTGGCCGACGTTGATGCCGGATCAATGTCTCGCCCGCTGAATTGTATGAGAGAGTATAACTCTTTAATGTGCGGTAACCGCCAATCGCTGTAACCTCCGGCAGTGCAGGTGTCGGCATAAGTTATTGCCTGAGAATAAGTGAGTTTATCCTTGCTATCGATGGCGCTGTCGCGATTCAAATCAGGACTGTTGAGCCATTCCAATTCACTTACTTCATCTTTAACCATCCAATCGTCGAGGACAGTATATTGGCATTCAATGCCAGCATAATGAGCATTCTGTCCGTAAAAGGGTTCTCCAATTGCCGGTTCTGCTATTTCATGGATGGTATCGAAAAAGGTCGTTTGATTCGTTCCAAGAATAGCGTAAGTCGGATAGCTAATTGGATTGGGAGTGGGATCATCGGAGGTGCAGGAAAGGAATGCCCCCAAGATGCTTACTACCAGAATTCCTTTGAAAAAATTACCTATTTGCATGATTTGTTTGTTATGATGTGCTCCAAAGGTACATTCATTTAATCACTCGATTCAAATGGATTCTATTACCACCGAAGAAAATTCAATCAGTAGCTTTAATCCTTCAATGAAGGCCTGTTGGTTCGCGATTTAAATTCACCCGCCTTTATTTTCTGTTCAACTGATTGCCAGTTATCTTGCTTTATTTAGAGCCAATCTAGATATTTTTCCACCTTATGCATAACAATGAATCCATCCTTCGATTTCGTTTGCGATTTAAATCACTATCCTCTTGATGATTGTATGGATTAATAAGTGTCAATCTTTCTAATTGGAGGCATTTTTCTAAAAAAGATGCATTTTATAATGCAACTAATAAGGAATCTTCTCATCACATGAGCAGAATTAATCATTAACACTATTTATACTATGAAAAAGTTTTCCTTGATCAGTGTACTGGTTCTATTTGTAACCGGAATTAGTTTTGCTCAACCTCCTGGAGGTTTTGGCGGTGGACATCCAGACGGAATTGGTCATTTGGGCGACAGTCTTGTGTGTGATTCTTTAGGTAATCCGAATCATCCTCATCCTGGCGACAGCGTGGCTTGTGATTCTCTTGGTAATCCGAATCATCCATTCCCTGGCGATAGCTTATGGGTAGATTCTCTTGGTTTTGGGGGTGGACATCCCTGGGGCGGTGGACATCCCGACGGAATGGGTCATTTGGGCGACAGCCTTGTGTGTGATTCTTTAGGTAATCCCAATCATCCATTCCCTGGCGATAGTCTTGCTTGCGATTCTCTCGGTAATCCGAATCATCCTCATCCGGGCGACTTAGGTGGTCCTTGGGGTGGCGGACATGGCGATGGTATTTGTGACTCCATTGCTACAGATACGGCATCGGTCGATGTGCTTACTAAAACCCTGGTCTTCTTGTCAGAGCCAGTGCTCTATCCGAATCCAGTGGTGAACGAATTGAACATTCAAGCTCAATCGAACACTTCCGGCGATATGATGATACGTGTATTCAACTATACCGGTCAAGTTGTCTTACATCGGGTACATAGTGTAGGCGAAGGGGTTACAAACCTTCGATTATCAGTAGAAAACCTTCCTCATGGAAATTATATACTCTTGCTCGAGATGAGCGGAGAAAGAACGACGAGTCGTTTCGTTAAATAACGACAATCATTTTGGTTAGTTTGGTAAGGCCTAATCCCTGCGGGGGTTAGGCTTTTTTACTTATTCTCCTCGATGTTTCTTAATTCCAGTTCCGAAGGACAAGGATCAAAGCTATTTTGGTCGATGTTCTTGATGGAACCATCGAGATGATAATAAAAGGTATGCAGCTCTCCGATTTTCCCAAATGGATCGATGTGGGCTTCTTGCCGTATGCGACCTTCCGGTTGCGCATAGCTAGCCCAGTAGTAATGTCCGTTAGATAGGCGGTAAGCGGTGTAGATTCGTTGTTTCTGTTCGTTGAATTTTTCTGTTCGGATATATTCCGGACAATCACCCTTGTATTTTCGGTATTCCTGAATATCTCCATCATCGAATCGTCGGATGTACTCGGCATAAGTTCCCGGAAACTGACTATAATAGTATTCATTGGCGCAGGAACTTTTGCCCGGAGGAATATTCGTGACATGAATTAGTCGCTGATCTGAAATAATTTCGTCCATTGGTTCAGAGAAATACCAGTATCGGTGTCCATCGTGAAGCATAAACAAATCCTGTTCTTCGATCCGAACGAGCGATTCATTGCTTCGGATTACATCGATAGGAAGCAAGGTACTGGTTAAGCCCGACAAGGGAAATGGAAATAGGTGTTCCTGTAATGCAGATGATGCTTTGAAGTCGTTGTAAAAATGGAAGTAATCCTCTGCACCTGGAATTAGGGCGATTTGGTAGGATAAGACGAATCGATACTTTCCGGCGAAGAGAGGAGCGTCAAGTGCTAGTGGCCAGATTGGCGACACAGCTTGGTAGTCCTCAACGTTGGGATTTATAAGGATTGTAAAGTTGACAGAATCCATTTGATTTAAGAAGATAAGTTCGAAGCCATCATCTTTTATCGGCAGTTCTTCGGGTGACTGACTGGTCATTCTTGAGAGAAGACAGTTTTGAGCGCCATCAAAGATTTCGATTTTAAAGATTTGAGTCGCTGAGGTGCCATTTTTGGGCAAGAAGAGGGGGTAAGGATTGGGTCCAGTATTCTTCAGGGTAATGGCTACTCGGATGGTTTCTCCTTCGGAGTAAGTAGGTTTATCGAGGCAGGCCGAAATGCGAAGTGGTTGGTACGGCAGATCCGCCAGGGCATGTATGGAACAAGCGACCAGTAGGAATACCATGAATCTTTTCATGCTCGACATTTTTATTACCTGAGCAAGATACGCATGTTTTTTAGGAATGTAAATCAGTTACCAATATTTGTTCTGATTAGTGTGTCAAATCAAGAATTTTACGCTTTTTATCTAACCGATATTTCTTATAATTTTACAATAATTTATCTTTTGGACAGGTTTTGGGCAAATCGGGTCGGCTTTGTAAGCTCTTTGGCAAGTTTTGGTCGGAGTGTGGCTTGTGCGACTTGCCAATGTGCTTACAAATAGGGAAGGCTATTAACTAACAGTCATATACATCTACGCTTAATCAAAAATGTGTGAATGATGTAACTAATACACAAAATTATGTAACGGTTTGTTTGACATATAGCCTGACCTTAGTAAGGTGAAAAATTATTCACAACTGAATTGCCAGCTGCAACAACTAGTATTTAAAATCATGAATAAAACGGAATTAAAAGGAAACTGGAAAGAACAAAAAGGTAAACTGAAAAAGAAATTTGGTTTTCTTACTGAAAATGACCTAATGTTTGAAGAAGGAAAACAAGAGGAAATGCTTGGAAAACTACAAATCAAGTTAGGCAAAACTAAGGAGGAATTGCACAAAATTATTAATGGTGATTAACAGGCTTTTATTAAGATACTTAATTGCCATT
>JAGYLP010000038.1 GCA_018401015.1 Bacteroidales bacterium
TCAAGGTCTTCAATTTTTCACTGTTCACTTTTCACTCTTCACTTTCTATGGTTGTCTGATTTGATGGAATAAAAGGAGTGAAGCTTGAAAGATATTTGTTTATTTAATGCCCTCGGTTTTGGGTTTAATGTGTAAGAAGTAAGTGACTGGTTAATTCGCATTTAGTTTTTTTTGATAGCGATTCTAGCTTACCTCTTATGAATTATATTCGCAGTTCGTGGGACCGAGTGTAAATTGATAATGGAAAGGTTGAAGAAATGGCTGCCTTATTTTGATATACAAATAGATTAGAAAACAAATTAATACCTTATAAATGGTCATGATGAAAAAACTATGGTATCTGATTGGTTTCGTTTTAGTGTTAACTTCGTGTGCTGAGCTTGGGAAGCTGGCAAAGCAAATGGAACAAGTGGCGGCCAATTTGCCTCCAAGCGAACAGGAAAATATCTCGGGAATCAAATCAGCTTTGGATATTGGAATCCAAAACGCGGTTAAAAACCTTACCCGGGTCGATGGTTTCATGGGTGATCAGTTGGTGAAAATTCTTCTGCCGCCCGAGGCGAAACCGATAGCCGACCATATCAAGCTTATACCGGGAGGTGAAAAACTCTTGAACGATTTTATTTTACTGATGAATCGGTCGGCGGAAGATGCCGTAAAACAAGCTACTCCTATTTTTGCGAATGCAATCCGCAGTATGACCATTAGCGATGCTCTTGGAATCCTTAGAGGGGGAGAAAATGCTGCCACCCAATATCTGAGGCGGAATACCGAGAATGATTTGCAGCAAGCTTTTCAGCCTAGAATTAAAACTTCCCTGAATAAAAAGCTTGTAGGGAATGTTAGTGCCTCTCAATCGTGGAAAGTATTGGCCGATAATTATAACAAGCTTGCATCGTCGGCCGTTGGACGTGCTTCTAATCTGAAACCGGTGAACGTGAATCTGGAGGTCTATGTTACTCAAAAAGCCTTGGATGGAATATTTATCAAAGTGGCAGACGAAGAAAGATTGATACGTAAAAATCCTTCTGCACGAGTCAACGACTTGCTCCGGAAGGTATTTGGGCAGTTGGATTAAAGCTTACTGCTTATTTCCTTAGCTCCTTACCTCCTTACCTCCAGTCCACTCATAGTAATGAAGGCAGCAGCCAGGATGTGATTAAGGTTATTTTATAAAACATCGAGTAATCGTTCCAATGCCACTGCTCTGGATCCTTTAATTAGGATGGCGGAATTGGCAATGGGGTGCTGTTGTAAATAGCTTCGAAGTTCATCAACCTGGTCGAAGACGGGGTAGGAGGCAGTGCTTACATTTCGAAAGTTGGATCCTACCAGATAAATTGCCTCGAAGGTCGATAATTGAATGAGGTCGATTAATTTCTGGTGTTCAGCTATGCTGTATTCGCCCAATTCGAGCATCTCGCCGAGAACTAATATTTTCTTTTCTTCTTTTAGTTTAACGAAATTATGGATGGCCAGCTGCATACTATCGGGGTTGGCATTGTAGGCATCCATTAAAATGCGATTCCGTTCGCTGTGCAACCACTGTGAGCGATTATTTTGGGGGTTATATTCCGATAAAGCCTTCTCGATCATCTCTTTGGGAACATTGAAATAGTTTCCGATAGCTAAGGCCGCTAAATAATTTTTCAAATTGTAATCGCCGGCCATGAGGGCATCGATGCGATAAAACGGACTTTGATCGATCGAATAATCGAAGCTAAGGAAAGGGTCGCTGTGTAGTAATTTTCCATAAACCGATGCATCGCGATTTAAGGTGCTGTAGGCTGTGTAGGTACTACGACCTATGCGAGAGAATAAATGCGGATTATCCTGATCGACAAATAGTTCTCCTCCATTTAATTGGATATGGCGATAAAGTTCTGTTTTACCCCGAACTACTCCGTCGAAAGATCCAAATCCTTCCAAATGGGCTTTCCCGACATTGGTAATTAAGCCATGGGAAGGATTGGCGATTTCGCACAATTCAGCGATGTCGCCCACACGGTTTGCTCCCATTTCAATAACAGCCAGTTCGGTATCGCTTTTCATTTGGAGCAGGGTTAAAGGAACCCCAATATGATTATTGAAATTTCCTTGAGTCGCATGGCAGCGATAGGTTTGGCTCAGGATGGATGTAATGAGTTCTTTGGTGGTTGTTTTCCCGTTTGAACCGGTAATTCCGAGCACAGGGATTTGAAATTGGTCGCGATGATACCTTGCTAGCGCTTGAAGAAATTTCAGACTATTATCAACTTGAATAATAAAAGAATTTGGCGTGGAAGGTTTTTCGTCCACAATAGCGTAAGCCGCTCCTTGTTCGATGGCCTTATTGGCGAATAGGTTCCCATTGAAATTAGCTCCTTTCAGGGCAAAGTAGATGTCGCCAGGTTTCAGGGTTCGGGTATCGGTGCAAATAGAAGGGTTTTGCAGGAAAATTTCATAGAAGCTTTTAACGTCCATGTTTCTGAATGCGTTATGAATTAAAAATCAAGGCCTAAAAAAAGCTGCCCGATGGGCAGCTCTTTAATTTCTTATTTCATTTTGGTTGGCGGGCCAACCCGATCCATGGCACAGCGGAAACCAATATCGCGGCGCGATTTGTTTTCGTCGAGGAATCTTCGGGTGCCGGGAATGAGCCAGTATGCTCTGTCTTCCCAACTTCCGCCTTTGTACACACGTGTTACATCGGAAATTAAGCTGCGAGCTTGCCCATCGCGGGTATTCGAAGGGGTACGGTACATGTTCGTTGTATTGTGACTTCTAGAGGCATCGGCTTCGTTATAGTTTCCGATATTTTCTTGCAAGCTACTCACCATATCGCCATCGAGATAATTTCGGTTGTCGGCTTTTTTGTAGTTATCACGGTTTAAGCATTCTTCTTCGGTTACTTCTTCCCATTGAATCCGGCCTAAGGTATCTTTCTCAGCTATGTAACCTTCTTCGTCGATAACTTTTTTCATGAAAACATTTCCACGGAAAGGACGAAAATCCTCTACATCGACGGTACTCATGGGGCGGTACACATCCATAACCCATTCGTTAACGTTACCTGCCATGTTGTAGAGTCCATATTCATTTGGCCAATAGGCATCGACTGGAGCACAGATATCGTATCCATCGTTTAGTGACCCGGCAACACCCATGAGGTCGCCTCGACCGCGTTGGTAATTGGCCATCATGCGACCACGGTATTTAGCATCTTTATTTCGAAGATAGTGACCATTCCAGGGATAAATTTTCTTTTCGTAAATCCGTTCATCAACGGTATTACCGATGAGTGCAAGTGCAGCGAATTCCCATTCAGCTTCGGTGGGGAGTCGATATTTAGGAAGGAAAATACCATCTTCCATCCTAACTTTACGCACATCCATATCCGGATCGAGGTCTTTTAAGTCTTGTCGGACTAATCCTTCGTATTGCCCCGCGAGGTAGGAATCGATGTTGAAGTTTTCTTCAGCGATTTGATACGGATCGATTCGCAAGATTCCGTAACGAATCAAGATATCTTCGTTTACCCGATCGGTCCGCCATTTGGTGTAGGCATCGGCTTGACGCCACGACACGCCAACTACAGGATATTCGCGAAAAGCTGGATGACGAAAATAATAATCGGTATAGGGTTCGTTGAACGAAAGCTCTTCACGCCAAACGAGGGTATCGGGAAGGGCATTGGCATAGACCTCTGGATAATCGCGGAAAACCCGCTTAACCCAATAAAGGTATTCCCGATAATCGACGTTTCGGACTTCGAACTGATCCATGTAGAAGCTGGACACATTTACCCTGCGGGGAACATTATTCCAATCGTACAGAACATCTTGCTGAACTCGTCCCATAGTGAAGGAACCTCCTTCAATAAGGACCAGGCCGGGACCTGTTTGCTGTTCAACAAAATTTCCATATTCGAAACCACCATTTTTTGGATTGTCGTAATCCCAACCGGTAGTTGCAGATTGTTTTCCTCGGCAAGACATTAGCACTAGCGAGGCGACGAAAATGGTTAACAAAAGGTTTGGTTTGAGTTTCATGGGACTTTATTTGACAAAGTTTAGGTTCATAACTAGAATTCAGGACACTTTATTGCTTTGCGTTTTACACTTGGGACGCGACAGGGAAGTTGATACGAAAGGGTGATTTCATGAGCTCCGAGAGTTTCTTTTGCCAAGCTGGAAATGGTTAAATCGTAGCTGTAAGAAATCTTTACCTGGTCTTGCACGAATCCTATCAGCATAATGAATGAATCAAAATGTAAGTCGAGGTTGTTTCGCATCCATACTCCGAAAGTAACGGATTTACGTTGCACATAGAGACCATAATTCAATTGTTCGAAATCTAACTGACGCTGATACATAATATTAGGGGAGATGCTCAATTCGCCGCGTTTGTAACTTCGATGTTTGAGCGGGATTTTGGCTCCAAAGTGAGCGGTATATTTTCGGGGTAAGATGGCATCGCTGCTGTTGTAGAATGATTCTTCGGGTTGAGCTAAGTGATGCACGGCTACACCGAAGTAGAAATTTTGACCGAATCCGATAGCACCTGCCGAGAAGTCGAAGTAGCTCTTGGTTAAATCGGTTGGAACGCGTTCTTTGGTTGAATAGATTTCACCAAAGTAGGCATCGATCATATCGGGGAAGATTAGCGAACCCCAATCGAGTGCCCGTTGGACGTATGATGCTTGAAAACCTCCGGTAACGTTGAAATTGCGGCTTATTTCCAGTGTGTAAGAATACATGGCATCGAGACCGGTGGTGCGTATTACTCCGTCGCCTTGAACATCGTTGATTAGTTGAATCCCGACACCTCCATTAACAGCCGAAACATAAGAATCGAACGAAGCGGTGTAGGTAACAAAGCTTTGACCCAGTGCCGGCCACTGGTTTCGATAGTTCATCGAAAACCTTGGGCACACTTCGGAACCGGCAAATGCAGGATTCAAATAAAGGCGATTGGCATAAAACTGTGAAAAGTGTGGATCTTGAGCTGTGCCGACAAACTGAGCGCTAAGCACTAAAAGTAATATCAGCCATAATTTCCTTTTTACCATTTCAGTAATCATTTGATCATCGGTTCCATTTCTCTGACAATGTGCAATAATACATAATTCTATCGAATTAAACGATATCTAACTTTGTACGACTGTCAGGCATTTGAACAATTTATTAACGACAAATTTATAATTGTCTGATTCTATCTATTTTAATTTTTTTAACAGCTATCAAAGCTAATGCATTCTTTGAAAAAAATATCATGCTACACGACAATTTTCAAGCAGTTTACAGCATATCCTTTATCTTGAGAAGATTTTATGAACCGAATAATGTTCCGATTCGTTTCAGATAGGTAGATTCTGGTCAAAAGTGTCGGGAAAATTACGGCTCATGCCATGAATCTCGAGCAATTTAACTATTGTTGTTGCGTTAGTTTTAAAACTATTCTAAAATGTGGTCAAAATTCAGGATAATTCTTATAAGTCTTTTATTTTTAAATTCTTACCTGTTAATTGCACAAAGCAATGAAGAGCAGATAATTCCCATTTCTTGGAAGAGAACTACCATCATCGGCCAGGATTCACTGCTGACACATGCTCTCGTTCCGCAGGATTTTAGCTACGAATTGAACGAGCACTTCCTCCCAACAATACACATAGTTATTCCTTGGAATTCACTCATGGAGCTTGATTCCCTGCATTTCTCCGATGTGCAGTTTACACCAGCGAATCAATTGGACGAGACGATTCAATATCCGTTTAATTCGCCTGTAGATCAAAGTTTTGACGGAACGTTTGAGTACGGCTTAACACGCTCAGCTTCTTCTCAATACCTGGAAATAACCATTCCTGCCTACAGGATCAACCAATCTCACGGTATGCCTGAAATGATTACGCTGCTGGTCTTGAATATCCTCCCCAGAGAACAAAAGCGAAACTTCGATTTTAGTCATCATTTTCAAACATCATCGGTACTTCGCGACGGTTATTGGTATAAAATCGGTGTGGAAAACGATGGCGTTTATCGGATTTCTGCCAGCGAGCTCCAGAATATGGGATTTAGCTCTCCACTTGAAGTGAATGTGTTTGGGAATCTGGGTGGATTACTCTCGCTGTGGAACGATGAAACGAATCAGGACGATTTAATTGAGTTGCCAGTTTTGCGCGATGCGGACGGGATTCGTTTTTTTGCTCGTGGCCCGCATCGGTGGGCATGGGATGATGCCTTGCAGCAATATCGCCACGTAACCCATTTATACAGCAAGGAACAATACTATTTTCTTACTTCCGATAAGGGTGAGGGTAAATCTATTCAAAACGCTTTAGCAAACAGTAATACAGTCGATTCCATTGTGGATTCTTACCTCGATCTGATTCATTTTGAACGAAACGATACCAATTTGATTAAATCCGGCCGGCAATGGTATGGCGAGGAGTTTTATGTTCAATTGCAAAGGGATTATGTCATTGAAAACCAAGGCTTACGCTACGAAGAACCTATCGACTTTCAACTGAAAGTTCTTGCTCATTCGACTCAGGCATCCCGGTTTATTTTCCACCCAGCCTCCGATACCATCCTAATTCCAAGCATTCTATTAGGTTCGGAAGTGAATTATGCCAATGAAGTGCTATCAATCGGTCGTTTTAATTTATCAGCGGGGCAATCGAATTTACGCTTGGAGTACCTTAAAGCCAATTCCTCGTCGAAAGCTTGGTTAGACTACTTGAGCCTGGCGCTAGTTCGCGACCTTCGATTCGAAGCGGGTCAGCAGTTAATCCGCAACAAGAAGGTTCATCGGCCTGAAGGCCTGTATCGCTATCAGGTCGATAATATGAACGCCAGGTTGCAAATTTGGGAGGTGAGTGATTTGTTCGATGTAAAGTCGATGATTCAAAGTGCTTCAACTGGAGATGTCAGTTTCGTATTCACCGGAAAGGCTGCCCCGGAATTCATTCTCTTCGATTCGAATGAATACTTAGCCGTTAATTCCATCGAGGAAGTTCCGAATCAAAATATTCACAGTTCGCCCATTCCTGAGCTAACAATTGTTTTTCCGGAGTATTTCCGTCGACAGGCTGAAGCTTTGGCCGATTTGCATCGCACTCGCGACGATCTCTTTGTGTTGGCTGTTTCCGATCAGGAGGTGTACAACGAGTTTTCGTCGGGTGTTCCCGACATTGCTGCTGTTCGTAACATGATGAAAATGTTTTACAATCGTGGACAGCTTTCGGAATATTATCCGAAGTATTTGTTGTTTTTTGGCGATGCGTCTTATAATAATAAACCTGATTTCCCGGCCAGAGAGCGTCATTTGTTGAGTTATCAGAATGCCAATTCGTTACATCCAATTTCTTCGGTAGGAACCGATGATTTTTTTGGTTTTCTCGATGAGGATGAAGGCGATTTTCTGGGCAAATTGGATTTAGGTATTGGCCGGATTCCGGTTTCAACTCTCGCTCAGGCCGATTTAGCTTTAAGTAAGATAGAGGCTTATTACACCGATTTTGGCAATTGGCGGAATCTGGTTACGTTAATAGCCGACGATCCGGATTCGCCCAATAGCAATGCACACATGAATCAGGCTGAGAGCATTGCTGCTGTTATAGCCGACAAGCAACCCAGCTTGAATGTGGAGAAAATTTATTTAGATGCATATCCGCAGGTTTCCACCGCTTCCGGCGATCGATATCCGGATGCTCAGGAAGCAGTTAATAGGAAGGTGAATGCCGGGTCGCTCATCGTCAATTATACCGGTCATGGAAATGAAATTGGATTGACACATGAGCGCGTCATTACCGTTGAAGATATTACGAACTGGACGAATGAGCAGGCTTTATCGCTTTTTGTGACAGCGACTTGTGAATTTAGTCGCTTCGATGATCACAATCGGGTTTCGGGAGGGGAATATGTATTTCGAAATGAAAAGGGAGGAGGGATTGCTTTAATCACTACTTCACGATCGGTTTATTACAATTCGGCGTTGAATTTGGCCATCTATAATCTTGCTTTGCAAAAGGAAGGTGATGCGTATCCTCGCTTAGGCGATATCATTCGTGAGGCAAAGAATCAATCTTCCTCCGTGGCTGAAACTAACATCAAAAAGTATTACCTCTTGGGCGATCCGGCGCTTCGACTAGCCATTCCGGAATTACCCGTTTCAATTGATTCGATTAATTCAGTCCCAGTTTCAGCCTTTACCGATACGGTGGGTGCCTTGAGTAAAGTGCATGTTACCGGCTATGTTGGTAACAACGATGGTAGTATTCGAACCAACTTTTCAGGCACATTGGCAACTACGGTTTACGATAAAAGTCAGCAGGAATTTACCTTAGGGAATGAAGGCAATGATCTTCATCCTTACCTATCGCAGAATAAGATCATTTATAAAGGTCGATCTACCGTGAGTGAAGGTCGCTTTGCGTTTGAATTTATTGTTCCTAAAGACATTGCGTATTTCCCCGGGCGGAGTAAAATGAGCTTTTACGCTTCCGACGATGCGTTAGATGGAGCGGGTTCCAGCTTCGATTTGATTATCGGTGGTACCAATGCCGATTATCTCCCTGATTTAGATGGTCCCGAGTTGCAGCTTTTTATGAATAATACTGCCTTCCGAGATGGAGGGTTAACCGACGAGAATCCGACTTTGTTGGTTTATTTACGCGACGAGAGCGGTATAAACACTGTTGGGAATGGGATTGGGCATGATGTAACTGCCCGGATGGATGGATTATCGAACCAAGTGGTTGTGCTGAATGATTTTTATGAACCTGATTTGGACACGTATCAATCTGGAGTTATTCGTTATCCTTTAAATGGAGTTAGTGTAGGTTTTCATGAAATTGAAGTCAAGGTTTGGGATATTCACAATAATTCGGCTGAATCGAGTATTCGTTTTGAGGTACGAGGCTCCGATCAGGTTGAAATTGGTTCGGTTTCGAACTATCCGAATCCATTTAGCGATCGGACTCATTTTTATTTTGAGCATAATCAGGGTAATGGCAGTTCGGAAGCGAGTTTGCGCATTTATTCCATGAGTGGGCATTTGGTAAAAACCATCTACCTGGAGCAATTAGATGCTTATCGAACGGGTCCGATTGAATGGGATGGTCGTTCCGACTCAGGCGATTTACTGCCCGGGGGTGTCTATTTTTATCAGTTACTGATAGCAAATCGGAATGGGGAGGTGGAACAGTTGGGAAATAAGTTGCTTATGGTTCGATAGTGGGGTTTACTTCCTCCGATTCCTTGGTTTCATTCAGGATTAATTCACTGGTACGCAGAAATATTTCTTTTCTGGAGTGTGGTCGTAGGAAATCCCACCATTGAAAGCCTTTAAGAAAACTATCTTTTACTTTTATCTCTTTTCGTGGGACCATCAATCCTTCTGGTGAGTTAATGAAACTAATTTTGATAACCTGCCCCTGATCGATCCAAATGATTAAGTTGCTCGATTCAGCGCTGTTCATTCCCATGATATCTTTTTCATCGTAGGGGAAATAGATGGTTTGCGCGTTGCCATCGACATCGATTCGATAAAGTACATTGTTTTTGATATGTCCGAGCATGTTTTTTCCCGAAATCTGGTCGTAGTGCAGGCTGTCTTGTTTGGTGACGATAAAAGCTTTTTCGATTAAGTCTATTTTATTGGCTTTCTGATTTTTAATGTGAATTTTCATGAACTCGGCAGTGAGTTGACTTTCAGCATTCCAAAGAATTGGTTCACGATACATTTCAATAATGGAATCGTTGGTTAAATAAGCCAGGCTATCGCATTTGCCTTGCATATCGTATCGAAAGAAACGTACATTATGATAGGCTTGCATCAATTTTGATCCCGATTCCGCTTCTCGAAACAGCAGACTGTCGGCATGGAGGTAGAGAGTGTCGCGATCTTGATATTGCATGAATACGGCCGAGTCGGTAGCCAGGGAATAGGATTTGTTTTCGTCGAAAAAGACGTAATGAGCGGCAACCAGGATTTGTTGGAGCGTGTCTTCCATTAATACATTTTGCATGGCTTTTCCAAATCCGGCTTGTTCATTTACAAAAATTGAATCGGCTTCGATGATCCATTCTTCTTTTTCGATGTAACAATCTTTACCCAGTTGAATTACATCGAGTTGGGTGTGGTAATAGCCTATTTTGCCATATAGATAGCTGGTATCGTTAAAAATTTCGGTTGGTCCGAAAAAACGTGCAATCCCATTGTCGGTATTGTAAAATAGGGTATCCGACTTACACAGATAGTCGGGTGTTTGAAGATCGACTGCGGAGATGAAGTTCAGGTCGTGAGTATCGCCAAAGTAAAACCCTTCCTGGCTAATGAGGGTATTGGCACTATCGCGGATGGTTCCTCCATTGAAAAAGTAACTGATGTTCGTATTAAAATCGGCATCGAGAAAATCGGTATTGAGTCGAGTGGATGGGTCGATTAGGAGAACATTTTGCCTAGCTCGGCTTTTGCTGGTATTTCCTTCGTAATATAAGGTATCGGCATAAAGGAATAGGGTATCGCCTTGATTTAGTTTAACATGACCATAGGCAATTACCTCATTAATATCCTTGAAACGATAGGCACTATCACAGTAGAGGAAAACGCTATCGTGCTTCAGAACGACATCGCCGATTAATTTCTCGAATTCTTGTCCTTCGCGTTTACCAAGCAATCGATCGGCTTGAATAATCTCGATTTGTTTGATCTTCGCCTGACTATTCAGCGGTTCTGGAACAATCAAAGTGAGTATGAAAAGACCCAAAACCCAATAGGATGACAGTAGCTTGGAGCTTTTCGGGAACACGAACATAGCAGAGGAGGTTACGATTCAATCAAGGCATCGATGATATGCTCAACGGTAATCCGTTCGGCTTCGGCTTTGTAGTTTTTGACAATTCGGTGACGCAGAATGGGTTTTGCAACAGCCTGAACGTCTTCGATATCGGGAGAATATTTTCCATTTAGAACGGCATGTGTTTTAGCTCCGAGTATGAGGTATTGGCTGGCACGAGGTCCTGCTCCCCATTGCAGGTATTGTTTGGCTAGGTCGTGGGCCAGTTCGGAGCCGGGACGTGTTTTCGTGGCAAGGCGAACGGCATAATCGAGTACATGGTCGTTCACCGGCACTTTGCGCACTAATTGTTGATAGAAAAGAATTTCCTCGCGGTCGAGCACTTTATTCAATTCGATTTGCTTACCGGTGGTGGTATTACGCACGATATCGATTTCTTCGGCTACCGAGGGATAATCCAATTGAATATTAAACATGAATCGGTCGAGCTGAGCTTCGGGAAGCGGGTAAGTCCCTTCTTGTTCAATCGGATTTTGGGTGGCCAGCACAAAAAAGGGCTCTTCGAGTCGATAGGAATGTCCGGCGGCTGTAATCACTTTTTCCTGCATGGCTTCCAGGAGAGCTGCCTGAGTTTTGGGAGGGGTTCGGTTTATTTCGTCGGCTAGGATGATATTGGCAAACAAGGGCCCTTTGATGAATTTAAAATGACGGGTTTCGTCGAGGATTTCCGTGCCAATAATGTCCGAAGGCATTAAGTCGGGAGTAAACTGAATGCGTTTGTATTTGAGCCCAAGCGATTGTGCGATGGTATTTACCAGAAGGGTTTTTGCCAAACCGGGAACCCCCACTAGTAAACAATGACCTTGACTAAAAATGGCCATAAGCACTTCGCGGATAACTTGTTCCTGTCCGTAAATTTGCTTTTGTATTTCCTGAGTAAGCTTGTGGTAAGCTTTATTGAGAGCAGCAACTGCCTCGACATTATTTTTAAACTCCATATTCAGTGTAGCTATTTAATCCACCCTTCGTAGTTGAAGGGGCAGGAATGGTAGGTTTCGTTAATTTTGATGTACGTGCTTCGTTGTTTTTTACTGATCCAGGTTCGCATGGTTTCGTCCTTTTTTTCGGCTAAAGCCATGTCTTGAAGAAACTGATAATCGTCTTTAATGTTCGCCAGGTGTGGTTCTGATTTTGAGATGACTTTCACAATTTCGTACACCTGTTTATTATCCATATTCCGACTTTCGAAGGGTTCGGAAATTTCTCCAATTTTCAAATCCTTTATCTGTTTATAAACCATTAATCCTAATTCATCGGCTTCGAATTTGCTGAGACCCGTATTGGGGTTGATCATGGTTCCGCCATTATTCTTCGTGTCTTCGTCGTGTGAGAATTTAGCAGCTGCTTCTTCGAAGGTGATGGTTTCTTTTCGTATTTCGTTGGCCAAGCTATCGAGGGTATTGATTGCTCGTTCAATTTCGGCAAAAGGTGTTTTGGGAGTGAGGAGGATGTGGCGGAAATTGGCTTTTTCGCCTCGTTGTTCGATGAGTTGGATAATGTGATAACCGAAAGGACTTTCGACGATGGGCGAGATTTCGCCGGGTTGTTTGAGTTGAAAAGCCACAGCCGAGAATTCCGGGACAAAATCTTTTCGACCTCGGAATCCTAGTTCTCCTCCGTTTTTAGCCGATCCGGGATCTTCGGAGTAGAGCACCGCCAGGGTACTGAACCGTGTTCCTTGATTGACACGTTGAATGATGTCGTTGAGGCGGTCTTTTACTTCTTGAATGGCTTCATCGGTAATAGTTGGTTGAATGGTGATATGCGCCAGCTCCAGTTCCGAATTAATCAAAGGGATTTCGTTTTCCGGTAAATCCCGATAATAGGCTCTCACTTCGCTGGGTGTAATTTTCAGATCGGAGGTAATTTCCATCTCCATTTTCTGGGTGAGTAACTGGTCGTAGAGCAGGTCGTTCAAATCTTGCTTGATTTGTTTCATGTCTTTTCCAAGATAATCGGTCAGGGTTTTTTCATCGCCTGCCTGGGCAACTAACATGGATAAACGGGCATCGACACGCTGTTCTACTTCTTTTTCCGATACGTCGACACTATCGAGCTTGGCTTGGTTTAAGAGGAGCTTTTGAACCAGTAAATCTTCCAAAATGGTGCATTTGAGATCGCCATCGAAGTCGATGTTTTGCGCAAGGGCTTGATAGTATTGGGTTTCAATATCGGATTTGAGGATGATGTCGTTACCAACTGTTGCAACGATTTGTTCAATGATTTGATCTTGAGCACGCAGGGTAGGGTGGAAGGAAGTGAAAGCGAAGAAGGCAACCATGCTTACAAGGTAAATGCTGGATTGAACCATACTTATTGGATTCGATTGCCTATTGAGATAGCTTGATTTTAAGATGCTTGTTGGTAGTTTCATAATTCCGTTTTCGGGTTGGAAATGGGCTTGTGCTAGTCTAATTTGTATAGCTGAATGTGATTAAGATGCATGGCTTCGTCGAAGGATTCTTTTTCCATTTTTTTGATTAGATCTTTTTTTCTCCGAAGCAAAATAATGTTCCGAATATCCCCGGCTACCACCTCTAACGGTGCACTATTGCCTTTTAGTTTGTGCTCGTAAATTTTCATGAAGTAATAAAAATTGCCGTCGTAGTATTCTTTCAAATCGTTGGTGATCCGAGCTTCGTATTCGTTTTTGAAATGCTCCGGGAAAAAATCAATTACTTCTTCTAAATATACCCAGTCGAAATTGAAAAACTGATATTGAATGGCGAACTGATCGCAGTACTCACGGATATTCTCCCCATCGTCGATCGTAAATTGCCGCAAGGATTTCCGAAATACTTGAAAGTCGGGAGTGTTTTTAGGGAGCTGAACGAAGATGAGTTTCACCAAGTCGTTCTTCAGATAAAACTCGCTATTGAATTTATCATAATATTCGATGAGTTCTTCTTCGTAAACAATGGTATCGAGCCGTTGCCGGATGAGTTCTTGCTCGTACTGATGAATCATCAGTGAGTTGCGGTAATCTTGAATTTGCTTTTCCAGTGCAAGGGAGTTTGGCTCCAGAAAAGCTTCGGCCTTGAGGAGCTTGAGCTGCTCTCTCACCCATTTGTTGATGTAATTTTGCGCCAGTTGTGCGGAATCGTTGCCTTGTATAGCCTCTTCGAACAAGAATTCTATTTCGCTGAAACGTAGCTCTTTATCGTACACGCGTGCTAGCAATGGGTCATCGGAATTTTTCTCCTGACAAGCTGTCAGGAAGAAAAACCAAACCCAGGTAAGTAGTACGATATAATGGCGCTTATTCATTCAATGGGCTATTTATTGAAAAGGGCCTGAAGGGATTCTTCGTTCACTTCGACCGGATATTTATTTCTCAATTCTTCGATCCAGACTTTTTCCAGGTAGTTCTGATAATCGGCGGTAACCAAGCCTTTAATCTCATGGAGTTGTTTGGGTTGGGCGGGAATAATTTCTTTCACGACGACAAAGATCGTTTCTCCCACTTCGTTGAAATTATCGCTGATTCCTTTCTTCCATTCCAGTTGTTTCAATAAATGCCAACTGCCGGCTTCTGCTTTGCGATCGTTCACGTTAACCTGATACGATGAGCCAAGCTTGCTGGTGATTTCTTTTGCCTGGATCAGGAATTCGTCTTTCGACCACTCTTTTTTAGCTCTTTTTTTAGCCAAAGAGCGTAGTTTTTTCAAAGCTTTCTTATTCATTTTTTCAACCTCTTCGTCCGATGCACGCGGTGTATCTTTGCGGTCGATTAGCGTGTAAACCGAACAATCGAGGCGTTCGCTCCATTGGTAGCGGTCGAGGTTTTCTTTGTAAAACGCTTCAAGCCCCACAGAATCTTTTAAAGCCTTACTCCAAACTTTCTGATCGCTAAGTTCGAACAACAGGATTCCATCGTGATATTCTTGCATCAGGTATTTGAATTCGGGGTGTTTCGCTTCGAGGCGACTGTCTTCGAATGCCAAAATGACTTTTTCTACCCAATAATCGTACTCCGATTCGATGAACATTTTATTGATGGTTTTAACTCGTTTGGTTCTTCCATCGAGCAAATGGTTGGTGAACTGTTCGGCAGCGTAGGCTTGGCCGTTTAACTCAAATAGAACATCCTGAAAGGTCGATACTTCCGTTGCCTCCCAGGTTTCGCCGGGAGCACTATCGGGGATGGCTTTCAGGTATTTTTCGAAGGCTTTTGGAAAGTCTTGGAAGGCATAATCTTTTTTAAGTTGTTCCAGAAAAACATCTTTGCTTTTGGTCGAGCGTTCGTCGCGTTGAATCTTATTTCTCAGATCTTTCTCCATTTCTTCGAAGCTGGCAATGCCGGTACGTTCGATCATTTTAACAATGTGGTATCCATAGGAAGTTTGGAAGGGTTCGCTCAACTGGCCGGGTTCTGTTAAAGCAAATGCGGTACGTTCAAATTCAGGAATCATCCTGCCTGTTCCAAACTCGGGCAGTTCGCCTCCTTTTACTGCCGAACCTTTATCGTCGGAGTATTTTTCGGCCAACTCTGCAAATTCGGCTCCGGCTTGCAGCTGTTCGTAGATGTTCGTGATTTTAGCCAAAGCTGCTTCGTCGGGGTTTCCCTCTGCATTTTTAGAAGCAATCATGATGTGCGCCACTTTCACACTCCCAACTGCAGGACGTTTGTCGTGTATTTTAAGGAGATGATATCCAAAACGGGTGCGTACGATTGGACTGAGTTCGCCGACAGCAGTGTTGAAGGCAGCCGTTTCGAAAGGATAAACCATTTGGAAACCGGTGAAATATCCCAGGTTTCCATCGTTTTTCTTCGCCGATGGGTCGTCGCTGTATTGGCGAGCGAGCCGTTCAAACGATTCTCCTTTTTCGATACGACTGCGTATGTCGCTTATTTTCTTGTAAGCAGCTAATGTATCGGCTGGCGTACGATTCCCCTGGATATTGATTAAAATATGACTGGCATTAATATCCCATTGCATGCGTTCGTAAGCTTCCTGCAAGAGTTCATCGTCCACTTTCTGATCCATCAGGTAAGGCTTAGCCAGTTGCTTACGGTAGCCGTTCAGTTCGGACACGAAGGTGGAAGCTGTGTCGAGGCCAAGTGATTCCGCTTCGGTAACTTTTAATTTGAAGTTGATGAATAATTCGAGGTATTCTCGTAAGTCTTTTTCGTTCAAAGGATCGGCCGATGGATTGTTTTTCTGATAGATTCGAATAAATTCATCGGTCGAAATGGCTTTCCCATTAACATGCATCAGAACCGACGAGTTCTTTTGAGCATGGATATTTAAGTAGGCAAAGCCCAGGAAGATTAAGCTTAAAAAAAGTTTATTCATGAGATTCAAATTTGTATGACATTATATTAAAATCGGTTCGTTACGAGTGATTGTGTATTGACTAGTAAAAATTCTCGGCGCGGGAGTAGTTTGGCGCTTCACGGGTGATGCTCACATCGTGCGGGTGGCTTTCGGTGATACCGGAGTTTGTGATGCGAACAAATTTACCTTTTTGAAGCTCGTCGATGTTGGGGGCGCCGCAATAGCCCATTCCGGCTCTTAGTCCACCCACCATTTGATAAATCACTTCGCGTAAGGTTCCTTTATAGGGTACGCGGGCTGCAATCCCTTCGGGAACAAGCTTGCTAATGTCGTCTTCCACGTCTTGAAAGTATCGATCTTTGGATCCTTTTTGCATGGCTTCGATACTTCCCATTCCACGGTACGACTTGAATTTACGTCCATTATAGATAATCGTTTCGCCGGGCGATTCTTCCACCCCTGCGAAAAGGGAGCCGGCCATGATGCTGTGCCCCCCGGCAACAATTGCCTTAACAATATCGCCTGAGTAACGAATCCCTCCGTCGGCTATTACCGGGATACCATATTCTTTTACTGCCTTAGCAACATCGTAGATAGCAGAGAGTTGAGGTACTCCTACACCCGCTATGATTCGGGTAGTGCAGATGGA
>JAGYLP010000039.1 GCA_018401015.1 Bacteroidales bacterium
TGGAAACCTTCGAATGGGGTAGCCAGCTCCAGTGTTTCTCCAATGCAAAGAATTGTATCGTTGCCAAGATTAAAGTCTAGGTTGAAACTTTCTACTTCGATACTACTTTCAGCTTGGCATTCATAAATGTTGGTTACGGTAACCGCATACGTTCCACTTTCCTCTATCAGCAAGCTATTGGCCGTTGAACCATCGCTCCACAGATAATACGATGCTTCGGGAATGCTAGGGTTTAGAACAAAACTGGAACCGGGGCAAATGGTTGTATCCGGACCTAAATTGAAGTTGAAGTTAGAGACACTCACGTCGATACTGGTAAAATAGCTACCGCAAGAATTTTCTACCTCAACATAATAATTATCAGCCTGGGTAACACTAATGGTATCGGTAGTAGCACCATTCGACCAGTAAACATAAGAGCCCGATTGGTTCAAAGTAAGTTGCAAAGTATCGCCCAAACAAATGGTGGTGTCATTTCCAAGATCGAGAATAAGTGGTTCTTCTACGGTAAGGTACAGTTCGTCGGAAAAACTACCGCAGTCGTTGGTGGCTGTAACCGAATAAAAACCTTGCTGGTTGGCCGAGATTACCGGAGCCACTTCGCCGGTGGACCATAAATACTCAGGCTGCGGGCCAACACCGGTAAAAGCGGCATTGATTACTTGTCCGGTTCCGATGCAGGTAACTAAATCGGGACCAATTTCAATAACCGGAATGGTGTATGAAATGATTTCCGTTTGATCGTTAACCGAGCCACAAGCATTGCTCACCGTAACCTGATAAACACCGGGGTTACTTACTTCGATACTGGCGGCTGAACTTCCGGTGGACCATAAATAGGTACTTCCGTTATTGGCCGGATCGATGGTGGTTGTTTCTCCTTCGCAAAGGAACTCTTCCTCGGGTAAATTAATGCTTAGCGGTAAATCGTATTGCACCTGTATGGTATCCACTTCGGTACAATTTCCTCGTGTAACGGATACCGAATAAGTGCCTGATGTCCAAGGAGAAAAAGTTGGTAAGGTATTTCCATTACTCCATAAATAACTCACACCACCCACATATCCGGCAACCGGAGTGGTAGCATCCAATACAACTTGATTTGAGTTACAAACGTCGGAAATATCGTTTCCTAAGTCGAGTTCCATTTCGTTATAAACTACCGTAATGGTGTCGGTAAATCCACACTCCTGCACAATGTTCGGTATTTCGACCCAATAGGTTCCTGGTTTGGTAACGGTATAGTTCCCGTTCGAAGTGAGCATGCTCGATTGTTGATCCCAGTACCATTCATAGATAGCTCCGGCATTGGCGCCATTGTTCGTGGCATCGAGCGCTAATTCAACATCGGAGCAAAGCACTGTATCTTCGGGGAAATTCACAATATAAGAAGGTAATACTTCGAGATTAATCGTGGTATCGTAGCTGCAACCAAAATCGTCGACAACGGTAAAGGTGTAAGTGTAATTACCCACCGATGGGGCAATTAAGGCGTTGGTGTCCATGTCCTGAAGTAAAACACCCGCGGTGTTGGACCAGTTAAACTCCAGCAGTTCCGGTTCGTAATTGAAGTTTGAAGGAAGGATATCGGGATCGAAGTTGATTCCCCATTCGAAAATAAATCCATTGTCGGAGAGGAGGTTATCGGTAATTCCGATGGTCCAGGTTCCATTCAACGGACAGCCCAACAGATTCGTCCAGGAGCTCACAGCATCGTAGGTACCGGCGGGCATGGTGGTATAACTGCCGCATTCGGAACTAAAACTACCAAAGGTTGCATTGGGCGACCAACAATACTGGTAACCTACACCCGGGTCGAGTACAGCATCGATGTCGATGGGTTCGCCGAGATACGTACTTCCACAACCGTTTGGATACACAATGAGGTCGATGGTGCTACCGTTCGGACATTCCAACCAAACCGTTAAATCGCCCAGGTAACTATGCTCCATGGTGGCACAAATACTCAGGAAATCGTTTACGTCGGTGAGTGTTTGACCTGGCGCAAAAGCATCGAAAATAAGAGAGGTAGAGTAAGAGGCTCCACTTCCGTCGGGCAGGAAGGTGGTTCCTGCCAGTCCGAGTTCGGCAGTTACCTCGAATGGAGTGGGCTGGGGCTCACCAATGAGCATAACCTCTTCTCCGTCGCAAATCACCGAATCCTCGGGCATGGTTCCATTAAAGGTTGGTTGGGTGCTGAGTCTTACCCGTAAATCGAGTACGTTCGAGCTTTCGCATCCCATGCTATCGACCACTGTTAAGTTTACATTGTAGCCTCCTACATCGGGATAATTGATTATCACCGTAGATGTTGTTGTGTCGATTACTCCGTTACCATAGTTCCAAATGAAGGTAGAGGTAGCATTCGACTGACCATAAACCAAATTGTTTTGTGGGAATAATCCACCTCCGTTCAGGGTAATAGGTTGACCGGGGCACACATCGATAAAACCGTTTGAATCGACTGGTGGTGAACTGGAGAATAAGTTTGCCTGAATGGTCTGACAAGGTATCACACATACTACTTCGGCAGCCCAGCCGGCTCCCACAGTACTCCCTGAAGACCATTGTACGGTAATACAACCGCTGCTGTTCAGAGGCGAAGCAGCTACATCCATATTCATCGGATTAAATCCTCCGGGGGTAAACGTTCCGAAACTGTTGTAGGTATTGTCGGGTCCGTCGAAAACTTGTAAGCTCGATCCAGCGCCCACTTGCCAGTTGGTGAAAATTAATTCGATATAGGTCCCGGGTGTACTTGGACAAAAAGTTACCGAATAACTTTCGTTCGTTCCGTGACTCCCTGCCGGTCCACCACTATCGTAAAAAGTTCCACTACAGGTGCTGATGCTTTGTCCGTTGTAGGCGTCGATTTCATATTGTTGAGCTTGCGAGCTAAGCGATAAGCCAAGCAAGATAAATATGGCTATAAGAATTGGATTGTTTTTCATGAAATACTGAGTTTGATGCATTGGTTAAAGCTTAGGGTTGAACTAATCCATGAGCCTTTCGGGCTTCGTTGTACTTTTCATTGAAATCGGTCATGGATAAGAACTTGAGCAAGTAATCAGTCTTCCCCAAGCGATACATGACAAATTCGTCTTGCTTTAAATCTAAATCGTAGCGCAACACATTTATGTTTTCGTGCTTTACGTTGCCGGGAAAATCCAGACTCGGATATAAGTCGATGCTTTCATGTTTGTAGGGTAGCTCAACTATTTCGAACGCCTCGCTGAGGAACACATTATAATACAACACCAAGTTTGGGTTTTCCTGCTCCATTCGTTCTATCATTGCTGAATCGAAAACCTCGTAGAGACGAGAATCGGCTTGGATGGTCGCTTCGGTCTGTCCAATTGCTCCGGACGAAACTCCTAAAGCAATGAGGATACTTACAATCATTTTCATGGAATAAACTGTTATTTTCATTTGTATGTAATTAGCCATTTTTAGTTCCCAGGATGGAATCAACATATACTTCTACCTACCATTGACATTGGTTGCCTGAAAGAAATTTCCCTAAAATCCCATCCCTTCATTCAGTTTTTCTAAAGTAAAAACCATCTCCACTATTTAACAACGATTCCCTTAAAAGGATTTCAAAATCAGCAGGTAAAGCTTCATTTTATCCAATTTGAAAAATCGCGGTAAGTAATCATTTTATTCGGTTTTTAACAAATTCTATTTGAATCAAAAAAATACAACAGGAAGACAGTCTTTTTGTGAAAAGGTTGCCTCTCATGTTCGACTATTTTTGAAGAAAATGCTTCCGCTTCCGAAGGTAAGAGCCTTGGTTGAACAGCACTTTCCAAGTGTGCGGTGAGAAAAAAATTACGAGTGCTTGTTTTTCAAATCCTTAAGCAAAATGTTTTTGGAGATACGCTTCCTCCTCGCGCGAAAGAGCGCGCGGTTTAAACACTTCTTTGCCTTGAATCCATTCGTCGAAACTACCTGCTCGATGGGCTCGTAAGAGGTTTTGTTCGAAGAGCCATTCGTACGAATTAATGTCTCTTTCTTGTAAATAAGCTGTCACTCCATCGGTAAGCATGCGGCCGAGCCGCAGCGGTAAATCGAAGGCAGCCGCATACACCGATTGATCGTCCGGATGGTCGAATTGACTTTTGCAAGAATGGACATTCGACGATAAATAGGTTCGGCAGGCAAGCGGTCTTGCTTCGTAAACGGTGCAGTTTCCCTCTTCACCCAAAAACGGACAAGCATGCTTCAGGCTAAGAAAGTGATTCACCTTGAGCTTAGTGGTACGAGCATGCCTCTTTTCAACCTTATCGAGAATGGCTTGCTTCGCTTCTTCTGTAAAATGCTGATTTAAATGATGAAGGAGGTAATACATTTCATGAGGGACCGTCATTACTGTTTGGAAGCAACACCAATGACAGCCTTTTTTGCAATCGACGGTCGATTGTTCGGCTTGCACATAGTCCTGAAACGATTCCAGGAAGGCATCGATGGTGGCATAAACCGCTTTAGTAAGCGCTAAAATCGAGGGATGATTGATTCCACTGCTCAGATGTTGCATAGCCAACTTCTTTCCATCTTCGAAGAAAGTTAGCTCAAATTCCTGGATAATATCTTGATTCATTGTCGTTGCGCTTTAGATTATTATTCCTAATCAGAGAAAGGGTTTTAAAGGGAAATTATTCAGTTGGGTTCGACGAAGAATCCATCCCTGCCAGCACGATGACGAACTCGCCCTTTACCGTGTGGGTTTCGAAATAATGTTTAACCGTTTCGAGGGTTCCCCGAACGGTTTCTTCGTGTATTTTGCTAATCTCGCGCGACACCGCTACCCGACGGTCCGGTCCAAAATGCTCGATGAATTGTTCCAGGCATTTTAGGACTCGAAAGGGCGATTCGTAAAAGACCATGGTGCGAGCCTCGTTGTGAAGACTTTCGAGCGCTTTCTGACGTCCTTTTTTTTGCGGGAGAAAGCCTACGAATACAAATTGATGATTGGGAAGACCGCTATTCACGAGTGCCGGGACAAAAGCAGTGGCTCCGGGCAAGGTTTCTACCTCAATGTCAGCATCGAGGCAGGCTTGCACCAGCGCATAGCCCGGATCGCTGATTCCTGGTGTGCCCGCATCGGAGACCAAACAGACTTTTTTCCCTTCCGAGATGAGCCTCACTAAGGATTCACTACTTTGTTTTTCATTGAATTTATGGTGAGACCGCAAAGGCTTTTGTATGTCGAAGTGCTTTAATAAGATTCCGGTCTTGCGCGTATCCTCAGCCAGAATGAGGTCGCACTCGCGCAGCATTTCCAATGCTCGAAGGGTTATATCGCCCAGGTTGCCGATGGGAGTGGGTACTACCCAGAGTTTATTCATGAATTTGTACCGTTAAAATTCCGAGGTTCAATCGAATGCAAGGCTTTCCTTTCAACTTCGATCTGATTCGTGTGATTATTTAAGTGCGACGTTTGCTGTTCAATAGCGAAGTTGTTCCACTTCGCTCAGGAATTGCGCAATGAAACCGAAAAAGGCATGGTAGCCCGACAAAGGTAAATTTTCAGCCTTATCGGTAATGTCGTGGTAGGCTTTGAACTTACCCCGGGTAAAGAAAAAGAACGAAGGAACCTCGTGGGTGGTGAAGTAGTAGTGATCGCTGTTGGCAGAACCTTTACCCCCTCGTATCGATTCGAAAAATTGGTGTTGTTCGTTCATGGCTTCCATGCGGGCGAACACCTCCGGATGGCTCAGGGCATTGACGATGGAAAGACCTTCGTCGCCGGTTCCAACCATGTCGTAATTGAATAGGTATTTAATCTGATTAAGGGGGAAAAATGGGTGTTCGGTGTAGAATTTAGACCCCAACAATCCGGTTTCTTCGGCGCCAAACCAAATGAAGGCATAGCTGTAATAAGCTTGGTTTTCTTTTTGTCCGATATGTCGAGCAAAGTCGAGCAAGGCGGCACTGCCACTCGCGTTATCGTTGGCTCCCGGAAAATAACATTCCTTGCCCATTCGTCCAATGTGGTCGTAGTGTGCCACCATTACAATGAAGGTATCAACTTGTCCGGGATGGTAGGCTACCAGGTTTTGGGTTGTGTACTTTTTGTGGAAGCGAGCCCGGGCTTTGATTTTAATTTCCTGGGCATCGGGCGAAAGTGCTTCGGGTTTCATTTGAATGGTAGGGAACTTACTTTGTTCTTTGTAAGGGCGATACACCAATTTCCCATGATGAATCCAAATGATTCCACTTGCTTTGGTTGGATTTTCAGCTCGAATGAATTGAATAAGCTCCAAAATGGTTTCGTTGCGAATGCCAGTGGTATCGATGGCAATGAAGTAGTCCTTATCTACATTGTTAATCATGTTAACCAAGGCATCTTCGTGCTCCACCACTTTCTGATTAATCCAGGCGATTTGATAGGAGCCGCGGGTAGAGGGAGCATCGCCACGAAGTAGATAATCGACTCCCGGAGTTAGTTTTTTATCATCGACCGATACAAAAACATTGCGTGGAAAGCTATTTACCGGAAAAGAAAATTCTTGCGTGTAGCCCGGTTCAAATGCTTGTAAACCAATTTTTTCTATTTCTTGTAAAAGTAATTTGGCTGCCTTTTTATCTCCTTTTTTAACATATCCTCGACCATGTAATTCTGGCGAAGCCAATTGGGTAATTATGGAACGGACATAGCTGGTATCCTGCGCCTGAACACCGATAAAAGCGAAGGAAAAGAAGAAAAGTAAAAAGCTGAGTGTGATGTGTTTTTTCATGAATAAAGTGTCTTAAAATTTCCGACTCAGAATGCGTAAAAACTTCTCAACCACCTTAGAGTCGCTATCCCAATCGAAGCGCGATTGCAGGTATTCGAGGGCAGCGTGCAAGGATTCACTGCGGTTTAAATCTTCGATGGTTTGTTGATACAATTCCGGCTGTTGATCGAATAAATCGCGGATAAACCAAATCCGATCGTTCAAGGGAATGGCTTTGTGGATATCGGTAACGGGTAATTGCTTGAACTGCGTCGCCAGGGCTTTATTGCTAGTATTCTCGCTTAGCAAATCGTGCAAGGATTTTTTATGTGTTCCCAATTCTTCGCCCAGCACTTTGCCACTCGATTTGGGGTCTTTTTTACTTTTAATTTTAGTCGATTCCCTGGATTCATTTTCATCCTCGGTAATTCTCCTTTGTTGCAATCTGTTGAGTTCTTCCTCATGCAAGACTCGCTTCAGCTCTCGCTCTTTTTGCTCGAGTTCCTGCTGTTTGGCTAAACGTTCAGCTTCCACACGACGCGATTCTTCCTCTTTCCTCAATCGTTCCTGCTCTTGCTCTCGCTCTTTTTGCTCCAGTTCTTGCTGTTTGGCTAAACGTTCAGCTTCCAGGCGGCGCGATTCTTCCTCTTTCCTCAATCGTTCCTGTTCTTGTTCTCGCTCTTTTTGCTCCAGTTCGTGTTGTTTAGCAATCCGTTCAGCTTCCAGACGGCGCGATTCTTCCTCTTTCCTCAATCGTTCCTGTTCTTGCTCTCGCTCTTTTTGCTCGAGTTCCTGCTGTTTGGCTATACGTTCAGCTTCCAGACGGCGCGATTCTTCCTCTTTTCTCAATCGTTCCTGCTCTTGTTCTATTCGCTGCTGCTGATTTTGCTCGTCAGACTCCGGGAGGTGAGCACTTTCCTGTTTGGCTGGATGAGCGATCTCCTTGAGCAATTTCAATTCGTCCGACAGATTTTTAATTTTCGATTCGCACAACTCCAGACTCACCGGGTGAGGAGGATCGGAGTCGTTAAAACTCAATAGTATGTCTTGTAAGTCCTTGATTTCTTGATTGATAATGCGAATTAAAATAGCTTGGTTCATGCTTTTTATTTTAGGTCGATAAAATTAGTAATAAAGTTGAAGAAAGCGGTTTCTGTAAGCTCGAAAGACTTTAAATTAGACCCTTTATTAAAATCTACGATGTATGCTACGTTACTTCATTTTTTCAGGGTTCTTCCTATTCTCGCTTTTTTTAAATGCTCAGGAAAAATCGCTTCTGTGGAAGGTTTACGGCAATGGATTGGAGCAAGAAAGTCATTTGTTTGGAACGATTCATTTGTTGCCGAAGGGGGATTATTTGTGGACCGATACGATGGATGCAGCACTGAAAGCATCGGATTTACTGGTAATGGAGATTGATTTATCGGAACTAAGTTTAAAAGATAAGCTTGCGATGGCGCAAGATGTGATTATTCCGGATGGTAAGACGCTCGAAGACTTGATGGGGCCGGAATCATACGAGGCCTGGGTTCGATTACTGGTGGATTCGCTCGATTTGCGTGAGCGTAAGGTTCGGAAGCGTTACCAACGTATTCAGCCATTCTATTTGCAGGGCTTGATTTTGAACGATTATCTCGGTCGTGTGAAGATGTACGAAAAGGAGTTAGAGAAAATTGCTAAGCGTAAGAAAATTCCGGTTACCGGCTTGGAATCTGTTGAGTTCCAAATGAGTTTAGTGAAAGGACTAAGCATGGAGGATCAACTGGATATGCTCTCCGATATTACATCGATTCAAGAGTATTTTACCATGTTGGACTTGTATCAGAAACAGGATTTGAATGCTTTGGAAGAATTTAGCTTACTGTCGATGACCGAAGCAAACGATGGTTTGTTCATGATGGATTTTGTGGAGAAACGGAACCGCGATTGGGTTCCAAAGATTGAAGAGCTGATTCGGAAACAATCATGCTTCATTGCAGTCGGAGCACTGCACTTACCCGGAGAAGTGGGCGTAATTCAACTGCTGCGGGAACAAGGTTACCAGGTAGAACCAGTTTTGACGCGAGATTGATTAGTAAAACAGTTCGATTACCTGATTTTCGAAGGCTTTGGCATAAAAGGTTTTGGTTAAGGCCTGGGTGTTGTTGTTGCGGGTTATGATGTATTCCAGTACATATTCTTTTTCGCCATCGACGCTGCAATAGGTAGTCTCATCGATATCGTCGCCAATGAACTCCTGATAACCGGCTGTGCAACAATCGTCGCCGGTGCGCTCCCATCCAACTATATGATAACTAATCCGATCGTTTTCGTCGAACGGGAAATCGTTTCGGAAGTGGATTTCCAGGTATGACTTAGGAGTCATTTCAAATTGCTTGCTATAGAATCGATCGCTTTCAAAGTCGTTTTCAGTAAACTCGCTCGAAACGGAATAGTAATTCGATTTACTCAAGCTCAGGCGATAGCCGGTGGTATAATTGAATTCAAATTCGAAGGCGAATCGTCCGTCGGTGCCGGATTGTGTTTCCTCGATCGTGGTGTAGGTGTTGGACCAGGTTCCGTTGCTCATTTGTTTGGTAGCCAGGTTCACTTGCGCATTTTCGACGGGAATGTCCAATTGAGGATCGTGCACCATACCTTCAATGTGTAGTCTGTTTTGGTCTGAATCACAAGAGTTTAGGCTTATTAATGCGGTTGTTAAACTCAGGGTAATCAAGGTCCATATTGCTGTTCTTCGTTTCATGCGAATAGTCGTTTGAAGTGTGTTCGGTTTTGAAGAAATAATTCTTTAGTTGATACGCTTAAAAACACCACGAAATTAGGAAAAAACTCTAATGCAAACCTTTTCGTCCACTGTGAATATTTGTATCTTTTGCCCCTCAAAAACAAACGAATCGAATTACAAATACAGAACCTATGCAAGAGGAAAAATTCTATCAACCCAAACATCACATCCGAATTGTTACCGCCGCGTCCTTATTCGACGGACACGATGCAGCCATTAATATCATGCGCCGAATCATGCAAGCCACCGGTGCCGAGGTGATTCATTTGGGTCATAATCGGTCGGTTGCCGAAATAGTGAATTGTGCCATTCAGGAAGATGCTCAGGCAATTGCGATAACCAGTTATCAGGGTGGACACCTGGAATATTTCAAGTACATGTACGATTTATTGCAGGAACGGGGAGCAGGCCATATTAAATTATTTGGAGGAGGAGGAGGAGTAATTCTTCCGAGCGAGATTGAAGAATTACATGCCTACGGCATTAATCGGATTTTTTCGCCCGACGACGGACGAGAATTAGGATTGCAGGGAATGATTAATTTCTTGTTGGAGGAAAGTGATTTTCCGGTGGGAAAAGAAATGCCGGCCCGCGGGGAAATTGAACGCCTTAATCATCTGAAGTTGGGACAAGCTATTTCGGCAACGGAAAATTTCAGCGAATTGCATTTATCGATCCTCAACCAATGGCGCGAAGAAAGCAAGGCTATTCAAACACCGGTATTGGGAATAACCGGAACCGGTGGTGCCGGGAAATCGTCGTTGATCGATGAAATTGTTCGCCGATTTTTACTCGATTTCCCCGATAAATACCTGGCTATTTTATCGGTAGATCCTAGCAAACGGAAAACCGGCGGTGCGCTTTTGGGCGATCGCATTCGCATGAATAGCATTGAATCCGACCGGGTATTTATGCGCTCGCTGGCTACTCGTCAGTCGAACCTGGCTCTTTCGCGTCATATCAAAGACGTACTGGCACTTACTAAGCTTGCAGGATTCGACTTTATCATTCTGGAAACGTCGGGGATTGGGCAATCCGATACCGAAATCGTGGATCATAGCGATGTGGCTCTTTACATCATGACACCTGAGTTTGGAGCTCCGACCCAGCTCGAAAAAATCGATATGTTGGAATATGCCGATATCATTGCTATCAACAAATTCGATAAGCGCGGTGGATTGGATGCCATTAAAGATGTGAAAAAGCAGTTCCAACGCAATCACCGTTTATTCGATCAACCCACCGAGGATATGCCGGTTTATGCTACCGTGGCATCGCAGTTTAACGATCCCGGTGTGAATCGTTTTTATACTGCCTTGATGAACAAGATGGATGAGAAAACGGGCAGTAGCTTTAAAACTCATTTGGTTCCCGAAGGGGAAGTAACTGAAAAGATTTTTATCATTCCGCCAAAACGCGTACGTTATTTGAGCGAGATTTCCGACACCGTGCGGCATTATAATCGCTGGAGTGAGGAAGAAGCTGAACGCGCTCAACGCTTGCAAGTATTGGTTGAAAGTAAATCGATGTTGCCGGAAGATTTTTACGAAGCAATCGATGCCAAGATTGCGGAGGTTAAACAGAGCTTGAGCCCCATGAGTTGGTCTTTTATCGAGAACTGGAAGGAACGGGTAGCTCAGTATAAAGCCGATGAATTTGTGTATCAGGTTCGTAATCAGGATATTTGTGTAAAGACCTATTCGGAATCCTTATCGCATTTGAAGATTCCCAAAATATCGTTGCCAGCTTATCGTAGTTGGGGCGATTTAGTAAAATGGAATTTGCGGGAAAATGTGCCGGGCGAATTTCCTTATGCCGCCGGGGTTTTCCCCTTTAAGCGTGAGGGAGAAGATCCAACCCGGATGTTTGCCGGCGAAGGTGGCCCCGAACGAACCAATCGTCGTTTCCATTATTTATCCTACGGAATGCCCGCCAAACGCTTATCTACCGCCTTCGATTCGGTTAGTTTATACGGGAATGATCCGGCTGTGCGTCCCGATATTTACGGAAAAGTTGGAAACTCCGGTGTGTCCATTGCTTGTCTCGACGATGCAAAGAAATTATACAGCGGATTCGATTTGGTCGATTCTAAAACATCGGTATCCATGACAATCAACGGACCGGCTCCCACCATGGTCGGTTTCTTCCTGAATGCAGCGATCGATCAACAATGCGAGCGCTACATTCGTGAACATGGCTTAGAAGCCGAGGTTGAAAAGAAACTGAAAGCTAAATACGACGATGCCGGCATTCCGCGTCCTGCCTACCAGGGAAAACTTCCCCAGGGGAACGACGGTTTAGGACTTCTGCTTCTCGGTATTACCGGCGACGAGGTCTTGCCAGCCGATGTGTATCAGGCGATTAAAGCGAAAACCATTAGCAAGGTTCGAGGAACGGTTCAAGCCGATATCCTCAAGGAAGATCAGGCACAAAATACCTGCATTTTTTCCACCGATTTCTCTTTAAAACTGATGGGCGATGTGCAACAATATTTCATCGATCAACAGGTCCGAAATTTCTATTCTGTGTCCATTAGTGGCTATCATATTGCCGAAGCCGGAGCAAATCCCATTACGCAATTAGCTCTTACCCTCGCAAATGGATTTACTTATGTAGAGTATTACTTGTCGCGTGGAATGCACATCGACGATTTTGCTCCTAACTTCTCGTTTTTCTTCTCGAATGGAGTGGATGCAGAATATGCGGTTTTAGGACGTGTTGCCCGGCTCATTTGGGCCAAGGCGATGAAAGAAAAGTATGGAGCTAACGATCGTTCACAGAAATTGAAATATCACATTCAAACATCCGGTCGTTCGTTGCACGCTCAAGAAATTGATTTCAACGACATTCGCACCACCCTCCAAGCCTTGTATGCTATTTACGATAATTGTAATTCCTTGCATACCAATGCCTACGACGAAGCAATTACCACTCCCACCGAAGAGTCGGTGCGCAGGGCGGTTGCTATTCAGCTCATTATCAATCATGAATTAGGTTTAGCGAAGAACCAGAATCCACTCCAGGGAAGCTTCATTATCGAAGAATTAACCGATTTAGTGGAAGAAGCTGTGCTGAGCGAATTCGACCGCATTACCGAGCGCGGAGGTGTTTTAGGAGCGATGGAAACCATGTATCAGCGGAATAAGATTCAGGAAGAATCGCTGTATTACGAGCATAAAAAACACACCGGAGAACTTCCCATTATGGGCGTAAATACTTTTCTGAGTAGCCAGGGCTCGCCAACCATCATTCCAAAGGAAGTTATCCGAGCTACCACGGAAGAAAAAGAATATCAAATAAAGATGATTCAGCAGTTACAACTGGCGAATAAAGACAAGGCTGTTGGTGCGTTGGAGAAATTGCGGGATTCGGCCATTCAGAATCAAAATGTATTTGAACAATTGATGGAAGCTGTTAAGTATTGTTCTTTAGGACAAATAACCGAAGCCTTATTTTCGGTTGGCGGTCAGTACCGTCGAAATATGTAAGTATTCATTCGAAACCCAGTAACCATGGAAAACATACGAGTATTAGCACTCAAACCAGAGTATTATGTAACGAAGGCAGCCATTTACCAAGGCTCCAATATGTTGTTTTTGAAATCGATAAAGCATTCGGAGGAAGAGCTGAAAGGCTTTGCCACCATTGCCGATCAGCATGCCTATAGGGCCGAGAAAGTGATGCAGGAATTGATTGCTGCCGAAATTCGAATCGATTTAATTCGCGTAGTAATTGGTCGTGGCGGATTGGTTAAACCGATTGCTTCGGGAGTTTACGAAGTGAACGAAGCCTTAAAACGCGATTTAATCCAAAGTCCGTTAGGCGAGCATTCGGTTAATTTGGGAGGACTCATTGCCGACGATTTAGCACAGATGTTACCCCAAGCAAAAGCCTATATTGCCGATCCGGTGGTGGTCGATGAACTCGAACCGATTGCCAGAGTGACCGGTTTACCCGGAATGGAACGAAGATCGGTTTTTCATGCTTTAGGTCAAAAGGCAACTGCTCGGATTTACGCTAAATCCGTCATGAAAGAATACGATCAGTTGAATCTGATTGTAGCCAATTTAGGTGAAGGAATTTCGATTGGAGCCCATCTCAAGGGGAGGGTCGTGGATGTAAATCAGGCGTTTGATGGCGAAGGCCCCTTTTCCCTCGAACGTTCAGGTAGCTTGCCACTCATCGATTTAGTCGAGTTGTGTTTTGAACCCGGTTCATCCAAAGAGCAGGTATTGAAATTAATCCGTTCCGAAGGTGGAATGATGGCGCATTTGGGAACACGCAATTTATTTGAGATTGAGGATCGGATGGATCATGGCGACGAGCAGGCCACCTTTCTGTTAGAGGCCATGGCTTATCAGGTTTCTAAATACATTGCTTCGCTTTTCCCCGTTTTTAAAGGAGAGTTAAATGCGGTGCTACTAACCGGGATGTTAACGCATAACCGGCAATTCACCGATTTTATCATTGAGCGAATCGGTAAACTAGCACCTGTGCATATTTTCCCCGGCGAATGCATTACCGATTGGTTGAACATGAATGCCATGATGCTCATAAAAGGTGAAATCCAACCCAGTACCTATTCTTAAAACAACGATTATGAAATTGGTTCTCGCCATAAACCCGGGCTCTACATCGACAAAAATTGCCCTGTTCGACGAGTTTAAACAATTATTTGTACGAAATATTCAACATTCCAACGAGGTTACTTCACAATACAAATCCATCATTGATCAACTCGATTTTCGGATCGAACTGATTCGAAAAGAGTTGGCCGATTCCAATTTGCCCATGCAGGCAATTAAGGCCATTGTAGGTCGCGGCGGATTGGTCAAGCCTGTTCCATCGGGAGTTATTGCGGTGAACGAAGCGCTTAAACGCGATTTGCGGAATAGTCCGCTGGGAGAGCATGCCAGTAATTTGGGAGGACTCATTGCCGAAGAATTAAGTAGGGACATTCCCGGATGTAAGGCCTACATTGTCGATCCGGTGGTTGTCGATGAAATGGAACCGGTTGCCCGTGTTTCCGGGCATCCGAAGTTTGAACGTAAATCGATTTTTCATCCCTTGAATCAGAAAGCGGTTGCCCGTCTTCACGCTCATTCCATTAATCGGGAGTACGAAGAGTTGAACCTCATAGTAGCCCACATGGGCGGAGGAATTACCATTGGAGCGCATCGGAAAGGGAAAGTGATAGATGTCAACAATGGACTCGATGCGGAAGGACCCATCACCCCCGAACGCAGTGGTACTTTACCTGCCGGCGATTTAGTAAGACTTTGTTTCAGCGGCGAATACAGCAAAGCGGACGTGATGGAGATGCTCAAAGGCAAGGGCGGATTTGTCGCCTATTTCGGAACCAATAATGCGTATGAAATAGAAAAGCGAGCAGCAGCCGGCGACGAAAAAGCCCAATTGCTGCAGGCTGCTTTATCGTATCAGGTAGCCAAGTTCATTGGAGCGATGGGAACGGTTTTAAAAGGCGAGGTCGATGCTATTTTGCTCACCGGTGGAATTGCTTACGGAAAGCCTGTAGTGGACGATATTAGCGAGCGCACACGGCACATTGCGCCTGTTTTTATTTATCCCGGCGAAGATGAAATGCGTGCTTTAGCCTCGAATGGATTCAGGGCTATTAATGGGAAGGTGGCCATTTTAGACTACACTTAACAATAAGAAAGGCTGCAAGTAGCAGCCTTCCCTGAAAAAAGTCCAACCCCCAATGGACTTTTGTACCAATCTTTCGATTGGGATGCCGGTTAATTAGCTGATGGAGTATCCTCTAATGAACCAGCGGTAATACTATCAAAACTCGGCATTTTCGTTTTTATTGCTTGTAGGATAATGCCTTAGAGCTATTGAGTGCAAAGCTGATTCCGCTGTAAGAAATAGGGTAGAAGCCAAATACTCAATAGGCACTACTCACTACTCAATTCCATTTACGTTCCGACAAGCTAACACGAATCCACAGCCCCCTCGA
>JAGYLP010000004.1 GCA_018401015.1 Bacteroidales bacterium
TCGAACCCCCGGACCCGTGAAGGTCAACGGTTTTCAAGACCGCCGCATTCGACCACTCTGCCATTTCTCCGGGCGCAAAAGTAATAAGTTTTCTGTTCGAAGCAAAAGAAAAGATTGTTTCAGATAAAAAGGATTTTAAGATTTATTTAACAAATTGATTATTAATTTATTGCATATCAATGAAAGCAGGCTATTCATCAATTATTGCGCTCATATACTATGAATTTTAAAGCCCTAAACACCTGTTTCGGGATTGTGAAACAGCATTTTTCATCGAATTAAAATCCATTTCGAAACAATTTTAGATCCTTCCTAAGGTGAATATTAAATAATCGATTGATTTTTTTGCGATTAGAACAAAAAAACTATTTTTGATCTGCGAATTTTTCAACAGATGATATATATTTGCTTAACAATGATAATTTTTCTATTCCTAAACCTAAATTAAACGATTATGAACAAATCTGAATTAATTGATGCAATTGCTGCTGAAGCTGGCCTAACTAAAGCTGATGCCAAAAAATCACTCGACGCTTTCATTAAAGCTACATCTGGTGCCCTTAAAAGTGGTGAAAGAGTAGCCCTTGTTGGTTTTGGATCATTCGCAGTTTCTGAACGTAACGCCAGAACCGGTAGAAATCCTCAAACAGGTAAAGAAATCACAATCCCCGCAAAAAAGATTGTGAAGTTCAAAGCAGGTAGCGAATTATCTGATATGGTTAAATAATTCCCGATTATTTAAGTTAAAAAGGTCATCCACAACAGTAGATGACCTTTTTTTTGCTCCATACTTTATGAATATCAAAAAATCAGTCTAAAACCTACACCCAACCCTCCTCTATTTAACCGAAATAGTGAATTAGGCAAAACCTTCACTCCTAAACTCTCCCAATAAGGCTAAAGCTTGATAAAAATATCCATAAAAATCTGCGAATCTTGTTTTACTTTAAGGTAGTAAATCCCGGCATTAAACTGACTCAATGCTATTCGATGGGAGACTTGCTCCGAAAAAAACTGGATGAAACGTCCATCGGAATGGAAGAGCTGAATGGATAGTGGAAAGAAATTCATGGATTCAACCTGCAAATAATCGGAAGCTGGCTGTGGATAAAGCCGATAGGATTGCAGACTTGTTTCAGGAGCATTGAGTTGAATATTGCTCTCATTAACTACCCAGTCGATGGTGCTGTGCCACGAAAAATCATCCCCCAGCGAGATACTAGCATACTCCGGATCGCGACGAAAAATCTCCGTTCTTACCTGATAATCGCCTGCCGGTAAGTTTTTGAATTGATAATCGCCTTCGGAATTGGGTTTAGCAAATGCGATTATGTCTCCCGCGGAATTAATCAGATATAAAAGACAAGGGATCGGTTCGTCGCTAAGGGAAAACACTAAATTATTCTCGGTGGAGGGAATGGGTGAATTCAAGGGATATTCGTAATGTACTCTGTTAATGGGAGCATCCAAACGCGTTACCTTACCCGTAATCGAACCCAACCCAAAGTAGGGGTAAGGATAATTGGGCAAAGCAATGATGGAAGAAGCCTGAGTCAATGAAAAAAAATCGGCTTGTTGCCATTGGAAACTTGCTTCGTAATAAGCGGCCAAATAAGTTGGATAGACTGGCACATCGGCCTCAATCTCGGGTATTAATAAAAGGGTCGATTGAGTCGGATGATTATCCCAAAATCGAAATTTCCCTTCTGCAATGACATTACTGGTCATAAAAAAACTTTGACCTCCGCCCAAAGGCTGAAAAAGAAACGCTTCGCCTTGTGGTAAGTCGATCGATGATAAACTAACGGTAAATTCTGAACCTAAATCCTGATCGAGCATAATGAACCGTTGATAGCTGGAAGTGCAACCGTCAGGGCTACTTAATTCTAAATTGACAACAAATGCATTGTCGGCTCCAAAATGGTGAGTGGGTCCCCAATCAGCCGATTGAAACCCATTCCCAAAATCCCAGCTTGCTGAGGTCTGTTGAGGAGCCCACGATGTATTAAAAAACTGCAGGATATGCCCGCCCGTTAGAACCATCGGTATAAATTCAGCCTGACAATGATTGATAGAAGTTTCCTGATGGCAAACTTCCAGATTCACATAAGTTATTCCGGATGATGACTTTACGAATCTAAAATCCGAATTCATGGTTTCCTTGCAAAAGCCTCTTGTGTAAATGAGCAAATCGATCACCTGAGCCGATTCTATTTCGAACGAAAACTGATAGAAACCCTGCTGGTCGGTCAAGGTGGTTGCGTTTGCCGCAGTGTACCATGAGTAACACTGGACCTCGTGTTGCATTAAGGCCTCACCTTGTGGATTCGTCAAGTAACCCTGCACCTGAAACTGATAGGCATAACTAAAGCCCGGAAGTAGGATCAATACGATACATACCAATAACCGGTTTCGCAAAACTCCTTCATGGAAATAATGCGGCATATTATAAGGTATAGATTCAAGTTGTGTTTTCATCTTCTACAATTAAAAATGATAATGCAATCCGACTCGAAGTCCTTGACTAAGCGATTGTAGTTTAAAATCCGGATTACGGGTACGGTCGTAAAGGGGAATTCTGACCCATGGATGGATGCTAATCGATAACTGAGGCGAAATAGGTCGAGCATAACGAAATCCAATCTGCCAATCGAATCGATAGGCTGATAACTCGTACCGAGATGATACCCAAGTATCCGGTTTTGATTCGGAAGGTTGATAGATTTGTCGATTTTGATCGATTAAGAATCCGGGGATAAAGGCGGTTTCCAGGCTCCAATCGACATTCGTGCTAAAGAAATGATAGCTTATTCCTATTGGAAACTCGAGATAAGTCCAGGAATTAATCCGACTGCCTGGAACCGAAGGCACAGAATCGGATGCAACCCAAAAACTATCAATAACTGTTTGCCATTCGCCGTATTGGTAGGGATAAGCCACGTAATCGGAGGTATCGCCTTGCTGCCAATTGTCGTAAAAGTATATGTAAGCGGTATCCTGCAACCAAACGTATTCACTTGTTTCCCTTAACGCCAGCGAAGAATCGGCTGCAAAAGTTAACCCCTTCGAAAGAAGCTGTTCATTTGCTCGATGCCATTGAACCCCTATGCTAATTGCCAGTCTGGGTCTTATCCGGTATTCACCCGACAAAGAAAAAGTAAAACCAAGCCGTGAATTTAAATTGCTTTGCAGAAGCTCTTTGTCGGCATTTCTCCAGGCCGAACCATACGAGAATTGGTGCAGAAAGTAGCTCATTCCGGCAGCTATTTCCATACTCCAGGGCGAATGCTTTGCCAAAGAGGGGAATCTGGTATTTAGCGGGCTTGTAAGGTGGTTAACATACGAATCGGCTGGCAGCACAATCTTTGAGAAAGGTTTACCCTCTGCCAAAGTAACAGCCACCGTATCGTACACCCAGAGGGTATCGTAAACTACTTGGTAGGTATAAACGGTATCGTAGAGAATAGTTTGCTCTATAATTCGGACGGTATCTTTCGTTTGATCAGGCAATTTCTGATTGCTATCAGCCAATAAGGGAGGTATTTTTGCCAACCAAAGCATAGCAAAAACAACTAGAATCGTACTATGGATGAATCGACCCATTAGTGGGCGGTCGTATCGGCCGACTTATTGCGAATTTTTCGTTTAACAATGGTTTTTTTCACTGTTTGAGGAACGATTACCTGTTCATGTACGATCACTTTTACGGTATCGTACACGGTTTCATCTGCATTGCTTTGCAGCGGATCGTGCAAATTTATCGTTTCAGAGGCTTCACTTCTCTCCTTAACACCTTCAGTTGCATGAATATTCAAAGAGGAATCCGAGGCAAATGCATTCGATTCGGATACCGTATCGCCTACTACCACAACGGGCGGCTCAACAGGTTGCTTAGCAATCTCTCCGCGGGTTGCAAAGAACAATCCTCCGCCGACCATGCCAATGAGAGCCGTGCCAATGATCCAGGAAAGATGACCACCTACCCATTGTCCTAATGAACCACCAAGTTGGGAGAGTATTCCGGAAGAATTAGCCCCAATGACCGAAGAACCCGACGTGGCTCCACCAAGTGAGGCAGATTGTGCTTCCGACAAACCTTCGGCAATCGACGACCAATCGGTAGCCGGAGGAACCGATAGATCTGTCAGATTATTTTTCACCAATTGGTCGATATAGTTCAACTCATCACTCATGGGCAAGATTAATATGGGAATGATACGCCATTCACGCTTCTTTTTCTCTTTCAGTTCGGCACGTTCAAGGAGCCTTTTTTGAATCAATTTGCGAGCTCGCAACAATTGTGTTTTTGAGGTCGATTCCGAAATAGCTAATAATTCCGCTACTTCCTTGTGTTTGTATCCTTCCAAAACGGCCAAATTAAACACCATTCGAAAGCCATCGGGCAATTGCTGTATTACTTCCAGAATTTCTTCCTGCGAAAAATCGGCCCGTTCGATTCGCTCCTGTGGATTGATTGCTTCGGATTCTTCTTCAAAAGCAGTATCGTCGGGAATGGATTCAGTGCGAGCATCCTCGCCGGAAATGGTGGCAGCACTGTTCTTATGATGCTTCCGATAGTGCATCAGGGCCGAATTGACTACAATCCGTTTAACCCATCCTTCGAAGCTACCTTTATCCTGAAACTGTTCAATTTTAGTAAAGACCGTCAAAAAACTCTCCTGAAGTAAATCCTCTGCCAGCTCTCTGTTCCTGGTATATCGGAGGCAAACTCCCAGCATACTCGGAGCCAGTGCATCGTAAACCAGCTGCTGGGCTTTGCTCTCCCCTTTTTTACATGCTTCGACTAGCCGTTGATTTACGCTCATGCTTCGTACAAGTTTGAGATGCTGCTGCTTTCATATAGTTGCATTGCTCGTTGCCAATTTTTTTGTTGCCCCGAAAGTAAAAAAAAGGAAGAAACGAATCGGAGCCGGTTAAGGAAAATCGATGTGGGCAAATGTTCGTTTTATAGCTTGTTTGTATTCAACGGCCGGATAACCCAAAGCTAGAAAAATACCCTCTCTGGAAGGATAGCGAATACCCCATTTTCCCCGGAAACGACGAGCTCCTCGACCCTGTTGAATAAAAGGATGAATTCCGCCTAACAAGCAGGAACCAAGTCCTTTAGCCTCGGCCGCCAGCATAGCATAAGTAGCTGCTATCAGTGGATCGGCCGGATCGCTGTAGGGTGTACCATAAAAATACAAGATAACCGGGGCATCGTAGGTAATGTAATAGAGAATTTGAACGCACTTGAACAGCTTTATCTCCTAACTCTAAGCAAAATGATTTGCACACCAAAACGCATTTCGCGCATAAAGTGCAAGCTTCTGAATCAATCTCAATCCTTGCAGCTTCGGTTGTTCGTGAGGTGGGAATGGCCATAAACTAATTTGTTTTTTGCTGAATAGACTACCATCGTCCTTATTTAAACCGTCTTTTACATAAAACCTCGAACCTATTTAAAGCTAAAACTTGCCGCAACTTCCTTCCTTAAACCAGGCTTATACAAAAAACAGTGTGCTCTCAAAGTTATGAAAATCTAAGTAATAATGCATAGGATTCACCCAAAATCCTCCCGACAAACGAACCGATTCTCTCGTTCAAATTCCACAGTCCTAATTCCATGTGCAATGGCAACACGTACAAGCTGATATTTTGTTTAACTTTTTAAGCGAATGTATCAACAAAAACAAAAACTAATGGTTACTATGACGATGAAAAAAGCCTGGAACATTGCCAATTTGCCGGTTTACAGTCTAGCTACCTACCATAAGGGAGTGGTCAACATGAATATTTGCACCTACGTAACGGCTGTGAGCATGACGCTAAAACTTTTTGCCGTAGCGGTTTACGAGAACACAAAAACCCTCGATAACCTGAGAGATAGCGACATTGCCGTTTTACAGCTTCTTGCCGCAGAACAATATCCACTCGTTCGAAAATTAGGGCAGCAATCGGGTTTCGAGTATTCAAAGATTGATTACTTGAACCGGCGTAAGCTCTTGGAGCAATGGCAATCGTATCCGGTATTGAAAAATGTATCGGCTCGTTTTCTACTCCACCGGTTGGAACAAATCCCAACGGGCGATCATCACCTTTTTCTCTTCGAAGTTATCAAAAGTCAATCGCTTTCGCTCAACCACTTGCAGTCGAACACCTACGGGAGCGTAAAATTATTCGCGGATGAACCAGCAAGAACCTGCCAACGAATCCGGTCGAAATAGATCGTATCATCGAAATGGCTTCGGGGAGGACCGCACTCCTTTCGAAGCGATCTTTCTCCAATTCGGGCTATCCGAATCGAGGGTAATAGAACTCATGCGTCGCGAGCTAAAAGCCTCCAGTTTTCGTTTGTGGCGAAAGCGCGTTAATGAGGGAGTGAGTCAAAAACACGCCAAGCTCCGGGAACCGTCCGTTAATCGATTCCGATGCGCTCGCCAGCGAACAATTTCCAACAATAAAATTAGCAAACGATGAGTTTCAGCACGCTTTATTCCGACATCCTTCCTCAAATAAGTCGAATTAACCCTATTATTTATGGTAAAACCAGGAATTACATGGATGGTGAAGTAACCCGGCTCTCACCCTACCTTGCGCGAGGAGTTCTGTCAACACGCGGGATAGCGCTGAGCCTGCTTTCGCTTGGCTTCCAACCGAGTGAAATGGAGGTGCTGCTAAAAGAGCTCGCCTGGCGCGATTACTATCAGTTGGTGTGGAAAAACAAACTCGACTTGAATCAGGATTTGCGTTTCCCTCAACAGGGAGTGCAGCACCGAGCCCTCCCGGAAGCTGTGCTTAAGGCCCAAACCGGAATCGAATCGATAGACCGCGGCATTCAGGAACTGTACGCTACAGGATACATGCACAATCATTTGCGCATGTATGTGGCCATGTTAACCTGCAATGTAGGAGGAAGTCATTGGCTTACTCCGGCTCGCTGGATGTATTACCATCTTTTCGATGCCGATTGGGCGAGCAATGCTTTGAGCTGGCAATGGGTGGCCGGGAGTTTTAGTTCAAAAAAATACTATGCGAATCAGGAAAACATCAACCGTTTTACCTATTCGCGCCAGCGATCCACCTTTCTCGATATGGATTACGATTCACTGGAGCAAGCCACTGTCCCACCCATTCTACAAAACACTCTGTTTCCAGAACTGAAAATAGAATTGCCGGCTTCGACCAAACCAGTTATCAATCCGGATTTACCCATTTATCTCTACCATTTTTATAATCTCGATCCGAACTGGGGCCACGAACTGAAAGCCAATCGGATTCTATTGCTCGAACCCGATTTTTTTACACAATTTCCGATTAGCCAACAAAGCATGAGTTTCTTCTTAAAGTTGGCACAAAACATCCCCAACATGCAAATCGTGGTCGATTCCTTCGACCAATTTGAAGCTCGCTTCGCCCCTACCCTTATCCATTTTAAAGAACACCCCAGCACACTCCATTACCGGGGAATTCGTCACGAACGCGACTGGCTTTTCCCGGAGATAACAGGCTATTTTCCGTCGTTCTTCAAATTTTGGAAAGCAGCTGAAAAACACATCGGATCCTTAGTTAACGCCGTATAAAACAAAGTACTACATGCAAACTGAATCTTCTCAAAAGAAATCCGTTTTTCAAACCGAACAATTAATTGAGCTGGAACCTCGCTACCGGGCCAAACTAGTTAACTCATTGAGTGGTTTCAAAAGCCTGGTTCTTGTCGGAACCCGCAGTTCCCGGGGGAACAATAATCTGGCATTATTTTCAAGCCTTTTTCATATTAGTGCCAATCCTGCCATGTGCGGAATGTTGATTCGACCGAAAAAAGTAGGAGAAAACACCTTAGGAAACATTCTGGAAAGTGGGGTCTATACGCTAAATCATTTACGCGAAGAGTTCTATCGCGAGGCTCATCAAACCAGTGCACGCTACCCACAGGGAGTCTCGGAATTTGAGGAGGTAGGACTTCATCCTACTTTCATCGATCCTTATTTTGCTCCTTTTGTAGAAGAGAGCAGCATTCGAATTGCTTGCGAGCTACTTGAACATCAGGAACTAAAATGGAATCAAACCCATTTAATCATTGGAAAAATCGTGTATATCGAAATACCCGAAAAAACGCTAAACCCCGATGGGTATGTCGATATAGAAGCTGCCGGAAGCATTACCTGCAGCAGTTTAGATAGCTACCACACCACCCAACGATTAGCACGATTGGAATACGCTAAGCCGGGAATACCACCCCACCTGCTCGAATAAACTACGCAAGCCGCCCTAATGAAAACAAACTATCGAAAGCCCCGTGGACCCACAGTTGGGATGCTTTATTTTGGGAATTTATGCATCGGCATCGCGATTTTTTCGGTTCGCCCCCCCGACACGGTACTTCAAACAGAAAGCCTTTGATTTTCAGAGGCTTTTACTATTTTTGTTAATAAGTATTATTAGTCGATTTTAATAAAAAGCTTTCTAATTACTATTCCCTTTCGTTCAATAGTTAAGATATAAGTTGCCTGAGCAAATTGCTTGATCTCTATAGATTTTGTTTGATTAATTTCATCCAATAGACAATTGCCGTACAGATCGTGTAATCTAATCACATCTCCTTTTTGTGTTCCTTCAACATTAATTATTTGTTTGCCTGGATTTGGATAGATTATTATTTCAAAATCTTGAATCTCATTAATCCCTACCGAATTGTAAACAATAATTGAAGTTGAATCCAGATTTGAGCATCCCGTAATTGTATCAGTAAAAGCGTAAGTGATCCAATATTCACCAATCCCCGAAATGGTTGGATCAAATTCAGATCCGACTACTCCAATTCCGGAATAGCTTCCTCCTTGAGGAGTCCCAATTGGCAGGCTTATGAGTCCTGAATCAATACATACTGAATCTGGATAAAATGGGTTTATATTTACAGTTGGTAGAGGAATTACTGATAATGGTAATTCAACAATACTATCACATCCTTGATTAGATTGTAAACTGGCAAAATATGAGCCTGGTGCAGTTAATATTTGACCATTGAAATTATAAAAATCACCTTCACAGATTTCAACAGTATCAGCTACAAAATAGCTTTGATAGTTTTCGAGAACAACAATAATTATACTATCGCCCCCTTGACCATTCTGTAATGTATCATAATATGATCCAGGTTGAACGTGCCAGTCACCAAATATGAGCGCACTATCGCCTGTACACAGATAAAATGTATCAAGTATATTGTAAAGAGTATTTTCCAACCATTTAACCGAATTAATATAACTTCTAAGTCCTAAAACAATATCGTCATCACCATCATTGTCTAGGTCAGCTATCTCTAAATCATGAATTCTTCCATCGTTATAAAGAAGATTCTCAGCTTGATTAAATGTTGATCCTCCTAAGTTCTCTAGCCAGATTAAATTCCCTGGAAAGAAATTTTGGTTTAATAGTCCGGCAATAATGTCCATATCACCATCCTTATCAATGTCAGATGCCGCTATAGTTGTGCTTAGATCATCAATATAGGAGAGGAAAATAGAAGATGAAAAGATACCTGAACCTAAATTTTCATACCAGCCAATTTCGGGATCAGTATTGAACGGAGGAGGAAATACAGTATATATTATATCGTAATCTCCATCACTGTCCAAATCAACAATCTGTAAATCGTTAGCGCCCTTGAATTGGTTTAAGTACTGAACCGGGGCAAAAATTCCGTTGCCTTGATTCAATCCCAGACCCAGATACATAGCATTTCCAAAAATGATATCAACAAGAGTATCATTGTTTACATCCTGAAGATCAAAAGAACTTAACGTTGAAAGGTAATATAAGTTTTGAACCGGAGAATAATATCCATTTCCTAAATTCTTTGACCATACAATCCAATTATTAATGCAAGATATAATGTCAATTAAGCTATCTCCATCAATATCAGCAGATTTAACAATTATTGATTGTCCTGTATTCGCTGATTGTATAGATTGAACATCAAACAGACTACTGTCACTTGAATTGTGAAAAACATAAATACTATCTGTCCACCCTCCCGCCAAAATATCATTTAATCCATCCCCATTAAGGTCATCCGCATTAACTGAAACTGCACCTTCAATATCATTAGATATTATTTTCTGCAGGCTAAATTGTTTATTGCCAGCATTTTGGTACCATGAAATTTTATTATCGACTTTTGAAGCCGCAAGAATATCTAAAAGACCATCACTATTCACATCATAAGTAAATACATCCATCACTTGTAAGCAAGCATATTCGATCGTTTGTTCCTGCTCAAAAAAATTTGACCCTCGATTAAAAAAGCTTATTATGTTTGATGATTGTTCAGAGCTAACTATAAAGTCAACATCACCATCTTGATCAACATCACCTGTACTGATTCCATAAGGACCATCAATCGAGTCACTAACCAAATTAATTGATCCAAATAATCCATTTCCTAGATTCTCTTGCCATAGTAGTGAATCCATGCCCCAATTAGTTATAACAATATCCAAGTCGTTATCACTATCAATATCTAAGAAATCAAAATACTTTGGATTCATCACATTTGAATTAATGATATTTTCCGATGAAAAGTTTCCGTTTCCAAAATTTTGATACCAGGTACATTTGTATGAGTTGCTAGAAATAATGTCTGGCAGACTGTCATTATTTATATCTGCAGTTTTAATTGAAAAAGTCCAATAAGTGATTGAACTATCCACAATTTGTTGAGTACCAAAGACTCCTCCTCCAAGATTTTCGTGCCATGCAATTTTGCTTTGAATCCAAGAAGAAGAAGCAAATACGATATCTAAATCACCGTCTTGATTTAGATCTTCGACATAGACTGATGTAGTTTCATTAAATGCAGTATTGGAGATAATTTGTTGGCTGCTCCATATTCCATTTCCATCGTTTTTAAACCATGAAAGTGATCCATCAACGTTGGAAGCTGAAACAATATCAATAAGTGTATCATTATCTAAATCCGCCGCATAAATACAGCTAAATTGATCAAAGTTTACACTAGATGAAATTAATTGGGCTGTATTAAAATTTCCATTCCCCAGGTTTTGATACCATGAGAGCCTATGCGACTCTCCTGTTATAATATCAACAAGACCATCATTGTTTATATCAGCAACTTCTGCAAGTAGTATGAAATCTTTAGGATTAGTGCAGGCAATTACCGTATCATACAAACCACTTCCATTATTTCTGTGCCATGCTACCATATGATCCATTTGTGAATACACTACTATATCAAGGTCAGAATCAAAATCTACATCAATTAATTTTAACGCCCTGGGAGCTGCCCCAAAAGTGATGTTATGAGGTACAAATGAATTTTGCGAATAGCCTGATACCGAATAAATTAAGAGGCAACATAGAAGGATATATTTCATAAAGTTATTTGTTTGAATAAAGTTATAGATACATTGACTTGTCAGTGAGACCATCTAGTATTTATGTTTACATAGTATTATCCAGAAAAATATTTCTGTCAAAATACTATTAATTTAGTTCAAACCATAATGTCTCATATATTCCTTGACCCCAATAATTAACAAATTCAAAATGATAGGATGGCCCAACATTTACTGATGTTCCAGTCCCGCTACTCGTATAAATAACTGCATCTGGCATCGCATAGGGAGTTGGAACACATTTAACTGCTGCAATATTTACATCGTATTCATCAAATTCATAAACAATTGTCTTACTTGTAAACGCTTTCACTAGAAAGATAGTAGGAGCTCCATTTGCTGGACTTACGGTTTGATTAAATGCCACATGAATATAATAATCATAGTGTACATTATTGTCAACATTTAGGGTGATCTCTGACTGAGAGAAGGTGGTAAAAGCAACAATAATATATGTTGCTAACATTAGTAATTTTTTCATGATTAAAAGATTTTAAGTCATAAATGATGAAATCGTCAATCAAAATGGATTGGGGATTTCAAGTTGATTATTATTTAGCGCTAACGATAAATCAAACTTACAGGATGTTTAATATACGCCGCAATCTTTTTTTTTATGTTTTGCAGCATGTTTGATTCCTAGAATAAGAAATGGAAAGAATCATAGTTGGATTGCTGTTTAATAATCAGTTAAGTACTTATATCTGCAAGCTTTGGGTGTCCAATAATTAACCTCATATCCTGAGCAAAAAAGTTCGATAATTCCCCCGTCTCGGTATGCTTTTGAAAACCTACGACCGCATGGATTCGACGAAAAAAGAAGCATTTCGGAACGAGCGTTCACGTCTGTATAAATCGTTGGGACTTACTTAGATTCTTGCACGTAGCAGATTTGATTTGCCTAATCGCACTCGATTCATCCCCTTAATCAAGTGCAAAGTTTTTCAATTCAGATAAAACACTTTCCAAGTGCAGCATCGAGTCGCAGTTGGGTCGAGTTGTATGATAAAAGCTTTTTAAAATAAGGTGAAACTATTTTTGCTCAAAGGCTTCGAAAGGGCCGGTTGTCGACCACACACCATCGGGTCACTATTGATTCCTTACCAACCTCGCAAATACTGTTTCGGCAAGGGTAGCTCGGCCTCCAATTCCTTTGCCCAGGATTGAGGCAAGTAAGGATTTTGAAGTAGAGGTCTCCCCAATAACACCACATCGGCTTTTCCATCGCTTAAAATCCTTTCAGCTTGGCTTGCGTCGGTAATTAATCCTACGGTAGCGGTTGCTACCTCCGCTTCTTTTCGAATAGCTTCGCTAAAGGCCACCTGATATCCCGGTGCAATCGGAATTTGAGCTCCTGCTACATTTCCTCCGGAGCTCACATCGATTAAATCGACCCCTTCTATCTTTAATCGTTTTGCCAAGGCAATGCTTTCTGCTAAACTCCATCCTCCGGAAGTCCAATCGCTTGCTGAAATCCGCACCCAAAGGGGAAATTCAGCCGGCCACTCTGCCCGCACAGCATGGATTACCTGAAGTAAGAACCGGATTCGGTTTTCAAAACTTCCCCCATATGAATCAGTTCGAAGGTTTGAAAGAGGCGATAAAAATTCATGGAACAAATAACCATGAGCAGCATGAATTTCCAGTAGTCGAAAGCCGGCTTGCCTGGCTCGGCAAGTAGCATCGACAAATGCTGTTTTCAGTCTGTCGATATCCTCCTCTGTCATAGCTCGTGGCATCGGTTCTCCCTCGTCGAAGGGCATGGCAGAAGGGGCCAGGCGATTCCAGGGCCAATCGGGTGCATAGAGGGCAGCATTCCCCTGCCATGGCTTAGCATGACCTGCTTTTCTTCCGGCATGCGCCAACTGAACGCCACTAATGCAATCCTGTTCATGAATCATCTGGTTGATGTTTACCAGTGGTTCTATCTGATTATCGTGGTATAAGCCTAGGTCGCCTGGCGAAATGCGTCCTTCGGGCGATACAGCCGTTGCCTCCATGAGAATGAGCCCGGCACCTCCTTGCGCACGACTCACATAATGAGCTAAATGCCAACTGTTTGCTTGTCCGTCGACTGCCGTATACATACACATTGGCGACATTCCCAGTCGATTTCGGAAACGAATTTTTGCTTGTTGAAAAGGGGTAAAAAGTGTGGACATATCAGAAAAATTTTAGGTTCCGAAAATAAGAAAAGCCCGAGGGATAGCGGCAAAAAAGGATAACTTTCCGGCAAAAAAGAAATGACAAAAACCGCCTGCATATTGGGAGCTACAGGTTTAATTGGTTCTCACCTCTTGCCTCTCCTTTTAGAACATGAACAGTATCAACAAGTAATCATTTTAACCCGCCGGCCTTTGCAAGTGAATCATCCGAAAGCCGATGTGCGTATGGTCGATTTCGATCACCCGGAGGAGATCGAAGAGGCGATGGTTGGCTCGAACCATGTGTATTGTGCTGTGGGGACAACCCGCCGAAAAGACCCCAAGCCCGAAACCTATCGGAAAGTGGATTACGACATTCCTGTAAATGCTGCGCTTGCTGCAGAAAAGCTGGGTACCAGCCACTTCATATTGATTAGTTCGGTTGGAGCGAATAGTACGAGCAAGAACTTCTACCTTAAGTTAAAGGGCGAAGTAGAAGACAAAGTTCGCAGTTTGACCATTCCTCATGTCGAAATTCTCCAACCTTCGCTCCTATTGGGAAAAAGGAATGAATTTCGACTGGGTGAACGAATCGCTCAAGTACTAGCTCCTCTCTACACCTTTCTAATGCCGACCCAATACAAACCCATTGCAGCCTCGGAGGTAGCCCTGTCCATGCTGGATAAATGCCTGAATAATCATCCATAAAAAAGCGAAAAGAAAAACTTGCTTCCTTTTCGCTTCTCAAACTTTGTCGAATTTCTGAAAAGATCTCCCTACAAGATATCGATTAAATGCCTACAAAGCACTCAAATTCATCCTAATACCAACCATCGCTGTTCCGTTAAGCCGGCCTTAAACCGGCTGGTCGCATGGCAACCAGGTAAGTTTGGTTAATCAGATTATTGACCGAAACAGTAAAGCTCATATACTGATTGAGCTGATAAGCTGCCGTTGCGTCCATCACCCAATAGGCAGGAATGAGGTCGGCAGAGAGGATTTCTCCTTGTCCGGGAGTACTCTGCATTGCATCGACAAACCGTGCGTTCCAATATACCTGGAGTTTAGGCAGCTCATAACCAAGAGAAAAGGCAGCCTGATTTCGGGACAAATAAGGGAAAACATCTCCTTTCTGGACGCTCCCCCACTCTTCGAACTCGCTTTCGAAGGTGTTTTGAAAACGCGCATCGGTAAATGTGTAGGAGAGTCGCACCGGCAAACTATAAAAAGCATTCCCAAAGAAGCCCATGAGGTCGAACCCAGCTTCGAACTCAATACCGTGGGTAAGCACTTCGCCGCCGTTGAACAAGTCGCCCGTACCTTCGCCCCCCGCAGCAGCCAAATCGGAACCCAGTAAATTTTGATAATCGTTCAGGAAATATACTCCCTGAAAGGAAACAGCACGGTTAAAATATCGACTACCCAGTTCGTAATTGATGCTCGTTTCGGGTAAGGTTCCTTCTTTCGATCCGGGAGGGGCAAAACCTTTGTGTACGCCTGCAAAACCACTCCACTGCTCGGTAAACTGATAATGCAACGCTGCACCAGGAATAAAAACATCCACCCGATTGGTATTCTCTTTTAAATCGATTCCCAACCGTTCGGTATCGTTTTTCCCAAAATCCTGTTTATGAAATTGCATCCGTTCGTATCGAATTCCGGGTGTGAATTTAATCTTCCCATAAGTAAACTGATATTGCACATAAGCAGCTTGAGCCGAGGCGGTTTCAATCCGATTACTTTCGGTCCCGGGTTTTCCGGCTTCTTGCAGGAACATCGTCCCATTGGCTATGCGGTAGGCATCGTCCCATTGGAAACGATCCATTTCGTCGCGATGAATTCGAATCCCCAGTTGCCAATCGTGGTTACCGGAGCGATACGACGCAACCGACTGCAATCCAAGCGTTTGATGAGCTCGATTGTTCGCTCTTACAAACAAATGATTGGTAGGTTCCCCCTCGCCCGAAAGCGTTTCGCCATAAGCTTCAGCATCCGACAATAATTGTCCGAGCGAAAGCTTATTGCCGGCAGAATCGATAGCATGGCTCAGCTTATACCAGTTTCGGGTAAATTGAGTGTGATAAAGGGTAGTGTTGATTTCGAAACGATCGTTGAGAGTGATCCGATGGCTTAAAGCAGACAGTTGCTGATTGGTAGTCATCCGATCCATTTGCGTTGCAGCATAGCGACGAAACGGATTCTGCTCAAAATCCACTTCGGATAAACCCAGGTAGGTTTCGTCGGACACTTCGGAGGCATTTCCCAATTTGAATCGAATGTGTTGATACACCTTGGCATCTTTGTGCGTATTCCACTGAAATTTAACAAGATAATCGGTTTTATCAAATCCGGTATTTCCGCCACCGTCGAGTTCCTTAAACCCATCGGCCTGATAGCGAAAGGTTTCGACGAGATAAGCAAATTGTTCGTGTCGATTACCGATTTGAGCGTGCAAATTTCGGAAACCATAATTACCGGCTGTTAGATGAACCTTGGCCGAAAGCTCATCCGGTATGGGAGTGGAAATGAGGTTAATGGCTCCTCCGGTAGTATAAGGACCATGCGGAATCTGACTACTTCCTTTCATGATTTCAATGGCATGCATGCGTCCCATGGTGGGGAAATAGTAGGCAGCCGGAGCGGCATAAGGGGCCGGTGCAATGAGAACCCCATCTTCCATGACCGTAATTTTTGAGTTTCGCTCTACACCCGTTCCTCGTAAACCAATATTTGGACGTAAGCCCCAACCATCTTCATCCTGAACATTAACACCCGGCACATCGCGGAGCACACGACTAATATCCGTTTGAGCAAATTTTTTCAACTCACGGGGAGAGATATACTGCACCGAACCTGCGATTTCGCGCAAGCCTTTTTCCCCGGCAATCATCACCTCGCCAATGGAAGAAGCCTCCTCCGTGAGAGCGATCGTCAAGGAAGGATTTTGGTTTGGATCGACGTTAATGGCATGCTGCGTGGTTCGATAACCCAGCGAAGAGACGACCAGTACGTATTTTCCGGCAGGAACCTGAGTAAGTTCGAAGAAACCGGATGCATTGCTCATGGTGCCTATCTTGGTTTCTTTTAAATAAACGTTAGCTCCGGGCAAGCTCGTTTTTTCGTCTTGCTGCAGGATTACTCCGGAAATGGAACCTTGTTGAGCAACGAGAAGTAAATCGGTTAATATCAGTATTGTAAGTAATAATGCGGAGTGAATTTTTCGGTTCATAATCGTTATAAATTGAGTACCCTCAAAAATGCCAATTAAGACCCGTTCTAAACAATACCGCTAAATAGGTATTTAAGAGCTGAATATCTGAATGCCGGGAAGACCGATCCATATCTCTCCGAATATTTTAGGAGTGAGGAAGCAACAAGATACCAAAGCAGCAGGGTAACTCTACACCATTAGGCAGGAATGGTAAAGCAACGGGAGACGACTAATCCAGCGGATTCTTAATCCTTCATCGGGTTACCCTGAATCAGAAACCAATCGACCCAAGCGTCCATTTGCTTGACCGAGATGGGACGAAGCAAGATTTTTCGATTCTGATCGAGGAGAAAGAGCGTTGGGGTGCCAAACACATAGTACGATTGAACTACCGGGCTGTTCCATTTCTGATAATCGCACACGGAGATGAACCCAAAATCGGAGGCAAAGGATTCAAAATCGCTGCGGTTCTCATCGAGCGAAACAAATACGACTTCGAGCCCTTCGGTTTTCCACTTCCGGTAATATTGCGCCATCTCGTTCAGCTCCGATTTACAGGCCGGACACCAACTTGCTCCAAAGGCCACGAGCACGTAGGAATCGGAAATATCGGATAGTTTTTCAGGGATTTTGTCCCCTTCGTAAGCAGGAGCAAATACATCGCCCACAAAAACAAAATCGGGGGCTATCTTCCCTTTCTTCATGGCACGATACGTTTCCAATTGACGAGCTAAATCGTCGTTCAGTGTACACGAATTCTGCGACAATGCTTTCAAAGCCAGGTATTCCGATGCTTCGAACAAACTATGGGTCTCGAGCAAATTGAAAAGGAAGTTGGTTATTTCATTCATCAGCAATTCGTGTCCGCTTAACTGATTCATCAACGAGTCGATCGAAACTTTCATCGATTTGTACACTAGCTCCAGCGAAACGCCACTATTTTCGATTAGCCAGAAATGACTTTCGAGCGCATCTTTCAGGAGTCCGCTTCGGTAGAAACGTGGGTTGGAATAATCGAGTTGACGGAAAGCGGCAATGGTAGCCTGGATTTCGCCGGTTCGATACTGAGCAACTACCGAAACAGAACTAATTAATTTTCGGGTAGGCAAAAACCAGCTAACATAAGCATCTTTTGGCAGCTGAGCGAGAAAAAGGCTATCCTCTCGACGAATGCGGGTCTTCTCCTCGACAATCGCCTTTTGAGGAATTTCTTGCACGGCGAATAAAGAATCGAGCTGATAGATTTTTTCCAGATAAATCCATGCGCTCAGTGCTTGTTCTCGCCGAGGATGCTCCGATGCATACTGATCCAACCATTGGTTTTCCTGTCCCTTGAGCACCTTGATACTCTCCGGAGAACTCAGAGCATCTCCCTGAATCACAACATCTTCGCCACTTAAAATTAGAAAATAGGGTTTCTGATCGGCCGAAATCAAATAAGCAACACCCTCTTTCACCGAATAATTCAGGGAGAAATTCCCTTTCTCATCGATTTGGGTGGTGGCAATGGGATAAGTATCAAACCCTTCGAAGCCTTCGAGGCGAATGGTTTCGTTCGCAAGAGCTGGGAGTTGCCCGGAAATGGTTTGAGCCACAGCCGAATAAAAACTTAGTGGAAGGAGTAGTGCAAACAGTAAGAATTTCTTTTCCATAGAATAAAAACAGCTTCATTAGCAATCGATTGAGCAAGCATTTCATTCAACTAACCCAAAATTGCGACGAAGGTAATCTACCGTGGTGAAAAAAGTAAAGTTCTTCTACCGAAATTCAGACTTTTATCCAGTTGATTTATTAGGAACATGGATTACATATCTTTAATACAACGGATTGAACCACCACGACTTCGGAAAGTCCCAAAAGGAAAGGCATTATTATACTTGAGAATTAAACTCCAGGCATAAGTGCCCGACGGGCTGCTAGTCCAATAATGCGTTTCAAGAGTTGGCATGCCCACCACCAAATTTCCATAGCTACCGGAACGCCAACCACCCGAAGGGAGCTTAAGGGGCGACAACATTGCTCCATAGGAATCTTGACTCGACCACGTAGCCATTTCCTGCTGCAATTCAAATTTGGTAGGAAGCCGAAAACCGGTAGGACAAGGATTATTGATTCCACCCAATCCTTGCCATAATAAGTCATTTCCGCCCATTCTCCAATCGTGAGGATAAACCCCATTGGTTGCTATCCATTCCGGATGATTGGGCGTATCGGTTGGACTCAATTGCTGGGTAATGGTGGAGGTTCTACATTGGTGTCCATCGGTAAATCGGCCCCACTGGTACAAATCGCCCATAGAAAGCAAATCCGCCTCATGTAAAGCAACTCGCTGTGCACCCACATTGCGATCCATCCAAACTTTTCCGGTGAGTGGATTCGTTACCTCCACAACCAAACTAATAATAGCGTTGCAATGGACGCTACCTTCCGGATAACTCACAAATTGAGCACAATTGATAGTGGAATCGCTGAGCGTAAGCGGCACAGAAATACCACAAGCATTATAAGCCCACACATATCGGATTAATAAATGATCGCATTGGCTCACCAACTCGGTATAACTAGTATCGTTTCCGAGGTCGGTTGCCTGACTAATATCGTTCACTGTACTCCATTTATACCCTTCAGCATCGCTTACCTCGTTCCACGACCAAGTAATGAAATTAAGTCCAATCACACTTGGAAGGGCCAAAGGAGCTGTTGGTGCAAAAATGGGATTGACCCAAAGGTTTTGCGGCATCGATGTGCCAATCGTATTCGAGGGAGCAACCGACATCAATCCCGAACTAGTTCCCGCCACTACGGTAATGGAATAACTTCCTTGTCCGGCCAGTATCGACCAATCGGAAGGAACGGTCCAGGTGTAAGTTACTCCTGGCTGATTAACAACCTGATAAACGATGCCCGAATCGCCGGCACAAGGGTTCAAGGCTCCCAGAATGGAATCGGGCTGGTTAGGCATAACCACTCCGAGTGAATCCTTAATGCATCGCACCGAAGCACCAGCCGCCCGAAAATCGGTATTGATGCTTGCCAACGAGCTGTTGAGGGTTAACACACGGGCGTTCGTTCCAACCAGATTACTCGTCCAGTAATTTCCAAACATTCCTTCGCCCAACAACCATCCATTGGCATGATTGCGAAAACCGGCAGGCGAAAGTTTTAAGGAAGAGTTGAATGCTCCGGATAAATCGGGAGTCGTCCAGCCTGATAATTCGTCGGCAAATTCCGCTTCGGATGGGATTCGATAAGCCAACGGACAGGGATTATTATCTCCGTACAAACCTTGCCACAGCATGTTATTTTGCGGATTTCGCCAATCATAAGGGATTGTAGTTGCTAGAATGAAAAAAGCATGTTGCGGTTGATTTGCACTACTCAATTGGCTGATGGTATCGGAATTTCGACATTGATGCCCATCGGCAAAACGCCCCCACTGATACAAATCGCCGAAAGAGAGCGTATCATTCAGTGAAACAGCCGATTGAACAGCTCCTAAGTTGCGATCCATCCAAATTCGTCCGGTATGAGGACTGATTACCTCCTGCACCGGAGTAGGCTGAAGGCTATCGCAAAAGATGCTTCCGGCAGGATACGTTGAATTGAAGCAAAGCTCGGTCGAATCGTTGAGTACTGTTGGAATCTTAGAAACACCGCAGGCATTATAAGCCCAAACGTAACGAACAAAGCTTGAATCGCAGGCTAAGGCTGATTCGGAATAAACGGTACTCGACCCCACATCAAGAGCCAGGGAATCCTGATTGATGTGGTGCCAAAGGTAACCATCGGCTCCGGTTACCGATTGCCAATTCCACAAAATAACACTCGAACCACTAAGGTGAGCTAAACTCATGGGAGAATCAGGGAGGGTTGTAACCATCACACTCAAAGTGGCCGGAGGTCCTGTACCGCCGCTATTGCTGGGTGTTACCGACAACATTCCTCCATTACTACCGACCACTACCACCACGGAAGCAGTGCCCTGCCCTTCCACAATAATCCAATCGGCCGGGACAGACCAGGTATAGGAAACCTCACTAAGCGAATCGACCGAATACACCAGGCCTGAATCATTTTCGCAAGGCTGGAGTGGTCCAATGATGGGAGCAGGTTGATTCGGAGGAAGCACAATGAAAGTATCCTTGATGCAACGAACCGAAAAACCCCCTGAACGCGCATTCTCAGCCAAAGTTGAGGAGGCAGGGTTCATCTCCAAGAAAGTTGACAGACCAACCCAGGAATTAGTCGACGACCAGAAAACACCCATCGTATCGACGCTTGATAAGTTGCCACTGGTACCACTGCGCCATCCTCCGGCACTCAGCTTCAACACTGAATTAAGCGCACCCGAAGCATTCTGATTGCTCCAACTTTGTCGTTCAGCTTGCCATTCGGCGGCAGTAGCTATGCGAAAACCCGTAGGACAGGGATTATTGAGGCCCGATGTTCCTTGCCACAAGGAAGTATCGGTCGTTGTGGACCAGTCGAAAGTCGTTGAGCTGGTTATAATAAAGAGATTGTTACCCGGAGTTGAGCCGGAACTAAGGCTCGTTGTAGAGGATGAGTTTCGGCACTGATGTCCATCGGCGAACCGCCCCCACTGATACAAATCGCCATAGGACAGGCTGTCGTCGGTGTTTTGTGCTACCTGCTGTGCTCCCAGGTTTCGATCCATCCACACTTTCCCGGTTAAGGGATTCAACACTTCGACCACCGGGGTGATGTAATTTTTACAAAACACAGTTCCTCCAGGATAAAGACTAAAACTCGTATCAGTAATTACCAGTATTTCATCGCTATAATCGATTCCGACCTCGTTTATTGCATAAGCCTTTAGATGATATGTAGTCAAGGCCGCTAAACCAGTGATAGCCACCTGAAAACTACCCAGGCCGCTTCCACTTATTTCGAAAGAATCGGAAATACTTGGATTACCGATTGTATTCCAACAAACTCCCCGCTCAAACACAGCCGCTCCCCCATCCTTAATCACTATGGCATTAAGTGTAATCGAATTAATCGAAACCTGCGTTGGATTATCGATTTGAACTTCGGGATAATAGAGCACATGGCACGTATCGGAATAATCCGTTTCGCAATCGGGAACATTCAAGGCAGCCCGAAGGAAAAGCTCCTCGGTTGGAAAGAACTGATAGCTGGTGTCGTTAGCTCCTGTAATGGCTTCCCAGTTGACTAAATCGGTCGATTGCTCCCATTGTACCGTACCATAATGAAAATTACCCGCATGAAAAATCAATGAATCGTTCCCCGGAACTTCAAGCAGTTGACCACTGACCTGGCTTGTACTAATTGCAACGATTAGTGCAAACCAAAAAAAGACTCTTACTTTCACCCCTTTACCTGCATTAATGAATAAATCGAAGTAAATACCAGAAACCCTACATTCGAAAGTCGTTCCCCCTAGACTTCCTTTTTATGGATTACTTCCAAAACGGATTCCAATGCTTGGAAGATAGGTAAAAAGCCGATTCATTGCATGAGAATTCTCCACTTCTCTCGAATTAAAAACAAACGCCTACCCGTTCTGAACCGAAAAGAAGTTTTTGGGCTTACGGCTGGGTGCATTTTGCCGAAATAACCTTTTAAACCCTCACTAATCGCCGGGTTAAAAAGAATCCGAACGATTGAGCATTATTGCCCAAACCGATAATTCAGATTCAACACAAAGTTTCTTCCGGGTGCAAAAATGGGGTAAGTAGCAGCCGCCACCGAACGATTCAAATGCTCGTAGTAATTCTCGTCGAGCAGGTTATTTACTCCAAAACGAATCGAGAGTTGATCGGTCCATTGATAGGCCAGGAACAAATCGATGGTAAAGAAAGCCGGAGTTTGTGTTTCGCCAAAATCGGCAGCAATTCGGTTCTGATTGGCAACGTATCGAAATTGAATCGAAGGAGAGAAACGTTCCGAGAAGAGGAATGCTTTTACCTGATATCGGATATCGAAAGGGGCAATTTCCGGCAAGGGTTGTTGTGTTTTCAGATCGATGGCATAGGTATAAGCCCATTGAAGCTGATGCGAGAAGGATGTAGCCAGTTGGTGCGCCACACTTCCTTCCAATCCGGTTTTAAATGCCTTATCGAGGTTAACCACGCTTCGTACACCCGGGCTGGTGGGTAAACGAGGGCTTAGAGCCGTGTCGATTTGCGAGGAGATATAGTTTTGCAGGTAGGCTGCAAACAAGTCGATTGTGAACGAAAAATTCTCCGTCGTGAAAGCCAATTGCGCATCGGCCTGGTAGTTTGTTTCCGGCAACACTTCGGGATTTCCGAGCCATTCATAAGGATCTTGGCCCACCGGTAAGTAATGGGCATAGCGCTCGGTTAAACTACCACTGCGCTGAGCTCTTCCAAGCCAAAGTCCGGTTTTCCATTGCGAAGTCCAGCTCTTAACTCCACCCAAACTGACGCTCGGATTAAAATCCTGCACCTTGTGGGTAGGATGAACCAGTAAAAACTCAACGGAAGGATCGAATAATTCACCGGTATTCCATTCCAAACGACTCGAAATGACCCAATCGACCGACCAGCGATTTAGCTGGTACTCGAAAAAGGCGGCAGATTTTTGAATCCTACCATCCTGCCAAACCGGATCGATGAAGGTATTTCCGGCCATCGGTCCCATCAGAAAATCGCGCACACGGCTGCCGCTAGCGGTTTCGGTTCGAAAATCAATTCCTGTAAAAAGCTGATTACCGGCCCATTGCCAAACACCCTCGGAACGGAAACCATAATTTTGTGTATTAGCCTGAGTTGAAGCATTCAAGGTTCGAGGATCGAGCGATTTTAAACCATTATCCATAAGATGATCGACCCAAGAAGCATAGAGCGTTGTATTCCACGATTGGAGGTATTTTCCCGATAAAATCCAATCGTGGCGTGTGTGCATCATCCAGGTTTCGTCGTTGCGCAAATCCATGCTCAAGGCAGGGAAATCGGCATCTTTGGCTTTGTTATGAGTAGCAGAAAAACGAAGATGATGGGAGGCACTGAGTTTCAGTCCCAGATTACTTCCAATACTTAAGCGAGAAAAATCGGCGGGAATCAGTTCTCCGTTGCCGGCGCGGTAATCGTCGCCCTCCGACCAGGAACCAAAAACAGCAAAGTCGTACCATTTTCCTCGTAAACCCAATTGGGCCTCACCACGAGGCATGTTTCCATTGGATTCGTAGCCCAAATTGACTCTTCCGTAGCTAGCAATTTTGGAAGCAAATCGAGGCGATTCCGTTTTGAAATGGATTGTTCCCCCGAATCCGGTTCCAAAACGGAGCGCATGAGGTCCTTTAAGCACATCGATTCGTTCCATCATATTCGGAGCCATTTGACTGGTAGGCGGATCCATTCGATTCGGACAAGCTGCAGTAGCACTTTGTGCACCATTCAAAACAATATTCAACTGCTCATATTTGAATCCACGAAAAACCACATCGAAACCATAATTGCCGCCCTTTCGAATGCTGTTGAAGGAAGGGATGTCGTTTAACACGGCTGCCGCATCGTGCTCCAAGCGATCGTTTTGCTCCACCTCCTGCGAACAATGCGGAGCATGAACATTCCGCCGGAGGGCCACCACCGTAACCGGATGAATGCTAAATTCCAATTTGCGACGATAGAACACGCCGTTTTGCACCACGTATTCGAGTGCTTCGCCAGCGAGCGACCAGTTGCCATAATCCAAACTGCTTAGCTGCAATTCGTCGTTTAATCCATATTGAAAATAAATCCTTCCATCCGAATCGGAAATACCCTGTTGCTCACCAATTTGGTAAGCTACTCCAATAATTGGAGACTTGTCGGTTTCGTCGAGGATTTGAATTTCGGCATGATTGATTTGAGCCCATGCCGACAGGGCTAATACCAGCCACATGGCTGTTGCCAGAAGTTTTGATACCATTGTGTTGCCTGTTTAGTTAGTTAATTAGTCGAAATATAACAGAAAATCGCAAAGGTTGTTTGATCCCGAGTTATGTTTTTTCTAACCTTAATCCATTTCCATTGAATATCCGAACCAAATAGTTATTTCCCTATATTTAGGCTGTTAACTCAATTAAACTTTAATCCACTAACTATGAAACAACAAGTACTCCTGGTTGCTTTTCTTTTAAGCAGCCTAATCGCTTCGGCTCAAACGAAATCGGAAGAAAAAAGCTCTCTAAATCATGAAATTAGCATCGATGCTACTTATTTTATTAAAAATCTGATCGACTTATCGGCGAACTATTATTCTGCCGACCCTCACTTCCTTCGGTATAAACTTCATACGCGTGCAGGTTCATTGCGGCTGGGAGGGAGCATAGGGGGGAGCAACAGAAACATCGAGGATTCGACACAAATTCCCCAACTCGCGTCTAATTTCAACACTGAAAGTTCATCGGCTTATGCCTTTTTAGGCTGGGAATTTAAGACTCCCCTTTCCAAACGATTCATCCTGAATTATGGATTAGACTATCGGTTTGCTCACCAAAAATCCTACAACAAGAGCATGTATGGAAGTATTAGCTCGTCATACTATGGCGAATGGGAGGAGACCAATACAGATCATGGAGCTGCTGCAGTGCTGGGTATTAAGTTCCTTCTTACACAACGGCTTTTTCTCTACGCCGAAACCAGTTGGATTTACATGGTTTCTAACTATAACCGGAATAGGACTTATACTCCTGTCCAGGAAGGGGTTAATGTTCCAGAGGACATTTTAGAATCCTATTCTGAAGTAGATTATGGATTTCAGTTACCGGTGAATCTCTACGTCGGATTTAGTTTCTAGCAAGGGGAAATATTCAAAATTCAAGATTTAAAATTCAAGATTTAATTTCGATTCAGTGGGATTGAATTTTGAATTTTAAATCTTCCTTCCCACCTAAATCAGAGCGGATACCACCTTCCCTCAAAGCAGCCTGTTTCGGTAAAGTTTTTATCTTCGTGCCGCTAAAAAAACTGCTCTATGCTTACAAATCCTTATGTTTTAACCTTACTCGATTTCATTCATCAAATGGCCTCTATTGCCTGGATTGGGGGAATGGTTTTTAATCTTTTAGCCGTACTACCGGCCGTTCAGCAGTCGCTTGATCCATCGCTTGCCGGCAAATTCATGGGAGCCCTCATGAAACGGGTTCGGGTTATTGCCTATAGTTCGTTGCTGGCCTTATTCATTACCGGTATTCCTCTAAAAATAGCCAGTGAATACTACGGAGGCATCATCAATTTTGACACAACCTGGTCCACGGCAAGCTTCGTTAAACACGTATTGGTAGCTATCCTGGCTCTCCTGGCATTTTATTCTTTTGAACGCCTTTCACCTAAAGTAGCCAAAGTAGCTCAAGCCGGCCCATCGGAAGAACTGGCTCAGCTCCGAAACCTTCAAAAGAAACTTGCTGGTTTATCATTCTTACTTGGCCTAAGCATCGTACTTATTTCGGTGTATATGAAGTATTTGTAAGGGACAGACCAATTACTTAATCCCGTCCCATCCGAACCAAACCATACCCGATCGGAACAAATACCAGCAACAAAATGAGGGGAAGTAAGTACACTCCAATATAATCGCTCAAGCCGTGAGCGTTGCGAACCATTTTCCAGGAAATGAGGGCAAAAACCACTACCATGGAAAGATTTAAGGAGCGTATCATGCGGGTAGCGGTGCTATACTGATGCAAAGCATTTTCAGGTGTTATTCTAACCGGATAATTGAAGGTGTGCGGATAAAAATTCAGAATGTAAAGCGATGCATATAAAATCGCTGATAGGATAGGCATTAAAAACAACACCACTTTTTTACTGTAACCATTTGGATTCCCAAAAGCATCGAAATGGGTAGGAATCTCATCGCCTAAATCAGCATAAGTACTAATGGTAAACCAAAAGGTTCCCAAAAGAATCAGCCAACCCGCACCTTCAAGCAAATAATCGAACCAATTTCGAGCTGGTTGAAGATGTGGCTGTTTTATTCTTTGCTTCGGTCGATTCACCATGTTTCGATAGGCTGTATAGAGCCCGTTTATGTTCCTGCTCAAGTAGGGAAAAATGAAACAGGACCAAATTGAAAATCAATACAACATCAAATTACCGATTGTTAGACAACAATTTCGACTTGCGGGTTCGATAAAGTCGAAACGAACCATAGGCAGCGGCCAATAAAACTAATCCCACAACGCCTCCCTCTAACGATGCTCCGCCTCCCTCGTCGGTTTGCTCTACAGTACTTCCTCCCTCGGTTGGTGGCGGAGGCGGCGGACCAGGCTGAGCCATTGCAAAAGAATGAATAAGGACCAACCCAATGGCAATTAATAGTTGCTTCGTTTTCTTCATTTCCCCCAATAATTAGAATAGTGTTCAAACACAAATTAAAGAGAAAAATCCATGCAAATGTTTTGCTCCCGGGAGATTTTTACACCCCGACAAAAAAAGGTTCAAATAGATCAAAACACCGGCAATATCCTGGGAATCGTTCCAATTCGGTGAATTCATTTTCACTTTATGCTGAGAGAAAATTGGGATTCTATTTCTAAAAAAGGCTTCTCCCAGATGTGAGTAGATTAACCCATGAATCCTACCTATTCAATGGAGGATGAAACGTTGGCAGGGAATAATTATGCCAGCTCAAGTAGGAGCGAAAGTCAAATCGGAAAGTACCACTGAACGCTTTCTCCTCTATACATCCTCCTTCGACGCCAAGGGGTACAACTGCTTGAATGCTTCTTTGGGATTCGTATGAGCAACATCCCATACCTGAATTGCACTCAAATCAAATTGTGCAATCACTGGCTCCACGAACAAACGACGAACCGAGAGGATAATCGGTCCGGGATACGACCGAAGTATTCCCTGCAGGCCTTCACTCCAAGCTTTGCCTTCTACCTCGGCCATTCCTACCTCGTCGACAATAAACACATCGGCCTTTGTTTCGAAATCGGACAACAGCTTTTTCCCCACCGATAATCCCTCAGGGTGAAAATAAAAACGCCCAACTGCTTCGCTGCCCTCGATAACTTCGGTTTGTAATAATGGATGTTTGGAACCGCTTGCCAAATTAAGCAAATAATAGCCACGGGTTTCCTCGTCTTGCATTGTGCGCAAGGACAAAAATCCAGCAGGTTTTACAGAATGCATTTTACATTCCTCAACCAGCTCTGCAAGAAAACTTGTTTTACCCTCTGCTTTATCGCCGATTAGCATAAAAATTCGCTGTTGGTGTTGCTGACGGTAAGTATAAAGCAATCGATCGGCATGTTCCATTAAAACCTGCACCACTTCGAAGGGCGATTTTAAATAAGTGCGGGCCGACGGGAGAATTTGAAGAACAGACCCAACCGACCGGAAAGATAATTCGAGAGCCTGATGCAATTGTCGGAACCGCGATTGCTTGAAATAATTGACAATAGTCGGATTGTAGAGCTCTTTCCCGATGGCCGAAAAGCCGAGAATAATTAAAGCAGCTCGAAAGTTCATTTGAATACCTGCCATCAATCCTCCTTTCCAGCCGCCGCCTCCGGATTGAACCGAACCAAGAATTAAGGCAGCCAAAAGGGTAATGAGCACGAACCAAATCCAGAATTTTGGTTTGGAAAGCTGGCGCATAGCCGACCGATAATGATGGATCCAATACCAAACGATTAGAAGTGTAAGCGGAACCCAAACATACCAAGGAGCAAGACTAAAGCTTAGTAATCCGCCAATTAACAAAAAGATGTTCAAGACGAGGCGCACCCGCGAAAATTCAAACGGACCTCCGTAAGAAGGCAATTGTTCCGTCGTATCGAAGGAAATTGTTCGGAGGGAGCTTCCGGTAAGGCGCTTCCCGGCTCTCATGCCAATGACTGCCGCCCAAATCCCACTCAACAAATGAATGACTAACAATACAAATATAGGCAACCACACCAGGTCGGTTGTGATGGCCAATTGTTTTTCGGCCATTTGCATCAAATGAGTGTAAATATCGACAATGCCGGCTCCGTAGAAAATGATCAAATTCACCACACGCTGCACCAATACCCACGACATGGCAAGCGCAGCGCCCACGAGGTAACCCAAAATATTCTTTCCCAAGATTCGAACGGAAATTTCCAGGAGGAGGGCTTCGGTAAAGATGGCGATCATGGGACCGAAAATAACTGCACTAGGTGAAGCTGTCTTGAGTATAGCAGTAATCAATCCGGCTCGCCAGAATAATCCATTCTCCTTCCAACGATAGTTCACCGAAATGAGCAGGATAAGTGCAATACCGGTTAAGATATTTCCGCTAAATGGAAATTTGACATTGTGTAAAAAACTTCCAATTAAGATTTCGCTGGCTGCCCAGGTTGTTCCCAGCACAGAGGCCTTTAGCCACTTATCGTTTAAACCTCCTGAGCTATGCTTCACTGATGCAGATTTTTTCGGCAGCATATTTAAAAAGATGATAACCGGCGGCTCCTTGCGTAATAAGTGGGAAAAGCAAATCGGGTTGGGTTATCCGTGTTCCTCCAACATACCGAATCCCATACTTAAAGAAAACTTCGGGTAACAAGTTACTCGATGGCCCTACCACCACCGTTTCGGTACCGGGCTGAACAAAGCTCAATAGCTTATCGAAAGTTTTATTGACCAGGGTAAGACCGGTAATTAGCAAAAAATCGGCCTGAGGAATTATTTCCGGATACCGTTCGGCAGGAACATAATATTTACGATGTTGCGGCTCCAATGCATGTTTATTGAATTCTAAAACACTTAATTCACAGCCCATTGCATCGCAGCGTTGAATATAAGACTGAAAAGCTCCTACCAAAACGACCCGAATACCCGGCTTAACATCGAGCAAATCGAAAGGATCGGTATTCGAATGAACGCGATAGGGCTGGGAAGGAAGTAGGCCACTGGCCAATGCATTGATGGTTGCAATCCGTAGCATTTGAATGCTGGCACTCTCTTTCGAAATCTGCAGTAATTCCGACACAAAATGACCTTCCATGTGCAAAGGAGTAAAGGCCCCAAAATCACGCTTATCCTTGATGCAATGAATATCGGAATCATCAATGGTGCTCGATAAGCCTAACCAACCGTTATCGAGTCGCACACCGCAAAGGTGTTTCCCGATAACTACCGAATCCAGTCGAGTTTCCTGGCACAATTTGCCATAATCCGTTAACAGAATTTCCTTTACTTCGTTAATCAGCATACTAAACTATTTAGGCCGCTAAATTAATCATCGAAGTAAAAAACCGATGGTGTTTTTTCTAGAAGAAGTAACCCATGCATTATCGAAATAAACCGACCAAAAAACGGAAAGCGAATTCAACTTTATAAGCTCCAGCCTACAGGGAATCTTCCTTACCTAAGTACTTAGTACGGATTGATAAAAACGGGACTAAGGCTCAACACCATGTATGCCTGACTTAGCAAATGAGGACACCACTCGGATAATAAGCCTTAAAAGAATGCTTACCCACTCATCGCAGGCTACTCAATAAGCTAGCGATAAACATATTAATCGAATCAATTAGCTTTTGGCAGTGCGATGCAAACACCGGTTTGCGCTGCCGAGGAGTTAGCTAGTCGATTTCCAAATTCTCGTCGGAAATAATATCGGGCAAAATTACACTGATGGTAGTTCCGACACCTACTTCCGAATGCAGTTTAATGTCGCCTTTGTAGAGGGCTACCATCTTTTTAACGATGGATAAGCCAAGACCGGAGCCACTGATATTGCGGGTTTGAGCGTTTTTGATACGACTAAACTCCTGAAACAACTGGGTTTGATCCTCGGCGCTAATGCCTATTCCTGTATCGATTACCTGGATAGTCACCTTATCGCGTTTCCGGTCGAGTACAACCGTTACCTTCCCTCCATCGCGATTATACTTCACGGCATTGCTAATGAGGTTATTCAGAATAATCTCCATTTCTTCGGAATCGGCAATGAAGTAGAAGGGTTTATCGGTCGATAATTCCATGTGGAGGTTACGTTGAATAGCCATTGGCTCCATGGTGTGGATGGCCAGGGTGGCTATTTCGGCCAAGTCGACTTTTTTCAGGAAGCGTCGTTTTTTGCCGGTTTCAATGCGGGTGAGATCGAGCATATCCATAATCAGATTGCGCATACCAGCCATCCGGACGAGCGATCGTTCGATCATTTCCATATAATCGTCGAGTTGGTCGCCAACTTGTTTTTCCTTCATGATTCGAAGGTAGCCCTCCACTGCATTGATAGGCGATTTTAGCTCGTGCGACAGAACGGAAAGGAATTGAAAGCGGATTTGCTTTCCTTCTTCGTTCATGCGCTGGGTCATCCGCTTCAGAAACAGATGCTTGGTTAAATTTTCAATGGCCGATCGCAACTCCTGAGGTGTAAATGGCTTAGGCACAAAATTGTAAGCTCCATTACGGGTTGCTTTTACCGCTAAATCCAGACTCGCATAACTGGTAATCATCATCACCATCGCATCGAGGTTCATGCGCTTAATTTGCTCGAGCAAATCGATTCCTTGTATGCCGGGCAATTTATTGTCGAGCATAATGATATCGACCGTTTCGCGCTCAATAATCGCTAAGCCTTCCTCTCCACTGGCTGCCTCTTTTATTTCGAAACCAAAATCTTGGTCCATAAAAGGGAAACCAACCTCATAGTGTTGGAGTACCCGCCGAATACCACTGCGAATGCCGGGTTCGTCGTCTACAACCAATACCACTAATTTATTTTCCATGATTATAACTTTAGGAGTCGATTGATTTCGCGGTGTAATTGATCGCTACGGATACCTTTTTCCATAAAAATATCGGCTTTCACCCACGACCGATTCGATTCACGCTCCATTTCGAATTTGATACCGGTGTCGCGGGTAACGCTGGTAGCGATTGCTACGGGTACATCGGGATACATTTGTTTGCATTTATAAGCCAACACAAATCCTGCATCCTGAGTCTCCATCATCAAATCCAAAATAGCCATATCGGGCTTGGTGGCTTCGAGAATCTCGAGGGCTTCTTTCTTACTCTCGGCGGTGAGCACCTCAAATCCGAAATGACTAATCTGCCATTTCATTTGGTTCAGGTAATCGATATCGTCATCGACCAATAAAATGGTCTTCTTTTTTAAAGTCTCTGCTGTCATGGCATTCAATGTATTACGATTAAACTAATTGATCTTAAATACTGTAGCTCCACAAACCGGAGCATTTTTTAAAATTTATTTCTGATGCGTTTACTTAGGCAAATGAATGATAAAATGGGTTCCGGTAGGTCCTTTCTCCGGTTGATTATTGGTTTCTACTTCAATTTTTCCATGATGCATTTTAATGATGCCATATACTAAGGGCAAACCGAGCCCTGTTCCTTTTCCAATTCCCTTTGTAGTAAAAAAGGGGGTGAAAATTTTATCCATATTTTCCGGCGAAATACCGGTACCGTTGTCGGATACCCGTATCTCAAAGGTTTCATCGTGCTCTTTTAAGTGTACGCTTAGCGTTCCTCCGTGTGGCATGGCCTCAATGGCATTTTTTTCCAGATTGGTAAGCACTTGCATCATTTGATCGTAATCGAAAAAGGCAATGGCACGCTGAACATCGCTCGAAAACTCGACCTGAACATTATCTGGAACAACCACCGATTGAAGACTTTGTTTACAAAATTCAACGAGGGAATATTCCGATTTCTGAAGCTGATTCTTTCGAGCAAAATTAAGCAATCCACCTACTATTTTTTTGCAACGGTCGGCTTGTTCAGCAATCAATTCAACATCGTTGCGGGTTGGATCGTCCTGCGCTAATTCATCGAGCAAAATATTGCTATACATGGTTATTACGCCGAGCGGATTATTGAGCTCGTGAGCAATCCCGGCCGATAGTTGCCCCATGTTAGCCAATTTCTCCTGATGCTTGAGGGCTCGTTTGGCATCGTCGAGCAAATGATTAGATTGATCCAGTGCACTGAGCGACTGGTGAAGTTTTTCGATGGCATAGGGTAAGCACATTTCTATTTCGGCTAATCCGTCGATGATGGCCATAGCATGTTTCTCGCAGGTAGAATAGCCGCATGCTCCGCAATTGAGATGATCGCTGCTATCGTATTTGCCCATTTCGGCCAACACATGATCGATTCGTTCGCGGGTAGGGGTTTTTGAACGCCGGTCCATGATTTGAAACGACTGGCTCATATCGAGTTGCCCGATGAAATCGAGGTCCACTTGCCACTTCGACCAATCCAGGCGGGCGAGCTTCGAGGCTACATAATTTGCTACATGAGCTTTTCGCTGATAGCGTTTCCCTTGTGGCGACATACCGGGTCCCATGATGCATCCTTCGCAACTTAACAATTCGACATGCCGCGCTTTAATTTCTCCCGAATCGAGTGCTTGAATCACCTCGCGAACATTTTGTTTCCCTTCGGCTACAACTACATCGCCCGACAATAAATCGTCGTGCAGCCCCATGGTATGCAACATTCCTTTACTCACAGGAAATACCGCTCCTTTAGCTGCGTGAGGTGGATCGAAATCGGTTATTTTTCCAGCTTCATAGGTAACCTGGCGTGCGTTAAAAACCTGCCTTAGTTCCTGAAAAGTGATCACACAATCGACCTCGTTCGATTCAGCCTTCTTGGCAATGCATGGTCCGATGAAAACAACTTTGGGATTCCGAGGAGCATATTTTTCTTTCAAGTAACGCGTCATGGCCACCATTGGAGAGGCCACCCTGGCAAGGCTCGATACTAGTTTAGGGTAATATTGCTCAATGTAGTAAACAATGGCCGGACAATCGGATGAGATGAAGATTTCCTGGTCCGATTCACGCTGAAGCTTTTGGTAAGCCTGAGCAACGGCATCGGCTCCAAAGCCGACCTCTACGGCGAGCTTAAAGCCCAAATCGCGGAGCATGGGTACGAGAGCCCTAGGATCGTCGAACTCGTCGAACTCGGCTGGAAACGAGGGAGCCACGGCGGCAATTACAAAGTCGTTTGAATCCAGCATTTCAAGCAACTCGTTGGTATTGGAGACATAAATTTTGGCACCCTGACTGCAAACCTTAACGCAATTTCCACAAGCAATGCAGCGTTCGCCAAGAACTTCGGCTTGTCCATTGATGATTTTAATGGCTTTAGCCGGGCACTCACGAACGCAGGTATAGCATACCCTGCATTTGTTCATCAGTGTTTCCACTACATATTTGCCATTACCGTGACTCATCTTTCTATTCCTCTATTTCAAAATATCTTCCCGAATACGATAGCGTGTATGCAATAAGTGATGCGCAATTTCACTGTTTGGTTCACCCAAAAAGCTTCGATATAATTCAATCACCTCCGGATTTTTATGCGATACCCGCAAGGATTCTTTCATATCGGCTGAATAAATGGTTTGCATACGAGCAGCCAGTGCTTCCGGACTGGCGCCAATTTTTTGTCCGCCGCCTCCAATACATCCACTCGGACAAGCCATTACTTCAACAAAATGTAAGTCGTTGCGACCGGCTCGAATTTCATCGAGCAAGACTTTGGCATTGCTTATTCCGTTTACCACGGCTACTCCTAGGGTCAATCCATTCACTTCGACTTTCGCTTCTTTTCGGCCAGCTAAACCACGTAATTCTTTAATTTGGAATTTAATCAGCTCTTCACCGGTTAGTTTCCAATAGGCGGTACGAATCGCAGCTTCCATTACACCTCCTGTTACACCAAAGAGCTTTCCGGCGGTACTACGTGCACCCAAAGGTGAATCGGTTATTTCCGGCTCCAACTTGTGAATATCGACTCCATAAAGCTTGATGAATCGGGCCAGCTCGCGGGTAGTTAAAATCGCATCCACATCTACAATTCCTTTGGAAACCATTTCTTCGCGCTGTGCTTCGAATTTTTTTGCTGTACAAGGCATGATCGAAACAGAGTAGATATCTTCCTTCCGCAAATTCATTCTCTCGGCAAAATAGGTTTTTATTACAGCTCCCATCATTTGCTGTGGCGATTTACAAGAAGACAACAAAGGGAGCAGGTCGCCGGCAAATTCCTCGGCGTACTTTACCCATCCCGGGCAGCAACTTGTCATGAGGGGTAATCGTTCATTTTTCTGAATCCGATCGATTAATTCAGTCGATTCTTCCATAATCGTTAAATCGGCTGCAAAGGTGGTGTCGAAGATAAAATCGAATCCCAATTTCCGAAGAGCGGCATTCATTACACCATTGATATCCAATCCGGGTTCCATGTTAAACTCTTCGGCCAGCGAAACAGAAATAGAGGGGGCGTACTGCACCACTACTACTTTTTTCGGATTGGCCAGGGCATCCTGAATCTCGGCAAAGTGATTTTTTTCGGTTAAAGCTCCGGTTGGACAAACCATGATGCACTGTCCGCAATTAATGCAACTGGAAACATTCAAGCCTCGATTGTAGGTTGTACTAATAATCGATTGACTACCGCGATTGGCAAAATCGATACAAGCAACACCCATGGTTTCCTCGCAAACCACAACACATCGTCCGCATAAAATACACTTCGAAGGATCGCGCACAATGGAAGCCGAACTCATATCGAGATGATAATTATTCTTTTCGCCTCGAACCCGACGGTCGTCAACATGCAGTTCTTCTGCTAAGTCCTGTAGTTCGCAATTTTTGTTTCGAACGCAATACAAACAGTCGTCGGGATGATTCGACAGCAGCAACTCAACGATGGTTTTTCTCGATTCTGCCACACGCTGCGATTGAGTATCAATGCGCATCCCTTGCTCAACCGGATGAGAGCACGAGGTGATGAGCTTACCATTACTTTTATTTTCTACCACACACATCCGGCAGGCTCCGGTTGGGAGTTTATCTTTCATGTGACATAGCGTGGGTATTTTAATCCCAATTCGGCTCAGCACATCGAGCAAATATTCTCCGGATTGAACCGGAACTTGTTCTTTATTGATTTCTATCGTGAAGTCCATTTCGCTTTCTTATTAAGTTTAAAAAATTTCGATAGCATCGAATTTACAAGCCTCCTGACAAGCTCCGCAGGCAATACACTTCTCTTCGATAATGAAATGCGGCGTTTTTTTGGCTCCTATTATCGCTTGAGTCGGACATTTTTTCAAACAAACCATACAACCAGTGCATGCTTCGACATTGATTCGGAAGATGCGCAACTCGGTGCAAACTCCTGCGCGGCATTTCCGGTCGAAAATGTGCTCTTCGTACTCATCTTTGAACCAACGCAAAGTGCTCAATACGGGGTTTGGAGCAGTCTGTCCCAATCCGCATAAGGAGGTATCTTTAATCACCTCGGCTAAACGCTCAAGTTGCATCAAACTTTTTATCCGCTCCAAGGCTTCGTAGCGCTCTTCGTGAACCGGCTTTTTGGTTATAGTTTCTAATATCTCCAACATCCGCTTTGTTCCCTCGCGACAAGGAATACACTTTCCGCAACTTTCGCGCTGAATGAAGTCCATGAAATATTTTGCCAAGTCCACCATGCAAGTGTCTTCGTCCATCACCACCAAACCTCCGGAACCCATCATGGCGCCAACCTTTATCAGCGATTCATAATCGATTTTGATATCCAGATTGGCCTCGGTAATACAACCTCCCGACGGACCTCCAATTTGCACAGCTTTGAATTTCTTTTTATTGAGAATTCCACCGGAAATGGTGAAAATCACGTCGCGAATGGTAGTACCCATGGGAATCTCGACCAATCCGGTTAAAGCAACTTTCCCCGACATGGCAAATACTTTTGTTCCTTTCGATGTTTCGGTGCCGATAGAAGCAAACCAATCGATTCCTTTAGCTATAATTTCTGGAATATTGGCCAAGGTTTCCACGTTGTTAATAATGGTTGGTTTCTGAAACAATCCGCTTATCGCAGGAAATGGCGGACGTGGACGAGGCATTCCGCGTTTACCTTCGATGCTGTGAATAAGCGCTGTTTCTTCGCCGCAAACAAATGCTCCAGCACCCATTTTTACTTTGATATCGAAGGATATTCCCGTGCCAAAAATATTTTCTCCCAACAAACCATATTCCCGGGCCTGATCCAGTGCAATTCGTAATCGCTTAATAGCCAGCGGATATTCAGCCCGAATATACACATAAGCTATACTGGCTCCGATTCCGTAAGCTGCAATGGCCATTCCTTCGAGCAAGCGATGAGGATCGCCTTCGATAACGGCTCTATCCATGAATGCACCGGGGTCACCTTCGTCGGCATTGCAAATCAAATATTTCTGTGTGGAATTTTGGGCTAAGGCAAATTTCCATTTTTTACCGGTAGGGAAACCGCCGCCACCACGACCTCGCAAGCCCGACTTTTCAATCATATCGCACACTTCGGCCGACGTATGCTGACGAATAATGCGCAAGAAACTGGCATATCCTCCGGCTGCAATATATTCTTCGATGCTAACCGGATCCAGAATACCGCAGTTCTTCAAAACCAATCGGGTTTGAGGAGCGAAAAAGGGATGCTCGTGCAAAAACGGAACGGCTAGCCAGCTGCGATTACCCTGATCAAATTGCATTAGTGAAGCAGTATAATCGACTTCGAGGGTAAAGATTTTATCGAGTAATCCAGCCACCTTTTCTTGTGTTACTTGTTGAAAAGAAATGCGATTATAGCCGGGTAATTGAACATCGAGGATAGGCTCGGCCGAGCACAAACCAATACAACCAACCTCGATTACCTGAGCATCGATGGATTGTTGTTCTAAATACGATTTAACAGCAGCTAAGGTTTTGTCGGCTCCTGCGCCTAATCCGCAGGTTCCAGCTCCGATATAAATAACGGGCTTGCTTACCTCCTTCCGCAATAAATGCTGAAGCCTTTGCTCATCGAGCTGTACATTATCGTATTTCCCTTTGCTTAAGAGCGTTGTGAGAAATTCTTTATTGCTTGGGTTTTTCTTCCTGGCCATGATTACTCGCTTTCTAAGTTTCTATAATGTTCCAAAATATCATCGATATCGGCGGGTTTCAGCTTGGCATGAAACTCACCATTGATACTGATTACCGGTGCTAACCCGCAAGCTCCAATGCAGGCTACTACCTCGAGGCTGAACAAGCCATCGCGGGCGGTAGAACCCGCTTTTATTTTCAATCGCTTTTCCAATTCAGCTTGCACCGTTGAAGAGCCAAGTACGTGGCAGGCTGTCCCACGACAAACCTGTATGTGGTACTTACCCTGGGGTTCGAATCGAAACTGATTATAAAAAGTAGCCACCCCAAAGATCTTACTAGTAGGCAGTTGAAGATGCTTGCCCACTTCAACTATGGAATCTTCCGATAAATAACCGGCCTGTTCCTGAATTGCCTGAAGAATAGGAATCAGATGTTCCCGCTTTCCGTCGGGGTATTGTTTGAGTATGGTGCTAATGGAAGCCATCGTGGTTAAGTTTTAATGAAAAGTTAGGTACCGTTGAATAACTTACTAGTTCTTGAGAATACGGTGAATCTCGGGTAAAAGCTTGTCGGACGAAACCGGCTTGCGAATGAATCCGTTTACAGGAAAAAATACGCTTTCACCCCGCTCGGTACGATAATCTACTCCGGCATCGCCGGTATCGATATTTTTTAACAGAATAACCTCTAAATCGCGGTAGTTCGGATCGTTACGAAACTCACGAGCCATTTCCTGAACACCAGGACGCGTCGTAACCAACACATCAATCGAGGTTTGCATCAATACCGGGGTACCCCGAAAATGGACATCGTCTTTAATCTCCTTCGCCAATTCAAATCCCTCATAAGGGGTTTCCATCATAACATCTAAGATGGCTAAGTCGGGTTTCCAGCTTTTTACCAGCTTCATTCCCTCCGATTTGTTCCCGGCCGATAAAACTTCGTAACCTTCGCGCTTTAAAATTGCTTCTACAATGGTGATGACATCTACATCGTCGTCGACCAATAAAATTTTCTTTTTCGTTTCCATGGTTAATCCTCCATTTTAGGTTGAACTTATTTTCCTTCTCCCCGCTTATCTTTTCTGAAGTAAAAGTAAAGTATGAACCCCACGTGGGTGAGGCAAGTTCTTCCCATTCGTAGAGGGAAATCTTTCCCTTTTTGGGGCAATAAAAACCAGTACTTTTACGCAATAATCCCCACTAAAAAAAGCAGGGAACAAAGCGGCCGCTTATCCGTTTAAAAGTCTCAATCATTCATCCACGCATGCAAGCATTAATCAGAGCACATCATCTCCAAAAATCCTTCGGCAATCAAAAGGCAGTTAAGGATATCAGTTTTACGGTAAATCAAGGCGATATTTACGGTTTCTTAGGCCCCAACGGATCAGGGAAAAGCACTTCTATCCGCATAATCTTAGGACTTTTAACTCCCGACTCCGGCCATATCGAACTATTTGGCGAAATTCAAAATCGAAGTAAACCTTCCTTCCTTTCTCGCATTGGCGCTCTCATAGAACGACCCGATTTCTACCTCTACCTGTCGGCATACCGTAATTTAGAACTCATGATGCGTTACAGCGGACTAACTCCCAACAAAACGCAAATCATGACCATCCTGGAATGGGTCGGATTAGCCGAACGAGCTAAGAGTGCCGTAAAAACTTTTAGCCATGGCATGAAACAAAGACTCGGCATCGCTCAAACCCTACTCCACGAACCAGACCTCATCATCCTCGACGAACCGGTTAACGGACTCGACCCGCAAGGAATCAAAGACATTCGCGATTTGATCCTGCGACTCAACCGCGATCTGGGCAAAACACTCATCATCTCCTCGCACATCCTCCGCGAAATGGAGCTGATTGCCAACCGCATGGTGGTAATTAATCGCGGAGAAGTTGTGGTAGAAGGAGTAGTAAAAAAACTACTCTCAGAAGGAAGCCAACGGGTAATCTTAGTATGCGATCAAGCCGAAGCAGCCCTCAAACTCCTCTCCAGCCACTTTCCCGACCACCGCTTTGAACTGAATACCCTGGGCGAAATTCATAGCTTTGCAGCCACTCCCGAAGTGGTCGAGTTTAATCGCCTCCTTGTGCAAAATAACTATCCAGTACGCCAATTAGCCACTCAAAATAGCCTCGAAGACTATTTCCTTAACATCACCTAAGCCATGCTCACTCTCATCCGTCTGGAACTGCTCAAACTATTCAGCCGAGGCATTGCCTACATTGGCTTTGCCGCCATCTTCCTCATCGTTATCATCGTGCAAGTGGGGATGTTTGTCGAAGGAGAAAAACTCCTGAACTTCCTGATACAAAACCTATCCGGGTTATTCGAACTTCAAGGAAATCTCATCAATATCTATACGGTGAGTTACATCATACTCAACTCCTTATGGATACATATTCCTATTCTGGTTACCATCGTGGCGGGCGACATGATTTCGGGCGAAGCCCAGCGTGGAACCTTTCGCTTACTCCTTACCCGACCGGTAAGCCGAACCCAATTGCTTACTGCCAAGTTCATTACCGCACAACTCTACACCAGCATGCTGGTAATCTGGTTATTACTCCTTTCTTTGGGGATGGGTCGTTTCTTTTTCGACACGGGCGATATGATCGTGCTTCTTTCCAGCATTAACATCATCGATCAGTCGGATGTACTTTGGCGCTTTCTGCTTGCTTTTGCCTACGGAATGCTCAGTCAATGGGTGGTAGGAGCACTGGCTTTCCTCTTCTCCGTGCGGGCCTCCAACTCGCTCACTCCGGTAATTGGCGCTATGTCGGTCATTATCCTTTTTAGTATCATTTCCAATTTCAGCGTTGGAGTATTCGAGCCCATTAAACCCTATCTGTTCACCAGCTATCTCACCGATTGGCAACTTTTCTTCGACATGCCTCTTCAATTCGACCGCATTTCCAAAGCAAGCGGCGTATTATTGGTGCATTTAGTCGTCTTCTTCGCCCTATCATTTTTCCACTTTAAGTACAAAGACATCAACTCATGAAACTCCTTCTCAAATTATTCATTTCAAGCCTTTTAATAACAACAACCTACCTCTCCTCACAGGCCCAGTCCGATGCCAACGTATGGATGGAGCGTCTTAAGGAGCAAAATCAAAAAGTTAGAAGTTTCACCGCCGACGTCGAAATAGATGTCGATGTGAGCTTCATCCAAATCCCAATAAAAAAAGGCAAAGTGTATTATCAGGCTCCCGATAAATTTCGCTTTCGTTCCAGTGGGTTCACCCTTCTGCCCAAAAAAGGATTCAACTTTACGGTAAACGAAATACTGTGGAGCGAGAGCATGGCACTATACGCCGGCGACGATAGCATCGGTAGTAAAATAAAGATTGTTCCCCTTTCCGACTCAGCCGATTTTATTCTGGCAACTGCCTGGATCGACACCACCATTCCCCGGCTGAAGCAGCTTGATATCAGCAGTACCAATCAAGGTAACATTCTTATGCAATTCGAGTATGGAGACGGAAAGTATGAATTACCAATTGAAACAAAACTTTCCTTCGAAGTAAAGCAACTCGATATTCCCATGAAATTCATGGGGAATGCAAGCATCGATCGATCAAAATTCCAAGGAGATAAAACAACGGGAACCGTCCGTATCAAGTACGATCAGCTCGAAGTGAATATCCCAATCGATCCAAACATTTTCCGGGAAAAGGAAGCAGAAGAAAATGAAGGAGAAGAAAAATAGCTCATTCATTTAATGTAATTTTGCGCCGTTTTAACGGGAAGTATGCGCATAGGATTTGGCTACGATATTCATCCACTTGAAGATGGAATACCTCTGGTTTTAGGAGGAATTACCATCCCTCATTTCTCTGGTTGCAAGGCACATTCCGATGGCGATGTAGTCATTCATGCTTTGTGCGATGCTCTGCTCGGTGCAGCCGGATTAGGCGATATCGGTCAACTTTTCCCGTCGTCGGACCCTAAATGGAAGAATCGAAACAGTCGGTACTTTTTAGAAGAAATCCTGCAATTAATAACGGTTAATGGATGGGAAATAGCAAACATCGACTTGCTGATTCAAGCCGAGAAACCGGTCTTAAATCCTTACTTCAAGGAAATGAGACACCAACTCTCTCAAATACTCAACCTTCAATCCAATCAAATCAACCTGAAAGCCGGAACCAATGAAAAACTAGGTCCAATCGGACAAGAAAAAGCCATTGCCTGCTATGCAGTTTGCCTATTGCAATCACGATTATGACAAACTTTCAAGACTTACAATCGCTCGCCGATTTTCAATCGCTTATTGAAAACCAACCAGCTTCACTAATCTATTTTTCACACGAAAGTTGCAATGTGTGTAAAGTGCTCAAACCGAAAGTGGCCGAGCTCATCGAAGAGGAGTTTCCAAATATCACCCTGGCTTATGTCGATGTGCATCAACACCCCGAAATATCGGGCCAGCTTCAACTATTCACCGTTCCAACCCTGCTGGTCTATTTCGATGGAAAGGAATACATTCGAAAGAGCCGTCATATTGGAATCGATGAACTCGCACGCGAAATTTCACGTCCATACGAATTCATGTTCTAAAGATATCGTCGGGTAAGAAAACGAACCGGAAACCATGCGGCTAAAAAGCCGATGAACGAAACCGTAAGCATTGTGGCAAGTACATCGAGCCATTCGACTTTTACCGGATAGTAATCGACAATAAAACCACCCTGACCCGATAAGGCGACCAATCCAAACCGATCTTGCAGGTAACAAATCAACAAGCCTAACAAGGTACCGGTGAGCATTCCCACCAAGCTAATGAGCCAGCCTTCGATCAAAAATATTTTACGAATACTGGAATAATCGGCACCCAAATGCAACAACGACTGTACATCTCTTTTCTTATCGATTATCAACATGGTTAATGAACCAATGATGTTGAAGGTTGCAATGAAGACGACAAAGGCGAGAATAATAAAACTTATAAGCTTTTCCGATTGAACCGTTTTGTAAAGCAATTCCTGTTGCTGAAAACGATCCTTAAAAACCCATTCACTACCCCACGATTCGCGCAAATCCTGCATCACATCGGCGGTAGCCCAATCGGGCTTTGTCTTTATTTCAATGGCGCTTAAGCGTTCTTCATCTTCGAATAATCGTCGGGCAAACGACATGGGCACCACCACATACTGATAATCAATTTCGTTTTGAAGCTCGAACAAGCCCGACGGATAAATTATTTCACGATTAATGGAGCGATCCAACGACCACTGATTAACCTCATTCTTCGGATAATATATAACCAAAGGGGTAATAAAATTTAGGCCCATCGAAACATTCATGGCGACCCCTTTCCCTACGACAGCATACTCCTCCTTTTCATCGCGCAGCACGAAATCGCCCTGATAGAGCATGGTATCCAACCCACTCACCTCACGGAACTGTTCATCCACTCCCTTCACATGCACCAGGATCTCTTTTCGATCGTATCGAACCAGCGCATTATCTTCTAAAGTGTAACTGAAATGGGCAATCCCGGGATGATTGCGCAAGGATTGCACCTCCTCTTCACTCAGGCTAAATCGCTTACCTTGAGCGGCTGTTAGTTTTATTTCCGGATTAAAGGCTGAAAACATCGACTGGATGAGCCCTTCGAGTCCACTAAAAACAGCCAGAATAATAATCATGGCCATGGTTCCAATGGTAATCCCAAAAATCGAAATACCCGAAATCCAATTAATTACATTGGTCGATTTTTTTGAAACCAAATAACGACGTGCAATGTAAAAAGGAAACCAGGCCTTAGTCATTATTTCCAGGCTTTTACAACCAAACCGGTACCGGTAGGATGATTCCGGTTTTTAACATCGAAATAATTGAGTAACAAAGCAAAAGGAAACGTAAGCAAATAATAAATGGGTAATATGAGGAAGGACAAGCGGGTAGCATTCAGCATTAAAATGGGATACTTCATGGAGAGTCGCCAGCTAATCTTACCAGGTGCACCATAGGAATAGCGGGCTTCCACTTTAGAAAACCCAGCTGTCAGGATCTTTTCTTTTATATCCTCGATATTATAACCATCGCGCACATGTTCATCGATAAAACCATGCACTTCGCCGTCTTTCGGACCATGATCGTGATGATGAACATCGGAACCGCCTTGGTCGCTAGGGGTAGAAATTAATAACATTCCACCGGGCTTCATGCTGGCATGAAAATTCTCAAACACCAATCGATCTTCTAAAATATGCTCCATCACATCGACCGATAAAATGAGATCGTAGCTATTCTCGCGCACAAAGCGGGTAAGGTCGCCTTCTTCAAAAGCTATCCGATTAGCCTCACCAATCTGGGAAAAGAAACGATTGCAATCGGCAATTTGCTCTTCCTTTACATCAACCGCAGTAACCTTCCAATTCGGATTTAACTTCGACAAAGTATACACGTATTGGCCAAAACCAGCGCCGGCATCCAGGATGTGAAGCTGGCCGGGTTTCCCCTTAGCCCAAGCTTTCAACTCGCTTCGAATGTGCCACGAACGTAACAGCAGGATATCGAGTAAACGATAAAAAAGTTTCCGCATTCCTGCAGAGCGATTGAACACTTTACCCAAGTCGTTTTTTATAGGATCGTATTGCATGACGTAATTAAGGTGGTTAAGAAATTATTCGTTTAGTAACTGATCGATACGTTCGGCATAATCGAGGGAGTCGTCGAGATAGAATTGAAGCTCAGGAATAACACGCAGCTGATGACGGGTATTTTTACCTAAGTAAAAACGGATGGCTTTACCATGCTCCTCTACCAATTTCAAGGCAACTGCCGCTTTTTCAGATGGGAAGACACTTAAATAGACCTTAGCCAAAGCCAAATCGGGTGTTACACGAACTTGTGTTACGGTTAATAAACCTCCCGGCACAAAATGCGTGGCTTCTTGTTGAAAATAATTTCCCAAATCCTTCTGTAGCAGACGAGCTACCTTCTTTTGCCTCAACGATTCCATGATATTTTTTTTATAGAACCGCCAAAGATAAACAATGCAATCTAGAGATGCCTACTCATAGAAGAACAAAATAATTAGGGCCATGCATTTCGATTAACTAAAGTGAATGAATTTTTCGGATGGTTAATCGTTTTATGGTAAGTCTTCGGCCACGAGGGTATTGCTCCATTAAATGAAGTGGTTTTCCTGTGCGAAAAAAAGATGAGATCAATCGAAAGTTGTGATAGAATAGTGGATTTCGCAGGGCTACGGGTTGAATCGGGAAGAAGTCAGAAGGCATTTGAATCAAGCTTAATGCTTGCACATCAGCAATAGCTCCGTAGGAGCGAAACCTTTGTAGCTAATCGATTGGAAAATTAGCTATAGCCCCAGAGGGGCGACACCGTCAATCATAGAATGCGAAAAGGATTTTTTCATTTAAATGGCGATTGGAACCAATAACCAGTTCTTTTATTGCGATTGAAATGAAGCGTGTAATTTTGGATAGAGCAACCATACTGTTACTATGCTACTGGAGTAGTTGGCATAAAAAAAGGTTGGCCTTTGAGGACCAACCTTTTACTATATTTTTAAAACTAATGACTAGAGATTGCAACCTTGGTGGCAAGGAGTAGTGATAGCGCAATCGATAGCATTGGAAATAACCGGAGTTGAGTTACCGTAGTAGTAACGGAAGATGAATTCTTTTTCTTCATCGTTATACTCATAGCTACCGGTAATTTCGCGATACTGACGGCTAAAAGTAACTTCTTTCGACTCGCAAGTGCCAATGCTGACACCTGTAACCACATTATCCACCAATTGACCTACGATATAAGCTTCGTTCCAAGTAACATTATTCGTTACGAAGAAGTGTAGGTCTTTCAATTCAGTGAGGTCTGCAGTAAATGGGCTACCCGGGGCTGTTTCCAGTGTGTATTTAGCTAAGTAAGCACCACCAGTCCAAGTAAAAGCAGCTTCGCAATTACAAGAGGTAGGTTCGTAGCGAATCACTACGTTTTCTGTTCCAGTAACATCCGTATCAATCACCAATGATTCGAAGTTCAAACGAATAGTTGATTCGGTAATAGATTGTTTGAAAGAGATCTCGTTGGTTACACTATTAAAAGAGATGCTAGCATTTACACTGTTCCAGCTATTGCTGGTTGCATCGTAAGAAACGAGGGAAAGATTATCCACGTTGATTCCTTCGGGAATAGCAATGTAAATGGTGATTTCCTGAGCAAATTCAATTCCGGCAGGATTAAAAACCAAGGTTTTAAGAGCGCTTCCGTTGAAACTACCAAAGGTTGAAATCGGGCTAAGCGGAGTAACACTTAATTGAACCTCGCTAAGCGTTTCGCCTTGATAAGTTGCGGAGTTGTTTCCAGGAATCTCGATACGAACATCTTCAAAAACTAATTCACCACCTTCGGTAAGGTTTACAAAACCTGCAGGAAGAGCGCGAGTTAAGTTGAAAGTAGCTGAATAAACGTAAGGAGCATCAGCGTTGTAATTAATAGTTAGGTCGGAAGCAATGAACCCATCGGCTTCGGCGGTCAAAACAGAACCAGAAGCAGGAAATTCATCAAAACTCAAGGTATAAACTCCGTTCATGTCGCTAACTACCGATTCGCCATTAATGGCTACTGTGGCACCAGGTAATTCATCACCGCCGGCAGTATAAACGGTACCTGTGATTTTGTACACCGGACTAAATTCATCCAAGATAACTTCGTTGTCATCCACTCCCAGAAAATTACACGAAGTGATAAAGAGGAGAGAAACAAGCAATTGGAGGATAAAAAGGTTCTTGTTTTTCATAATAATGGTTTTAAGTTTACAATTCAGGTTTAAAATAGATACTAAACAAATAATCAGGCAGTTGTGATCTGCAAACTTGAACATTTAGCTCCAAAATATCGGCAGAAAACTCGTGTCCTGTGGTAAAATTCTCGAAATAATCTCTGGTCGCAAGATATGAATAATTTATATATCTGGAGGGTTTCAATCTAAATTTTTTATTAACCGAATATTTAGATGGCATCAAGGGTATATTGACATAAAATCCAAAGTTTCGTCCCTCGGCACCAATATAGGCCTGCAAGCCTAAAATATACTCCATAAAATTCCTATATATCAGCACTTTATGAGCCTCTAGTCCGTATAAATACTTACCATAACTATACTGAAACGCCAGGGAGGTGGAAGGAACACGCCATTCCAGGCCGGCAGCATAATTCCAATATTGAAGCCTGGCATATTCTACCGTAGGCTCATCGTATTCCTTACCGGTAAAACCAGTGTAACCGGCAGGTAAATAATTCGCTTGTCCGGTGTAGGCTATGTTGCCAAACAATTGAAGCTGACCATCGGGAGTGAAACTCCGCAACTCGCCTTGAAATCCATAGCGGTTTCGATGAAAAAAACCAGCCGATAATTTAGCGAATACCCCATCGTGCAGTTTCACCTGTTGATGAAAACTTATATACCGGGGTTGAAAATAATCGTTCGCGTTGAAGTAATGATAATCAATTAGTTGCAAAAAAAACTGAGGAACCAAATGCGCTCCTTTCCATAAATTGACCGATACGGTTGGCAAAACGGAAAGCTCAAACCGAAAAGGTTGCCGGGTATCGCCTAATTGAGTGCCCACACGCGGCTCTAGCACTAATTCGGTTCGCCATAGCGATGGATTCCGATAAGATAGCCCCCTTAAAAACGAAGCTACTTTGCTTACTCGCATATCGACCGTAAGGGCTTTGTTCCACGAGGCTTTCGAAAAGAATGCGAATGTAGTGTCCGATGTGGATTGTTGATATTCCGACAAACTCTTCCGAAACAGGTAGTAATCGAATACTACACGCAATACAGGTATCTTTTGTTTCTGAACCGCTAGATGAAGGCGATCGACCTCCGGCAAGGATTCCATCCCAAGGATAATTATCCTCGCTAAGGCTTCATTATCCGATCGATAAACCCGATTCTCATAGGAGAGATACACCTCCCTGTCGATCGTGCGGAAAAGAATGTTTTCAAAACCCATTGCCTCTAGCTTCCCAATAAAGATATCCAGGGGGGTTAATGATTCGGAAGGCTGAGCCTTTAACGACAAGTAAGGCAAACATCCTGCAAGCAGCAATACAAGTACAATCTTCTTCACCGGCACATTTTTCTATGTTGGAAGGGAAATAATTTCTAGCTGCTAAGTTAGATAATTTGTGTCAGGCATTGGTTAATATTCCTTGCAACCTTTTAGGGAATTCGGAATCTAAAAAACCGTAATAAAAATTGCTTAAAAAAAAAAGGAACACATTAAGCAATCGAAATGAAACAAGCTCTACTTTTAGGACCGTTTAATTAGCCACGCAAAAAGACTTGACACTCATTTGAAATTCTGCTTACACCATATTATGTCCACCAAGGGAATTGCCCTACAATCCGATTGAAAAATCCCATTTTCTTCAAGTGAAAAGCATAATTCCTCAAACAAAAAACAGCTAAAACTCGTTTGCCTATTCTTTAAAACTCATCGATAAAAATGAAAAAAACCACTATCAGAATTCTTTTAATCAGCTTCATAGCGAACATCCTGTTGTTCAATCACTCGATAGGTCAAGTCATCGACCCATCGGATTTATTCCGCGAGTCGGGAGAATTATACTTAGAAATTGAAGTACCCGACGAAACTAGTTTGATTACAATCAGTCGATCGGTATCGATCGATAAAATCTCCACCATAGAAGAAGGCACGCCTGGCTGGATTGTAAAAGCTTATGCCAGTGAAAAAGGATTCAGCGAGAGCGGCATTTCGGCCTTGAATTTTACAGTGCTTCCTCATCCGGGATTGAATCCTCAAGCCAAGATGGTTGACTTTGCCGAACATAAAAGCAGCAATTCGTGGGATTATTTCCCCACCTATCCTGCTTATGTTGAAATGATGGCCGACTTTGAAACGAACTTTCCTCACCTTTGTGAAATTGTCTCGATTGGCACAACGGTAAATGGTCGCGAAATCCTTTACGCCAAGCTCACCAATCAACTGAATGATAGCTTGCCGAAGCCTCGATTCAATTACACTTCGACCATGCATGGCGACGAAACCACCGGATATGTATTAATGCTTCGCCTTATCGACCATTTCCTGAACGGTTATGGAATCGATAGTACCCTCACTCACATGCTCGACCACATGGAAATTTGGATTAATCCCAATGCAAATCCCGATGGGACCTATTTTACCGGCGATAATTCTGTTTCAGGAGCCATTCGCTTCAATGCCAATTATGTCGATATCAATCGGAATTTCCCCAATTTCATCGCAGGTAATAATCCCGATGGAAATCCTTCGCAGCCCGAAACGATGGCCATGGTGGATTTTGCCGACTCTATATCCTTCGTCATGGGCGCGAATTTTCACGGTGGCATCGAACTGGCTAATTATCCCTGGGATTCTCAGGCAGCCCTGCATGCCGACGATGAGTGGTGGATCGACATCAGCCGCCAGTATGCGGATTCCTGTCAGCATTACAGCCCTTTGGATCCCAACTACTTCACCGGCGAGAACAACGGGATAACAAATGGCTTTGCCTGGTACCTGGTATATGGCAGTCGACAAGATTTTATGCTTCACACCCACCGGTCCCGAGAATTAACCCTCGAAATATCCGACACCAAGAATCCTCCTGCTTCTACCCTTCCGGCATTTTGGGAATATAATTATGTATCGATGATCAATTATATTGAGCAAATGCAATATGGCTTTCACGGTTTTGTAACCGATAGCCTTACAGGTGAGCCCTTGTATGCGAACATTTTCATAAACAATCACGATCTGGAAAATTCCGATGTATTCACCGAATTACCTCACGGGAATTATTATCGACCCATTGCACCCGGGAGCTATCAGGTTACATTTTCTAGCCCCGGCTATCAAAGCAAAATACTCACCATTACCTGCAACCCAAATGAATCACATTTGGTTAATGTAGCCTTAACGATGGTTGCTCCCGAAGTGAATTTTGGAGTCGATTTAGGTTCATCCAGTTGCTCATCGACCATCACCATGATTAACCTGAGCAATACTACGACCAATAGCACCATCACTTGGTATTTTGGCGACGGAACAACCTCAACCGAATGGGAACCAAGCCATACCTATACTGCCAACGGAATGTATGATGTAAGCTTGAGTATTTGCAATGAAATAGGTTGCGATTCCCTCACCCTACCGGGAGTAGCTATCATAAATCTCCCAGAGGTCCCTGCTCTGAGCGGTACGCAAGCCTGTATCGGAACGACTACCGAAATTACAACCGGCACGCCGGTCGAGCTGCTTTGGTATTATCATCCCACCGACACCCTACCCTTTGCCATTGCAAATCCGTTTATTACCGAGCCTATTACAAACGACACCACCTTGTATGTCGAGGTATCGGTTCCTTCCGACCCAATCGTTGGAGGCAAACTAGACAACAGTGGTTCAGGAGGTTACTTCAATAGCAATGCTTCTCATTTCCTGATTTTCGATTGTTATGAACCGGTTATCTTGAAAAATGTAACCGTATATTCCAATGCCAATGGCGACCGTGAGATTCTGCTACGCGATGCGAGTGGTTCGATTCTAGCCTCAACCACTGTTTTTCTAACCGATACCGGAGAACACATCGTTCCTTTAAATTTTGAAATTCCTGTTGGCACGAACTTGCAGTTAGTGGGTCCAACCTTCCCCGGTTTATTTCGGACCGATAATGCACAGGATATTGATTATCCTTACAACCTCGATGGTAAAATTAGCATCAAGGCAGGTAGTGCAAACAGTAATCCGACCGGTTACTATTATTTCTTCTATCGCTGGGAAATTCAAGGCGACGATTGCCGCAGCTTTAGGGAAGAAGTAGTTATCGAGGCACAGGAAAGCGCACCAGAAGCGAGTTTTACTTACACGGTTAATCAGAATGAAGTCAGTTTTGCCTACACCGGGACCGAGGCCGACATCTTCTTATGGGTTTTTGGTGATGGAGCCACTTCAATCGAACCCAATCCGGTGCATACCTACACCAGCGACGGCAACTTTTCGGTGACACTTTTGGTTGGAAATGCTTGTGGCGAAGACAACACTGCTGAGGAAATTCTGATTGAACCAAATCGAATCGTGGAAGAGAGTGAAGTAGAATGGATGCTCTATCCGAATCCCGCCAAAGGCCTACTTCGTGTTCGCTTACCGGCCATTTCTGGCAACCTGAGCCTTGAGCTTATCAATTATCAAGGAAAACTGATTCATAGCAAGTTGATTCAATTGGCCAATTACTCAACGGAGGTTGCAATCGACCTATCGAATTATCCTGCCGGAATTTATCAAGTACAGCTCATTTCAGATGAATTTTGGTCGGCTAAAAAATTAATTCTCCTTCGAGAATAAATTCTCGGTAGAGTAAAGAATTATTCTCACCTTTGCACGCTATTTTAATTCGCTTTTAATCAAGAGATTCAAAAGCACACTAACCAATCTATTTTAATGAACAAAAATCCATTTAAAGGGAAACGAGTGCCGGGAGGCAATGAGCGTTTCCAGGGTCGCAAAGGAGACGAAGGAAACTTTCGTCGTCGGAGCGAAGGAAGTAATTTCAACCCGCGTCGTTCTTTCTCAGCCTCATCATCCGATGAAGATTCCGAAGGACGGAACAAGGATTCCCATCCTTACAAATCGCGCAGCACAGGCGGTTATGCTAATCGCACCGACCGAGGTTCTTACGCCAGCCGCAGACCATCTTACCCTCGTCGGGACGATCAAGGCGAAGGCACATCCGAAAGAAGATTTAACAGCAATTCAGACTCATCGGGTTTTTCCGGAAGAAAATCTTTCGGATCGAACAATCGATTTGACAATAAGCGACCAAGTCGATCTTTTTCCGATCGTCGCGACGATTTTCGGAAACGAGAAGGAGATTCCGATTTCCGACCACGCCGATCCGATCAATCGGAAGAGCGTCCTTACTCTTCGCAAGGTTCGGAGAGAAAACGCTTCGACAAACCCAGAGAATCCTTTCCACGTCGTTCACGCGATGAACAAGGAGGAAGAGGTTCCTTTTCGAACGATCGTCCGACAAGGAATCGATTCAACGATCGCCGTTCAGATCGTTCAGACCGTTCAGAATCGAATTCAACCGAAAACTATCGTGGTGGTGACCGCACCAAGAGCTTTGGTCGCTCGAACCGCAGCGATGAACAATCGTCCGGTGGCGGCTTTATTCGTCGACGCAATGCAGGCAGCCGCGATTCAGGATTCACAAAGGACCGCGGTGATAGAGGATTCCGCAAAGCCGAGGGAGACAATAGTTTCCGTAAAACCTATGATAAGCCAGCCGGTGAACGTAGTTTTCACAAGCACCATGAGGAAACAGGTGGAGAACGAACTTTCCGCAAACGAACGGACGAGAACTATTCTCCCAAACCCGAACGAAGTACTGCTCCTAAGCCCAAGCCCAGTCAGCCCAAAGACGATGGAACCACCCGTTTGAATAAATACTTGGCCAATGCCGGGATCTGTTCTCGACGGGAAGCCGACGATTTAATCAAAGCCGGATTAGTGAAGGTGAACGACGAGGTCGTAACCGAAATGGGCGTTAAGGTAACCGATGGCGATGTGGTTAAATTCAACGATGCCACGGTAAAAACGGAGAAGAAGATTTACTTACTCTTGAACAAACCCAAGGATTACATTACAACTACCGACGACCCGCATGCCAAGAAAAACGTGATGGAGCTAGTTCAGGATGCCTGCAAAGAACGAATTTATCCGGTTGGTCGTTTAGACCGGAATACGACCGGTGTTCTTTTATTCACCAACGATGGCGATTTAGCTGGAAAGCTTACCCATCCGTCGCAAAAGAAGAAGAAGATTTACCAGGTGCACCTGGATAAAGCTCTTACTAAAAACGACATGCAGCAGATTGCCGACGGTATTGAGCTCGATGATGGGTTCATGCAGGTAGATGCCATCACCTTTGTTGATCCGGAAGATAAGAAGCTGATAGGCATTGAAATTCATTCCGGAAAGAACCGCATTGTACGCCGAATTTTTGAATCGCTCGATTATAAAATCATGAGCCTCGATCGGGTTTATTTTGCCGGACTTACCAAGAAGAATGTACCTAGAGGCAAATGGCGCATGCTTAGCGAAAAAGAAGTTAGTTTCCTGCAAATGGGGAATTATAAATAACGTTAAGAATCCTCATTTTTTTGTTGCGTTTCGGATTAATTATTTATTTGCGGCGCGATTAATAACCAGAAAAAAAACTTCAATGAAAAGAATCTTCTTATTGATGCTCAGTGTATTAAGCCTGAGCGTAATGGCTCAGGACAACAAAACAGCCGACGATTATGTAGCCGAAGGCAGTGACGCATATCGTTCCAAAGACTACAAATCGGCTTTCACTGCATTTGAAACAGCACTCCAAATGAAAAAGCAAGCAGGAGTAACCGACACCGTTTTGTACTACAATACCGGTTATTGTGCCTACAAAAGCAATCAATTCGAGAAAGCTTCTACTTACTTTGAAAAGAGTGTTGAACTTGGTTATAAAACCGAGTTATCCTATGTATTTGCGACGAATAGTTATCGGAAAGCAAATAACGACGAGAAATTTGCCACTTCGCTTACAGCAGCCTTTGAAAAGTATCCTAAGAATAAAACCTTAGTGATGTTGATGGCTACTCATCAGTTTAAATTAGGACTGAATCATTACAACAAGGCTTCGGAAATTGTTGCAGAAGCTGCTAAAATCAATGAAACAGAACCCGACCGTTTCAAAACGCTGATGAGTCAGGCACAAGGAGAATACAACCTGGCTCTGCCCTACTTGTTAAAAACCTACGATTTAAACCCAAAAACGAAGAATCTTTTCGAAGCTTTATCGGGGGTTTACGAAGGGCTGAATAACAAAGAAGAAGCAGTCAAATGGAAAGCTCTGGCTGAAAAATAATTGATGCTCACTTATAAAAAAAACGCTCCGCAAAACGGAGCGTTTTTTTTATGCGCCTTGATTTAGAAACTGCAGAACATGCTGTTCAATCCGGTCTAGTGGATTACTTGATTCATCGGGTTGAAAAATCGTTCCAATGAGTTGTTCGTACAGCTCAATGTAGCGAGCCGAAATAGTTTGCGTCCATTCATCGGTCATAACAGGAATCTCTTGCCCGGTTTTACCCTGAAAACCATTTGCCATGAGCCATTCGCGAACAAACTCTTTCGATAACTGCTTTTGATTTTCGCCCCGGGCAAAGCGTTCCTCATACCCTTCGCGGTAAAAGTAGCGGGATGAATCGGGGGTATGAATTTCATCGATCAAATAAACTTTTTCATCCTTTACTCCGAATTCATATTTGGTATCGACTAAAATGAGCCCCATGCTCGCTGCCATTTCAGCACCTCGTGCAAAGAGCCTGCGCGTATAATCTTCCAGCTGCTCGTAGTATTGTTCCGAAACAATTCCCTGCTTCAGTATTTCCTCGCTAGTAATATCTTCGTCGTGTCCTTCGGAGGCTTTGGTCGTGGGCGTAATGACCGGTTCCGGCAGCCGCTGATGTTCCTTCATGCCGTTGGGCAATTGCAATCCGCCAAAAACACGCTGACCCTGCTGATAGGCTCTCCAGCTGCTGCCCGTTAAAAAAGCCCGGATAATCATTTCTACCGGAAAAGGTTCACAAGCTATCCCCACCATTACATTGGCATCGGGAGTTGCCACCTTCCAATTCGGAACAATATCGGCCGTAGCATCAAGAAACCTGGACGCAATTTGATTCAAAACTTGTCCTTTAAATGGAATTCCTTTGGGCAGTACTACATCGAAAGCACTGATGCGGTCGGTTATGACCATTACGAGCAAGTCGTCGATAAAATACACATCGCGCACTTTCCCGTGATAGACCTTTTTCTGATTTGGAAATTGAAAATTGGTTTTAACAATAGCCTGATTTATCATATTCAATGGATTTAATAGCTCTTTGGGGAGTAATTGGATTCTTCGTCTTCGTTTTGATAGCGCTCATAGGCTGCTACAATCTGTTTCACGAGCGGATGGCGCACAATATCTTGTTGATTAAATTCGATGATACTCATTCCTTTAATGTTTCGAAGGACCTTAAAGGCATGGAGCAAACCCGATTGTTTTTTCCGGGGCAGGTCAATTTGAGTTATATCGCCGGTTACGATGAATTTAGCCTGCATTCCCATTCGGGTAACAAACATTTTGAATTGATTGATGGTAGCATTTTGCGCTTCGTCGAGGATCACGAAAGCATTCTCGAGGGTTCGTCCTCGCATAAAGGCTAAGGGAGCAATTTGAATTATTCCTTCTTCTAGAAAATCCTTCAGTTTTTTAGGAGGGATCATATCGCCCAATGCATCGTAGAGTGGTTGCAAATACGGATCGATTTTTTCCTTCATATCGCCGGGTAAAAAACCGAGGTTTTCGCCCGCTTCAACGGCAGGTCGGCTTAGCACAATTTTTTTCACTTGTCGACTTTTGAGGGCTTTAACTGCCAGTGCAATGGCTGTATAGGTTTTACCTGTACCTGCCGGCCCAACCGCAAGAATCAAATCGTTTTCCCGCGAAGCTTCGACCATTTTAAACTGGTTTTCGGTACGAGCCCTGATAATTTTTCCGGCGTTGCCAAAGAGCAATACTTCATCATCTTGCAACTTACTCGATCCGGAGCGTTCTGTTTCGCCGAGCAAAATTTGCTCAAAATCGGAATGGGTAATCTGATTGTACCGATGGTAATGCTCAATGAGGGTTTCAATGCGGTGTTCAAAACGTTTGATTTCCTCGGGCTCGCCAATGATACGCAGCTCACTCCCGCGCGAGATGATCTTCAGTTTAGTAAAAAAGTTTTTAAGCAACTCCAGTTTACTGTTATTTACTCCATACAGCTCAACCGGGTCGATATTTTCGAGCAGAATAGTTTTATCCGACATGCAGGTATTGTTAAAGCAGGCAAATTAATAAACATTTTACGACATCAAGCTTAGGTTGATTCCATTGCGGCTTGCATTTTTTCATGTATTTCAGCAATCAATTCATCGGCTGTTTTGCCGGTTTGTTCCACTGGCTCGAGCACATTCAGTCGGATACGCGTTCCAAAGCAAATGAACAAGCGAGAACGGCGGAATAGTTGTGCATTCCCCTGAATGACAATAGGAACAATGTGAGCCTGGGGAGTTTTTTTTAGTAAAGCTTTTAGTCCGGCCGATTTAAACGGATGCACGATTCCATCGCGATGTCGGGAACCTTCGGGGAAAATTACTGCCGCATGATTTGTTTCGGTGATTCGTTGCCCCAGTTCAAAAATCTGGCGGATGGCTTGTGCTTGATTGTCGCGGTCGATGAGCACCGAGCCATTGTAACGGAGTGCGATGGAAACGCTTGGGAAGTGTTTCCCAAGCTGATGTTTTGCTATGTATTTGGGAGAAAATCGAGCAAAATAAACCTGAATTAAGGGGATATCGAATAAACTTTGATGATTGGACACTAAAATTACAGGCCTATTGTCGGGAAGCTGCGTATTACCACGCACGGCAATTCGGGCGCCCGTTACACGCAGGAAAAACAGCATTAGTCGAGCACTGAAGGTGATTACTTTTTGTTGAGCCCGTGCGCCACCCAGACGAAGAGAGGCATACTGAATAGGGTGCATGAGCACTAGCATGGCTCCTCCCAGCGCAAAAAACAGCAAGGAAGTAATTATGGAGACAATTAGACGCATTGCCTAGAGCTTAACGACGAATTAAGAAGGGTAGTCATTGAATGGTGTTTCATTTTTTAAAGCTTCCAAAATTAGAAGCTTTCTTCAGAAACAATTCTTTCGGGTCGTGATTTTACGCTTTCTTTTTCGGCACCTGTAAATTGTGGTCATCTCGCTTATAAAATCAGCCATTATAAAAGAGTTGCCTATTTTGTTCCAAAGCATGAAATTATTCATCTTTGCAGCTTTCCGAATCCAATATGGGCATTACAATTTTAGGCATCGAATCGAGCTGCGACGACACATCGGCAGCGATTATTCGCGACAAACAACTTCTTTCGAATTACATTGCCAATCAGCAAGTGCACGAACGCTATGGTGGTGTGGTTCCTGAATTGGCATCGCGTGCGCATCAGCAAAATATCATTCCGGTGGTCGATGCGGCCATTCACGAAGCCGGGATTGAATTGAACGAGATTGATGCCATTGCTTTTACCAGAGGACCAGGTCTGCTGGGGTCCCTTTTGGTGGGAACCTCTTTTGCCAAAGGCTTCGCATTAGCACAAAACATCCCTTTGATTGAGGTGAATCATCTGCAAGGTCATGTGCTCAGTCTTTTTATTCAAGAGAAGGGAGTGCAGGAGGGAAAACCGAACTTTCCCTTCTTATGCTTACTTATTTCCGGAGGACACACCCAACTAATCGTAGTGCGCGATTATTTCGACATGGAGATAGTGGGAACAACCATCGACGATGCTGCCGGTGAGGCTTTCGACAAATGTGCGAAAGTGATGGGACTTCCGTATCCCGGTGGCCCAATCATCGATCGGATGGCGCAGGAAGGGAATCCGCTATCTATCAAATTTAGCAAACCCCGAATAGAAGGGTTCAACTACAGTTTCAGTGGATTAAAAACCTCTTTCTTATACCATTTACGCGACGAAAAGAAAAAGGATCCTCACTACATCGAGGAGCATCAAGCCGATTTATGTGCATCTCTCCAGCATACGATTGTAGAGATTTTAGCCGAAAAACTGATTCAAGCGGCCGCTCATTATGGAATACGGGAAATTGCTTTGGCGGGGGGAGTAGCCGCGAATTCCGGGATCCGGAAAAAGCTCCTGGATTTAGCCGAGGAACGATCCTGGAAAGTTCATCTGCCCCCTCATAAATACACCACCGATAATGCTGCCATGATAGCTATTGCCGGCTACTACAAATACCTGCACGGCGAATTTGTGGGACAAGAAGTAGCTCCCTATGCACGTTCAAAATTTTAACCATGTTCAATCGTAAACCACAAAGTGATGCCGATTTTCTGAAGGAATGGGAAAATCTTCGTAAGAATAAAGCGACTTACATTCTGGTAAAAGGAATCATCAGTTATGGTCTGGTTTTAGGCTTTGCTGTTGCCTTGCTCCTTTTTCTCTCCAAAGGGATTGATGCCGACCCCATGAAAGTGCTTCAGATCTTGCTGATTTTTTCCTTATTTGGAATGATACGAGCGTGGATCCGCTTTCAATTTTTCGAAAAACAATATCAAAAACTGAAAGAAACCCAGGAAGACGAAGCAAGCTAGAATTGCTGTTCCAGATGTTCTAATTTGATATTTAGATTGGTTCTTCCTTCAAAATGACGAGCGAGGTATTCGGCACAATACACCGACCGATGCTGTCCTCCGGTGCATCCAAAGCTTACCATTAAATGATGAAAGCCCCTTTGTAGGTAGTTTTCGACTCCTTGTTCTACAAGTTGAATGGCCTCTGCGAGGAATTTATCCACTTCGGGCAACTTCCGCAGGTAATCAATAACCGGCTGATCCCTACCCGTTAGCAACTGATATTCCTTTTCGCGTCCGGGATTGGGCAAAATGCGGCAATCGAAGGCAAATCCTCCGCCATTTCCCGAAGGATCGGCAGGAAAACCTTTTCGATAAGAGAAACTTTGAATCCTTAATACCAAACCATTCGACTCATTCTTCTCCGAAGGAACTACCTGAACTTTTTCGGCTGCTTGTAAAAGATGGTCGGTTAAGGCTGGGTACTGTTCTTGCGCAGATGCTTCCGCTAAGAGAATCGGGAGTTGCTCGAAAGCCTTTGGTATCGACTCCAGGAAATGAGGTTTCTTCTCAAAATAGCCCCGGTAGCCATAAGCTCCCAAAACCTGTAAAAAGCGGACTAAGCGATAGTAGTTCAATTCACGGTCGAACAGCACTGAATCGACACCGGTTCTCGCAAGAAACTCCTGTTTATAAACCTGAATCAATTCCTGTTGAAGCTCGTAAGGCATTTCCGCTTTTGCCTGAAAAACGAAAGAGACCAAATCGTACAAGGGAGAACCTTTCCTTCCACCTTGGTAGTCGATAAACCTGACGCCCTCATTTGTAATCATGATGTTGCGGGATTGGAAATCGCGCAACATGAAAAAATGAGGAAAATCGCGATTAAATGCATCTACAATGCGATTAAAATCATGCTCTAATCGCTCTTCGTCGAGATGTTCGAGAACTGGTTTGAGGAAATAATACTTGAAATAATTTAGGTCCCAACGAATCGATTGCTCATCCATAATGGCGCGTGGATAAGCCACAGAATAGTCCAGCAAGCGATCGCCTTCGATTTGCAAACGGAGCAGTTCGCGTGTACTTTCCTGGAAAAGACTTTTCACTTCGCTGGTCCATCCTGATTTCTTCAGCAGGTTAAAAAGGATTTCATCGCCCAGATCTTCTTGAAGATAAAATTCCTCTTCGGGCTCGATTGCCAGAAAGCGCGGAACCCGGAGGTTCAAGGAATTGAAATGCTTTGAAAAAGCTACAAAGGCTCGATTTTCTTTTACATTGGGATTATAGGCAGCTAAGAGAGACTCACCTTTCGCATTAAAAATACGATAATACTTACGGTTACTACCGGCTCCAGGAAGTTCGAGGATGGATTGCACCTCAAACTGCTGAAAATCCTTTGCGAGTTGCTGAATGCGATGGATAGCGTTTTGATTCATGGGTATGAATTAATTTCGCACAAAGGTAGGAAAGCCGCGTGAGAATGAGCGGTTGAACCATCATTTTCACTATCATTACTCCGAAAAATAATGGAGTAAATTAATTCCCGAAAGGTTTCTTCCGGCATGAGCAAATACACCGAAATTCTCGAAAAACACTGGGGTTATCCTTCCTTCAGAGAGAAACAGGAAGAGATAGTCGAAGCGGTAGGATCCGGGAAAGATGTGCTCGGTCTGTTACCGACTGGCGGCGGCAAATCGATTACTTTTCAAGTGCCTGCTTTGGCAACCGAAGGGATTTGTTTGGTAGTTACTCCCCTCATTGCCTTGATGAAAGACCAGGTCGAGAATCTTCGTCAACGAGGAATCAAAGCCATGGCCGTTTATTCCGGCATGACTCGCCATGAAATGAAAGTTGCCTTCGACAACGCCGCTTACGGTAACTACAAATTCCTTTATTTATCGCCCGAACGGCTGGGCACCAAGTATTTTCAAGAGCAATTGGGTAAACTCCAGGTTAATCTGTTGGCCATCGACGAAGCTCACTGCATTTCGCAATGGGGCTATGATTTTCGACCTTCTTATTTGAAAATTGCCGACATTCGATCCTCTCTTCCAAACGTTCCTGTTTTAGCGCTTACTGCAACGGCCACTCCCAAGGTGGTAAACGATATTATGGAAAAACTTGCCTTTCGGGAGAAGCTCGTTTTTCAAAAAAGTTTCGAGCGCAAAAACCTGGCTTATGTAGTGAGGCAAGTGGACGATAAACAAAAGCATTTATTGAAGATTATTCAATCCATCCCAGGAACCGGAGTGGTGTATGTTCGCAATCGGAAGGCAACACGCGAGGTAGCTCAGTTCCTTAATGAACAAGGCTTTTCGGCCGATTTTTACCACGCTGGATTAAGCGCCGCTATTCGCGATCGGAGGCAAGCTGACTGGAAAGAGGATCGCACCCGAATCATTGTTTCGACCAATGCGTTTGGCATGGGAATCGACAAGCCCGATGTGCGTTTCGTCGTTCACCTCGACCTGCCCGACTCGCTCGAGGCCTATTTTCAGGAAGCAGGACGTGGCGGACGCGACGGAGAGAAAGCCTATGCGGTTTTGCTTTACAACAAAAGCGATGAGAAGGCCATGAAGATGCGCTTTACCAAGTCCTTTCCTCCGCGAGATAAAATCAAAGAAATCTACCAGCTACTGAGCAATTATCTTCAAGTTGCTTTAGGAGAAGGGAAGAACCAAAGTTATGAGTTCGATTTCTCCGATTTTATCAAGAAGTTTAAACTCGATGCCATGATTGCTTTTCATGCTATCAAATTCCTCGAGCAGGAAGGGTATCTTAGCTTGAGCGATGATCTAAATAACCCGTCGCGGCTTATCTTTTTAGTAGAACGCGACGATCTTTACCGGTTTCAGGTGGCCAATATTCGATACGACACGTTAATCAAGCTCATCCTGCGATCTTACACGGGTTTATTCAACGATTACATTAAAATCGATGAATCATTTTTAGCGAGTAAGCTTGGAATTAGTCGCGACGAACTCTACGAGATGCTAAAATACCTTACGCGACTCAAAATTATCAACTACATTCCATCGAATTCCTCCCCTCTGATCACCTATTTAAAAGAGCGACTCGAAAACTCCTTGCTCTATTTGAGCAAAGAACACTACGATTCGCGAAAGAAGAATTATGCCGACAAACTACAGGCAGCTCTTCATTATGCCAATAATCCCTATCGATGTCGAAGCCAAATGTTATTGGAATATTTTGGCGATGAGAGCGCTAAGCGTTGTGGGCAGTGCGATTATTGTTTGCGAAAAACAGAGCATAATTTGACCCAATTCGAATACGACAGCCTGATTGAATCGATACACGACCACTTGAGTAAATCACCTCAACCATTAGAAAAACTGGTCGATTCAATCGATTTCATTCCCAACAAAAGCATTCAGGTTATCCGCTATTTAATAGATGAAGGACAGCTTCGCTACCGAGCGGATAATTGTTTGGAGCTTACCGGTAAATTGTTTTCATAAAAAGCTAATTTCGCCGCTAGAATTTGCAGAAGCATATCAGCTTAATTTATGACACAAACACATTTATCGAAAGAAGTAGTTGAATTTGTAACCGTATCGGCCGAATACGTCCGATTTGTCGAAAATGGAGAAAAGCTCAAATTGCCCGAACTCATTTCGATTAGCCAAAAATTATTGTCCCTTCTTTATTTAAAGGCCTCCCTTCTGCCCGAGATTGAACCGGAGGAAGAAGAAGATATTCCAAAATTTGTTACCGAATCGGATTGGAATTTTGTGAAGAACAGCTTATCCAAGACCCTCGACGATCTCGACATTTATATCACCATTCATGAGCCTATGATGGCAATTGAGCGCGAAGGACTTCAAATATGCCTATCGGAATGCTATGCCGACATTTATCAGGACTTAGCCGATTTCCTTCAGGCTTATCGCATTGGTACGGAAGGAATGATGAACGATGCAGCCTGGATTTGCAAGCAAAACTTTGAGCAATTCTGGGGAACCCGTTTACTAGGGCTAATCAGTGCCCTGCACCAGATTAAGTATGGTCGCGACCTCATGGATTTGGAGTCCGAATCGGATGATTCGTTCAACGAGCAAGATGATTAATTCCATGGCCAGTCCGTTTTTATCTCACATCGAAAAAGAAGCCATAGCCGAGCTACCTTTGCGCGCATTTGAAGGGCGTATTGTGATGATTGACCGTTTGCATCAACTAGCTTCGATTGAGCCGGAATTACGCAAAGCGCGGGTTCTTGGGTTCGACACCGAAACTAAACCAAGCTTCAAAAAAGGAGCACACAATCAGCACACGGTAGCCCTTCTGCAACTGGCTACCGAATCGACTGCTTATTTGTTCCGTCTTCATCAAGTGGGTTTGCCTCCGCTCATCCGCGAAGTTCTTTCCAATCCGGAGGTTATCAAAGTAGGCGTTGCCTTAAGCAACGATTTCACCCCCTTGCAAAAGCTCGGTAAATTTGAGCCTTCCGGCTTCATTGATCTACAAAGTTTTTCGAACCAATTTGGCATCGAAGACTCTGGACTCAAAAAGCTGGCAGCCATTGTTTTACAAATCCGCATCTCCAAAAACCAACAACTTTCTAATTGGGAGGATGCCCATTTGAGCGAAGCCCAGCAACTCTACGCCGCTACCGATGCCTGGGTTTGCCTCGCCATTTATCAAAAACTACTCGCTACCCGATAAACATTTGTACATTGAAACAGCTTCAACTTCTTCCTAAAAAAGAAAACGCTCTTTTCAGGCGTCATCCGTGGATTTTTTCCGGGGCATTGAAGAAAACCAAATTGTCGCCCCAAGAAGGTGAACTCGTGCAAGTTTATAGCGATGCCGGCGACTACATGGCCACCGGACATTATCAAATCGGGTCCATAGCCGTTCGGATTCTCAGCTTTGCGCATGAAGAAATCGACCTTTCCTTCTATACCCGACGATTACAAGCAGCCCTAGACTTGCGTATCCAGTTGCAATTGTGGGATAAACCAGAACACAGCATGCTCCGATTGGTGCATGGTGAAGGTGATTTTTTACCGGGCCTTATCATCGACCTTTATCATACCACCGCGGTGGTTCAATTTCATTCGATTGGCATGTATCTGGACCGAAACATGATTTACGAAGCATTGAAACACGTACTTGGAGTGCGCTTGGAGGCTATTTATTGCAAAAGTGCCCATACCCTACCTTTCAAAGCCGACCTCGGAGCTGAGGATGAATTCGTGTTTGGAAATAGCAGCGATACCATCGCTCAGGAATACGGTTTAAGCTTCCGAATCGATTGGATTCAAGGACAGAAAACCGGTTTTTTCATCGATCAGCGCGAGAATCGACGGTTGGTAGAATTTTATGCTCACAACAAGCGCGTTTTAAACCTATTTGGATTTACGGGAGGGTTCTCCTTGTATGCCTTACGCGGTGGAGCCAAGGAAGTGCATACTGTAGATAGCTCCGAGCGAGCGATCCAGCTGAGTTTGGAGAATGTTGCGCTTAATTTTCCCAAAGAAACACGCCATACGGCATATCAAACCGATGCTTTTGATTTTTTGAATGGTATGGATCAAGCTTACGACCTTATTATTTTAGATCCGCCCGCCTTTGCCAAGCATCAAAAAGCATTGCACAATGCGCTCGTTGCCTATAAGCGAATCAATGCCAAAGCGATTCGAAACCTTTCGTCTGGTGGAATTTTATTCACCTTCAGTTGCTCCCAGGCAGTATCGAAAGAAGAATTCAGGAAATCGGTTTTTGCGGCTGCCGCTCAATCGGGGCGCGAAGTACAAATCCTCCACCAGTTAGGACAACCGGCCGATCATCCCATCAGTATTTATCACCCCGAAGGCGAATACCTCAAAGGACTTGTTTTGAGAATTTTATAACCAGACCAAAGGATTAAAACATATTTAACAACTTCCCTTTCTCCAGCTCATAGAAAGGTTATATTTTGCAAGACGAATTACTGCAAGCAATTACTAATAAAATCAATGAACAACATGAAAAAAAACTACGTTTTTAGTCTGCTTATCGCTGCTTTGTTTTCGCTTAGCGCATTTGCACAAACCAGTTCCCTGAATCTCGATTTTGAGAGTTGGGACAACACGACCTACCCCAATCCAACTTCCTGGGATTCTCCCAATGCTACTATTGCCGGAATCATGTCGACCGACTGGGTTCTAATGCAAGAAACCGGTTCCGTTGTTAACGGCACCTCTGCCCTCAAATTAGAATCAAAAACCATTACCATTCCCCTCTTTGGGAATGTGGATATTCCCGGATTTGCTACCCTCGGTACGCTGGATGTAAACACCATGACCCAAACCTACAGCATCAATGGTGGCGAACCCTTTACCGATCGCCCCGACAAATTATTAGGTTCTTTCCTCTACAATCCCGTGGGCTCCGACCAATGTGTGGTTGAAGTAGTCTTATTGAATTACAATGAAGCAACCAGCACTATTATCGATACTATCGGATACGGTTCTTTCGTTGGGAATGCTACCACCGCATGGGAGAACTTCGAGGTGATGATCAATTACACCTCAACCGCAACTCCCAACTACGTCAACATCAATTTAGTTGCCTCCTACCCCGAACCAGTCGATGGTTCAACGCTTTGGGTCGATGATTTATCTTTTTTCACCGCACCGGTTAGCACCGGCGACTTATTCTTTTCGGAATATGTAGAAGGAAGTAGCAATAACAAAGGACTGGAAATTTACAATCCTAGTTCCAGCCCGATTGCACTCGACAATTACCAAATTGCTCAAACGAACAATGGTTCCGACTGGATTTATTTCCATACTTTCCCGGCAGGTGCGAGCATTGCTCCAGGCGATGTTTGGGTTATTGCCAATGCCGCTATCAATGCAGCTATTTTTGATATCAGCAATGCCGACGAGGTTTTACCCTACCCAAGTGTAGTTCATCACAACGGTAATGATGGTCGTGCCCTCATCAAAATTCAAGGAACCGACACTATTTTCATCGATGTAATCGGCGAAGCTAATTTTGACCCGGGTACTGGTTGGGACGTTGCCGGAGTTGCCTCGGGTACTGCTAACCACACCCTCATTCGCAAACCTTCCATCATGCAAGGAAATACCGATTGGGCTGCTTCGGCAGGAACCGACGCTATCAACTCTGAATGGATTGTTGAAGCAAGCGATTACATCAATTTAGGAACACACACTACCGGAGCCAGCATGCCTCAAGTGGCTATCACTTCTCCGGCCGATGGAGAAACCATTTTCTCCACCGACCTAACCGTTGAATTCTCCGTAAGTAATTTTTCAGTTGGCGCTGTTGGTAGTGGAGCCGACGGCCACCTGCATTATGTTCTCAACACTGGAACTCCTGTGATGCAGTACGATCTTAATCCGATCGAATTCACCGCCCTACCTTACGGAACTCATACTTTCGTACTTTGGTTAGTCGATGATAATCACCAGGAATTAGTTCCTCCGGTTGGCGACACCATTACCTTTACCCTGGCAGAAAGTAATCTGGCCGAAATTGTTTCCTTCAGTGTTCCCGGACAAGTTGGATCGGCCATTATCGACAATGCTCAATCGACCGTAACTGCCTATGTTGCTGCCGGAACCGCCCTTACTTCGCTCGTTCCTACCATCGAAGTTTCCGATTTCGCCAGCATTAACCCAGCTTCGGGTGTAGCTCAAGATTTCACCAGTGCTGTAAGCTATACGGTTACCGCCCAAGACGGAACCATCCGCACTTGGGAAGTGAGCGTTGCCGACCAGCCGGAAGGAACCCTTTTCTTCTCGGAATATGTGGAAGGAAGCAGCAATAACAAAGGACTGGAAATTTACAATCCAACCGCTGGTCCAATCTCCCTCGACGATTACCAAATTGCTCAAACCAGCAATGGTAGTGGCTGGACCTATTTCCATACCTTCCCGGCTGGTGCTTCCATTGCCGCTGGTGATGTTTGGGTAATCATTACCGACCAAATGAATTCCGCCTTGTTCTCGGCTGCCGATGCCGACGAAGTTTTGTCCTTCCCCAGCGTTGTGCATTATAATGGCAACGATGCCAGAGCTCTCATCAAGATTCAAGGATCCGACACTACGATTGTCGACCAGATTGGAGTACCCGATATCGATCCAGGTGGTGGTTGGGATGTTGCCGGTGTAAGCGAAGGAACGTTAAACCACACCTTAATCCGTAAACCTGAAATTATTGTAGGAAACGACGATTGGGCTGCTTCGGCTGGTACCGATGCTGCCAACTCGGAATGGATTGTAGAAGCAATCGATTACATCAACCTGGGAACGCATTATACCGGAGGAAACATGGCACCATCAATCACAGGCGTTACCTTCATTCCTGCCTCCATTACCGATGCCGATACGGTAATCGTTGCAGCGACTATTACCGATGCCGATGGAACCGTTGCCAGCGTTAGTTTCGCCTGGGGTCTCGATGGAATCAATTTCCCAAACAGCATGACTCTGACGAATTTATTCGATGTTTACACGACTATACCTAATGCTATTCCTGCTCAGGCTCAAGGAACTACCGTTTACATCCAATACATTGCAACCGACGATTTAGGTGCTGAATCCATCTACATCGGGCAATACACCGTTATTTCCGACCCGGTAGAAACCAGCATTTATGAAATTCAAGGTCAGGCTGCTGCATCGCCTTTAAATGGTCAGATTGTCACTACCAGTGGAATTGTAACCGGACTTTTACCCGGCAGCTCACAAGGATATTTCATCCAAGATGGCGATGGAGCATGGAACGGAATTTTTGTGTACGACAATGTAAACCTACCTGCTGTAGGCGACGAGATTGAAGTTACAGCTTTGGTCCATGAATACTACGATTTGACCGAATTGAAGGAAGTAAGTGCCTTTGTTGTTATCTCTTCAGGCAATACCCTTCCTAATCCTAGTATTTTAACTACTGCCGATGTCAATCAAGAGGATTACGAAGGTGTTTTTGTACGCGTTGAGAATGCTACTTGTACCAACGAAGACTATGGCTTTGGCATGTGGGAAGTTAACGACGGAACCGGTGCTACCCTTGTTCACAACAACGACTCCTACACCTACGCTCCAATCCCCGGCACTGCTTACAATGTTCAGGGAGTATTGAACTATAATTTCGAAGAATGGAAAATTGAACTCCGTATGGAAGGTGATGTTACCCCTTACGTAAGTGTAAATGAGATTCTTTCCGGAAGTTCGAAGCTTTATCCTAATCCGGTAAGAAACCGCCTTTATCTCGAGATTGATGGTAACTATGAAAGCTTACAAATTTTCAACCTTTTAGGCGAACAAGTTTACAGCATGAGCGATTTAACTCGTGAAAAAATCGAAATTGAAACCAGCGCATTAATCAATGGTATTTATTTCATTCAACTCCATAAATCTGGAGCAAATGCTGAAACCTTGCGATTCATCAAGCAATAATTGCTAAGAACCTAATTAAAACTCCCTCCGCGAATCAACTCTTCGTTGGAGGGAGTTTTTTTTTACACTCAGGCCCTAATTCTTCATAACTGACAAGGCACTTTCCAGGCGATTCATTTACTTTTAAAGCGCTCGAAAAAACGAAACCGATATGGATTTTAAACTCGTTTCAGACTTCAAACCAACCGGCGATCAGCCGGAAGCTATCCGGCAATTGGTCGATGGGTTTCAGCAAGGAATGCCTTATCAGACCTTATTGGGAGTAACCGGTTCGGGTAAAACCTTCACGGTGGCAAATGCCATTGCTCAACTGAACCGACCTGTATTGGTTCTTTCGCATAATAAAACACTCGCAGCTCAACTTTATGGCGAGTTCAAGCAGTTCTTTCCCGAAAATGCCGTAGAGTATTTCCGTATCCTACTACGATTATTATCAACCCGAAGCGTATTTGCCGGTGAGCGATACCTACATCGAAAAAGATTTATCGATCAATGAAGAAATTGAAAAACTACGCCTAAGTGCCACTTCTGCTCTCCTGTCGGGCCGACGAGATGTGATCGTGGTTTCGTCCGTTTCATGCTTATACGGAATTGGTAATCCAGAGGATTTTCATGCCAATGTTACCCGCGTAACCGTTGGACAAACCATTAGCCGAAATAAAATGCTTCTCCAATTGGTCGAAGCACTTTATGCACGAAATGAAGTGGTTTTTAAGCGAGGTACTTTTCGTGTTAAAGGAGACAATGTCGATATCTTCATTGCTTATGGCGACGTGGCTTATCGCATTACTTTCTGGGGCGACACCATCGAGGAGATTATCAGCTTCGACCCTGAAACAGGGCACACTCTCGAACATCTGAACGAAGCGGTGATTTACCCGGCTAACATCTTTGTAACCACCAAAGAACGAATGCATAAAGCGATTCGGGGAATCCAGGACGATATGCTTGCGCAGGTCACCTATTTCAAAGAAATTGGAAAATACGGCGAAGCCAAACGGCTCGAAGAACGCGTAAGTTACGATCTGGAAATGATCAAAGAACTTGGATACTGTTCCGGTATCGAAAACTATTCACGTTACTTCGACGGACGCCCCACGGGGACTCGACCGTTCTGTTTATTGGATTATTTCCCGCAGGATTTCGTCACGGTCATTGATGAGAGCCATGTAACGATTCCACAAATCCATGCTATGTATGGTGGAGATTATTCCAGAAAGAAAAACCTGGTTGAATATGGATTTCGATTACCCGCTGCCTTGGACAATCGTCCGCTGAAATTTCACGAATTCGAGAACTTGGTCAATCAGCTTCTATTTGTAAGTGCCACCCCTGCCAATTATGAATTAGAAAAATCGGAAGGGATTATCGTTGAACAAGTTATTCGTCCAACCGGACTATTAGATCCGCTCATCGAAGTGCGTCCTTCGATGCACCAAATAGACGATCTGGTACAGGAGATGAAAAAGCGGATTGCCCTCAAAGAACGGGTGCTGGTAACCACCCTCACCAAACGCATGGCAGAAGAATTGTCCAAATACCTCGAAAAAATTTCCATTGCCTGTACTTACATTCACTCCGACATTGACACCATGGATCGAATCGAAATCATGGATGGACTTCGCTCCGGAAAATTTGACGTCCTTATTGGGGTAAACCTACTCCGCGAAGGCTTAGATTTACCGGAGGTGAGTTTAGTTGCCATTCTCGATGCCGATAAAGAAGGCTTCCTGCGCTCGGAACGATCCCTAACACAAACAGCAGGGAGAGCCGCTCGAAATGTCAATGGATTGGTCGTGATGTATGCCGATAAAATAACCGATAGCATGCGACGCACCATCGACGAGACCAATCGGCGCAGGAGTAAGCAGATCAGCTACAACGAAGAGCACGGCATCACCCCTCGATCCATTAAAAAAGCAACGGGCAGCCTTATGGGTCGATTCGATGAAATAACCCGATCCTACACCGAACCAGCGAAAGTCGATATAGCCGCCGATCCGGTGGTGAAATACATGAAGCCCGATGCGCTCAAAAAAGCCATTGAAAAAACCAAAGCGGCCATGAAGAAAGCCGCTTCCGAGCTAGATTTTATCGAAGCAGCCCGATTACGCGACGAGATGTACGATTTGGAACGATTATTAAAAGAACGGAGTTGATTGGTTAATCCTATTCAGTTGCACAGCAGCGCTCTAACCCAACCCTAACTCCCTGAACCTCAGCAGAGGTTCAACTATCTAATGCCCCATTGTTGTTAACACATAGTAGAGGCATTATGAACGAACATTTTCTTCAATTTTTCTGGAAGCATTATTCCAAAACCCGTAAACATTTACGATTAATCGATGGAACACGCATTGAGGTTTACGACCCTGGTGAATGGAACTTCGAAAGTGGTCCCGACTTCAGTGCAGCAACCATCCGCATAGGCGATACTCGCTGGGTTGGAAATGTCGAAATTCACCTGAAAGCATCCGACTGGTACAAGCATCATCATCAACACGACCCTGCTTATCAGAATATCATCCTGCACGTTGTAGGGCAATACGACAAACCGGTCTATTCCGATACCGGCAGGCAAATCCCGACACTCGAACTGAAAGTTCCGCGAAAGCTATGGCAAACCTATGAATCGCTGCTGCAAGAGCGGCATACGATCAAATGCAGCGAGCATCTCGAACGAATCGATTCCTTTAAGTTTAACTTTTGGATGGGACGAATGGCCATTGAACGATTGGAGGCAAAGAGTAATTTGCTGGAACACTTTCTTATCGAAACCCGGAACGATTGGGAAGCATCGCTCTATCGTCTTTTTGCCCGCAGTTTCGGACAGAAAAGCAACAGCATGCCCTTCGAAATGCTGGCTCGAAACCTCCCGCTAAGCATCATTGCCAAGCACCGCAACCGACGTTTTCAGCTCGAAGCGCTCATCTTCGGGCAAGCAGGATTGCTTCAATCAGAGTGGTTTGGCGACGATTATTTTCAAAAATTACGTGCAGAGTATTTATACCACAAGCACAAGTATCAGCTTAAAAGCCTTCCGGGATATTTGTGGAAATTCTCCGGGACACGACCTTCCTCTTTTCCCAACATACGATTGGCACAATGGATCCGATTTCTCGAGAGCCAACCTCATCTCCTTCCCTTCACCTTGGAGTTTGAGCCGACACAAATGAACCAGTTGCGCAAAGAGTTACAACTCGATGAATACTGGGAAAATCATTATCGTTTCAATAAAATTTCGCTGCAAAAAGGAAAAGCACCCGGAACCGACTGGGCCCATCACTTTATTATCAATGCTATTGCACCCGCATTGTATCACTATGGAAAAACATTCCAACAAGCTGAAAAGCAGGAAAAAGCTATTGCGATGCTGGAAAAACTAAAGCCTGAGAACAATCAAATCACTCGAGCTTGGAACAAAAAGGGTCAACACCCAAAGAACGCCTTGAACACTCAAGCATACATCCACTTGTATCAACAATACTGTTCGAAATCGCATTGCCTCCAGTGTCAGATCGGTAATGAAATAATTCGCTTACCCTCCCGATAATTCAGCCTTTATAAAAGGAGGTGACGGAAGGAAATAGTACTTTTGGGCAGCATTCAACATCACCAGCATCAAACCTAAAAGCTAAGCGCTTTGCTATGAACTCTTTAAACGATAAACTCCAGGCATTTGAACGGTTATTAGGCATCATGGACGAGCTTCGAACTCAGTGTCCGTGGGATATGAAACAAACTTTCGACTCGTTGCGAACCCTAACCATAGAAGAAGTATATGAATTGGCCGAAGCGATTAGCGAGGGAAATCCCGATGAAATCAAAAAAGAGTTGGGCGATATCCTGCTTCACATCGTTTTCTACGCGCGCATTGGTTCCGAAACCAAGGATTTCGATATAGCCGATGTAATAAACCAACTCTGCGATAAGCTTATCTTCCGTCACCCTCACATTTATGGCGATGTTCAGGTTAAAGACGAGAAAGAAGTGGCGGATAATTGGGAAGCTCTTAAGTTAAAGGAAAAGGAAGCCAAAGGCGACCAAATCGTTTCAAAGACGGTATTGGGAGGAGTTCCGAAAAGCTTACCCGCCATGATTAAAGCCTATCGGATTCAGGATAAGGCACGTGGCGTAGGATTCGATTGGGACGAAAAGAGCCAGGTATGGCTGAAAGTTCGCGAAGAACTCCAGGAACTGGAAGTAGAAATTCAGAAAAATGATCAAGAAGCCATGGAAAAGGAATTTGGCGATTTGTTTTTTTCCCTCATCAATGCTGCACGACTGTACAACATTAATCCCGAGAACGCACTGGAGCACACCAACCGAAAATTCATTGAACGATTCAACTACTTAGAGCAACAAACGATTCAGCAGGGAAAATCTTTACATGAAATGAGCTTGAACGAAATGGATCATTACTGGAATGAAGCAAAACGCCTTCAAGCTAATTCGAATAATCCGGAATAAATCAAGCTAGTTTTGAAAGTTCTTTTTGAACAAACTGCATAAGTTCGCGAATGTAGCTTGCCGAAAAGTCGAATCGCACTCCCGCCAGTTCATACAAGGCTGGAATATTCCGTGTATATCCCGCACTCAAGGCACGCGTATAGGCCTCGATAGCACTATTTTTATCCGATTCAAAATTGCGCCACACACCAATCGCCCCTAATTGCGCCATGGCGTATTCGATGTAATAAAACGGCACTTCGTAAATATGCAATTGAGCTTGCCAGCGATACGCGGCAATATCTTCATAACCCGACCAATCGACAAGGCTTGAACCAAATCGAGCAGCAATATGAGTCCAAGCTTCTTTGCGTTCGTTGTGGCTATGACCGGGATGAGTGTATAACCAATCCTGGAAGGCATCGATCGTGGCTACCCACGGCAAAACATCCAACACACCCTCTAGTTGCGAGCGCTTAGCACGAATCCAATCGGATGGATTGAAAAACTCATCCCAATAATCCATGCTCATCAATTCCATGCTCATAGAAGCTAATTCGGCAACCTCGGTTGGAGTTTGTTTAAAATCGACCAAATCAAGCGGGGCAGAAAGGAAAGAATGAATGGCATGCCCTCCTTCGTGCATCAGTGTTTCAAGATCGCGCAAATTCCCAGTGGCATTCATATAAATGAAGGGCACATTGCTCTCATATAGCGGATAATTGAAACCGCCGGGTGCCTTCCCTAAGCGCGATTCCAAATCGAGGTATTCCATTCGCCGCATCGTATCGAGAAATTCTCCAAACTCCGGCTTAATGCGATGGAAAACCCGGATACTTTTCTCCAATAATTCCGAACCCGTTATAAAAGGTTGCAGCGGAGGGAGCATGCTTGGATCAACTTTTAAATCGTAAGGACGAAGACGATCGTATTCCAATTGGGCTAGTCGCTTCCGATGAATTTCTTCTACCAGTGGCTTAACTTCTTGTTCTATCGCTTCGTGAAAACGATGCACATCGTCCACCCCATAATCGAAGCGTTCCATCTCAACGTATTTGAAATCGCGGTAATTATCAAAACCGGCATTAAGCGCCAAGCGGTGACGCTTCGCCAAGAGATCATCGAGCAATACATCGAGGCGCTCCTTATCCTCGAGGCGGCGTTTACCCATTTTTTCAAAAATAACTTGCCTCAAAGACCGGTCGGTATTTTGCAAAAAATTACCAGCCGCTTGCATGGTGTACGTTTCCCCATCGTGTTCAACGCTCATATTCGATGAAATGAGGCCGTATTCATTAATCTGTTGCTGTAAATCGGCTTTTATCTCCACATTTTCCTCGCGAAACAATTCGATACCGGTACGAATAGACCGAAACATTAGCTGATACTTTTCTTCGGGGAAAAGCTCGTAGGCCGGGCTATCGTGAAGCTTTTTATCCAAGCGGTTACTGTAGGTTTCCACCTTAGCCTGCGTGTTCGCAATAAATTGATTGAAACCATGGAAAAGCTCCTCGTTGTTGGTATTGCAATTCATGCGGATATATCGCCAGGCAAGTTCTTCGTCGTAGGCCGAGAACAACTCGCTACGCTGAGCAAGCCAGGTTTCAATATCGGCTTTAGTAGCCAAGCTACGCTGCTCCAAGGCATCGAAATAAGGAGCGATATCCTCCCAGGTATGGATACTTAAGTCGGAAGGCAGAAATGTTCGTGGGGTCTTTTTCATTATTACAGGCTTTGGGTTGAAATAAACAAAGGCCTCCTGTAAACAAAAGGCCTTTGATAAAAAGTTGTTTAAGGTTTATGCTTCCTTACTTGATTCAGGCACCGATGTGTTTTCGGTTTCTGTTTCGTTTTCAGCTTCAGGTTCCTGGTCAAAAGCGTTGTGCTCATGCAACAGGTTGTACCACTGAACCAATTTTTTCAAATCGGAAGCATAAACTCGTTCTTTATCAATTTGAGGAAGCACTTCGCCTACGTAGGCAAATAACTCGTTCGACGAGGCTTTGTGGTCGATAGCTTTTCCGCCTTCTTCCTTGTCGTAAATTTTCTGAAACACCTCTTTGAGCGGAATATCTTCCTCGTAAGTGTAGATGGCGATATCTTCCAGCGAACTGATTTTCGCGGTAGAATAGGCTGGCATGCGTTTGCCGGTTACAATCGATTCAACGATGATATGATTCTTGCCCTGGGAAATGTTTCTGAATAATCCGGGCTGGCCACTAATGGCAAGGATTCCTTTTAAATTCATAGGTATTTTTTTGAATTAGCGATGCAAATTTAAACGAGCATTTGAAAGGAACTAATTAAATCCTCTTTCTTTTTTGATGAGTTCATAAGCTTCATTCACTTTTTGAAACTTTTGCTTCGCATCGGCAGCAATCTCTTCGCCCAAATAGGCAACTTTATCGGGATGGTACTTGACTGCCATCTTTCGGTAGGCTTTTTTAATTTCTTCTTCGCTCGCCGTCGGTTCTATCTCTAAAATACGATAGGCATTGCTAGTATCCTTTACAAACATTCCCTTAATCGACTGGTAATCGGAAGTGCTAATCGAAATATCGCGAGCAATACGCTCGAGTAATTGCAACTCTTGCGCACTTATTTGACCATCGGCTTGCGAAATGGCAAATAGCAAATGAAGCAATTCCAAGCGTGAGGAATGATCCATGTGCTGACTTATTTGCCTGCAAACCGCCGGCAAAGGAATCTCTTGTTTGACCAAATCGCCCAATAAACGAATCAGCTCTTTTGCCTGCGCTTCGCCAAAAGACCGTACGAAGTTCTGTTTGACAAAATCCAATTCCGCCCGAACAATCTTCCCATCGGCTTTCAACGTAGCTGCTACCAAAACGAGCAAACTCATCATAAAATCACCTTTGGTCGTGCGTCCATCGGCATGCTGAAAATCGCCTTTCTTATCGAAATAATTACCAATGAAATAACCAATTAAGGCACCTATTGGACCGCCAAATGCCCAACCTAATCCACCTCCTAACCATTTTCCAAATTTTGCCATAGCTCTTTTAAAAATTTGCTTTCTTTTCTGTTAAAAATTGATGGATAGCCAATACTTGAGGTATTAAAGCTTCTCCATCGTAGTTTCGGATTACATAATCCGCTTGATTTATTTTTTGATTTTCGGGTTCCTGTAAATTCATCCGATGCTGTACCGCTTCCCGATTTGTTTTATCACGCTCAAGTACCCGCTCCATCCGAAGTGATTCAGGAGCACTAACCAGAACCACCTTGTCCAGTCGCTTATTCCCTCCCGATTCAAATAAAATGGCCGACTCCAAAACCACATAAGGAGCCAATTGGTTCGCAGCCCACTGCTCAAAATCATTATAAACCAGCGGATGAAGCAACGCATTGAATGCTTTGAGTAAGTCTGGTCGGGTAAAAAGATGACTCGCTAGAAAAGGACGATTCAGCTGGCCGCTGCTCAAAAAAGCTTCCGATCCCAACTCTAAACTCAAAAATTGCTGAACCCGATTGTGCTCTTGCATCAACCGTTTCGCTTCGGAATCGGAATCGTAAACAGGAATGCGCAACATGGCAAACAAGCGCGCAACAGTGGATTTCCCACTACCTATATTCCCGGTTAATCCAACTCTAATCATGCTTCTCCAGAATATAATCCACCCATTGAGGGCTCATTTGAGTGGAATGAATAAAGGAAGGTTGCTTGGCCAGGAAGAGCTTGAGTCGAGGCTTCTCATTCCACTCGGCATCGTCGCGCAGGGAATAATCGGCTTCTACCCTAAACTGATAGGCCTGTACCTTATCGAAATCAGAGAGAGCCACTAAATAGCTTAGGGTCACCTCTTCCGGGAAGAGACTGATGGAAAATCCTTCCGGCAAATTTTTTACCGATATAGGAAGTGCGAGCGACGATTGCGTAAACTCCTCAAAATTAAAACTCACACTCACCTCTTCGACTGGAGAGCTTAGCTCGGAAGGAAGGGATAATTCGAAACGATAAACCTCGCCGGAGGTTAACTTCCGAATCTTTTTGTTCTTGGTGAAAATTGCTCGAAGGGTATCCATCCGATTGGATAAACCCCGCACCGGAATGGAATCCGGTTCGATCGTAATTCCCTTTAAAAGATGCTGACGGGGAATTTCATAATCGAAGCCCAACTGAATCGGAACTTTTCTTTGAACGCTCGGAAGATATTGAAGGTGGATACTATCCGGATTGATTGCCAGCAAATTGACTTCGTCGCTCAATTGTTGCGAAACACCTGGCAACAGTCGGGAGGAAGCAATGCTAAGAAGAACATCGCGACCGGAAGAATCGAGTGTAAACAAATTCAAATCGACCATGATGGGGTTTACGGAGGTAGTTGTATGGTAACCCAACAACTTAAAGCCGTGCGATTCGATGCGCAATTCCAGATACTCTGGTAAGTTGGCAATTTGTGCATTCTCTTGCGGAAAATTGACGAATCGAACCGGATAGAGAATCTCAGTGGTATAGCGTTCATTCAACACGCTGAGAAACCAAAAACTAGCCGATAAAAGAAGAAAGACCAGGAAAGTCACGATCCGCTGACGGTTGTCTTTAATACGCTCTACCAGAGGATGGTGGAAACCTTTTTGAAGCCAAACATGGATGTGGTTTTTAAAGGACATAGTCGCTTGTTAAGGATGGTAAAATTAACAAGAAAAAAGAAACATGCCGGACCCTATCATAGGTTTATATTGGGTGCGCCTACCAGCTTACAACCAAAGTTTATATCGACCTAAATACATCCGTTTTTCAAAAAAAGAGAGCCCCAAATGGGACTCTCTATCCTGGAACATAGCGATGCCTAAACCAGCCTAAGCCAGTATTTTTAGGAAATGATTTAGGTGCTTCAAGTATATAAAAAAATTCAGTAGAGCCAGTCATTTTTTCTAAAAAGGATGCGCTAAAAGGGCAGTTAATTTATACTTGACCGTATTCGGACTATTTCCTTCCCTGCCTAAGCAACTAATCCGCGGAGCAGAACTCTTCTGAACACGGGCCTTTAGCAAGATTTTGCTTGGTTGCTTGAAGCTTTCAAAATTGAAGCAGCTCCCTAACAGCTTTTGTAAATTGATTGAAAGTAATTTTTATATTTGCTGCGAGCTGAACGGGAATCAATTTCTCATGAGGCTCAAAACTTAATTACTACATATAGCGTAGCTTAAGTTTCTGAAGTTGAAAATCGCCTTTTTCACTCTTTGCAAACAGAAACAAATAGCCCGCTCACGACTTTGGCGTGGGTTTGGACCTGTTTGTTTGCAAGGCGTGGCGATGCCTCAACTTCTCATGGGTTCACCCACGCTTTCTCGTTTGAACCCACCTCAAATCGCTATTACCCTCGTATCATACTCTATCCCCATTTTCAGAAGTACCTATAGGCTTAGGAAATGGTAGTGTGATGGCAATTCGAACAATGGACAAAAACGGAATGTATAAATAAGCTACCTTTGCGAACGTTAAAAAAACAGGATGGAAAATTCAACGGCTTCCTTTTACGAATTAATTGATTGCGGTGGTTTTGAAAAATTAGAACGATTTGGTCCGTATTACTTGATTCGTCCTGAATCGCAAGCCATCTGGAAAAAGAAATTAACCGACCAGGAGTGGTCCAAATTAGCCCACGCACATTATAGAAGGGAATCGCAAAAAAACTCCTATCGCAGTGCCGATCCTGGCAACGGAGGTTGGACCCTCTTGCGAAAAATGCCCGAAAAATGGAACATTGACATCAATCTTCCGAAAGGGAAGATGCAAATGAAACTTGCTTTAACTTCGTTTGGACATGTAGGCATTTTCCCCGAGCAATACGATAACTGGAAGTATATTCAACAACAAATAAGTACACACGAAGAACGGACACCACAGGTACTCAATGCATTTGCCTACACCGGCGGAGCTTCGTTGGCAGCAAGCCTTGCCGGAGCACAGGTTACCCACGTCGATGCCGTAAAACAAATTGTGGGTTGGGGAAAAGATAATAGCCAATTAAGCAAACTCACCAACATTCGCTGGCTGGTCGATGATGCCCTCAAATTCCTAAGGAGAGAAGAAAAAAGAGGAAACAAATACCACGGAATTATTCTCGATCCGCCAGCCTATGGTCGCGGTCCTTCAGGCGAACGTTGGATTCTCGACGAAGGGATAAACGATGTGCTGGATGCTTGCACGAAAATTCTTCACAAAAAAAACAGCTTCTTCGTACTGAATCTCTATTCTTTGGGCTACTCCCCTATCATTGCCAGTAATTTAGTCGATTCCTACTTCAAAACCGCACACAAAGAATTTGGCGAATCCTTCCTTCGTGCAAAAAGTGGCATAGACCTCCCCTTGGGCGTGTACGTTCGTTTTAATACTTAGAAGAAATAAAACAAAGAGTCCCTTGCGGGACTCATGTGGTGTGGCGATACCTCAACTAAAATAGGCACTACCAAGTACTTAACACAGCATTTAATGAATGCCACATCAAAGATGCTTAAAAATTCAATACCAAAACATACCCTTTGAGCTAGAAAAAACGGTGTAAACGAAAAAAGCCAATCCTGCGAAGATTGGCCTTTTTATTTTACTTATAGCTAAGAGATACTAACGTTGTTGAGCTAAATCGCTTGCGTCTTTAATAACCGCATTTTTATCAATCTTAATCTTGACATTGTCTCCTATGTCTACAACCAAATACTGCTCTTTAATCTCGGCAACTTTACCGTAGATTCCTCCGGTAGTTACAATTTTATCGCCTTTAGCTAATTCATTGCGAAACTTGGCCAGCTCTTTTTGCTTTTTTACCTGCGGACGAATCATGAAGAAGTAGAATACAACGATCATCAATCCGAAAAAAATGAGCATCGAAACAGGACTTTGTTCCCCCTCGGAACTCATCATTAATAATGTGTGTGAAAAATTCATAGTGAAGTATTTATTTATTTTGGAACTACAACATTTGCTTTTATTCTCAGCTCAATTCGATTAGGCTCAGTGTTTGCCAAAATCGTAATAACCTTATCTTGAACACCTTGCCTTCCTTCGGAATTAAACATCACTTCTATGCTCCCTTCTTCGCCAAAAGCCAGGGGTTCTTTACTGAAATCGGCAACCGTGCACCCACAAGTACTCGATACCGAACTAATGACCAAAGTGCCTTTTCCTACGTTCTTATATTTAAAGGTGTGGATTACCTGCTCTCCTTCTAAAATCATCCCTAAATCTTTTTCTGTCTCTTTGAACTCGAACTGAGGCATCTCGCCAACAGGAGCTTTATCGTTCAAGGATTTTGAATTTTGAATAATCTCGGTGGTAATGGGCTTCGAATCGCCCGATGTACTGCAAGAGGTTAAAAAAGAAGCGACCACAACCAACACAACCAGCGTACTCCAAACCTTTCCAATTATCTTCATGTTCATCTTCGTTTATCCATTTTGCGAGGCAAAAGTAAGAAAGTTTTTGAATGCTTTCAGACCTCATTCGCGACTTAGTAAGGCATAAAAAGAGCTAAATCACTTTGGGCTTCATACACCTTGGTAACAGGACCAATCAACTCGATGTTTGTAAAAGGAACAGAAGAACTTGGATCCACTTCAAAGGCAACCCATAAGCAACCTCCTTTAGTTTGCACCGAAATGAATTGCTTGCCGGTTCGCTTCTCCTCCATCGCCCAGGCAAGAGCGGCCGCAGTTACTCCCGTTCCGCAGGAAAGGGTTTCGCCCTCAACCCCACGTTCAAAAGTACGAACGCGGATTCCTCTGGGAACGGCGCTCAGAAAATTCACATTGGTGCCGTCTGCTCCAAAGTCCTCATGATGACGATAATACAAGGAATCTCGCAGGAATTGCGCTTCATCAAGCGGTGATTCAAACCGAACAAAATGAGGAGAACCGGTATTCAAGAATTGACCGCCCAGCATCGACTCTACCGGTGCCACATCGGGCATACTTACCTGCACCATCCGATTCGAGTGATCGTAAGCAAAATCTGCAGGACCTTTCCCGAATGATTCAAACCATGCTGCCCTTTCTTCAACAGTAAAGACTTTGCCTTCGTGTATGCCATCGACCGCACGGAACCGAAATGAGTTACCCAATCCTAAATCGCTCGCAAAAGCGAGGATGCAACGAGCTCCGTTTCCACACAAAGTAGCTTCGCCCCCATCGGAATTAAAGTAACGCATGGTAAAATCGACCTCGGACGATCCTTCCAACAAAATAAGTCCATCGGCTCCAATTCCAGTACGCCGAGCACACAGTCGTTTGGCCAAATCCGGCGTCAAGTTGAATGGATTAGTCCGATGATCGATTAAAATGAAATCGTTGCCGGCACCATGATACTTAGAAAACAAAAACTTCATGATTCATCAGGGTTTATTTAAAACAGTAGGCGGGAAACAAGGTGCTTTTACATCACCAGAAAAACCCGTATTAGAGTCAGGGAAAGGATTAGGAGAATCAAAGGAAACCACAAAATCCGTTCGTGTGTTTGCGTTTCAATAACAACAGCTTCCGGTATGAATCGGGAACGAACAAAGGCCGGAGCAAACATTACAATCGGGAAAATAAGCAAGTAAATAAGGTACCGTTGAACTCCGGGAATAAAAACCAAAGCAATGATAATTCCTCCAAACAACCAGGCTTTGAGCAATGCATTCAGCAACCATTCCTGACGGTTAAACGAATCGTTCGGACGATGAAAAATGGAGGCTTCGTAAATGCTCATAATCTTCGACTGCCCAAGATAGAACATCGCAACTAAACCTCCGACACCTATAAAATACATCATAATTTGAGGTACGCGTAACCACGCAAAAGCATACCAAAGAACCTCCTGCGATAAGGCTCCTGCCATGAGAGCTCCAAAGGAAAAATTCACTCCATGAAAAAACACATAGAGATAGAACATACGGGACCAACCCTGATCAAAGCGATTAACTGTGTTTAATCGGCTAAAAAAACCAGCCAGAATAATCGCAATAAAAGGCCCGGCAAAGAACATGGCTACAATGGCATCGATTGTCCAAATCTGATAATCGTATTCCGTTAGAAAGACCACTCGATTGTACAAAATGCGAGCTTCTATTCCCAAAGAGGTCGATAAAAACCAGGTAATGCTTAAAACCACCATGTGAACCATCATGAACGACAGCACATAAAGTACGGTGGCATTTAAGATACTTATTCGACGCGCGCGTCGGGACAACACCGGGGTTTCATCGGACATAAATAAAATTTTGCCCAAAAATAAACTTTTAAAGCTAAACTGACCGCAGCTGCCTCGTTGAAATAGGAAAAGATGGAAGCTAATAATCCGATTACGTTTCAATCGTATTTTACCCGCTTAACCAATAAAAACCGGCCTCGGAAAGTTAGCCATCAAAACACACCACCTCCTCATTAAACTCCCCTGTACTCCTGATTTAAACTCAGAAAAAATAGCAGACATATTTGTCTGAAATAAAAACAATCCACACCTTTACATGTTTTAAAACAGTTTACATCATCAATACAATTTTATGAAAAGCAAATTGATTCTGGCCATTCTCGCTTTGGCTCTGTTAGGTGGCGGCTACGGCTATTACCTGTTCAACAAGAAAACTCCCGGACTGGAAAATGCGAAAGCCGACTTCATGGTAAATGCGAATGAGCTATTCGACGCATTCGACAGCAACGAGCAAGAAGCCCAATCAACCTATGGTTCCAAGGTAGTAGAAGTGACGGGAGAAGTTCTGGAAGTGAAACAATCCGATACCCAAACAACCATCATCCTGAAAGCCGAAAATGCGCTCATTGGAGGTATCAATTGCTCCTTCAGCAAAATAATTGAAGCCCCCGGTGTAGGAGAAGAAATTACGATACGCGGATTGTGCCAAGGTTTCCTCATGGATGTTATCCTGAATAATTGTACCATCGTAAAATAACCACCTGCTGCCACATGTTCTCATTTTCAAAAAAATCCCTCCCTGCCGGACTGTTCCTGTTACTCTTCTTAACTTTTTTCAATAGTTGCTATTACGACAAAGAAGATTTATTGTATGGAACCAGCAACTGCGATACTAGCAATGTCAGTTTTAACGACCATATCCTTCCGCTGGTTAAATCGAGCTGTGCTACGGCTGAGTGTCATGCTCCCGGAGGAAGTGGAAATGGTTTGTTCGAAAACTATGACCAAATCAGAGTAAAGGTGGATAATAACTCCTTCTACCAGCGAGTAGTGGTCGATCGCGACATGCCTCCCGGAGGTGGATTGAACGACTGCCAGGTCCAGCTCATTGAGCAATGGATCAATTTGGGTGCACCAAATAATTAATGTGTCCTTTCATTTGCTCGCGCTACGAGTAAAGACATCCTTCCTGTTACCATCAAGCTGAATATTCACAAACACATAAATCAACATCTATGAAAATCTCCAAACTAGCCACGCTCATGGTGGTCTTTTTGCTTACCTTAAACTCCTTTACCGCACTCAGTCAAAAATTCCTGACCCAATCGGGAGTGATTCAGTTCTATTCGGAAGCTCCGCTCGAAAACATCGAAGCTATTAACAATCAGGTTATGAGTGTTATTGATATGGAATCGGGCGATATGGCCTTTTCCTTACTCATGACAGCTTTTGTTTTTGAAAAGGCGCTCATGCAAGAGCACTTCAACGAAAAATATGTCGAAAGTGATAAATTCCCTAAGGCTAGTTTTAAAGGCAAAATCACAGAGTTCGATGCCGCTGCGCTGTCTGCAAATCCGCAGGAAGTTGCGGTTTCCGGAATCCTTACTATTCATGGTGAATCGAAAGAGATTAACACTACCGGAACATTGACCCGCCAATCGGAAACAAAACTATTTGGGGAAGCCACCTTCGATATTTTGCTGGCCGACTTTAAAATTAAGATCCCATCGGCAGTGAAGGACAACATCAACGAAAAGATTGAAGTACGAGTTAAAATGAATTATGAAATACTCCAGAGAGAATAAAATGGCACCAACCGCGATGAATATAGTAAGAGTATTCCATCTGACCTTTAAAAATCAAATTCTATACAGATGAAAAAATGGATTAGCCTATCGGTAATTATTCTAGCCGGAATTTTACCCTTTTCATTGCAAGCTCAGGATGATTTAATGGCGCTTCTGGAAGCGAAAGAAGAACCGATAGAACAATTCACCATAGCCACTTTTAAAACAACTCGGGTTGTAAGTGGACACAGTATTGAAACCAACGGGGAAGGAGTACTACAATTCTTAATCGGGCATCGATTTGGTCGACTCAATTCAGGTTGGCGCGATCTTTTTGGAATCGATCATGCTACCATTCGATTAGGATTTGAATACGGGATTACCGACAATTTGAACATCGGCATCGGAAGGTCGTCGTACCAGAAAATGTTCGACGGAACGATTAAGTATCGATTGCTACGGCAACAAAGCGGTGTTCGTACCATCCCTGTCACCGCCACCTGGGTCAGCAGTATCTATGCTACCAGTCAGGAATGGCCGAATCCGGAAAGAACGAACTACTTTTCCAGCCGGCTATCCTACCACCACTCTCTGCTCATAGCTCGAAAATTCGGACAAAGCTTTAGCTTACAACTAATGCCTACCTTAGTGCACCGGAATTTAGTCCCCACCGAGCAGGATTTTAATTCGATCTTCGCCATGGGGGTTGGCACTTCGGTTCGTTTAACCGGCTCCTTGCGTTGGAATGTTGAATACTACTATTTACTACCCGACCAAATTGCATCTACCATAGGAGGAGAAACTGTAAGCAACTCCTTATCAATCGGGTTCGACCTTGAAACAGGAGGTCATATTTTTCAACTCCACTTGAGTAATAGCCGAGGCATGACCGAACCTTTCCTCATTGGACAAACCACAGGAAATTGGCTCGACGGCGATATTCATTTTGGATTTAATGTGAGCCGGGTTTTTTAATTACTGAAAAAACGAAATCATTGCCTACATCGATTAGGGTAAAACGAAGTATGAACACACCCTTCACACAAGAAAACTTAAGGCACGAAACAGATCCTCCGTTTCGTTTCCTATTGCTTGATTAGGACGATTAATGATCAAAACTCATCACCAGCCTATTGACATATCAACCCATGAGAAACAAACAAGTAATCCTGAAAGAAAGAAAACACACCACCCACCCAGCTCTTTTAGCTTTCATTGTGCTACTGGTCAGCCTTAGCAGTTGCGTGCACGATCCGTTCGTAGAACCGGAACCGAACTTACCCATCATCACAGGTGAAATCCCCTGTGATCCGGATACAGCCTATTTTGTCAACGATGTGTATCCAATTCTTAAATCGAGTTGTGCCTTCAGTGGATGCCACGATGCCACCAGTGCCATGGATGGGGTAAACCTTACTTCTTACACCACCATCATGCAAACTGCCGATGTGCGTCCCTTCAATCTCGATGGTTCCGATTTGTATGAGAAAATTACCGAAACCGATCTCGATAAACGAATGCCGCCGCCACCCTACGATGCATTAACGCCCGACCAAATTGCCACCATTGCCCGGTGGATAAATCAGGGAGCGCTCGAGAATCGTTGCGACGAATGCGACACAAGCGATGTTTCTTTTGCGTTGCATATCGCTCCTTTAATTGAAAACAACTGCAAAGGGTGCCATAGCGGAAGCGCTCCATCTGCAGGCATCAACCTCGTTTCACTATCCGATATCCAAGCTGCAGCCAATAACGGAAGTCTCTACGGAGCAGTAGCCGGCTTACCGGGCTATACAGCAATGCCGTATAATCAGGCTCCACTCAACGATTGTCAAATTGAACAAATACAGCAGTGGACCGAAGCAGGTGCACCTGACAATTAGACGGAGTGATGAGAACCTAATCCGCCAGAAAGTCAAGCGTTCTATCTCTCAATATGCTAGTAGGTTAAGTTTTGTTAAAAGCCCCTTCACCCGACAACAGGGGAATTAATTTTGACGTTTCAAGCTCGTTAACTATCTGTTGAACTTAACACCTACTGGTATGAATTTCAAACAATTTTCTATCACACTTGCACTCGCCCTCCTTATCAGTTTAGGAGCAATTGGAATTTACCATCAATCCATTCAGGATCGCCTTAACGAGATCAGCAGAAATACCCTCTACGAAGAGCCAATGTCGCGCTTCACCTCCCTTCCTGCTATCTCTTCCAGTGGAAACATCGACTTCATTGCCGCCGCCGAAGCTTCGGTTCATAGCGTAGTACACGTAATGACCAAATCGATGAAGGATCAGGCTTATTACAATCCTCTTTACGATTTCTTTTTTGGAGAAGGCTACCAATTGCGACAAACCCCGGTTACTTCAAGTGGCTCAGGGGTTATCATCTCGAAAGACGGATACATTGTTACCAATAATCATGTGATTGAAAATGCCGAAGAGGTTTACATCACCTTAAACGATAAGCGCAATTTCAAAGCAAGCCTGGTTGGTGCCGACCCAACCACCGACATTGCTCTACTCAAAATTGAACAAGAAGATTTACCCTTCCTAAGCTTTGGTAATTCCGACCATATACGAGTGGGTGAATGGGTACTCGCTGTAGGGAATCCCTTCAATTTAAACTCTACGGTTACGGCGGGGATTGTTAGCGCCAAAGCACGAAATATCAATATTTTATCCAAAAAATTTGCTATTGAATCCTTCATTCAAACCGACGCTGCTGTAAATCCCGGGAACAGTGGAGGTGCACTGGTAAACACCTCCGGTGAACTCATCGGAATCAATACCGCCATAGCCTCACGAACCGGTTCATTTGTGGGTTATTCCTTTGCTGTACCGGTCAATATCGTGAAGAAAATTGTTGCCGATATGATCGAATTTGGCGAAGTACAGCGCGCATACCTGGGAGTAAGCATTCAGGACATCGACGATGCCAAAGCCAAAGAACTTGAGCTCGACGAGATAAAAGGAGTTTACATTGCGGGTATCAGTGAGTTGGGGGCAGCCGGTGAGGCTGGTATCGAGGAAGGCGACATCATCCTTTTTATTGGACAGAACCCGGTTAATTCCAGTTCCGAATTACAAGAGCAACTGAGTAAATACCGTCCGGGCGACGAAATTGACGTAACGATAGACCGACGAGGAAACATCCGGAACTTCCACCTAATTTTGAAAAACATTCGGGGTAATACCGACATCATTCAATCGAACCAGGGAGAGATTTTCGGGGCAAGTCTCGAAAAACTGCCAACGGCCGAAGCTCGGAAGTTACGATTGAGTCAAGGTGGGGTAAAAATAACCAGTCTTGACAAGGGCAAATTTAGCGAAGCCGGCATCCAGGAAGGATTCATCATCACCAGCATTAATAATCAACGTATTAGTGGGGTCGATGAAGTCATATCCATCCTATCCAACCTGACAGGCGGAGTATTTGTCGAAGGCATTTATCCCAATGGTCGAGTAGCCTATTATGCTTTTGGGGTAGAATAAAAATGCTTTTTTTTGACAACCTATAGAAATAGAAGACGTCCGGTATGATAGCAATAGTTAACTAATTACCGGACGTTTAATTCATTTATCATCGATTTTTTCCGTTAGATTTTCCGAGGAGGTTCATTCAATCATGCCTCTGATCGAATAAGAAACAAAAGAGAGAATCAAATTCAGGAAACAAAATTGGCCTGAACTTCGTTACATTCAAGGATTGAAGCTTATTCCTTCCCCTTCAAAAAAAATATTGAATGTGAAGGAATAAACATCTATTTTCGCAAAAATTTTATTTTAAGGGTAAATTAAATTATGAGACAGTTAAAGATTACCAAATCTATTACGAACCGTGAGAGTGCATCGCTTGACAAATACCTTCAAGAGATAGGGAAAGAAGAGCTAATTACTGTCGAAGAAGAAGTAGAACTTGCCCAACGAATTAAAAAAGGAGATCAAACTGCCCTTGAAAAGTTGACCAGAGCTAATCTAAGATTTGTTGTATCCGTAGCAAAACAGTATCAAAATCAAGGTCTAAGTCTCCCCGACTTAATTAATGAAGGCAATCTTGGCCTGATTAAAGCAGCAGAAAAGTTCGATGAAACCCGTGGTTTTAAGTTTATCTCTTATGCCGTGTGGTGGATTCGTCAATCGATTCTGCAAGCTTTAGCCGAACAATCGAGAATCGTACGCTTACCGCTGAACCAGGTGGGTTCCTTGAACAAAATCAACAAAGCCTTCTCTAAATTTGAGCAAGAGCACGAACGAAAACCATCACCTGAAGAGCTAGCCGAAGTCCTCGATTTACCAAAAGAAAAAGTAGCCGATACCCTCCGTGTTTCCGGAAGGCACGTATCGGTCGATGCTCCCTTTGTTGACGGAGAAGAAAACAGCCTGCTCGATGTTTTGCCGAACAACGATTCGCCAAACGCCGACCGCACACTGATCAACGAATCCTTAAGCAAAGAAATCGATCGGGCATTAGCAACCTTAACCGAAAGAGAACGCGACATTATCCGCCTCTTCTTCGGAATCTCCAGTCAAGAAATGACCTTGGAAGAAATTGGTGAAAAATTCGGATTAACCAGAGAACGAGTTCGACAAATTAAAGAAAAAGCGATTCGGCGCTTACGACACACCTCACGAAGTAAATTATTGAAATCGTATTTAGGATAGATATCCATAAAAAAAGGAAAGCCGAGGCTTTCCTTTTTTTTTGACCTACCATGAAGGTCGATAAGCTTACACTCCACTAAGCTCCTAGCAGTAGCGCTCCAACAAGGCTTTCATTTGCCTTTGAAGGTTTAGAGCTTCACGTTGGGCAGCTTCAGCAAAATCGGCCCCTTGCGAAGCATAAATAATTCCTCGCGAAGAATTAACCAACAATCCGCCTTGTTTATTTAACCCAAGGGCCGAAACCTCATCAAGACTGCCTCCTTGTGCTCCAACCCCGGGAACCAAGAGAAAATGCTCTGGAACCAGTTCCCTAACCCTGCGAATATAATCGGCACGGGTTGCTCCTACTACGAACATAAGCGAATCGGTGGAACCATAGCCGCCTACCTCGCTCATCACCTTTTCAAAAAGTAAATCGCCGTTTGCCAATTCCTGCAACTGAAAATCGGCCGATCCGGAATTGGAAGTGAGCCCCAAAACAATAGCCCATTTATCCGGATAATCTAAAAATGGCTGTATGGAATCGCGTCCCATATAGGGCGACAAGGTAATAGCATCGAATGGAAATGCTGTAAAAAAAGCATCGGCATACTTGCGGGCTGTATTTCCAATATCGCCTCGCTTAGCATCGGCTATCAGAAATAAATCCGGATAATTCTCCCGACAATAAACGACTGTTCTATCTAAACTCTGCCATCCCGCTAGCCCCTCGGCCTCGTAAAAAGCCAAATTTGGTTTCAAGGCAACAACCGAATCAGCGGTGGCATCTATAATCGCTTTATTGAACTCAAATATCGGATCTTCCGTGCTTAATAAATGAACAGGAAGTTTACTCTTTTCTGGGTCGAGGCCCAGGCATAAGTAGGATTGCTTTTTCTGGATCTGTTGAAATAAATCGGCAGCCTTCATCGTATTTCCTTATGCGTTCACATCCATTTCGTTCAAGCGAGCTGAGTTCTCTTCCATTTGTAGCTTTTCGATAATATGATCGATATCACCATCGACAATGGCAGGCAAATTATACAAAGTCAAATTAATCCGATGATCGGTAACACGACCTTGAGGCCAATTATACGTACGGATTTTTGCCGAGCGATCGCCCGTAGAAACCATGGTTTTTCGCTTGGAAGCTACTTCGTCGATGTATTTTTGGTATTCCAAATTGTAAAGCCGTGTGCGCAATTCGGCTAAGGCTTTATCGTAATTCTTCAACTTCGATTTCTGATCCTGACACTGCACCACAATTCCGGTTGGAATATGCGTTAAGCGAATAGCCGAATACGTTGTATTCACCGACTGTCCGCCAGGCCCCGAGGAGCAAAATTCATCACGACGAATATCTTCCATTTTCAGGTCGATATCGAATTCATCGGCTTCGGGCAAAACAGCTACCGAAGCAGCCGAGGTATGCACCCTGCCCTGTGTCTCGGTTTGCGGCACACGTTGCACACGATGAACACCCGACTCGTATTTCAACACGCCGTAAACTCCGTTGCCCGATACCGTGGAAATAATTTCCTTGTAACCACCTACTGTTCCCTCGGTAAAAGAACTCACTTCGAGTTTCCAGCCTTTGCTCTCACAATATTTGGAGTACATCCGGAAAAGATCCCCGGCAAAAATACTAGCCTCATCGCCTCCGGTACCGGCACGTATCTCCAATACAGCATTCTTATCGTCCTCGGGATCTTTCGGAATGAGCAGCATTCGAATCTCTTGCTCAATTTCAGCTTTACGTTCGGTCATCTCATCGATTTCCAACTTAGCCATCTCGCGTAACTCCTCGTCCTTTTCATCTTGTAAAAGCTCGCGGGCAGAACGCAAATTATTAAGCACTTGTTTATACTCGGTGTAGCTATTCACCAAGGGTTCCAAATTTCGATACTCTTTGTTTAACTGAACAAAGCGTTTCATATCGGAAATCACATTCGGATCGGTTATCAGAACACTTACTTCTTCGAACCGAAGTTTAATTGATTCCATTCTATCGAGAAAGGCACTATCTGAACTCATAGGCTTGTTTATTCTTATTGAAAATATTCAAATTGTCCGTGGGGACTGTATATACTTAATTTTTTCTTGTCTTGCCCATCGCTAAGCGATTCAACCCTGCCCACAAGCTGCGCTTCTAACTCGAACGACTTAGCTATTTGGATTACTTCATCGGCTAATTGGGGAGGAAGATAAATCTCGAATCGATGGCCCATGTTAAACACCCGATACATCTCTTTCCAATCGGTTTTTGATTCATGCTGAATGATTTGAAATAAGGGCGGAACCTCGAACAGCTTATCTTTAATTACATGGACTCCATCAATAAAATGAAGCACTTTCGTTTGCCCTCCTCCGGAACAATGGACCATTCCGTGAATATCCCTCCGGAAATGCTTCAACACCTCCATAATAACCGGGGCATACGTTCGAGTGGGTGAGAGAACTAGTTTGCCGGCATCGACGCCAAGTGCTTCAATTTTTTGGGTGAGCGAATACGACCCGGAGTAAACTAAATCGGCGGGCACTTGCGGATCAAAGCTTTCAGGATAGCGCTCGGCCAAATAATGGGCAAAAACATCGTGCCGCGCCGAGCTTAAACCATTGCTCCCCATCCCACCATTGTATTCGGTTTCGTAGCTGGCTTTACCCGACGACGAAAGTCCAACAATAACATCGCCCGGCTGAATACGATGGTTGCTAATTACCTCGGAACGCTTCATGCGACTGACTACGGTTGAATCGACAATAATGGTTCGAACCAAATCGCCTACATCGGCAGTCTCGCCCCCGGTTGAATGGATATTCATTCCATAAGACCGTAATTGCTCCAGTAGTTCCTCAGTGCCATTGATAATAGCAGCGATTACCTCGCCCGGTATCAAGTTTTTATTTCGTCCGATGGTCGATGATACGAGAACATTTTGAGTAGCACCAACGCAGAGTAAATCGTCGATGTTCATGATTAGCGCATCTTGTGCGATCCCTTTCCATACCGACAAATCGCCCGTTTCCTTCCAATAAAGGTAGGCCAACGACGACTTTGTACCTGCTCCATCGGCGTGCATAATAATACAGGAATCCGGATCGTTGCTTAGATAGTCCGGTACAATTTTACAGAAAGCCTTGGGGAAAAGCCCCTTATCGACATTCGAGATAGCTCGATGAACATCCTCTTTCCCTGCGGAAACACCTCGTTGTTGATATCGTTGCTCAATGGTCATAAACAATTGTGGTATAAAAAAACATGTCCTGTTAAGTCTTTTCACCTTCCGGGAATTCGGAGGGCAAAAATACACATTAACAGGACAGGTTTGTGGGTTATGCGAACTTATTCTTCAGCTCCGGAGTCGCCATCTTCGTAACCAAATTCATCTTTGGGAGCGCGGGTTGAAACAAAATCGGTTCGTTCAACCTGAAATTCCGTTCTACGATTAATCTGATTACAAGCATCAATTTTTTCCTTATCGTTGAGAGCTTTAATAAAGCTTTCGGTTAACTCATCGCCCAACTTCAAAAACGAATATTCTTCGGCCAACTTCTCATCGATTTTTCGGGGAGTCGATTCACCAAAACCGCGGCTCGATAAACGTAAATCTTCGATACCTTTAGAGATGAGATAATCCACCACCGATTTTGCACGACGCTGCGATAAGTCGTCGTTGTGAGCATTATCGCCCTGATAGTCGGTATGAGCGTTAATTTGAATCACAATTTTAGGGTTATCTTCGAGGAAGGCGACCATTTTATCGAGCGAAACCATCGATTCCGGGCGTAAGGTAGCCTTGTTCAGGTCATAATAGATATCGGAAATATCACGAGGGATACCGATAACAATTTTCTCCATGACCAGATTACTTTCAAACACTTCGTCGTTGGCTGCATCTTTGGTTGAGAAGGTATATTTTCCGGTGTAATAACCATCGAGCATCGCGGTTACGGTATAATCGGCTCCGGATCGTAATTTAGGGAAGCGATAAGAACCATCGGCCTCCGACTCCATTTCGAGTTGATACCCATTATCACCCAGGATGGCTACCTTAACTCCGCTCATGGGGGCATCGTTTTCTAAATCGGTAACAAATCCTTTCACTTCGAAATTCAAACCGGGAAGCTCAAAATAGAAAATATCGCTACTCCCTTTCCCTCCGGGACGATTGGAGGAGAAATATCCCATTTCTTCGTCGCCTTGGAAGATGATTCCAAAATCGTCGTGACTGGAGTTAATCGGATACTTCATATTTTCGATTTCCCATTTCCCATCGGGAGTCATGGTTGCCATGAAAATATCCATACCTCCCATGCCATAATGCCCGTCGGATGCGAAGTACATAGTTGAATCTCCACGAGTATGCGAGGGCCATTCGTTTCCGAAAGTATTAATCTCTGGTCCTAAATTGATTGGTTCGCCAAAACGTTGTGTTTTTTTAGCTCGTCTAACCATCCAAATATCCGACCCACCGTAACCACCGGGTATATCGGCAGCGAAATACAAGGTAAGTTCATTGCTAGAGATAACCGGGAACTTGATATCGACCGAATCATGAGCGATATCGATTTTGGTTGGTTCACCCCAACCGCGGCCTTTTCGTTTTGCTTCGTATATATTACAGCCCAGCACTTTGAACTTTTCTTTGGCACAGCGGGTAAAATAGAGCACATTAGCCTTTTTGTTCAGGCTACAACCTGCTTCTTCGAACTCGGTATTAACTGGTGGGGGCAGCGGAGTAGGCACGCTCCATTTTCCTTTCCGGTCTTGAGAGGTTTCAAAAATATCGTAGAAATTTACTCCTGAAATATTACTTACTTTTCCTCCGGTAACCCCCTCGCGAGATGAAGCAAAATAGACTACTCGGAAGTCTCGTTTTGCAAAGGCTGGCGAGAAATCGGCCTCCCGGTCATTGAAGAATGCCATGGCTTCTACCTTGTATCGTGTGGGGTCGTTTTTCCAGATAGCTGCGAGCTCACAAGACTTAACCCCAAAATCGCCACGCTCGTCGCCCGGAACCTTTTCCAAATATTTACGGTATTCAATCAAGGCCTCATCGTACTTTTCGTTCATTTTGAGCATATCGGCATAGTACAGAATTGCTTCCGGATTTTCGTAACCGCGACGAATAGCCCGATTGTACCAACTTTCGGCAACCCGATAATTGTAGGTTTTGTTGTAGCACTCGGCAATCTTGAATGTTACTTCGGCCTTCAATTCCTTGTCTTTGATATCGGTGTATCCATCTTTCAGTAAGTCGCGTGCTTTTGCCCACTCGCCCAAATCGTAAAATTCAAGACCATTTCTAATATCGCGTGGTTGAGCAAAAACACTCAAGGTGCTCACAAGTAGAATGAAAACTAAGAATACAGACTTTTGATGGTTCATAATAAGTTTTGTTTAATGTTAAAGTCTTCTTTTTGAATGTATTTTATCCTCACTATAGTGTACGATGTTACATTTTTTATGAAAAATTAAAGCTCGCACATAGGTCGTAAAAATATGCTTTTTAAAAGACAAAGCGAAGCAACCGACCGGGAATTGAACTAAAAAGATTTTTACTTCGAGAATTGGTTTTTACTACCCTTGGACAAGTTACTTAGCCCCTGCAGGTGGGTTCGCTAACCTTGTAATTGACTAAAAGAAAGCGGTTAAGGCTTAGAATTGATCACCTTGCTCTCTTGCAAAGATTTTCGAGTAGAAAATAATCGTCCAATCCTTCCCAGAAATTTCTTTTCGTAGTTCCAGAAAAACTTAAACTGACCGAAGAAGAACCCAAAAAACAACAACAAGATGTTGTGCATAGGCAGAAAGAAGAGAAAGAACAAAATGAACTTGACCCAAAATCCGGCATCTTCCACTCCAATTAAAGCATAGAAATGATCTTTAATAAAAACCACTCCAAATCCAGCCATGGCAAAAACAACATTAATAATGATAATTTGCCAGGTAGAGGTAATGCCCCACTTCTCTTTCAGATAATTCAAGGTTTTCTTCACAAACTCTAATTTTTGGGGGGCAAAGATGACAAAAATCATGGATATGAAAAAACCCCGCCAGCTTTGACGGGGCTAAAACCTTTAATCATGAAAAAACTAAAATCTTAAAAATTATTAAGTCCTCTCAAATATAGTTTTTTATTCCGTTCAAAAATCAATCGTGGGATAAAAAATCCTTGCTTTTTTCCAGAACCCGATGAATCGTTTCGTTCCAATCGTCCTCCCCTCTTAACCAATGAATCGGATGACCATCTTTCTCAAGCTTACGCAAATAGGTCATTTGACGCTTGGCAAATTGATGTATGGCCGTATTCAGTTGGCTGCGCATTTCATCGAATGAAATTTTTCCTAGCACGTAAAGAGTCAAATACTTGTACTCAAGGCCATAGAACAATAACTCCTCTTCCTTTAAACCCTGCTCCAACAAGCTTTTTACTTCGTCGATCATGCCTTGCTGAAGTCGCTCATCCAAGCGTGCGGTAATTCTCCTGCGCTGTTCGGAGCGCTCGAAATGGAGGGCAAAAATAAGCGCCTTGAAGTTCCATGGATCAGGAGTCAGGTCCGGATTGTCTCGGTAATACTCGGCAATTTCGATGGCTCGGATGGTTCGCTGCGGAGTATCCAAATCGGACTGATTGTGTTGTTTTTTCAAGGAGATTAAATAGGCTTGAAGTGCCTGATGCGACCAATTCGCTCTCTCCTGTCTAATGGCCTCGTTGACAGGAACCTCAATCATCCGATAGTTATCTAAGATACTTTGAATATACATGCCCGTTCCGCCGGCTATCAGAATGGGCACTTCCTTTTGGCTCAATTCCCGGATAAGCTTTTTACAATCGCGGTTAAATTCAAATACATTATAATGATAACCCGGTTCACGAATGTCTATGAGGTGATAGGGAACGGTCTGACCCTTGAACTGGTATTCGGCTAAATCCTTGCCGGTTCCCAGGTCCATGCCCCGATATACTTGCCGCGAATCGGCACTAATCACTTCTCCTCCCAATGCATGAGCCACCAGAACGGCTAACTTCGTTTTCCCTCCGGCTGTCGGTCCGGTTATGATGATTCCTTTATAAGTTGACTTCATGCTGGAAAATTATTTTCAGTTGATATATGGCGGATAATCGAAGTTTTAGGAAGTTAATCCAATCGCTTGCGAAAATAACCATCTCAAAACGAATACAGGCAAGAGTGCTCCCATCAACTTAGGTAAAACTTATTAATTTTGCAGTCTTTCAGTTCATTCACGTATATAAGCAGATGGATTATCAGTGGCTTTTTAACCGAATTCGGATTCTTCTCCTTGATTCCCCAAAAGGATGGGAAGAGATTCGATATTTGAATGAACCGGAACCGCTCTTGAGGAAAAAGTTGTTCTATCCACTCTTGATCTTATTGGGTATCAGTCATTTCATCGGCGTTTTATTTGCCGAAGGAGAAAGAAACTTCGCCAACTCACTATGGTTCACCTTGGCTCATCTTATATCAATCTTCTTTGGATACTATATCGCCTCCTGGAGCATTCGGCGGGTAGGGATTAGTTTCTCATCCCAGCTGGGCAAAGAGCGGGCATTCCAGTACATCGCCAACTCCATGTTGCCCTTCCTGCTGGTAACCATATTCATCAATTTCGCTCCATCGTCGCTCTATTTCCTGAAGCTATTATATCTCTATTCATTTTACCTGCTCTGGCAAGGGAGTAAAATCTTGCTCGAAGTTCCGGAACAGAAACAACTTAGTTTTGTACTAATAGCTTTGTTTATTCTCTACGCCGGTATTCGGATTAGTCTCTTTGTAAGCTTGGAACTTTTCCCTGTAAACACCATTAAACCCGGTTTATAATTCTTGCTATGTCGAAAACACCTGTCATAAAAAATAAAAAAGCGGAATACTTATATCATTTGCTGGATGAGTTTACGGCAGGCATTGTTTTACAAGGAACTGAAATAAAAGCCATTCGTAAAGGGAAAGCCAGTTTAGTCGATACTTATTGTTATTTCAAGCAAGGTGAGTTGTGGATCAAAGGGATGCACATCAGCGAATATGAATTTGGTAATTTGAATAATCACGAACCAAAACGCGATCGAAAATTACTACTCAATCGGATTGAACTGAGAAAACTAGAGAAAAAGACCAAAGAAAAAGGATATACCATTGTGGCTACCTCCCTCTTCATTTCCGAAACCGGTTACGCAAAAGTATCCATTGCTCTGGCAAAAGGAAAAACTTTGGGCGACAAACGAGAAACCCTGAAAAATCGCGATGCCAAGCGCGATTTAGAGCGAAATTCCTACTAGTATCCAGCTTTTGACAGCACCAATAAATACATTACTTTTATCCACTGCATAAATTTAAAAGATTGAATTATGAACAAACCTATTTCTTCAACCATCATTATTGCCGGAATCGCTCTGGTATTATTAATTTTCTTCGGAAGCAGCATGTTTTTCAAACTTAACCCAGGTGAACGAGCTGTTATTTTTTATCAGTTTACTAAAGGTTTAGACAAGGAAGATGTGAAAAGACCGGGATTTCATGTGGTAGCACCCTGGAACGATTTCATTGTTTACAATGTAAAAGAGCAAACCCGGGAAGAAATGATGGACGTGCTCGATAAGAATGGATTGAGTGTGAACGTGGATATTTCCGTCCGTTTCAATCCTATTCATAATCGAATTGGAGAATTGCACGAAGTATTTGGAACCGATTACATTAGTCGATTAGTTGTTCCCGAGTTGCGTTCGGCAGTGCGAAAAGTTATGGGTCGCTATTCCGCCGAAGAAATTTATTCGACCCAACGGAAACAAGTGGAAGATGAAATTATTTTGGAAACAACCGAAGTATTTACCAAGAACAACATCGATATGCGCGCCATGTTGATTCGTTCTATCAACCTTCCGCCGAACATTAAAAACGCCATTGAAACAAAACTAACGCAAGAACAAGAAGCACTGGCTTACGAATTCAAATTGACCCGAGAGCAAAGCGAAGCTAAAAGAAAAGAGATTGAAGCAGAAGGGATTGCGAACTACAATCGTATTATCAATCAGTCGCTTACTAAAAACATCCTGACTCAAAAAGGGATTGATGCCACACTTAAGCTAACCGAATCGAACAACGCCAAAGTAGTTGTGGTTGGTAACAGCGAAGGCCTACCGCTCATATTGGGCAACAATTAGCATTGAATAGCCGCTCACGGCAATTGATCCCTATCCCATGAACTTGTTTTCTCCGGAAGATCTCGCCCGAACTTCTTACCTGCCCGGCCCGGCAGGTCGATTGGTTGCGCGCATCTTAATGCAGCTACTAGGCTTAAAGAAAGTAAACCGAACCTTTTCTAATTTGCGCGACAAGGAAGGGTTGGATTTCATTACCGCTTTGCAGGATCAACTCGAAATTAAAATTGAGATTAGCGAAGAAGACAAAAAACGAATCCCTGCAGCAGGAGCATTTATCGCCATTTCGAACCATCCTTTTGGCGGAATCGATAATCTATTGCTGATCAAAATAATCGGAGATATTCGCAAGGATTTCAAATTATTGGGCGATTCCCTTACGCGAAAAATTGAACCCATTGCCAACCATATCATCCGCGACAATCCGTTCGACTCCGACAGCCCGGGTTCCCGTTTTACCGGACTAAAATGCAGTTTGAAGCACTTGTCGGAAGGAAATGCGCTCGGCTTGTTTCCTGCACCCGAGGAAGCAGCCTACACCTCCGACAGTTTTCAAGTGCAAGACACACAATGGAATAACCAAATCATTCAGTTCATCAAAAAAGCAGAAGTGCCGGTTATTCCAGTGTATTTTGCCGGCAGTAACAGCTGGATTTTTCATCTATTGGGAAGAATTCATCCCATTCTTAAGTCGGCGAAACTTCCCTCCGAATTGATTAACAAAAAGCGGAAAACAATCCGGATCCGAATAGGAAACCCTATCAGTGTAAAAGAACAAAAAGAGTTGGGCGATTATAGTCGCCTGGGCAGGTATTTAAGAGCCAGAACCTATGCCCTTGGGACTCATTTGGAGGTTCGGAAGTTCTTTAAAAATCCACTAAAGCGATTACAGCGCGTTGAGCCGATTATCGAAGCGATAAAGCCAAACTTAATACAGCAAGAAATCGATGCACTCGACCAACAATACCTGCTCTTTGAATCGAAAGCTTATCGCGTTATTTGTGCTCCGGCTGCTGCTATTCCCAATACACTCATCGAGATTGGTCGTTTGCGCGAAATCACTTTTCGCGAGGTTGGCGAAGGAACGAATCGATCTTTCGACCTCGATGAATTCGATTTATACTACCATCAACTCATTATTTGGGATAGCGAAGCTTCGAAAATTGTCGGAGCCTATCGGATTGGAAAAGGGAAAGATATTTTCGATTTATACGGTAATAAAGGCTTCTATTTACAATCCTTGTTTCGGATAAAAAAACCCTTCAATAAAATCTTGCAAGAATCCCTGGAGCTGGGGCGCTCATTCATTGTGAAAGAGTACCAGCGGAAGCCTCTTTCCCTGTTTCTCTTATGGAAAGGAATCCTGTATTTCCTTATCAAAAATCCAGAATACCGATACATGATTGGACCCGTGAGCATTAGCAACGATTATTCGAAATTTTCGAAAACCCTCATTGTCGAATACCTGAAGCAGAATCATTACCAAGCAAGCTTAGCAAAACATATTCAGGCCCGGAAAGAATTTGTCGTTCAGGACGATTTAAAAATCGACAAAGCCATCATCCTCGAAAATGCACAAACCAATATTAATCAATTGGATTCCATTATTAAAGATGTAGAGCAAAAGTTCAGCATGCCGGTATTACTGAAAAAATACCTGAGCATGGGAGGCCAGTTAATTGGGTTCAATATTGACCCTAAGTTCAATAATGCATTGGATGGATTCATCATCTTAGATATTTTCAATGTACCAACCACCATGATTGAATCCTTATCGAAAGAGTTGAACGACCCACAAATGATGGAACGTTTTCTTAAATCGGATTCAAAACCCTAAATATTAAGGAAGCAGCGTGGAATTACCTTATCTCCTTAAAGGCATCATCATTGGCCTGTTTGTCTCGGCACCCTTGGGTCCGATTGCCATTTTTGCCATTCAAAGGGTTCTCAGCAAAGGCCTCTGGATTGGTTTTTTTTCTGGTCTGGGTGCAGCCGTTGCCGATGGGGTGTTTGCGCTCATAGCCGCCTTCAGTGTGAGCTACGTCATCGATTTCATGAAAGAAAACCAACTTTACCTTCGAATCATTGGGGGTGGCTTACTGGTTTTTATGGGGATAAAACTATTCTATTATCAAACCATCAAACACCGGGGAAAGAAAAGCTTATCGACCGGAAAGCTCATCCGCGATTTCATTTCCGTTTTTGCTCTTACCCTATCTAATCCGATTACCCTTTTTGTCTTTGGGGCTTTATTCGCCGGTATTTTACCCGCTACTCAGAATGAAACCAATTCGGAAGAATTCGTTTTAGCCGGAGGAATTTTTCTGGGTGCGATTACCTGGTGGTTTGGCTTATCGTTAATTGTGAGCATTTTTCGCTCTCGAATTACCCTTCGAACTTTGTGGTGGATCAACAAAATAGCCGGAGTACTGATTGCCATCCTGGGAGCAATTATCCTGCTGGGAACCCTTCTGTTTAAGGACGATATACCCACTCCGGGTAAGATACCTCCGTTAGAAAAAGTCCTTGAGCAGGAGCCGAGGTTTTAGCTTTTCTTCGATCCCTTGCTTGAATAATTTTCACAAAGTCGTCCACACTCAAATTCCCACGTCCTACTTCAACTAAGGTTCCAACGATGGCGCGCACCATGTTTCTGAGGAAGCGATTGGAACGAATGCTGAAAACCAACTGCGATTCTTGCTCCTCAAAGTGCGCAGAACTTAGTTTACACCGATGATGCTTTACATCGCTGTTGCTGCGGGCAAAGCTGCTGAAGTCTTCATAAACTGGCAACAAATTGGCTGCTTCGTTCATCAAAACAACATCCAACGATTTGGACATACGCCACGCTAAATGGCCTGTAAAAGGATTTTTTTCGTATTCGATATGATATTCGTAAGCCCGTTCGAGAGCGCTAAATCGGGCATGAGCTTCGGGTGAAACGGCATAAATTTGCTTCAATGCAATCGACGAGGGCAAGAACTTATTCAGCTCATAAACCCATTGAGCCGGATCGGTGAGTGGAAAATCCAAATCGAAATGAGCTACATAAAAGGAGGCATGCACTCCGGCATCGGTGCGCCCGCATCCTACTAACTCAACCTTTCGTTGCATTTTCACCCCAAAATGATGCTCCATTTGTTCCTGGACCGACAATCCATTCGGCTGAGTTTGCCACCCAACATAGCTGGAGCCATTGAACGAAAACTCAACAAAATACCTGTATTTCAACTCGTTAACCACTTAAGCTTTTTTAACAAAATTATAAACTTCTTAAGCTCACAAAGCTCTTAATTTGTGTGAGCAAGAAAAAAAAATTGCTCCTTTTTACAGCTAATTTTCTTTAAAAAACCATCAATCATCTAAGGCTATGAGTTATAATCCGGATATCCGTATTCTGAATGAGCGAATCCAGCAGGAAAGTTTGTTCATCGATCAGATTCAACAAGAAATGAATAAAGTAATTGTGGGTCAAAAACATCTCGTAGAAAGTCTGATGCTTGGTTTATTGACCAACGGACACATTTTACTCGAAGGAGTTCCCGGACTTGCCAAAACACTCGCAATCAATACGCTTGCTCAAACAGTCGATGCTAAATTTCACCGAATTCAGTTTACCCCCGACCTGCTGCCTGCCGACCTCTTAGGTACGATGATTTACAGTCAGAAAAAAGAAGAGTTCATTGTAAAAAAAGGACCTATTTTCTCCAACTTCATCCTGGCCGACGAGATTAACCGAGCACCGGCCAAGGTTCAATCGGCTCTTCTCGAAGCTATGCAAGAGAAGCAAGTGACCATCGGGCAAGAGACATACCGCCTGGAGGAACCCTTTCTGGTTATGGCAACCCAAAACCCAATAGAACAAGAAGGTACTTATCCGCTGCCAGAAGCCCAAGTGGATCGGTTCATGCTCAAAGTGGTTATCAGTTATCCCACCAAAGAGGAAGAAAAATCGATCATTCGTCAAAATCTGGCCATGGCTTTCCCGAAAGCACAAACCATCCTGAAACCCGCCGATATCCTCAATGCCCGACAAGTAGTGAAAGAGGTTTATATGGACGAGAAAATTGAGAATTACATTGTCGATATTGTATTTGCCACACGCGAACCCGCCAATTACCGACTGTCGAAATATGCACCCATGATTTCTTATGGAGGATCGCCTCGTGCCAGCATCAGTCTCGCAACAGCGGCCAAAGCGTATGCATTTATCAAGCACAGGGGCTATGTTATTCCGGAAGATGTGCGTGCTGTAAGCCACGATGTACTTCGCCACCGTATTGGCCTTACCTACGAAGCGGAAGCAGAGAACATAACTACGACAGAAATCATTAATCAGATTCTCAATACCGTAGAAGTACCTTAATCCGTACCCGACCTCTCCTTCAATTAACTTCAACGGAAACGATACCAAACCATGGAAACCAACGAACTCTTAAAAAAAGTCCGAAAAATTGAGATTAAAACACGACGGCTTTCCCGGAACCTATTCGCCGGGGAATACCACAGTGCTTTTAAAGGGAAAGGAATGACTTTTTCAGAAGTTCGAGAGTATCAATATGGCGACAGTATCCGGAACATCGATTGGAATGTTACCGCTCGGTTCAATCATCCTTTTATAAAAGTATTCGAAGAAGAAAGGGAGCTCACCGTCATCTTGATGATTGATGTTTCGAACTCAAAAATTTTTGGCACACGGATACAAAGTAAAGACGAGCTTATTACCGAACTAGCGGCTGTCCTCTCCTTCTCTGCCATTCAGAATAACGATAAAATCGGAGTCATTTTCTTCAGCGATCAAGTGGAAAAATTCATCCCTCCGAAAAAAGGTCGCTCACACATCCTTCGAATTATCCGCGAGCTCATTGAGTTTAAACCTGAGAATAAGCGAACCAATATGAGCGAGGCTCTCCGGTTTCTTAGCAATGCCATTCGAAAAAAGTGCACCACTTTCATCATTAGCGATTTTATCGATAGTGGCTACGATGAAGCACTTCAGATAGCCGCTCGAAAACACGACGTGATTGCCTTGAAAGTGTATGACCAAAGAGAAAGAGAGTTACCCAATGTTGGACTGATTAAACTCAAGGATGCTGAAACCGGTCAGTTTCAATGGGTCGATACCTCCAGCAAGCGAATTCGCCAAGCGTATCAGCAATGGTGGAACCAACAACAACAGCGCGAAAAAGAACTCTTTAATAAAGCCGGAATCGATTCCACTTCGCTGGAAACAGGAAAAGATTACGTATTGAGTATGATGCAGTTATTCAAAAAACGCGACACCCGATAAGCTATGACCATCAAAACCGCCATCGGATTCATCCTGCTATTCCTTTCGTCACTCGCGATGCAAAGTCAGTCGATTGTGGTGAAAGCCGATTTAGATACCAATCAAATCTTAATAGGCGACCAAATCGTCTATCGGCTCGAAGCTGAGGTTCATAAGGACTTTCAGCTCCAATTTCCCTCTTTTGCCGATACAATCATGAAAGGAATCGAAATTCTGGAGCAAAGCCCGATTGATACTACTTTCCTAAGCGCCGACCTCCTATCTTTAACCCAGACCTTATTGCTTACCTCCTTCGATTCGGGCATTTACATTCTGCCCGGACAAGCCTTTGTATTCACTTCGTCCAACTTTTCCGACACCCTACTTACCGAGCCAAACTTCCTGGCAGTCACAACTTTTCAAATTGATTCTATTCAGGGCATAATGGATATCAAGCCGCCTATCGACACCCCTTTTGTGCTGCAGGAAGCACTTCCGGCAACCGGAATTGGCCTATTGATAGCAGCTCTCCTTCTGCTTTCATATTGGGGTTGGAAGAAGCTGCAACAAAGACCGAAGCCTGCACAAGAAGCAAAACCTCAACCCAAACGACCGGCCCATCGAATTGCCCTCGAAGCACTCGACCAATTAGAACAAAAAAAGCTTTGGCAACAAAGTGAGTTCAAAGCATTCTACTCAGAATTAAGCTTCATCTTTCGACAGTATCTCGAAAACCGTTTCGATACCGAAGCCTTGGAGCAAACTACGCCTGAGATTGTTGATTGGACGAGTCGGCGAACCGAAATATCATCGAGCCTTCATCAAGAGCTACGGGAAATTCTGGAGCTATCGGATCTTGTGAAGTTTGCCAAACTAGAGCCATTAGCTACAGAAAATGAAAACGTACTCAAACGCGCTTACCATTGGGTGCATCAAACGAAACTGAGCGAAAATTTGCGCGAACCCGAATTGTTGAATACTAAATCGGAATCACATGCTTAATGCTGCTGTTCAATTTGCGCAACCGGAGTTTTTCTACCTGTTAATCGTGCCAGCAGGAATGCTGGTCTATTATTTTCTTCGGCGGAATCATATCCATGCCGATCTTACCGGATCGACCATCAGCATGTTTAAAGGAATCAAACCCGGTTGGAGAACTTACGGACGACACCTTCCATACATTTTCAGAGCCATCGCCCTTTCACTCATGATTATTGCCTTGGCTCGTCCTCAATCTTCTCTAAATTGGGAAAATGTTAGCACCGAAGGAATCGACATTGCGCTCTCGCTCGACATTAGCAGTTCAATGCTGGCCGAAGATTTTCAACCGAATCGACTTGAGGCAGCCAAAGATGTTGCTATTCAGTTCATTAATAATCGACCCAACGATCGAATTGGATTGGTTGTTTATAGTAAAGAATCCTTCACCCAATGCCCGCTAACCACCGATCATGCGGTGCTGATTAATCTCTTTCAGGATGTAAAACAAGGAATGATCGAAGATGGAACAGCCATTGGCTATGGAATCGCAACGGCAGCCTCTCGGCTGAAAGAGAGCGATGCCAAATCGAAAGTGATTATTCTCCTTACCGACGGAGAAAACAATGCCGGCGACATTTCGCCAGCTACCGCAGCCGAAATTGCGCAGGCTCTTGGCATTCGAATATACACCATTGGGGTTGGAACTATCGGGAAAGCTCCTTACCCTGGGACCGACTTCTTTGGTCGAAAAATTTACCACGAGGTAGAGGTTAAAATTGATGAAGAAACCTTGCAACGAATTGCCGATATAACCGGAGGTCGATACTTCCGGGCCATCAATAAGAATAGTTTAAAACAAATTTACGAGGAGATCGACCAGCTGGAAAAATCGAAAATCGAAGTAAAAGAGTATTCACGCAAAAAAGAAGAATACTTTCCTTTTGCTCTGGGAGCCAGCCTGTTCATTTTACTCGAGTTTCTCCTCCGTTTATTCGTTTTTCGAAAAATACCTTAACCATGTACCAATTCGCACAGCCGGAAATATTAAACCTACTTTACCTTATACCGGTATTGCTTTTCCTTTTCTGGGTTAGCCTTAAACTGGCAAAAAAGGCGCAAAACCAATTTGCCGATAAAGAACTTTTGCAGAAGCTAATGCCCGATCACTCATCTTTTCGTAAACACCTGAAATTCTACCTGATGATCCTCGCAACAGCCTTCCTGATTTTCGGAACATCGGGTTTTCAGGTCGGATCGAAAATGGAAGAAGTAAACCAGGAAGGGGTCGAACTCATTATCGCTCTCGACATTAGCAACAGCATGATGGCTGAGGATATTTTACCCAATCGCATGGATCGGGCCAAGCAAGCCATTTCCCGATTACTGGATGAGCTGCAGTACGATCGTTTCGGACTCATTGTATTTGCCGGCGAAGCATATACCCAATTACCTATTACAACCGACTATGCTGCTGCCAAAATGATGCTTCAAACTGTCGATACCCGGATTGCCCCAATTCAGGGAACTGCCATCGGATCTGCCTTGGAACTGGCAGCCAAATCGTTTACTCAAAACGAAGCAAAAAACAGGGCTATTATCATCATCACCGACGGAGAAAACCACGAAGATGATGCCATTAAGGCTGCCCGCGAAGCAAAAGAAAAGGGAATTGTGGTGCATACTATCGGAATGGGCTTACCCAAAGGAGCACCCATTCCGGCAGGAACGGGTAAAGGAAATTACCGAACCAACCTCAAGGGAGAAGTAGTTATCTCAAAACTCGATGAAACATCACTCATCCAAATTGCTCAGGAAGGCGGCGGCAGTTACATTCGCGCTACAAACACATCCACCGGACTAAAAGAACTTTTCAACGAAATTAATAAACTCGAAAAACAAGAACTCGAATCGAAAATTTTTGCCGAATACGAAGACCAGTTTCAACTCCTTATTGGATTGGCCGCTCTTTTATATCTTCTGGAATTCATGCTGCTCGAAAGAAAAAATAAGTACCTCCGCAAAATCAAACTCTTTTAAGCCCAATGAATATGAATCCAATTAAGCTTTTAGCGCTTCTATTGTTAATAGGTTTGAATCAGGAACTTGCATACGCTCAGCAGGAGCGTAAACCCATCCGTCAGGGCAATCGACTCTATGAACAAGCCGTGAACGATTCGACTGCTGCCGATACCCTCTTACTCCAATCGGCCGAAGAAAAATATCGCAATGCCATCGAAGAAAATCCATCTTCGTTCGAGGCAGGGTTTAACCTGGGGAATGCCCTATTCAAGCAAGAAAAATTTCCCGAAGCGAGCGGTCAATATCAGCTTCTATTGAATCGAACCGAGGATAAAAAGGAGCTATCGAAAGTACATTATAACCTGGGAAATGCGCTATTGGCTCAAGGCAAAATCGAAGAGAGTATTGAATCCTACAAAGAGAGTTTACGAAAGAACCCCAGCGATACGGCTGCCAAATATAATCTGGCTGTAGCTCAGAAAATGCTGCAAGAAAGTCAGCAAAATCAGCAAGAGCAACAGCAACAGCAGGAGGAGAATCAGCAAGAGCAGGAGAATCAGCAAGAGCAACAGCAACAGCAGGAGGAGAATCAGCAAGAGCAGCAGAATCAGCAAGACCAAGATCAAGAGCAGCAGGAGCAACAGCAGGAGCAAAATCAGCAAGAGCAAGAACAAGAGCAGCAGCAAGGGCAAGAACAAGAGCAGCAGCAAGGGCAAGCTGGAGAGGAGGAGATGTCGGAAGAGGATGCTGAACGAATCTTGAAGATGCTGGAAAATGAAGAGCAAAAAGTGCTACAACGATTACAGGAAGAAAAAGCAAAACAGAAAAAACGACGGGTAGAAAAGGATTGGTAGCTTTCAATCGACTGCTCATTGGATTGATACAATCGAAGTAAAATGCACCACAAGAAAAGGGAATTACAATGATACGCAGAAGGTCAACATACTGGAAAGAGATTGCTTTAGTCTTGGGAGTCTTATGGCTTTCTATTCTGACAATGCAGGCTCAGAACATAAGCTTTAAGGCAGATGCCCCGCGAGTGGTTGCTATTGGCGAGCAGTTTCAACTTACTTGGGAAGTAAATGCTCGAGGTTCAAATTTCAGCCCACCCGATTTCAGTCCCTTCCGGAAATTACAAGGCCCTGCTACCGGCTCGAGTAGCAGCGTAAACATAATAAATGGTAAAACCGAACGCATCGACCGATTTACTTACAGCTATGTCCTGGTAGGTCAAACAGAAGGAAAGTTCACGCTGCCAGCCGCCTCTATTCAGGTTAATGGAAAAAATTATCAATCGAACACCGTCACGATCGAAGTAGTTAAAGGGAATACTGGCAATAGAGGCAAATCCGGAGCAGGTGCGACCGGTATTGCCGACGACGACCTATTTGTTCGAGTCGATTTATCGCGAACGAAAATTTTTCAGGGGGAGCAAATAGTTGCCACCCTAAAAGTGTATAGCCGCACCAACAACATCGAATTCACCGATGCTAAATTTCCATCGTTCGATGGATTTTACACCTCCGAAATTGAGAACACACCCAAACAACTTTTCCGGGAAAACTATCGAAACGAAGTGTATTATGTTGGTATTTTCAAGCAATTGGTTCTGATCCCGCAGCGTTCGGGAACCATCGAAATAGAACCCTTTCACTTATCAAGTAAAGTGAATGTTCAAGCAGGTTACGGACGTGATTTTTTTGGAAGAACGGTACCACAATACAAGACCTTAATCATTGATCGGGTTAGCGCTATTCGAACAATCGAAGTGCTGCCGCTACCATCCGGCAAGCCCGCCAATTTCTCCGGAGCTGTGGGGAATTTTAGCCTGCGTTCTCAAATCGACAAAACCGAACTAAGTGCAAACGAAGCGATTAACCTTCGATACACCCTTCAAGGACAAGGCAACTTAAAATTGATTAATCCTTTTGAAATTGCCTTCCCCAGCGACCTCGACCCATTCGACCCGAAAGTGACGGATAAAATTACCACCAACGAAAATGGAATTAGCGGTAGTAAAACCTTCGAATACCTGGTTATTCCTCGCTATGCAGGGGAATTTACCATCCCGGCCATTCAATTCTCCTACTTCGACACCCAAAGCAAATCGTATAAAACCCTCACCACCGATTCCTATACCATTCTGGTAACCAAAGGAGAAGAGGAAACCATATCCTATAGCAGCCGAAGTTTAAACAAAAAAGAAATTGCTTTTGTGGGCGAAGACATTCGGTACATCAAAACACAAAATGATTTGCGCCTTCGACAAAGCAATGTTTGGAATCGAACCACTTACCTCCTCACCTACCCGATTGTGCTCGTTTTATTTCTCGTACTCTTCCTGTTGCTGCGGAGTTTGGCAAAACAAAAAGGGAACACCCAGCTAATGCGACAAAAAATGGCCAACCGAAAAGCACTGAAGCGCTTGAAACTGGCCTCAAAAGCGATGCAAGCCAATCAGGAAAGTCAATTCTACGACGAGCTGCTGCAAGCCGTTTATGGATTCCTTAGCGATAAACTATCCATTCCCCTTGCCGATTTGAACAAAGAAAGGATCCGGAATCAGCTCGAAAAACATCAAATAGCCCACGAGCTCCAGGAAAACCTGTATAACTTGCTCGATACCTGCGAATTTACCCGATACGCACCCACGGCAGGTTCGAATCAAATGAATGAGCTTTTGAAAGAAGCAGAACAATTACTCCTCACGTTCGAAAAACAGTTAAAAGCCTAGCCCATGAACACCCATCCATTCACCAACACAATCGTGCATGCGGCAATTAAAAAAACAGCCGCGCTCCTCGCCTTAAGCCTCTGGGCATTAATCATTACCGTTTTACCTGCCCGGGCCGATAGCAGCGAATCGCTTTTCGAACAAGCCAATCGACTCTATTCCGAGAAAGAATTTAAGGAAGCGGCCCAAGCTTATGAGTCGATTCTCAAAAACGGATACGAATCGGCCAATCTGTATTTCAATCTGGGTAACAGCTATTTTAAACTGGGCGAGTTGCCTTCGGCCATTTTAAACTACGAAAGAGCCCGCAAATTGAATCCGAACGATCCCGATATCGAATTCAACCTCAATCTTTCCTATTCCCAAACCATCGATCAGTTGGAACAAGTGCCGGAATTGTTTCTGCGCAAGTGGTATCGGGGAGCGATGGAAAAACTATCTTCCAATTCCTGGGGTTGGATTAGCTTAAGCAGTTTCATCCTTTTCTTATCTTTTTTACTAATCTATTTGCTAGCGAACCGCAGTTCAGTCAAGAAAATCGGGTTCATCCTGAGCGTCGTCCTACTAATTTCCTGGATTAGCTCCGGAAGCTTGTCTCTTTCAGCCTATAAAAATCAGGAGCATCGCTTAAGTGCAATCATTTTCTCGCCCTCGGCAATGGTTAAAGGTTCCCCGGATAAAAAAGGTACCGACCTCTTTCTACTGCACGAGGGAACTAAAGTACAAGTAAGCGATAGCCTCGATAATTGGTATCAAATCGAATTAAGCGATGGGAACGAAGGGTGGCTGGAAAAAGATCGCATGGAAGTTATTTAGGTCTAATAACCATCGTACATAAACTTTTTGCGAACATAGTCGGCAGGCTCTTCAAACTTCCCTTTATTTTGCTCGAATTCAAGCAATTGCTGTTTCTGCAATTCGTACAACTCAGCCTCGTTTTCAGCCTTCCCTTTTACATAATCGATGTTGATGAGCTCTTTGCCTGTGTCGTCGTAAAAAATCCATCGCTTATCGCGCAAATCATTTAAGTATCGACCCAACACCATCAAACGACCTGAATCGTAATACATATAAAACTTCCCATTCCGCTTCCCATTCTTGAACTCTGCCTCCAACTTTTTCTTCCCGTTTTCATAGTATTGAATCCACAATCCTTCTTTTCGGTCTTGAATAAAATTTTCTTCCTCGGCCTTTTCCCCATTGGGATAAAAACTGATGAAAACACCATGTTTTAGCCCATGAGCATAGTTTTCGACCTTGATTAAGCCACCATTTCGGTCGTAAAAATTCCAGGTACTATCTTTCAGTTGATCTGCATAATTTCCCTCTGCAGCCAACTTTTTGTTCGTATGAAACAATCGGGTTCGACAGTACCGCAAATCGGCATCGCAATCCTGAATCGACTTTACCTCGCCGGTCTCATGGTAGCGGGTGAATACACCATGAGGATAATTATCTTTAAAATACCCTTCGAAAGCGACCTTTCCGCTGGGATAAACCTTTTTCCAATACCCTTGTTTCATACCGTTAATATCTTCGTAATTAACGAGCGTATCACCAGGTTGTCCAATATTTTGTGCTTGTGTCCACCAGGAAAATAGCCATAAAAACAGGAAAAGCAGAATGCGCATAAGAAGAATGATTTGTTGTAAGAACGAACAAAAATAGAAGAAACTTATTAGGGCCGGGAAGATGTGTATTTTGATTTGAACTTTTTTTAGTTAAAATTTGCCCGGCTTTTTTATCAGTATAAACCTTAAGAAACCATCATGGCCTATAATTTATTGAAAGGAAAGAAAGGGATCATATTCGGTGCCCTGAACGATATGTCGATTGCGTGGAAAGTTGCCGAACTAGCGCATGCCGAAGGTGCCGAATTCTCGCTTACCAATACTCCGGTTTCCATGCGTTTTGGCGAAATTCATGAATTGTCGAAAAAATGCAACAACGCACCGGTCATTGCTGCCGATGCAACCAGTATAAGCGACCTGGAAAACCTCTTTACCCAAACCATGGAACATTTTGGCGGTAAAATCGATTTTGTGCTTCACTCAATCGGGATGTCGCTAAACGTAAGGAAAGGACGCACTTACGATGATCTGGATTATAATTTTCTGCAAAAAACTATCGATATTTCTGCTATCTCTTTCCATAAAGTGATGCAAGTAGCCCGTAAGCTCGATGCCATTAATGAATGGGGTTCGGTCGTCGCGCTAAGTTACGTTGCCGCCCAAAGAACCCTTTACGGTTACAACGACATGGCCGATGCAAAAGCCATGCTCGAATCGATTGCCCGAAGCTTCGGTTACATCTATGGTCGCGATAAGAAAATCCGAGTCAACACCATCTCTCAATCACCAACCATGACTACTGCCGGTAGCGGAGTGAAAGGAATTGACGGCCTCATGGATTTTACCGAACGAATGTCGCCCCTGGGCAATGCAACGGCCGAAGAATGTGCCTCCTACTGCATAACCCTCTTTTCCGACCTTACCCGAAAAGTGACCATGCAAAACCTCTATCACGACGGAGGATTTTCTAACATGGGTATGAGTCTCAAAGCCATGAACATGTACAACATGGGCCTCGAGAATGTCGAAAATCCGGAAGAACTGGATTAGCCTAAAAAATCTGAATATCGTCTATTACGGGTTGCTCAAAGGGTTCATTCAATCGTTTGAGCAATCCCTCTTTTATAAGATTCAATTCCCTCTTCACAAGGGGCGATTGGATCTGAACATACAATACCCGATTCCGAATATAAATTTTTCGGGTCTGACCGGCTATATACTTCCCCGTAACCGATTCCCACGACAAAATGAGTCGATTCTCAGACAAGGGTCGCTCTAATCCCATACCGCGTATATACGACTGAATGAGTTGATCGATGGGTTCAGTTTTACTCTTTCTCATAGGTATTCGCATCAAAGGTGGAAAATTCAAATCCAAGCATAAAGAAAGGCTTTCTTCCTCAATCCTAAAAACCGATATTTACACTGTTAATCAATTCGCGGTTTATATTACTTCAAGCTTACTTTTTGCTCCACATTTGCCTGTAAAATGAAATACCTCAAAATTGTTTTACCCATTTATCTTCCAACAAGCCTAACCTATGCTGTGCCCAACGAACTGGTAAGCGAAGTGGCCATTGGGAAACGTGCGATCGTTCCCTTGGGTAAATCGAAACTCTACACAGGAATCATCTGGGATTGGGACGATAAGCCTGTGCCGGATATTAAGTATAAATCCATCCTCGAAATAATCGACCCGGAACCGCTCATTCATGAAAATCAACGAAAATTTTGGGAGTGGATAGCCGAATACTACCTATGCTCGCTGGGGGAAGTGATGAAAGCTGCCATGCCGGCCCCATTTAAGCTAAGCTCCGATACCTTTGTTAAACTGACCCCGCAATTCGAAATGGACTTCGCGGAAGATATGCATTCGCTATCGCCGGCGGAAGAAGGGACGCTCGCTTTGCTTCGACAGGAAGCAGTAACTTTAGCAAAACTGGGCAAATACCTGAACCTCAAAAACCCTCTAAGCATTGTAAAAAAACTGATGGAACGAAACTGGGTGGAGACCATAGAAGAAGTGAGGCCTCCCTTTAAACCGAAATCCATCAAAATAATTAGCCTAAATATCCCCCCGGACGACGAACAGCTTTCCCCTCTGATCGAATCCATGAATAAGGCAAAAAAACAACAACAAATCCTCTTACACCTACTCGACCCGGAGCATTGGGAATTCAATGGAAGTGAGCCAACAATTAGTCAAAAGGAATTATTGATTCGCTTCCCCGGCTCTCTGGGAGCCATTAATGGATTGATTAAAAAAGGAATTCTGGCACGCACCGAAATTCCCGAATCGCAATTAATCCAAACGGAAACGAATCAGCTTACCCTCCCTCAGCTTTCAGATGAACAGCAACAGGCGCTCGAAAAAATTACTGCCTCTTTTACAGAAAACAAACCCGTTCTACTTCATGGCATTACAGGTAGTGGTAAAACCGAAATCTACATTCAACTCATCCGCGAAGCACTCGCATTGAATAAACAAGTCCTTTACCTGCTGCCGGAAATAGGACTCACCACACAAATTATCGGGAGGCTGGAACAGGTTTTTGGGAATACTATTTTGGTTTACCATTCTCGTAATTCCGAAAATCAACGAGCCGAGATTTATCAAAAAGTGGCCAAAAATCACTCCCATCCTCAGCTCATTGTAGGAGCTCGCTCGGCCCTCTTTCTGCCTTTCAACCAATTAGCCCTATTGATTATCGACGAGGAACACGACAGCAGCTACAAACAACAATCGCCTGCTCCACGGTATCAAGGTCGCGATATGGCTCTCGTGCTGGCAAAACGACATCAAGCCGGCATCGTTATGGGTAGCGCTACTCCATCGCTGGAATCCTATGCCCTTTCCCTTGCGAAGCGGTTCACCTACATTCAGCTTAACGAACGCTACCACCAAAGCAAGTTACCCAGCGTTCAACTTATCGACCTAAAGAAGGAAAGACTGAAAAAAAAGCTTCAAGGTAGTTTTAGCCTCAAACTAATCGATACCATGAAGGAAACCCTTGAAAACCAAGAACAGGTAATGCTCTTCCAAAACCGTCGGGGTTTTAATCCTTACCTCATTTGTCCCGATTGCGGACATATCCCAAAATGCAAGAACTGCGATGTGAGCCTCACCTATCACCGATTTCAGCATGCGATGGTTTGCCATTATTGCGGACACCGCGAAGCTCCTATAAAGGAATGCAAAGCCTGTGGTTTTCATCCGATTCAGTTCAAAGGATTAGGAACTGAAAAGATCGAAGAAGAGATACAGGAATTGTTTCCAAAGGCTAAAGTGGCCCGTCTCGATCTCGACACCGCCCGAAGCAAAAAAAATTACGAGCGGATCCTGGAGGAGTTTGCGAATCGGAATATCGACATCTTAGTTGGCACTCAAATGATTAGCAAAGGACTTGATTTCAGTGCCGTAAGCCTTGTTGGGATTATAGATGCCGATTTACTGCTCAATTATCCCGATTTCCGATCGGCCGAGCGAAGTTTTCAACTCATGGTGCAGGTTGGAGGCCGATCGGGTCGCAGAGAAAAGCAAGGTCAGGTTCTCATTCAAAGCTCCAATCCGGATCATCCGGTGCTGGAATGGGTAATAAAAACAGATTATCAGCAGATGGCTGACCACTTATTACACGAACGCAAACTCTTCCATTATCCACCCTATACCAGGCTCGTCCAAATTATACTTCGTCACCGAAACGAAAACGCCGTGGTCGAGGCGGCCGATTTCTTTGCGCAAATCCTCCGACAGGAATTTCACGAATACCTCCTGGGGCCGGAAATTCCTGCAGTTTCCCGGATACAAAACTTCTACATCAGGAATTTAATCCTAAAAATCCCCCGGAGTAAACCCAATCAATCCATCAAAGAATTTCTCCAACAGCAACGAAATTGGATGCTTGAAAAACCTCGTTTCAAAAACCTTCAAATCTACTTCGATGCCGATCCACAATAAAAAAGGGAACTATCCTGGCTAGGTTTTAACCTGGATACTTCCCTTCTTTTCAGCAAGATTTGGCCTAAGAAATTACCTAGTCAGAGCGACGATTCGTTAAAAATGAACCGTAATACCTCCCATAAAGTGAATGCCTGCTTGCGGGAAATAATAAGCCCAGGTCCGCTCATCGTAGTTCTCCGGCTGCCCTTGTGTCAAGGTGGCATTTTCATACCAAACTCCACCGTAGGCATTGCTAACATAAGTGGCATTGAACAGGTTCTTTACCTGGAAGCGAAAATCAATTTGCTTAAACACCCAGTTTTCAACCGAATAATTCAAAAACAAATGATTCACCCAGTAATCCGGCAACATTCTGTCCGGACTTGAAGAGTTATCGAAATACTGCTCCCCAACGTATTTGCTTAAAAAGCTAACCTGAAAATTTCGAAACGGTCGATAATCAAGCTTACTATTGAAAATAATTTCCGGCGAGTAAGATATGTGTGTGGAGCCTAGTTCGCGACCTACAAAATATTCATCCCAGTTCTCATCATAGTAAGCGGCATATTCGGTAAAATTCAAGATTCGATTCCGACTCAGGGTTACATTTCCCTCCCACGATAAGTTAGCAGGAAGTTTAACCCCTCCAATCACCTCAATTCCCACTCGATACGACTCAGCCACATTGGTCTTAATATCGTAACCCACAGCACTCTTCTCTCCGGTAAGTACCAATTGGTCGGTATAATCCATGTAATAGGCATTTAATCCAAGACTGAACCGAGAATGATTCATGCGGTAGCCCAGCTCATAATCATCCAAGCGCTCGGCACGTGGGGTTGCCAATAAATCGCCAGTCGCCTCTTTAAAATCGGCACGGGTCGGCTCACGATGTGCCACACTATAAGAGGCATAAACCTGATTAGCCGAATTTAACTGATAACTAAATCCGACTTTGGGATTGAAGAAAGCATAAGCATGGTGCTGAGCTAAATCTTTTAAATCATCGTCGATCCCACTCATGGTATATTCGATGCTTCGATACTGAAGGTCGCCAAATAGGTTTAATCCCTTGTATATAGTGTAAGTTGCTTTTACGTAACTACTGAACTCCGTTTTTAATCCATTATTGAAATACCATTCATAATCTTTCGGCACCCCCGGATTATTTTCAAGCCAAATGAGTTTTCCAAAGTGGTCGCCATCGTACTGACTCCATGCCGCTCCAGCGTTCATTTCTAAAGCATCCCGCCTAAAAATTAAATTGGCCGTTCCTCCATAAAAATAATTCTTCATCCATTTTTGACGAATCACATCGCTTATAACCTCGATATAACCCGGAAAATAGTGCCCGATGCCGTAATCGCTCAAGGTTTCATCGTCGCGAACCTGCTCATAATACCCTTCGCCCGGAGTGAGGTGCAAGGCTGTATTGAACGACCACTGATGATTCAACTGCTGCGAATAATGAAGCTGATAATGAGTCTGACGATAATTATCGGTTGCTCCACGATGGTATTGCTCATTTCCTTCGGCATCGTAATAAACGCCTGCCGGATTAAACTGCGGATTCACCTCGAGCGAATCGGCGGGAACCCCCCACCAGGTAATTCCAGTCCGCTGATCACCATGAATGACTGTTGCTTTGAGTAAACTGTTTTTTCCATGATAATTGGCACTCAAATAAAGCGACTGATGGTCGGCAAATCCATAATTAACGTAACTATCTGCATTCAAGCGAGAATAACGTCCTTCGAGGGAAAAACGATTGTTAATCAAACCGGTACCCATAGCCAGGTTGTTTCGAAAGGTATTGAACGAACCCATGCTGGAGCTCACACGCGCATAAGCTTCTTTGCTCGACTGCGACGTTTGGAAATTGATGCTGGCTCCAAAAGCAGCAGCTCCATTCGAGGAGGTTCCTACACCTCGTTGTACCTGAATATTATCGACCGATTCGGTAAAATCCGGCATGTTAACCCAAAAAACAGTGTGCGACTCGGAATCGTTTAGCGGAATCCCATTAATCGTCACATTGATGCGACTAGCATCGGTTCCCCGAATACGAAAAGCAGTATTGCCAACCCCAAATCCCGACTCGGAATTTTCGACCAGGCCGGGAACCATCGTCAGCAGAAAAGGAATGTCCTCGCCCACATAAGCCTCACGGATGGTTTTCTTCGATAATTCAGTGTAAGATACCGGCATTTTTTCATTTGCCCGCGTACCTTGTACAATCACTTCATCGGTAAGAAAAGTGCGCTCCGGAAGGGTTATGGTCAACTCGACGTCTTCCTGCAAATCGACCACAACAGCATGATCCTGATAACCCACAAAGCTCACCTGCAACTCATAGCTGCCAGGCCTGAGATTATCCAACACAAAACGCCCTTGAGCATCGGTAGAACTACCGACATAGGTGTTTTTTAAAATAACACTGGCTCCGGGCAATGTCTTGCCACTCGACTCCAGTACCGTTCCAACAATTTGCAATTGAGATAAAACAGTTAATCCAATCAATTGCAATACGAACAATAATCCAATTCGTTTCATACAAAAATGGTTTAAAGATTATTACTATTGCAATGAAGGGCGATCATGTGCATGTTCCCTGCGCCGGCATTATCCGTATCAGGTTCAAAGGGTATGATCTCAGCCTGAAAGTAAGGCACCCCCATCGACGTGGCAAAGGTAAGCACTTTGTTTTACCACATCCAAAAAAATTTAAACAAAAATTAAGGTGCCAAGCGACGATTTTTCCAAATACCCGCCGACAAGTAAAATTCAATGCGGTCGTGCAACCTGTTCTCTCTTCCTTTCCAAAATTCAATACGCGAAGGCTGAATAAAATATCCACCCCAGAAATCGGGACGTTTGAGCGTTTCGGCCGTAAACCGTTCTTCCATTTCTTTTACCCGATGCTCTAAAAATGCTCTGTCGGGTATCATTTTACTTTGAGGAGAAGCCCATGCACCAATTCGGCTCCCGTGTTGACGCGATTCGAAATAATCGTCGGAAACTTCCGGCTCGGCCTTTACGGTCAACCCTTCAATCCGAATTTGCCTTTCAAGCTCCGGCCAGTGAATGTTCACCGCAACCCTCGGATTAACGGATAATTCATGAGCCTTCCGACTAGTGTAATTGGTGAAGAAATAGATCCCTTCGCTTCCAATTTTCTTTAACAAAACAACCCGCGACGAAGGATTCCCTTTAGAATCGACCGTGGATAAAACCATGCTATTGGGTTCAGGCTGACCGGATGCAACCGCCTCGTCGAGCCACTGTTGAAAAAGATCCATCGGCTGAACCGAAGAAGACAAATCCTCTAAGCTACTCTGCTTGATTGCTTGAATCAAGGTTAATCTATCTGTATTACTGCTCATTTTTAATCCATTATTAAGGTTTTCAGTTTTAAAAGCTATTGCTTTTCAAGTGTGTTAAAATCTTCTTACATTTGCACGCTAAAATGATCGAATAACCAAACCATACTGATTTACCATAAAATCAGGCGTTTATGAAACATGTTTCAACTTACATTCGGCAATACCTAGCTCCAAAAGCGGACGCGAAAATAACCATCCTTCAGCAATTATCCCTCAACAATTTTGGAAGAAAAATGCTCACACAATATTGTCTCAACGAATCTTAATCCCAGAAAATAATCTTTAACTGCCTATTCTGAAACCTTAAAGCTACTAACTAATAAAACTCAAAAAAACCTTGGAAAAAATTAAAAAGATTCTGGTTTCTCAACCAAAACCAGAAACCGACAAAAATCCTTATTCCGAACTCGCCGAAAAACATAATCTGAAAATCGATTTCTTCAAGTTTATTCGCATCGAAGGAGTAAGTTCCAAAGAGTACAGAGAGTCTAAAGTGCGAATACTCGATCACAGTGCAGTAGTATTCACTAGTAAAATTGCGATCGATAACTTCTTCCGAATTTGCGACGAATGTCGTATCTCCGTGCCCGATACCATGAAGTATTTTTGCACTTCGGAAAGCATTGCCCTTTACCTCCAAGTTTACATTGTGTACCGCAAACGAAAAATCTTCTTCGGACAAAAAACCGTTCAAGACCTTATCCAGGTTATCAAATCAAAACATACTTCGGGTAAAATCCTCCTCACCCTCTCCGACGTTCCCAACGAATCGCTCATCTCAGCTATGGACGAAGCTAAAATCCCCTACTCACTCATGACCCTTTTCTCTACCGTGAGTTGCGATTTAAAAGCTTCAGTCGATGTATACGATGAAGAATACGACATGATTGTCCTTTTTACTCCAGCTGGTGTGAAATCGCTTATGGATAATTACCCCGACTTTAAGCAGGAGGAAATTAAAATTGCTGCCTTCGGACAAGGAACACAACAAGCAGCTATCGAGGCCGGTCTGCGTATCGACATAGCCGCACCTACTCCCGAAGCTCCCAGTATGACCATGGCCATTGATCAATTCGTAACCGAATTCAATAAGAAAAAACGATAACTAAAATGAACATTCCTCCGGGAGGGATGCTTTCCTTTAAAAATTAATACCATGCCGAACTTGAAACTCTTTATCGCCGCATTGATGCTATCTGCGCTTGCTTTTTCCGCTTGCAACCAATCCGACCCCGACCCATGCGAAGCAACCCAAAGTGCCGAAAAAGTAGTAAACATTCAGGCCGATTTAATCATCCAATCTACCGAATCGGTTCCAGTAGCAAACGAACCTTTTACGATTACCATCAAATTGATTCCCTGTAGCCAGGAAGAAATAATCCACACCTTCACCGGCGAAACAGACGAAAATGGATCTTACAACACCGATATCGTTAACCTGGTGCTGAATAATACAGTCGATAAAGTAGAAATCCTCGCTGTGGCTCCAGATTTAACCAATTACCTGACTCAAGAATTTCATCTCGTAACCAAAAGATACGAAGACCTTCAAAGCTTCGGCCTGGAAAACATTGAACTTGAAATTTTAACCATCGATTAATTCGTATTATGGCATTTACACTCCCAATTGGCGCACAAGCAATCGATTTTAATCTCCCGGCAACAAACGGTAATGCATACACCCTCAAGGATTTCAAAGAGGACTTCCTGGTAATCTTCTTTACCTGCAATCATTGTCCTTATGTTATTGGATCCGACGAACATACCAGAGCTACCGCAAATCGATTTTCCAATAAATCAGTCCGATTCGTAGCAATCAATTCAAATAGCAAAAACACATACGAAGAGGATAGCTTCGAAAACATGGTCAAACGAATGGAACAAGAACAATTCCCCTGGCTCTATTTGTACGACGAAAGCCAAGAAGTAGCTTTAGCCTACGGAGCGCTTAGAACCCCTCACTTTTTCGTATTCAATGCAGATCGCAAACTCGTTTACACCGGACGAGCAATCGACTTCCCTCGCGATTACACCAAACATACACAAGACGACTTGTCGCAGGCGCTCGAGGAACTTCTCGCAGGAAAGCAAATTACCAACCCGGTTACCAATCCGATTGGATGCAATGTTAAATGGGACGGTAAAGATAAACATTGGATGCCAGCCGATGCCTGCGATCTAGTCTAGGCATTTCAGTCGACAGAAATTCAGTAATTCAAGAATCGTTGCTTCCATTGCTACCTCCGATGGCTGTCGGTAAGGAAGCAATCGTTCTTCCAATCCTTTCTGAAATAAAAAAAAGGCGCAGAGTAGCATAAGAATGCTCGCTGCGCCTTTTTTTCATGAAATACCCTCTCTTGCTTACGCAAATTTACTGTTAGCAAAAGAAATAATCTCCTGGGCAAGAACCTCGGCTTCTCGCTGAGTGGGTGCCTCCGCATAGATGCGAATAATCGCCTCAGTATTGGATTTGCGCAAATGAACCCAACGATCGGGAAAATCGATTTTTATTCCGTCAATGGTCGTAAACGAAGCCTCGGCATAATGATCCTCCAAGGCGTGCTGTAAGGCAGCCATATCCATCTTAACCGGAATGTCCATTTTATTTTTGGAAATGAAATAGCTGGGTAATCCAGCCTTAATCTGCGTTGGCCGTAGTTGTTTTTCTGCCATGTAGCTCAGAAACAAGGCGATTCCAACCAATGCATCACGCCCGTAATGCAGTTCCGGTAAAATGACACCTCCGTTTCCTTCGCCTCCAATCAGAGCATTCGTTTCTTTCATCACTTTAACCACATTCACCTCACCTACTGCCGCTGCGGCATAATCGACCCCATGCTTGCGGCAAATATCCCGCAATCCACGCGACGACGACAAATTCGACACCGCATTACCTTTACGCTGCTCCAGCAAATAATCGGCTATCGCAATCAAGGTATTTTCTTCGCCGAACATGGTTCCATCTTCATTGATGATTGCCAACCGATCGGCATCCGGATCGACCACAAATCCGACATGAGCTTCCGAGTCTTTCACTACCTGAGATATTTCGGTCAAATGCTCTGGCAAGGGTTCCGGATTATGAGCGAAAATTCCCGTTGGCTCACAATGCAGCTCCACAATATTCTTTACTCCCAGGGCAACCAACAACGCAGGAACGGCTATCCCTCCAACCGAGTTTACACCATCGACCGCAACGGTAAACTGAGCGGCCTCAATGGCCTGTAAATTCAAATAAGGTAGAGTCTTTATTAATTGAATATGATAATCGAGCATTTGATGCTGAATACTTACATTGCCCAGGGAATGAACATCGGCAAAAGCATACTTAGCCAGAAAATCCTCCTCTGCAGCCAAAGCATAAAGGGCCTGTCCTTCGCTATCGGATAAAAACTCGCCGGAACTATTCAAAAGCTTCAATGCATTCCATTGCATCGGATTATGGCTGGCAGTTAGGATAATCCCACCATCGGCCGATAACTCGGTTACAGCCAGCTCGGTAGTAGGAGTGCTGGAAAGACCAATATCGACCACATCGATTCCAATAGAAGTAAACGACGACACCAAAAGATCTCGTAACATTAAACCCGAAACACGAGCATCGCGCCCTATCACTACTTTTAATCGTTTATTCGGACGTTCCTGCTTTAACCAGGCACCATAAGCCAACGAAAATTTTAGTAAATCGTAAGGGGTTAAATTGGAACCGCTTACCCCACCGATCGTTCCACGAATTCCAGAAATTGATTTAATTAAGGTCATTGTTTTTTTCTTTCAAAAATACCTGAAAAAGCCGAAAATCCCGCCCAAATCGAAAAAAGCAAATCAACTGATTTATCTCATCCTTTTTCTTTTCGAAACCGGCTATTTTAGCCATCTATCTGAGGAGAGAGTCTCACAGCCCCTTTCCAAGGATTTTTTTAAATCTAATCCGGAGGATTTTCTAATGGAAAAGAGAATAGGTACTGCCATTATCGTTATTGAACAATCGGAATCGGTCGCTCTCGTGAACCATGCCCTTTCCCGGCATAATCCGATCATTTTTGGCCGTCAGGGAATCCCTCTCCATTCCAAATTACTGAACATCATTTCTGTCGTTCTAATCGGTACAACCGACGAAATCGGCTCACTTACCGGTCAGCTAGGTAAAATCGCCGGAGTGCATGTGAAATCTGCCCTCATCAAAAACTCCGATTTACAAGAAAAACTTTAAGCCATAACACCATGATCTTTAATCCCGAAAAATGTCGCATCGCCGACCGTCCACATCAAGCATTTATCGACCCACAAGAAATTGCCGACCACCTCGGTGAAGCCAAACCAACCAAAGAAAATATCGAAGCCATTCTCGATAAATCCCGAAATAAAAAACGCCTAACCTTAGCCGAAACAGCTACCCTGCTACAAGCCGACGACCTGGAAATGATTGAATTAATAAAAGAAACGGCCCGCGAACTGAAAAAAACAGTTTACGGCAACCGGATTGTTCTTTTTGCTCCTCTCTATATCGGAAATAAATGCACCAACGATTGCACTTACTGCGGATTTCGGGTGAGTAACAAAGAGGCCGAACGCAAAACTCTCAACGAAGAGGAAATCATCCACGAAGTAGAAGCACTTGAGGATGAAGGGCATAAACGACTCGTTCTAGTTTATGGTGAGCATCCCGAATACGATGCCGAATACATTGCTCATACTACCCGATTGGTTTATTCCGTCAAGAAAGGGAAAGGTGAAATTCGCCGCGTGAATATAAATGCAGCTCCTCTCGATGTGGACGGTTTTAAGGTTGTGAAGGAGGCTGGAATTGGAACCTATCAAATTTTTCAGGAAACGTATCATCCCGAGGCCTATAAAAAATACCACCCGCGTGGACGAAAAAGCAACTACGAATACCGACTCACAGCACTCGACCGTGCTCAGGAAGCCGGAGTGGACGATGTGGGAATAGGAGCTCTTTTCGGCCTCTACGACTGGAAATTCGAAGTAATGGCCCTCGTTCGACACACCATCCACCTGGAAGCTTGTTACCAGGTTGGTCCCCATACCATTTCCTTCCCCCGCATTCAAAATGCTTCCTCCTTAAGCGATAAAGGAAAATATCTTGTAAACGACCACGACTTCATTCGGCTCATTGCCATTTTACGACTTGCCGTTCCATACACAGGACTAATCCTTACTGCCCGCGAAAACCCCTTCGTTCGACGAGAAGTAATTCAATTCGGCGTTTCCCAAATCGATGGAGGAACTAAACTGGAGCTGGGTGCTTATTCAAAATCAAAAAATGAACAACAAGATTTAAACAAAGAACAGTTTCAAATAAACGATTCGCGTTCCCTCAACGAAATTATCGATGAGCTAATCAGCGATGGTTTTCTTCCTTCCTTCTGCACCTCATGCTACCGGAAAGGACGAACCGGAGAACATTTCATGGAGTTTTCGATTCCAGGTTTTATCAAACGATACTGTACTCCCAATGCAATCCTTACCCTAGCCGAATACCTCGAAGATTACGCTTCGGAAGAAACAAAGGAAAAAGGATACCGCATCATTCAACGAGAACTCCAACAACTCAATAACCCAAAACTAATGACTCAAATGGATAAACGGCTTGGAAGCATTAAAAATGGGGTGCGCGATTTAAACTACTAAGCCCATTTTTACCCTGCATCGGGGGTTACAGCAAATCGTTTTATGGTCTATCTTCGTGCGCGGATTCAACGCAACGAATCCACCTCATTCAAATTGATAATCCTTTCATTCATCATGGGTAAAAGCCGTAGAAAAACCATCATCCACGAAAAACTATTAATCACCGATATTGCCTCTGAAGGGAAAGCAATCGCCCGGCTCGACGACCTGGTCGTGTTCGTTACGAATTGTATTCCAGGCGATGTGGTCGATGTAAGAATTCAAAAAAAACAAAAAAACTTCCAGGAAGGAATCCCAACCCGTTTTCACCAGTTATCGCCTCTGAGAACTGAAGCATTTTGTTCCCATTTCGGAACCTGCGGCGGCTGCAAATGGCAATCGCTTCCATACACCAAACAATTGGAATTCAAACAGAAACAAGTTGCCGATCAATTCTCACGGATAGGACACTTGCAATTCCCTGAAATTGAACAAATTCTTCCATCGGAGAAAACAATCCATTACCGCAATAAACTGGAATTTACCTTTTCTAATTTGCGCTGGCTCACGGCCGAAGAAATTAACCTCGATGAACCTTATGGTCGCGAAGCCCTCGGATTCCATGTACCCCGCATGTTCGACCGAATAGTCGATATCGATACCTGCTACCTGCAAAAAGAACCGAGCAATGAACTCCGACTTTTTATTAAAAAAAGAGCACTGGAACTGAATATTGCCTTTTATAATCAACGAACACACGAAGGCGAAATCAGAAATCTGATTGTGCGCACTACCACCACTAATCAGCTCATGCTCATCGTAGTATTTGCGGCCATCGATGACACAAAACGCGAAGCGCTGCTTAGCTCCATTCACACCAATTATCCGGATATTACCAGCCTCAATTTTGTTATCAACACCAAACGAAACGACTCTATCCACGACCTCGATGTAGTTAACTATGCAGGAATGCCCTACATTCTCGAACAAATGGAGGAGCGCAAGTTTCGTATCGGACCGAAATCCTTCTATCAAACCAACTCCGAGCAAGCCTACGAACTATATAAAAAGGTAAGGGATTTCGCCGGATTAACAGGTCAGGAAGTTCTTTTCGACTTATATGCCGGTACCGGAACCATCGGACTCTTCCTCGCCGATCGAGCCAAAGTGGTCGTTGGAATCGAATATGTGCCTGAAGCAATTGAAGATGCCAAAATAAACGCCGAATTAAATCAAATTGAACACGCCCATTTTTATGCCGGCGACATCAAAGATTTACTCACTCCCATCATGACCCAACACGGAAAACCAGACGTGGTCGTAGTCGATCCTCCTCGAGCCGGATTGCACAAAGATGTGGCTGAAACGCTACTTACTACCGATGCTAAAACGCTGGTTTACGTGAGTTGCAATCCGGCCACCCAAGCTCGGGACTTAGAAATTTTATGTCGAAACTATCAAATTGAAAAGGTTCAACCGGTCGATATGTTTCCGCATACCCATCATGTGGAAAATATCGTTTTACTGAAAAAAATGGATACATTTGAGAAACCTTGAGAGAATCCCTTCCTAAGCGATGGGCTCTCATGTTAATCCATGTTTCATCCTAAATCCTGAACACTATGGCCAGTTTTGAAGCTCTCGGAAGCATTATCAAAGAAGAAAGTTTGTATTCCATTACGGAACACTCCATCCCTAACTCATTGGTTCTCGAAACCAAAGAACCATTCCCCGGTTATCATCACGACCTACCTAAGGATTCGGTACCCCGATCGGTCTTCCTAGTATTGAACCATCATACCAGCCGTGAACAAGTAACCCGCGCCCGGAAAAACATTCTCCGATATGCCGATTTCGATTTCGATGCCGCCTTCGCCGATGTATTTTTCTTTAACGAAACCTATTCCTGCATACGAATTAAGAACTTAAACCGATACGAATACATCGAAGACCTTCAATCGCACTTTATTAACGAAGGATTTTCGTTCCGGAAAGCTGAAAAAATCGACACCAAGGCTATCATCAAAGTGAAAAAGACCTTCATTCTCGACGAAATAAAACCCAGTATCTTTACCGATCAACTCGAAAATTATCAGGGTTATGTGGCCATCCCAAAATCCCTCTCCTGGAAACTTTTCGAAAAAATTACCCGATCGGTCAAAAACAATTGGGAAGGAAAACATTTCGATGCCGCTTATGGATTCTTCTACCGAAACTTCGATATCCACGAAGTAGTTCGAATTTTCCACCATACCGACAACAACCAAATATTAAGCGACTTACAAGCGCTATACCTCAAAGAAATAGCCAAATACTAAACACAAAAGCATCTATTTCATGATTCAAAAAAATCTGGCCGGTATACTCCAACAAATCCCAAACTTCGTCAAATTAGTGGTGGTAACTAAAATGCATTCGCCCGAGGAAATGATGGAAGTGTACCGCGCCGGCCATAAAGTGATGGGAGAAAATAAACCCCAGGAACTCCTTGCAAAGATCGACGCCATGCCCCAAGATGTAGAATGGCATTTTATCGGTCACCTCCAAACCAATAAAGTAAAATACATCGCTCCTCATGTCCATTTAATCCATGCTGTCGATTCGCTTAAATTGCTCAAAACGATTAATAAAGAGGCATTGAAGAACGAAAGAACCATCCAATGCCTCCTTCAGTTTCATATCGCTAAAGAAGATACCAAATTCGGTCTTGACCGTAAAGAAGCTTCGACCCTCTTGGACAGCGATGATTTCCAGGCCATGCTCAACATTGAAATAGTTGGAGTGATGGGAATGGCAACCTTCACCGAAAATACCCAACAAGTTCGAGCCGAGTTTCAAGAACTCAAAGAGCATTTTGGCTTCCTGAAGGAAACCTACTTCAGAAATCAAGACTCGTTCAGGGAAATTAGCATGGGTATGTCGAACGATTTCAACATCGCTATCGAAGAAGGAGCAACCATCGTTAGAATTGGAAGTGCTGTTTTTCAGGAAAATTAGTATGCTGAACAAGTACTTTACAGGATTTATTTGTAAAAATTCTAAATTCCTAATTCTCTATCTTTGAGCAAAATCAACAGACCAATCAATTGCTATGATAAACCTGGAAACTAACTACTTAGGACTCAAACTACGCAACCCGCTAATCATTAGCAGCTCCGGAATGACCAACTCCCTGGAGAAACTAAAAAAACTGGAAGAAGCAGGCGCCGGAGCCATCGTGCTTAAATCGCTTTTCGAAGAACAAATTAATTTCGAAGCAGGCAAAATCTTAAACGAAAGTCATGCCTACCCCGAAGCAGAAGACTATATCCGCACCTACTCCAAAAGCAATACGGTCGACGATTATTTGGAACTTATCCAAGAGGCAAAAAAAACCATTTCTATCCCGGTTATCGCTAGCATTAACTGCGTTTCCGACATCGACTGGACCGGTTTTGCCAGCAAAATAGCTCAAGCTGGTGCCGATGCATTGGAACTAAACATTCACATCGTTTCAGTCGATCCGTTGCAAGATGCTAGCAAGCTGGAAGAGAAATACCTATCCATCGTGGAAAAAGTAAAAGAGGCGACCAAACTTCCATTGGCGGTTAAAATTGGAAGCCATTTCTCAAACCTAACCCACTTTGTAGCAAAACTTTACCACCGGAAGGTAGAAGCGGTAGTCCTATTTAACCGATTTTACCAACCCGATATCGATATCCATCACCTGAACTTTACTTCGGCCGGAGTATTTAGCTCTCCCGACGATTTAAGGAACACCCTCCGATGGATTGGTATTGTTAGCTCGAAAGTAGAACACATCGAACTGTCGGCATCAACCGGAATTCACGATGGAACAGCGCTCATCAAATGTTTACTGGCGGGAGCACAAACCGGACAAATCTGCTCGGTGCTCTACAAAAATGGATTCGATGAGATTGGAAAAATTCTTCAGGAATTAAAAGACTGGATGGAAGAAATGAATTACGATACCATCGACGATTTTCAAGGAATAATGAATTATAGCCGCATTAAAAATCCTGCCGTTTACGAACGGTCGCAATTCATGCGCTATTTCTCCAGCCACGAATAGAACCTATTATAAAGACCATAAAAAGAGGGTGTTACATCATTACAACACCCTCTTTTTTTTTGCTTTATTAAAATCATATACCTTAAAGGTTAGAAGCTTTAATCACCTAAAAATGACTTCAGCTGGTTCCCTCTATTCGTGTTCTTAATGCGCCGTAGTGCGCGCTCCTTTATCTGCCTTACCCGCTCACGGGTTAACTCAAGGCGTTCTCCAATCTCTTCCAGGGTGGAAGGCTTCCTCCCGTTTAATCCATAATAATGCCTTAGTACATAGGCTTCACGAAAGGTTAAGGTATGAATAGCCCGATCTATTTCCTTCTGCAAACTTTGCATGATCAAATTTCGGTCGGGCAACCTATTTTCATCGACCAATAAAAGATCGTACAAAGTCCCATCCTCGTCGGAAAGTAAGGGCGCATCGAGCGAAAGGTGCCTTCCACTACTACGCAAAATCAATTTAATATCCTTCGGTAACATATCCAGAACCAAGCCTACCTCCTCACTCGTGGGCTCCCGCTCAAACTGCTGCTCTAAAATGGAAAGGGTCCGATTGATTTTATTGATGGAGCTGATTTTATTCAAAGGTAAACGCACTATGCGAGCCTGTTCTGCAAGCGCTTGCAAAATGGATTGCCTAATCCACCAAACCGCATAAGAAATGAACTTGAAACCACGTGTTTCGTCAAACCGCTTCGCAGCTTTAATGAGCCCTAAATTCCCTTCGTTTATCAAATCCTGCAAGCTAAGCCCCTGATTCTGATATTGTTTTGCGACAGATATAACAAACCGCAAATTGGCATTGATCAATCGTTCCAAGGCAGCATCATCTCCACCCCTAATTCGTTTGGCTAATTGAACCTCCTCCTCTACTGAAATCAACTCCATCTTACTAATATCCTGCAAATACTTATCGAGCGAAGGGGCTTCGCGGTTGGTTACTTGTTTGGAAATTTTGAGTTGACGCATATTAAAGTGCTTATTTTTCATAAACCCCTAATTACCAACGCATTTAGAGGGATTTCGACTATTCGTAAAAATAAGGATATATTCTCCCTAAAAAAATACTTCCACAATCTTTTTCTTTTTTTTTTGCTAAGTGACTCGAAATGTTTATACTTGCAGCAATTAGTGTGCGCAGAAAAACCTTTTCACTTCTTTTCTGCCTTCTGAATTCCAACAATAGATTCTTATTATCTTAATCCAATCTTTTTATGTACGATATTCTTGAACTTAACCAAAAATTGGTTGATGAATTAAGAGAAATCGCTGTATCACTTGAAATAGGAGACTCCGACTCTCTGAGTAAGCAAGATCTCATTTATCGAATCCTCGATCAGCAAGCCATTCTCGCTTCGGTTAAACCAACTCGAAAAACCAACGCTGCATCTTCCGATGACGATGCCAGAAAACGACGAAAACGTCGGCCTAAAACCGAAAAAGTAGAATTCTCAAAACCAGCAGCAAAACCAACTGAAAAACAGGCTGAAACCGAACCAGCCCCGAAGCCTGAAAAAGCAGCAGCTCCAGAAGTGCCAAAAACGGAAGCAGAAGCAGAAGTAAAAGCGGGCAAAAAACGTCGCGGACGCCCTCGGAAAAATAAACCAGAAGATGCTCAGCCAATTGCATCCTCACAGGAAACTCCGCAACCAGTAAAAGAATCAACCCCAACTCCACCCAAAGAAACAGCCCAACCTACCGAGATTAAAGCCGCAGAGCCCACTCCCCCACAAGCTAAAAAACAGCACCAACCACAAAACAATCAAAACCCCAGACCGAATAACGATAATAACCGGGACAACAAAAAGCAAAACCGACCAGCCGAACAAAACGAAATCTTCATCAGCGAAGAAAGTTATGTCGAAGCTAGCGGTGTCCTTGAAATTATGCCCGATGGCTACGGCTTCCTTCGCTCCTCCGACTTCAATTACTTGAACTCTCCCGACGATATTTATGTGAGTCAATCGCAAATTAAACTCTTCGGCCTCAAAACCGGCGATACCATTACCGGATCCATCCGACCACCCAAAGACAATGAAAAGTATTTCCCACTCATTAAAGTAATCGATATCAATGGGAAACTGCCGGAAATTGTGCGCGACCGAATTCCTTTCGACCATTTAACCCCACTTTTCCCGAACGAAAAATTCCGGATTAGCGGCGGACGACGAAGCAGCCTCTCTACGCGCATAGTCGATATGTTCTCACCGATCGGGAAAGGTCAACGTGGCCTAATTGTGGCTCAACCAAAAACCGGTAAAACTGTCCTGCTAAAAGAAATTGCTAATGCAATCGCCGACAATCACCCGGAGGTTTACCTCATGATTTTATTAATCGATGAACGCCCTGAAGAAGTTACCGATATGGCACGCTCGGTTAATGGCGAAGTAATCGCATCGACCTTTGACGAACCCGCAGAAAAACATGTTAAAGTAGCCAATATCGTTTTAGAAAAAGCGAAACGGTTGGTTGAATGTGGACACGATGTGGTTATCCTTCTCGACTCGATAACTCGTTTAGCAAGAGCTTATAACACCGTTTCACCCGCATCCGGAAAAGTCCTTTCCGGTGGAGTTGATGCAAACGCCTTACACAAACCTAAACGGTTCTTTGGTGCTGCTCGAAACATCGAAAACGGTGGTTCGCTCACGATCCTTGCTACCGCTTTAACAGAAACCGGATCAAAAATGGACGATGTAATTTTCGAAGAGTTTAAAGGAACAGGTAATATGGAACTTCAGCTCGACCGCAAACTATCCAACAAACGAATCTATCCAGCTGTCGATATTAATGCTTCCAGCACTCGTCGCGAAGATTTATTACTTGATAAAGATGTAATGAATCGAATTTGGATCCTTCGAAATTATTTATCCGATATGAATTCCATCGAAGCCATGAGCTTCCTTATCGACCGACTCAGAAAAACCGAATCCAACGAAGAATTTCTGATCTCAATGAACGATCAATAAATCTCTCTTTTATAAATGAAAAAAGGCTTATTCCAACTGGTGGATAAGCCTTTTTTTTTACTTCTATTCCTGAATTAAAACCTAAATCCTAGTGTAAACAACAATTGATGTTGCGTGCTTTCAATGGTAGCTATGTTCAGTGGCTGTTGATAAAGAACATACTCACTCTGATTAAAGCGATTCGTGTAGGAGAAATCGAGGAAATACGAGCTATTATTAATTCCAAAACCAAAAGAATATCCTAGCATATCGGACCCGGCGTTAATTTCCCCTTCAGCAAAGGGACTTTCATAATAAAAAGCTCCTCCTCTTAAACTCACAGCAGCGATACGATATTCAGCTCCTAATCGAAGATTGCGCGTATTGCGATACATGGCTTGGATGCCTTCATTCTCAATATCAAACATATAAGTATCACTCCGAAGTCGGGCAAATGAGTAATTTACCATCTCGTAATCCAAGCTAACCAAAGCATTTCGTCCCAAAACAAAGGCAGTGCTTAAAATTAAGCGCGGAGGAGTAATGACTTCATAATCAAATTGACCCGAATTACTTCCCGATAAATCACCCAAAGAATCCGAGGAAGCGGCCATGGTGCCACTATAAGATTCACGCAAAGAATAAAAAACAGGACTGTGAACACTCGCACCTAATCGAATCCAATAAATAGGAGTATAAATGGCTCCCACTTTCAGATTAACACCGGTTCCACGAGTATCAATTTCTTCGGTATGAGTAAATTGATTCAATCCAAAATAATTATCCGGAATATTGGATTCATTATGAATCAATGTCGACTCATAGCGCAAGGATTGGATACCTAAATTTGCTCCTAGGAACAACTCATTATTATAGTTAGCGCCCAAGCTGAAAACATATTCCCCGTTACTGCCTTTTTCAGTAATGGTACGTCGAATGGATTGACCATATTCCGAATTGATGAAATCATGGCTATAGACTCCAGCATTGGAATCGAAAAAAATCACATCCGAAAGCAAGGCTACTTCATTCCATAAGTAAGCCCAATTGTTTTGATTCGCATCATACACAAAATCATCCAGCAAGGAACTATTGGCATCTAAAATCCGAACACTGGTTCGTTGGTCGAATTGATTCAGCACATTGTAACCAATCCCAATATTCGTTGAGATCCAACCACTTTCATTCCCGGTCGCAAAGACACCAACCAGACCTCCATTAGCAAGGCGAAAATCGTATTGAAAATCCGTATAAGAACTACCATCGCTTGGAATCGATGTGGTTTGATTAAAACCCAACAAAGGTGAAAGTGTAAACTCAGACTTTCGGTAAACTGCGACCGAAGCCGGGTTAATGGAAAGAGCTCCAAAATCGGCACCCAAAGCACCCATGGCACCACCCAAGGCATTCGATCGGGCGGTTGATCCAAAATACATTTGTGAATAGCGCAAGGCATCAACAGCATTTTGTGCTTGAATCAAGAATGGTAAACCCATCACCATTCCGATTATGAAAAACATCGTCTTTTTCATGATTTTTATTTTAGTAAACGATTGATCTATTGCACTGCAACATAAACAATGTGATTGAGAACGATTAGTGCAATAAGAAGTGTTTTATTAATTTCTATTTAATCAGACCAAAACCATCAGGAATGAACTATCGGCGGCTTCCTCCTGAGGATGAACTACTTGAACTACTTGAACTACTTGAACTACTTGAACGAGAGCTTCCTCCAGAGAAAGAACTTCCCGATGAGCGGCTCGACGACGAAGGTGGAGAATAGGAGCTACGGCTAGGACTCGAAGAACGAGAGGGAGCAGAGTAATTGCTTCTACTTGGACTCGATGAGCTAGGTGCCCGATAGGAGGAGCCACTTGGACGCGAAGTGCCTGAGGGGCTTCTATAATTACTATTGGACGAAGCAGGAGGTCGTACATTTGGAGTACGCGTGCTTCGTGTCGATTCCGGACGACTATATGAACTGCTGGATCCGGGACGAGAATACACCTGACCTGTTTTACTTTCCGGACGAACATTTCCGGAACTCTGACCTGCCGATGGTTTGGTCGGAACCCGGCGATAACTATCGTTGTAAACCGGGCGTTGACGGCTGGGCGAGTTGTCGTAGGTATAACGACTCCGGGAAGAAGGAGATGAAGTAGTTCCTGGCTTTCTGTTCACCGATTCGGAATTTGGTCTTACATTCGAAGCATCGGAACGATTAGTTCTATTAGGGCTAACTGCCCTCGAATTGGTAGGCGTTTCAGGTTGAACACGACGGTTATCCAGTCGTTGGCTTGGGTTATAAGGTTCCTTCGCTGCCGGTTTTTGAGGCGTATCAGTTATACGACTAGGGCTTGTCCTGTTGGTGTTACTTGGACGCTCGGGTCGGTTTACTGTGGAAGGTTGCCTTTCTACTCGAGATGAGGACGGTTCACGACTTACGGTTCCTCTGTCTTTGTTTAAGTCTTGTCGCGATGGACTAACTTGATTGGAAACAGAGCCGGACTCTCCTCTAGCCGGAGCAGTGGATAGACCAGAGCCAGACTCCGTGCGAGAGGTCCTGCTATCTCTTTTCGATTGAACCAAAGCGTCTGTTTTACTGGCAAATTCGCGGCCTTCTCGAGTACTATTACTAAAGCTACCGCTGGTTTCACGGTAGGCAATATCGCGTCCTACCACCGATGCTTCTTGTTCGTAACGGCTACCTAGATCGCGCGCTGTTCCAACAGAGTTAGTCAGTTTGGATTCACGAGGACCATATCGAAAGTTATTGGTTCCGTCGTAGCTGTTATAGTAGTAATCGTTGGCATTGTAGATTGCCGAGGCGGTATAGAATCCATCCCAATATCCTTGGTTGTAACCTATTCCGTAAGTGTTCCAGCCCCAGCCACTGTACCAGCCCCCCCAGGGTGATCCCCAGCTGCCATACCAGCCACTGTTCCAGCCCCAGGGAGAACCCCAGCCGCCATACCAACCGCCACCAAAGCCCCAGTTGTAAGTAGGCCACCAGTTATAACCCATATAGATACTTGTTCCCCAAAAGAATGGATCGTAGTTATACCAGTACATATTCGTGTAATAATTATCGAAGTAACCACAACCAATATAGGGGTCGTGAAATCTGCGCAAACGAGCTGAGTATGAATAGTCGTAGTAATCGTCGGCATTATAACCGTAGTTGTTTACATCGCCGTAATAATAATTGTACTCATTTCCGTTTTCGTCGTAATAACCTTCTTCGTAATACTCATCTTCGGGATAATAATATTGCTCATCGGAGTAATACGCTTCTTCTTGATAGTTGGGAGCTTCTTCCTGATAGTATTGATTTTCGGATTCAGGATAGTAGCGTTCTTCGCTCTTTTCATCTAAATAGGAATCATAAGGAACTCGACTTTGCCGAGGCACAGTTGGTTCGTAACGATAAGGAGTTTCTGATGATTGCTTGAGGGTGTAATCAGGAATATCCTGTTCAAAGACCTTTTCGTCGCCGGGGCGGTAGTAAATATCGTCGTAAACAGTGCTCACTTGCTTTCCGGTAGTGCAGGAAGACAGGAGGATTGTCATCGCAATGAGTAATTTGATGGAAGTTTTCATGACTTTATCTCCTTTATTGGTTTATTTATATTTTTGTGCTGCTTTCACACGGGCACGAAAAATTCAATTTTCATACCAAACTTTCAAATAATGGCTAAAGCACTTACAAAAAGGAGCGAAAATTACGCACAATGGTATAACGACCTGGTAATCAAGGCGGATCTAGCGGAAAATTCTGCGGTTCGCGGTAGTATGGTTATCAAACCTTATGGTTATGCTATCTGGGAAAAAATGCAAGCCCAGCTCGATAAAATGTTTAAAGAAACCGGTCACGAAAACGCTTATTTCCCGCTCTTTATACCTAAAAGTTACTTTTCGAAAGAGGCTAGTCATGTTGAGGGCTTTGCCAAAGAGTGTGCCGTAGTTACCCACTATCGGTTAAAAAATGACCCCAATGGTAAAGGAGTAATTGTTGATCCGGATGCAAAACTGGAAGAAGAACTGATTGTTCGACCTACCTCCGAAACAATTATTTGGGATACCTATAAGAACTGGATACAATCTTATCGCGATTTACCCATTTTAATTAATCAGTGGGCCAATGTTGTTCGCTGGGAGATGCGAACCAGATTATTCCTCCGCACAGCCGAGTTTCTTTGGCAGGAAGGGCATACGGCTCATGCAACCCGCCAGGAAGCCATTGCCGAAACACAGCAAATGATTGAGATTTACGCTCAGTTTGCTCAGGACTTCATGGCAATGCCTGTAATTATAGGTAACAAAACCGAGACAGAACGGTTTGCCGGAGCGCTCGACACCTACACCATTGAAGCCTTGATGCAAGACGGGAAGGCGCTTCAATCGGGTACTTCTCATTTCTTAGGGCAAAATTTCGCTAAAGCTTTCGATGTAAAATTTGCTTCCAAGGAAGGCAAATTAGAATATGTGTGGGCCACATCCTGGGGTGTTTCAACTCGCTTGATGGGAGCATTGATCATGGCGCATTCCGACGACAATGGCTTGGTTCTTCCTCCCAAACTGGCTCCGATCCAAGTAGTGATAGTTCCTATTTACAAAGGGTTCGATGAACTTGACAACATTAGGCCGGTTGCTCAAAAAATAAAATCAGAGCTACAAAAAGTAGGAATATCGGTTAAATTCGACGATCGCGACACCCATAAACCGGGATTCAAATTTGCAGAATACGAACTCAAGGGTGTACCCATTCGTTTGGCCATGGGACCACGCGACTTTGAAAACGGCACCATCGAATTAGCCCGAAGAGATACCCTCGAAAAATCGACCGTCCCTCAAGAAGGCATCGTGGAGCGAATCCAAGTTTTGCTCGACGAAATTCAAACGAACATTTATCAAAAAGCCTTTCGTTTCAGAGAAGAAAACACTTTTCAGGTGGAAACTTGGGAGGAGTTTAAAACACAAATCGAAAAAGGTGGTTTTATACTGGCTCATTGGGATGGTAGTTCAGAGACAGAAGAAAAGATTAAGAATGAGACCAAAGCAACTATTCGTTGCATTCCAATCGATGCTAAAGAAGAAGACGGGCTTTGTGTTTATTCCGGGAAACCCTCAAAGCAACGCGTCTTATTCGCACGAGCCTACTAGGCTAAAGAACAGCTTTCACTTAACGGATTTTAGTAAATGGCGACCTGCGAGTTGCCATTTATTTTAATAAATTGGTCGGTGTAAAAAAAACAAACGATTTTCCTTAATTTTTTTGACCCATGCCAGAAGAAAGCTCTAAAAAAGACCTCATCCTCCAGTCGATGAGCGAAAAATCAAGCACAAAACAAAACGTCTATCATACAACCCTCGAAGTTTTTCACGAACTGAAATCCATTTTGCAGGAAATTGAAAATGAGTACAATCAGGTTTTACAAGGGGCCGATAGCCGCGTTTTATTCTCCTATAAAGACAATGGAATTTTCGAAGCCGAGCTTAAGTTCTCCGGCGACATCCTCATTTTTCAAATGCATTCCAACGTGTTTGAATTCAATCGGGAGCACAACATTTGGAAACTTAGCTATGTAAAGGACAATTACCTTAACTCCTTTGTAGGTATTATCAATGTGTACAATTTCCTTTCCGATTCGTTTAAATACAAACGCTACGAAGATTTAGGCTATTTAGTTGGGCGAATTTTCATTAATCGCGATAGGCATTATTTTGTTGAAGGGAAAAAGCAGCTTTCTTTCCTCTTTAACGACTTTGGAAAATCGATTATCACACGAGAGGCGCTCAAAGAAATCGTTGAAACGACCATTTCCTATGCACTCGACTTCGATTTATTAGTTCCGCCCTACGAGCATGTTAAGCTTACCTCGGTTGGACAAGTGGCCCAAAAACGACAATTTTCTAAGCAAGTGACCGGGAAACGCTTGGGTTTCCAATTCAACACCGACGACATCGACTAATTTTCATCCTAATCTATTTTTATCATGAAACTGATTGCATTCCTTTTATTATTTACCCTTCAATTCCAGGCAATGGCTCAAAAAGAACAATACGCCTCAAAGCTATACGATTACAGTAAGATTGAGGAGTTTGACAAAGCATTTTACGCTACCAAGGCACAACAATATGAATCCTTTGCACTCGATGCCGATATTTCTCATTTATCGGAAGATGAACGAAAAATGCTCATGCTTTTATTTGAAGTTGCCCGCATTATGGACGAGCTTTTTTGGTATGAGTCCAATGGCAACAAAGAAGATTTTTTAAATGCCATACAAAACAAGGATGCACAAAAAATCGCCACCATTAATTACGGAGCCTGGAACCGATTAGATGGCAATAAACCCCTGTTCAATAATGTGCCCGAAAAACCCCTTGGCGCAAATTTCTACCCATCCGACATGACGAAAGAAGAATTTGAAAAATTCGACGACCCAAGCAAAACCAGCCTTTATACCATGATACGCCGCGACGAAGCAGGAAATTTAGTCTCAATTCCTTATCATGAGTATTTTAAAAAGGAAATGGGACGTGCAGCTGTACTTTTACGAACAGCCGCCGACTTAGCACCCGATGCAGGACTAAAAAACTATCTTTCCTTGCGTGCCGATGCCTTATTGACCGATAATTACCAACCAAGCGACCTAGCCTGGATGGATATGAAAAATAATACGGTTGACTTTGTCGTGGGCCCTATTGAAAATTATGAAGATCGACTATACGGATACAAAGCAGCACACGAATCGTTTATTCTAATAAAAGATTTGGAATGGAGTAAAAAACTCGACCGATATGCCAAGCTCCTCCCCGATTTACAGAAAAGCTTACCGGTTGAAAAGAAATACAAGGAAGAAGTTCCAGGAAGCGATAGCGATTTAGGGGTTTACAATGCTATCTTTTATGCAGGCGATTGCAATGCAGGAAGCAAAACAATTGCAATCAACTTGCCAAACGACCCGGAAGTACACATTCAAAAGGGCAGCCGCAAGCTTCAGTTGAAAAATTCGATGCAAGCCAAATTTGATAAAATCCTCGTACCAATTGCGAAAGAGTTGATTCATCCTTCGCAAATTAAACACGTTCAGTTCAACGCCTTTTTCGATAACACCATGTTCCATGAAGTTGCTCACGGACTCGGCATTAAGAACACGTTGAATGGACAGGGCGATGTAAGAACAGCCTTAAAGGAAACCTATACCGCCATCGAAGAAAGTAAAGCCGACATCGTAGGATTGTATTTAGTAAAACAACTGTATGAAATGAAGGAAATTGAAACCGATCTGATGGATAATTATGTGACTTTTATGGCCGGGATCTTCCGCAGCATTCGCTTTGGAGCAACCAGTGCGCATGGTGTCGCCAATCTGGCTCGATACCAGTTTTTCAAGGAAAAAGGAGCTTTTACCCAATCGACCGATGGTAAATATCGAATCGATTTCGACAAAATGACCCTGGCTATGAATGAGCTTTCCGCTCTCATTATCCAAATGCAAGGCGATGGTAACTACGAAGCAGCACAAAAATACATCGAAACCTATGGTAAAATCACCCCGGACCTGGAAGCGTCGCTCAGTAAACTCAGTGAAGCAAATATTCCGGTAGATATCGTATTTGAGCAAAGCAATAAAATTATTACCCGCAGATAATCGTACAGGGGTTCGGCTTGAAAGTCGGACCCCACTTTTATAATCGTATGAAATTCCTATTTCAGCCTAAAACGCGCAAACCAGCCAATATCTTCATTGTGGACGACAATGAGTTGGACACTAAAATGCTGCATCAGGAATTTGAATTACGGACTAAATACAATGTTCGGAGTTTTCATTCCGGCGAAACCTTCTTAAAATATCTAATTTCGAATCCTCCGTCCCGGAAACAATCCACCATAATTATCCTCGATTATAACTTGAGTATGTTAAATGTGGATGCAAAGAATGGCATCGAATTACTGAAAACCATTCGGGAAATTAATCGCGACTACGAGGTGATTATTACCACGAAGTACAGCGACAATGAAATCATAACCGATGCGCTGCATTTTGGGGCGGTGAATGTGGTTAAGAAAAACGAGAACAGTTTTATCCGCCTCGACAGTAATATAAAATGGATTTTATTGCAACGAGGTTTGCGGCGTAAACGCCGCAATGCCATTTCCATGTTGGTCTTTTTCTTTAGCTTAACCATCTTACTCAGTTTGTTGGCATTCTTCTCGTACCAAAACTACCCTCAACTGTTTGACAGGTAATTGAAGGGTCAAGGTGACTTATTGACATATTCCGCGCCATGGCATATTGTTTGAAAAATCGGCTGCGATTAAAACAACATGTCTAACTAAAATCAACGAATATGCAAAGTGGCAAAATTGGTGTTACCACCGAGAATATTTTTCCTATCATCAAGAAGTTCTTGTACTCCGACCATGAGATTTTTCTTCGTGAGTTGGTAAGTAATGCAGTAGATGCGACCCAAAAAATGAAAACCCTCAACTCCATTGGTGAACACCAAGGTGAGTTAGGCGACTTGACCGTTCGTGTTATTTTAGACAAAAAGAAAAAGACCCTCACTATTTCCGATGCCGGAATCGGCATGACGGCCGAGGAAGTGGATAAATACATCAATCAGATTGCATTCTCGAGTGCTGAAGAATTTTTGGGTAAGTATAAAGATAAAGCCAATGCCATCATTGGACATTTTGGGTTAGGATTCTATTCGTCCTTTATGGTATCGGAGAAAGTTGAGATCATTACCCGCTCTTACAAAGAAGGTGCGCCAGCCGTTCAGTGGTCGTGCGATGGAAGTCCTGAATACCAGCTAGATGAAGTAACAAAAGAAAAACGCGGAACCGATATCGTTTTACACATTGATAAAGAATCGGAAGAATTCCTCGAGGAGCACCGAATCAATGAATTACTCACCAAGTATTGCAAGTTTCTACCCGTCGAAATTGCTTTTGGAAAAGAAACTGAATGGAAAGATGGCAAAGAAGTAGAGACAGGCAAAGACCGTATTATTAATGAAACCAAACCAGCTTGGGTAAAAAAACCAAATGATTTAAAAGACGAAGATTATAAATCGTTCTACAAAAATCTATATCCCCTGGTTTTCGACGATCCACTGTTTTGGATTCACTTAAATGTGGATCATCCATTTCGTTTAACGGGAATTTTATATTTCCCTAAGATTAAAAACAACCTGGAGATTCAGCGGAATAAAATTCAGCTATATAGCAATCAAGTATTCGTTACCGATTCAGTAGAAGGAATTGTTCCTGAATTCCTTACACTGCTGCATGGTGTAATAGATTCGCCCGATATTCCCTTGAATGTTTCTCGCAGCTATTTACAAAGCGATAGCAACGTAAAAAAGATTTCAGGTCACATTACGAAGAAAGTTGCCGACCGTTTGCTGGAAATTTTCAATAAGAGCCGCGAAGAGTTTGAAAAGAAATGGGACGACTTAAAGATTTTCATTCAATACGGAATGCTTACCGACGAAAAATTCTATGAACGAGCACAGAAATTCTGCTTGGTTAAGAATACCGAAGGCAAGTATTTTACGCTGGATGAATATCAGGAGTTGATTAAAGAAAATCAAACGGACAAAAACAAGAAGAAGGTTGTTATCTACACCAACGATGAGAAAGCTCAATACAGCTACATCACCGAAGCCAAGGCAAAAGCCTACGATGTGCTGGTAATGGACGGTCAGTTAGATGCACACTTCATCAATCATTTGGAGCAGAAGCTCGATTCAGTTTCGTTTGTGCGCGTTGATGCAGAGGTAGTTGATAAACTAATTGAAAAAGACGATGTTTTAGTCTGCTCTTTACCCGCCGAGGAACAAGATGAGCTAAATCCTGTGTTCCAAAGTCATTTACCTTCGGGGAAAGTGAATTTCCACGTTTCGTTTGAAGATTTATCGGAAACATCCTCCCCAATGATCATCACTCAGAATGAATTCATGCGTCGCATGAAAGATATGTCGGCCATAAGCGGGGGTTCAGCTAGTTTTTATGGTGATTTGCCCGATAGTTTCACCTTAGTTGTAAACACCAAACATCCTTTAATCAATCGCATTATTGAGGATAAAAACCAACAGCTCAACGACTCACTTTCCCAGTTGAGAGCCGAAATTGCTTCTAAGGAAACGGAGAAAGGGAGTCTGGAAAAATTAAGAGAGGGGAAAAAAGAAGAAGAAATCGATCAAGCTGAAAAGGATAAAATGGAAGAAGTTAATCAAGCCATTGAAGCCTTAAAGAACAAAAAGGCCGACGAGCTCAAAGCATTTGCTAAAGAGCACGATTTGAGCAAACAGCTTATCGATTTGGCTTTACTCGCGAACAACATGTTGGAAGGTGAAGATTTAAATCGCTTTGTTAAGCGCAGCCTCGATCTGATAAAATAATTACTTGTTTATTTTACTTTTAAAAACGCTCCCCGCTTTGTCGGAAGGAGCGTTTTTTATTTGACCAACTGCGCTTTTTTTATGCTTTTCAGAATCGTAATTTTGAACTTAATACGACGGAACTATTGCGAGCCTGAATAAGTGTTCAATAAGACCCACAAATAATCCGTTTAAAAACTGAGAATGCTTATTTCTACTGACCATTTATAAAGATTTAACCCATGAAAAACCACTTCTGGCTTCTGATGATGCTATTTTTTTTCGCGGCCTCCATGATTCACCTTTCGGTCCTTTCGAAAGATCAGCCTAATCCTAGTGAAACTAATTTGAGAGGATTAAGAGCCAAAAGCCTGGAAGCAAGGAATCCGGAATTCTTTCCTCGGGGCCATGTTGCTTATGGGCAGCCTTCCTTCCATCTTATCGGATCGGGCGGAATTGGACTAGCCTGGGTCAAAGACGGAAGTGATGAATTGAAATCAATTGTTCATTTTCAAAGCGGGCTGGAATTTCTCTATCCGCTCGCCCCAAATTTCAGCCTACGTTCGGGAATAAACCTGATTCAAAAAGGCTATCGGGTAGCTTATGAAGAAGATGACCTGAATAGTTTAACGTATCAGAATCACTTTTACTACTTGAGTGTGCCCTTGTTAGCCCACGTTTATTTCGGCAATCATTGGCAAGGTTTTTTTCATGGAGGAACGGAGCTTTCCTATTTTGCAGGAGGGACTCAACAAGGTGAGAGCAAACTCAATGGAGAAGTAAGCCAAATTGATCAAAACTTAGGAGAAGGGATTAAATCCATGGATATTGGATGGCGACTGGGCGGAGGATTGAGCATTCCTCTCAAGGAAGTAAAACGCGGCATTTCTTACCGAATGATGGTTCAATTGGATTATCGTTCCAGTTGGACTCGCTTTTTTGAGCCGGTTGGCGATGCAGTGGATATTCCTCTAAAACATGCCGGAGTCAGTCTCAGCGTAGGGATAGAATTCGTGTTACCCTAGGTGAATCAGTATTAACTTCTCTAGAACAACAAGCGAAGCTCCTTCTTAATCAACCCAATAGCATACTTAGTTGATTTCACATCGTTGGTAACATGCAGGCCACCCAGTAAGGCTTTACTTAATTCCATGGCCGGAGCATCGGGTTTCAATTCAATAACCGTAGTATTAATTTCCTTCACCAATAATTCTTTAGCTTCGGTAATTTTTGTCCAAAGTTCGGAGCTAACATACACCTGCTGAGCAATATTATGGTCGAATTCCTGGCGAATGGACGACAGCAATTCAACCTGTAGTTGCTTAACCGACATTCCGGGATGCTGAATTCGAATGAGCAGATTCTCTAAGGATATTCGTTCCAGCAGCAAAACCAAACGCTCGTAGGCTTGTAAACGAAGCGGCAGCACTTGTTCCGAGTTTTTCATTCTGATTTCCTGCTGACGTTTTTTATCCTCGTTTCTAAAAAACAGCGCGGTTATTAAAATGCTTGAGAGAAAGACCAGTATTGCCGGAATGATGTATGCGTATGTGCTCATGAGAAAAAATTGAAGTTTACCGGGCTAAAATAATAAAATGGGAAGCATCCGTTCTTTTGAACCGGAATAAAAATCAGGCCTTTCCCATCCGACTCCATTCGCTTAACAGGACACGGTTCATTGTTCAACATCGGTTTTATGGTTTGAAATCCCTGTTGTACAATATAACCGCATTTTAATCGGCGGGGAATATGTAAATTTGAATACTTTTTCAATCATTTAAGTATTTTGGGGATGACTAGAATTGCTAATCGAATTTTAAATTTGGCCGATTCGCAGACCTTGGCAATGGCCGAATTAAGTCGCGAATTAAAAGCAAAAGGGATCGACATTATTAGTTTGAGCATTGGCGAACCAGACTTTAATACGCCCGATGCAGCAAAGGAAGCCGGTAAACGAGCGATCGATAATAACTTCTCGCACTATACTCCTGTAAGTGGTTACGAAGATTTAAAAAGAGCCATTGCTGATAAGCTTCAGAAGGAGAATCAGTTGGAATATACTACCAAGGAGATTATTGTTTCCAATGGAGCCAAACAATCCCTGGCTAATGCCTTGTTGTCGTTGGTAAATCCGGGCGACGAAGTGATTATCCCCGCGCCTTATTGGGTTAGTTACCTGGAATTGGTAAAACTGGCCGAAGGGATTCCGGTTATAGTAGAAGGAAGTTACGAGAACGACTATAAGATTCGCCCGGAAGATTTAGAAGCTGCCATTAGTGAAAAGACCGTGGCTATTTTGTTCAATTCACCGAGTAACCCGACGGGTAGCATCTACAGCCAATCGGAAATGAAAGCTCTCGCTGAAGTTCTTTACAAGCATCCGCAGGTTTTTGTTATTTCCGATGAAATTTATGAGCACATCAATTTCATGGGAGAGCATATCAGTATGGCTAATTTACCGGGCATGAAAGAACGGACAGCCGTTATCAATGGTGTATCGAAAGGTTACGCCATGACAGGTTGGCGAATTGGTTATATGGCTGCTCCGCTTTGGTTGACAAAAGCTTGCGATAAACTTCAGGGGCAAATGACCTCGGGTGCTTCATCCATTTCGCAGAAGGCCGCACTGGCCGCTTTGCAACAGTGCAAAGAGGATAGCATTCGTATGAACAACATCTTCGAAAAACGTTGTCAATTGGTTTATGAGCGATTGGTTCAAATACCCGGGTTTGAGGTAAAGAAACCGGGTGGTGCTTTCTATTTATTCCCCAAGATCGATTCCTTTTTTGGAAAGAAATACGATAAGTGGCATATCCAAAACGACATGGATTTTAGTATGTTTTTGCTCGACCAGGCACATGTTGGAGTGGTAGCCGGATCGGCCTTTGGTGCCGATCAGTGCATTCGAATCTCCTATGCTACCTCGGAGGAGGATTTAATCGAAGCCCTGAACCGAATTGAGCAAGCGGTAATGAAATTGCAATAACTTTAGACGGATAGCCCACTCAAAGGCAATACTTTTCCATTAAATATTCGATGGCCATTCAGCAAGAAATCGGCTACAAATGCTGCCATTTCTTCGGGCTTGTTACTCGCTTGATAGCCAGGGAAAGCCTCGGCGAGCATTTCGGTTTGAACCGAACCAAGCGCTAAACAATTAAAGCGAAGATTCGAGCTCTTATACTCCTCGGCTAAACATTCGGTCAAGGATGCCAACGCTGCTTTACTCGCACTGTAGTGAGCAAGTCCCGGGAACTTAGCACTACCCTGAAATCCTCCCATGCTGCCGATATTAATGATATGTGCCTCGGCATCGTTCCTGAAATGAGGAATCAGCAGTTTGATTAAGCGGGAAGGGGCATGATAATTCACTTCAAAAATTTTTCTTATCAGTTCCTCATCAGCCTCTTCGAACAAAGACTTTCCTAAAAACCCGGCATTATTGACCAAACCATCTAAAGGCCCCCATTCACGAAGTTTTGTCTCAAAGGAATCGCATTGTTCCTTTCGCTGGAGTTCTTCCAAATCAAGTACCCAATAATCGGCACCCGTTTCGCTTTTTAGTGTCATTAGAGCCTTTTCGTTCCTGGCAACGGCCAGAACCCGATGTCCCTGCTGCGTTAAATGCCTGGTTAACGCAGCACCCAATCCGCGGGAAGCGCCTGTTATTAGATAGTTTTTCATAGTTGCTTTCAATTAATACTCATTTAGATTTCTGGAACGAACAACTTGCTACGCTGCATTATGTTCAATCCTGTTTTGTACCTACGATCAAAAGGGATGATACCTACTATCAAAACGAGGACAGCCACTTATTAATGAGCACTTGGAGCCCTTGATGCCCAACAAGTGCAGCTCAGCCACGATCTTCGAGCTCCAGCTATCCAGTCGAAGTGAATGAGTAGTTGGTTTCGCTCGAAAACTTGTAAAGTAATTGGCTCGGTTAAAAATCAACCAATTTAGATCTCGTTTTTATAAAAACCTCCGGATAAAAAATCGGTTCGAAAGGAAGCCCCATCGAACCGATTTTACAAGAAGGTAGATTTTTTAGAATGGCCAGAAATTATTATCGAACCAAACTTTCTCTTTCAATTCTTTGTCGATATCGTTTAACAATTTGTGATGCCCTTTTTCCCAGTCGGCAAGGAATTGATAAAAGTGCTTTTCCTCCGGGTCGGTAGCCGTTTCGGCACGTTCGGAGTAAACAGCCACTGCGCGTGTTTCGAAATCGATAGCCGCCGAGATGGCAGCCGCTTCGAAACTGGCAGCTGTAATTTGCTTTTTCACTTTTTCGGAAAGGATTTGCTCCGTGGTAGAATCTTCATCTTTAGGAGCATGAGTTTCTTTAAACTTTTGATGCGAAGTGTAATGAGCAAATTGTTCGGTTAAGAAACGAATATGATCATCTTCCTCATCGGCCATTAGTTGAAAGAATTTTTTTACATCCGGGTCATCGGCTTTATCGGCCACGCTCGAATAAAATGCTTTTCCTCTTCGTTCCAGCAATATGGCTGTTTTGAGGATTTCCATGCTTTTGTTTTCGTCCATCGTTCGTTGATTTTAGTTCTGCGGTGGGATTCACGCAAAAGGATTATTGTTTCAGTTCTTTGTATGCAACTATTAGCTGAGGGATAAGCTTTTGAACATCGCCCACAATCCCGTAATCGGCGGCGGCGAAAATGGGTGCTTCCGGATCCTTGTTAATGGCTACAATCACTTTGGAGGAACTCACACCAGCCAAATGTTGTATAGCGCCGGAGATTCCAAGAGCAATATACAAGGTAGGCCCGATAATTTTACCGGTTTGTCCAACATGCTCATGATGCGGACGCCATCCCTCGTCGGAAACCGGACGGGAACAGGCAGTAGCGGCTCCCATTGCCTCCGCCAGTTCTTCGAGCGGACCCCAATTATCGGCCGATTTCATGCCCCGGCCACCGCTGACTACTATATCGGCCTCGGAAAGTAGTAATTTACCCGTTTGCTTATCGGCCTGAACTACCTTGGTTTTGGGAGTTGGAAGTGTAGGTTCAAAAGCTTCAAGCTGCACATTACCCGAACTTTCCTTTATTTCGAAGGAATTGGGAGAGAGTGTAAGCACCTTCAAATCGGAGTTAACTTTCACGTGCGCAAAAGCTTTTCCACTGTAGGCTCTTTTCTTTCCAATAAAAGGCTCATAGCTAATTGGTAAGCCCAGAATACCGGAAACTATTCCTGCGCGGTATTTAACCGAAACTCGCGGTGCAAGTGCTTTTCCGGTATTATTATCCGATAAAATGAGGTATTTGGGTTGAACGAGTTCGATGGCTGCAAAAAGAGCTTGAGCAAATACTTCGTTATCGATTTGATTGGGAAGATTCTCGCCATTTAAAACACGGGTGGCACCATGGGCCGATAACCGAGCCCATTCTTCTTCCTTCACGTTTCCAATGCTCAGGGTAACTATATCCTGATTCGACGCTTCGCTTATTTTTTTGGCATACGACATCAATTCCAATTGATTTTTCTTGAACTGACCATCGCGGTTTTCTATGTAAACAAGTACAGACATTGCTTTTCTTTTAGAGGTTAGATAACTTTTGCTTCTTCGTGTAGGAGGCGAATGAGTTCTTTCGCATTATCTTCCGGAATCATTTTGCAAGCTGATTTAGCTTCGGGGAGTTCTAATTCGATCCATTCGCTTAGCGGTTCAACGGCCACCGGCTCGACTACTTTAAGTGGTTTGCTGCGAGCCATCATGATACCTCGCATAGCGGGAATTCTAGGTTCTAAGGCAATTCCTTTTTGTACACTTAAGATTGCAGGAAGGGGGCATTCCAATTGTTCCGTTCCTCCTTCTACTTCTCGCTTAATGGTGAGTCCTGAGGAGGATAATTCGAGCGAGGAAACCGACGAAGCGGATGCAAACCCGAGTAATTCAGCCAACATGGCTCCTACTCCTGAGCTATTGAAATCGCTCGATTCGATTCCTAAGAGAACTAAATCGGGGTTTTCTTGCTTCACTACCTCGGCTAATTGAACTGCGACCGAATAGGAATCGGCCGGAACCAGGTTTACCCGAATTGCTTCGTTTGCTCCAACGGCCAGTGCTTTTCTGAGGGTTGGTTCGACCGAAGCATCGCCTACACTCACCACCGAAATGGATTGGATGCTTCCGGCGTTTTGCTCGGACAACTCCATGGCACGGGTTAAAGCAAGTTCATCCCAGGGATTGATAATCCATTGCACCCCATTGGTTTCAACAGATTTTTTGTCGCCCGCCAATTTAATTCGCGTAGTGGTATCGGGGACATTACTGATACAAACAAGTATTTTCATGAGTAATAGTTTTTTTTTGAGAGCATTTGTGGAAGCAAGTTGCACTCTTACTTGGAAGATGAACATGCACCTGGCAAATACTCGTTTCTACAATGAAATCAAATAAACACAGGATTGTTTCCGAAGCTTAATCTTTTAACAATGATCGTGAGATGACAATTTTCTGAATCTCGGAAGTTCCTTCATAGATCTGTGTAAGTTTCGCTTCGCGCATGAGTCGTTCAACGTGATACTCTTTCACGTAACCGTAACCTCCGTGGATTTGGACTGCCTCGGTAGTTACTTCCATGGCGATATCGGCAGCATATTGTTTGGCCATGGCAGAGGTAGTTCCATATTCCATTCCCTGATCCTTTAGCCATGCCGCTTTCAACACTAGGTTACGAGCATTTTCAACTTTAACGGCCATATCGGACAACTTGAATGCGATGGCCTGATGGTTAGCTATTTCGGTTCCAAAAGCTTTTCGTTCTTTAGCATATTGAATAGAGCGTTCGAGTGCTCCACTCGCTAATCCAAGCGCTTGTGCAGCAATTCCAATTCGGCCTCCTTCGAGCGTTTTCATGGCGAATTTAAATCCAAATCCATCCTCTCCAATCCGGTTCTCTTTGGGAACTTTTACATCGGTAAACATCACTGAGTGCGTATCGGAGGAGCGCATTCCCATTTTATTCTCGTGCGGACCAACTGAAATTCCTTCGGCATGACGGTCAACGATAAAGGCATTGATTCCTTTATGTCGCTTTTCCGGATGAGTTTGCGCAATTACCAGATAAGTGCCGGCTGTATAACCATTGGTAATCCAGTTCTTAGTACCATTTAGTAAGTAATAATCACCTTTATCCTCGGCAGTAGTTCGTTGGCTTGTTGCATCGGAACCAGCTTCGGGTTCGGAAAGTAGAAAGGCTCCAATTTTTTCACCGCGTGCGAGTGGTTTCAAGAACTTCTCTTTTTGCTCCTCGGTACCATATTTCTCAATTCCATAACAAACCAAGGAATTATTTACCGACATGATAACGGAAACCGATGCATCCACTTTTGAAATTTCTTCCATAGCCAACACATAAGAAATGGTATCCATTCCACCACCATCGTATTTCGGATCGACCAGCATTCCCATAAAACCTAATTCGCTCAATGCTTTTACATGCTGGGTAGGATAAGTTGCTGTTTCGTCGCGCTCAATGACATCCTTAATCAGTTCTCGTTGGGCATAGTCACGAGCTGCCTGACGAATCATTTCATGTTCTTCGGTTAATTGAAAATTCATAGCTTTAGTTTTTATGTTTAATATTTATATAATCAAATGATAATAAGCAACTTAACGCAGCTCCAATCAAAGAAGTCCCGAGGGATTACAAAATTAATTTTATTTTTCAGAAAGTAGTCTTGAAAAGCGTGAGAAAGCCCTATCTCAATGCTTTTCGAAGCGACTTTTCTGCCAAAATTTTTTCACTTCGCTCACGGTAATTTCCTGCTGTTCCAAATGAGGTATATGACCACAATCGTCGAGCAATAATTCAGCGTAACTACCGGCAATACTTTCCTGGATGAGACGCCCTTGCTGAAAGCTACCAAAGTGGTCGTGTTCACCTTGGATGAAGAAAACCGGGCAAGTAATCGTTTTCATCTCTTCCAGCATGTTCCAGGAATAATGCTGAGGGTTGGACCAGAAGGAGGCCCAGGATGAAAACATGCTATCGGTATTGTTCCCATGATACTTCTTCATGCGCTTTCGCAAACTTCCATTTTCCCATTCATCGATGGCCATTTGCACTCCACGAATGGTAATATCTTCCAAAATTACATGAGGAGCTTCGATTACAATCGATTCGCAGGCTTGCGGATACCGCGCAGCAAACAGCAGGGCAAGTGTAGCTCCATCGCTATGGCCAAAAATGCGCAACTTGGTATCGATCGATAGTTCCTTTGCTAACTCCATCAGATAATCCGCTTCGCGGTGTAAATAATCTGCTTCACGCTGTTTCACCGGTGATGACTTTCCATAGCCCGGCCGATCGTAAATCAGATAAGCTGCTTTTTCTGAAGCCATTAATCGATGTGGAAACGATTTCCATTGATCGACGCTTCCGAGGCCTTCGTGTAAAAAAACAACCGGTTCATTCGAGGAAAGAAATTCTCCCTGGTGTATTTCAAAATAAATAGAATGCGAATCGCAAGGGAAATAACCGGTTTGCATCGTTTCGGATTTTTGGTTCCAAAATTAAATCTGGCTCTGAATGAAAAACTTTAATAAAAGATAAAAAGCCGGAAAAATTTCCGGCTTCTTATCGTATCATGGCTGTTTCAAAAGTGGCACAGCGGGTGAGACTCAATAAACAATCATGAGCTTATCCTCTGCACCTAACAATTTAAAAACAAGCTTACTCTACTGTTTTATAAACGATAGCAACCACTGTTTTATCGTCGCCACCCATATTGATGGTCATTCCATAGGGTTTATTGGCAGGGATTGTTATTTGAGCATCGCCTGCTTTCCCGGTTAATTGTTCCCAGATGGTTACTGCCTGGTGCACTCCGGTGGCTCCGGTCGGGTGTCCCCAACCAATTAAACCGCCAGTAGTATTCATTGGAATGATTCCATTGCGAGCGGTATTTCCTGCAGCCACAAAATCGGCTCCTTTTCCTTCATTGGCAAATCCAAGCGCTTCGGTAATCAAAACGCCGGCAACCGAGAAACAATCGTGTACCTCGGCAGTGGCCAAATCGTCCTTGGTAATACCTGCCGAATCGAATGCCATTTTGACGGCTTGTTCAATTGTGGTTAAACGGGTCAAGTCTTCCGGATCTTGAGTAATATCGGCTACAGCGTGACCAAATCCGACCACCTCGACAGCATCTTTCTTGTCGATACCGCAACGGTTCAATCCTTCCTCGGAAAGAATAGCAATGGCCGAAGCTCCGTCGGAAACTTTGGAGCAATCGAACACATTCAGATGATCGGTGAATACTTTTCCGTTTGGTTTAGTCATTCCCAGAGCCATCAAGTCGGGTGCTGTGTTGTGAAATTCCTGAGCGGTTTCGCACAAGCGTGCATTTTCAATGGCATTTTTGAACCAGGTAGCAAAGGCTAATCGGGCTTTATCCTCTCCCACCTTCTTACCGTATGCTCCTGCTCGGTCGCTAAACTGACCGGGAAAGAAATAAGCCTGACCTGCTTTTCTTTTTTGAAACCAACCAGCTCCTGCCAATACATCGGCTCCATAGATAGCTTTTTGTGTATTTTGAACTTCGACCCCCATAGAAAGGACTACTTCGGCGGTTTCTGATAGAACAGAACGAATTCCGCTCAAGAGAGAAAGGCCACCCGATGCACAGGCACCCTCTACCCTACTGGATGGTTTGTATTTCAGTCCTTCGTCGACCATGGGCATAAAGGAGCCGAGGTGGCCTTGTTTGTTGAAACGAGCTGCCATGAAGTTTCCAATGACCGATTCATCGACATTTTCGGCACCGCCTATTTGGGCGAGAGTGCCTTTGCCGGCTTCCGACATGTAATATTCCAAACCCGGACGTTCTTTGCGCGGGTTAAACTCTTTGCGGCCAGTTCCGAGTGAGATCGTATTATAACCGGCTGCCATGTATATTTTTCTGCGTAATTTCATAAGAATTCAATTTTAAAAGTTTCTAATTAACTGGCAAAGAAATCATTGATGGGACCATAGGCATGAAAGAAGCCGGTCATCATGACGGTATTAACATCTTCGACTGCAAGAGCAACGTTGTCGTCCACCAGTTTTTGTCCTATTTCGCAAGAACGTTTACCATACTTGAGGGCTAGTTTAGCGCCCAGATCGTTCATTAGCTTGAAAGAATGGAACCAGTCTTGGAGTTTTTGGTCTTTGTTTGGATCGCGCAAAATAGTTTTCCAGGCAATGCCTCCTTGCGGGAATTGACCCAGAGCAGCATCTGCCTCTGCGGCGATTGCATCAACAGCGTGATAGCTAGCGGAGTTGAGATCGTATACTTTTGCAATTCGTCCTCGTTCATAAACGAAGAATCCATCTTTTTGTGAACCATCGGCATGTTGACCGCCTTTTACGCCTGAAGCCATGAGTTTGTCGAGTAATTCGCTGTGCAGATTTTCATCCGGCAAATGCGGATTCATAACTTGCATGATAAATTGCACTACATCAATTCCAACATAATCGATAAGTTGGAAGATTCCCATCGGACGGACCAAATAATCCTGCGATACTTTGTTGACCATGTAAATAGCCTGCGTGAAGGAATAGGTCTTCATCAGTTCTTCCGCTTGCTGGATTCCATGTAAGGCATCGCGCATGAAGTGGCCGTTACCGATAAATCCGGCATAATCGTTTGAATGCACGATTACTTTTCGAAGGTTTTTTGCGAACTGAGTGGCAAATTCTTTTACTTCTGCAAGCGTATTATTTGCAGCGATAAGCTCGACTAATCGTTGAATAGCGGGTGGGTTGTAGAAGTGAACCCCCATAATACGACCGTTTAGTTTCGCTTCCTCGTCGATTTCGTGAATTGGAACCGAGCTCGTATTGGTAAGGAACCAGGGTTGGTGTGGATTGTGCGCATCGATATCGGTAAAGAGTTTTACTTTAAGTGCTTTATTCTCATTCACTGCTTCGAATACCAGGTAGGAATCGTAGGCCGCTTTCATATCGGTTACCGGACGAATCATTCGGATCACATCCTCTACATAGGCCTGAATGATATCGCCATTTTCAATCAGATCGGACCGATCGGCATACCATTTTCTCAGTTGAACAGTTTTTTTCTCGGCTGCTTTAAGTGCCTGCACCTTAACATACTCGATAAGTCCTTGTAGTGCTTCGAAAGATAAATCGATTGCATTGAGCACGAATTTCTTCCCTTTATTTTCGGGTTGTAAACTCAAATCGGTCATTTCGATAGCGGTAAGAAGCAGGATACCACTACCCATTTTACCGGCAGCTCCCAACACAGATACATGTTGAAGTTTTTCGGTGTAATTCATAGTCGTTATGTTTTGTTGGTTTGTAATTATTTCCAGTTTGGTTTTTCTTTTTTCAAAAAGGCAGTCATCCCGGTTCGACCTTCGTTGCCGAACAAAGAACCAAATTCCTTCGTTTCCATTTCCGAGCCCTCTTTGAATGATAACTCGAATCCTTGGCGAGTAACGCGTTTTACTTTCTCAACTGCTTTCGGTCCTTTTTCAGCAATGAGTTGAGCTAAACGCATTGCCTCGTCCATCAGTTCGTCGGGAGCTAGAACCTTTTGCACGATTCCGTATTGGAATGCATCGGCGGCATTAATCATTTCGGCTGTAAGGAGCAGGTAAAGAGCCGTTCCTGGATTTGTGAGTCGGCTTAAACGCTGCGTTCCGGCATAACCCGGTATGAGACCGAGATTCACTTCCGGTTGCCCAAATTTTGCTTTTTCCGATGCCAGTCGGAAATCGCATGCCATTGCCAGTTCCATTCCGCCTCCAAGGGCAAATCCATTTAGCGCTGCTATGATGGGTTTAGGGTATTGTTCTATGCGTCGGAAGGTATCCTGTCCTAGTTTAGAAAAGGCAGCTCCTTCTACTTCGTTTTTATCGACCATTTCGGCAATATCGGCTCCCGCCCCAAAAGCTTTCCCTTGTCCGGTGATAATTAGACAGCGAATTTCGCTATCGGAAGCTTCCCTGTCCAAGACTTGATTCATCTCCTCAAAGAACTTTGTATTCAAGGCATTAAGAGCCTCTGGTCGATTAATGGAAACAAGAAGAACGGGGCCGCTCTTCTCTAAAACTAATTGTTGATAACTCATGATAAAAATTATTTAGCTGGTTTAGTTTGGAATGTCAGATAAGCTCCCGAAAATACGATTTTTTTTCTGAACAGGATAGTTAAAATCCCCCTCGGGCATGAAGGATAATATTTGATTTCTAAGTTTTTTTTCTACATTGCCACCTCGCAAATTTGAAGCATTACCTTATCAATACGTCTTACGAATGGCAGAAAAATACCAGCTAGAATTCTCCATGAATACTTCGCCGAAAGTACTCTATTATCGCTTGAGTACTCCTGCCGGTTTATCCGAGTGGTTTGCCGATGATGTCAATTCACGTGGCGATAACTTTACATTTTTTTGGGATGGAGCCGAGGAACAGGCGCGCGTGTTAGCTAAGAAGGAGAATCAATTTGTTCGTTTTCAATGGATAAACGAGGATTTATCGCCAGTAGAAGAAGATTGTTATTTCGAATTCCGTATTTCGAGCGAAGAATTGACCGGTGAAGTATCACTGCTTATAACGGATCATGTTGAAACTGAGCAAGACAAATCCGACGCAATCGACCTATGGGAGAAACAAGTAAGCACCCTCAAACACACCTTAGGCATTTTGTAAGGTTTCGGCAATCGAATATCCCATTCATCCCAATGATTTTATTGGATAAATTGCCCTATTTTCGGGGGATCAAACCCAAATAGCGTGAAGGTTCTTAACCGATTCATTTTCAGAGCTTATCTCGGACCTCTGGTCCTCACATTTTTCATAGCCATGTTTGTGTTGCAAATGCAGTGGCTTTGGAAATACATCGACGACCTCATTGGGAAAGGATTACCCTCGTCGATTATTTTCGAATTATTGGCCTATGCTACTACTACGCTTATTCCCATGGCGCTACCCCTAGCTATTTTATTAGCCTCCATCATGACCTTCGGTAACTTAGGAGAGAACTATGAGCTACTAGCCATTAAATCGAGCGGAATCAGCTTATTTAAAATCATGCGGCCTCTCATCATCTTCAATATCATCGTCAGTATCAGTGCGTTCTATTTTTCAAATAATATTCTTCCCTGGGCTAACCTTAAGATGTCGGCATTGATGTACGATGTTAAGAATCAATCGCCGGAGCTAAGCATAAAGGAAGGAGCTTTCTTCAACGATATTGAAGGATATTCGATTCGGGTAGGTCAGAAAAATACTGAAACCGGATTGCTGCGCGACATCATGGTTTACGATCACAGTGAGCGACGAGGAAATGTGTATGTGACCATAGCCGATTCGGGCTACATGAATATGACCACCGATAAGCAATACATGATCTTAAACCTTTTTCAAGGATCTACGTATAGCGATATTCTTGCAAAAGACCGAAAGAGCGATAAGAAGTCTTTCCGACGGGATACATTTGAAGAAGAAACGATGCGTTTTCAGATGGACGGTGGCGACTTAGAACGAACCGATGAAGGCTTATTCAAGCGTCATTACCAAATGATGAACATTGAACAATTGGCCAACAACAAGGATTCATTGCAAGTTAAATTAGCCCAACGGAAGGCTTTATTCGGCACAAACCTCTTGCGGTCCAATTATTTCAAACGGTTGAATAATGGAGAAGAGAATGAATTAGACTCCGCGATTACCGATAGCTTGAATTATGAGGGGATGGTAGCTTTGCTCAATGCACTCGACGAGGACAAGCAAAACCAGGTTTTAAAAATTGCGGCTAATTATGCCCGTTCTACCAAATCTTACATTGGAACCACTCATCGCGACATGGTGAACAGCAGCCGTTTAATTAACCGTCATTGGATTGAGTGGCACCGAAAATTTACTTTGTCTTTTGCTTGCCTGGTATTCTTTTTCATTGGAGCCCCGTTTGGAGCGATTATACGAAAAGGAGGTCTTGGCATGCCACTCATTGTAAGTGTGGTCTTATTCATTTTGTATTACATCTTATCCATTTCGGGAGAAAATTTGGTCAAAGAGGGGCTTATCCCCGCCTATCAGGGTATGTGGGTTTCTGCAGCAGTCCTGCTTCCCTTAGGAATTTTCCTTTCCTACAAAGCGGCTACCGACTCCGTAATCCTTAGCAAAGAAGCGTATATCAAGTTCTTTGTTAAACTGGGCAAACGATGGATTAAAAGTAATCCCTAAAAAATGAATTAATTTCTTGAAAACGATAGTTTTCAATCATAAAAAATTTATCTTTGCACACCTTTAAAAAGAAATTTCATAATCATAATAAGGTATGTATTTAAGCGCAGAAAAGAAAAAAGAGATTTTTAAAACCTACGGGAAATCAGAAGTCGACACCGGCTCTACCGAAGGGCAAGTCGCACTGTTTACCTTTCGCATCCAACACCTTACCGAACACCTGAAGGTGAATAAAAAAGATTTTGGTACACAGCGTGCATTATTAAAATTAGTAGGTAAAAGAAGGAAACTTCTGGATTACTTGAAAGACCGCGATATCGACAAGTATCGTGAGCTGATTAAAGCACTTAACCTTCGTAAATAAGATCAAAAAGGCAATTGAAAAATTGCCTTTTTTCTTTTCCCCCTGTTTCACACTAAGCTATTTACAGTTAGTAGATAAAAACATAGCTGACAATGAATTATTTTCGGTAGTTTTGGCCGAATTTGAAAAGAAAAAACAATACGAATTAAGATTGAATTATGTATCAATTAGTAACAAAAGAAATTGATTTAGGCGATGGAAGGTCCATCACCATTGAAACTGGCAAATTAGCCAAACAAGCCGATGGCTCGGTAGTCGTTAAAATGGGTAAAACCATGTTGTTGGCAACCCTCACTTATGCTAAAGAAGCAAGAGAAGATGTTGATTTCATGCCACTATCGGTAGAATATAAAGAAAAATTCGCAGCCATGGGGCGTTTCCCCGGAGGATTCATGAAGCGAGAAGCTCGTCCTTCCGATTACGAAATCCTCATTGCACGCTTAGTCGATCGCGCATTACGCCCGCTTTTCCCCGACGATTTTCATGCTGAAACCTTTGTAACCATTAACCTGATTTCGGCCGAGAAAGAAGTTCAACCCGACCAATTAGCAGGATTAGCCGCATCGGCCGCCATAGCTGTTTCCGATATACCTTTCAACGGTCCTATGTCGGAAGTTCGCGTTTGTCGAATCAACGGCGAATTCAAAATCAATCCTCCAACCAGCGAAATTGCCTTAGCCGATATCGATATGATCGTAGGTGCAACCCTCGATAATATCATGATGGTTGAGGGTGAAATGGACGAGGTGCCTGAAGAAGCCATGCTCGAAGCAATCAAAATTGCACACGACGCTATCAAGGTTCAGTGTCGTGCCCAGCTGGAGCTGATGGAACTTCTTGGTAAGACTGAAAAAAGAGCTTATTCGCACGAAACCAACGACGAAGAACTTCGTAAAATCGTTCACGAAAGAACATACGCCAAGGTATATGCTGCTGCGATGAAGCAAAATCCGAATAAACACGAACGCTCCGAAGCTTTCAAGGCGATTGTAGATGAATTCATCGAGAATTATAAAGCTGAACTAGGCGAAGGTGCCGAAATAAACGAATCGCTTATCAAACGCTACTACCACGATGTGGAAAAAGAAGCGATTCGAAACATGGTAATCGATGAGCAGGTTCGACTCGACGGACGTAAAACCGATGAGATTCGTCCAATTTGGTGCGAGATTGATTACCTGCCCGCTGCACATGGCTCGGCTGTATTCACTCGAGGCGAAACTCAATCGCTTACAACTGTTACCCTCGGAACCAAACTCGACGAAAAAATCGTTGACGAAGTAATGAACCGTGGAACAGACCGTTTCCTCCTTCATTATAACTTCCCACCTTTCTCTACCGGCGACGCTCGTCCCGCACGCGGAACATCCCGCCGGGAAGTAGGACACGGAAATCTCGCTCATCGTGCTCTAAAACGCATGATTCCTAGTGATCCGGCCATTAACCCTTATGCTATTCGCATTGTATCGGATATTTTAGAATCGAATGGATCCTCGTCAATGGCAACTGTTTGTGCCGGAACGTTGGCTCTGATGGATACTGGTATCAGGATTAAGCGTCCTGTAAGTGGAATCGCCATGGGATTAATCTCTCGCGGCGATGGCAAGTTTGCCGTATTATCCGACATTTTAGGCGACGAAGACCACTTAGGTGACATGGACTTTAAAGTAACCGGAACCAGTAAAGGTGTTACGGCTACGCAAATGGATATCAAACTCGATGGCCTTTCCTACGAGGTATTGGAAAAAGCTTTATCGCAAGCCAAGCAAGGACGTGAGCATATACTTTCCGTGATGATGGAAACTATTTCGGAGCCACGCTCGGAGTATAAAGCGCATGTACCTAAAATGGAGCGCATCACCATTCCGAAAGAGCTCATCGGAGCTGTTATTGGCCCGGGAGGTAAAATCATTCAAGAGATTCAAGCCCTTACAGGTACGGTTATCACCATTGAAGAAATCGATGAAAAAGGCCATGTTGAGATCTCGGCCGAGAGCGCCGATAGCATCAAAGCTGCGATGAAACGTATTGGTGCAATCGTGGCTGTTCCCGAAGAGGGAAAAGTTTATACCGGCATCGTTAAATCGATTGTAGCTTTCGGAGCCTTTGTAGAAATTATGCCTGGCAAAGAGGGCTTACTGCACATTTCCGAGATTAGTTGGAAACGCCTCAATACTGTTGACGAAGAACTCAAAGAAGGTCAGGAAATTGACGTTAAACTGATTGAAGTCGATAAAAAGACCAATAAACTGAAACTAAGTCGTAAGGTCCTGTTGGAACGACCTAAAAAAACGAACTAATCGCCTATAACTAAAGCCGGCTTTCCCTGGAGAGCCGGCTTTTTTTATGCGAATGCAGGCATGTCGTGCATTGAATCAGCTAAGCTCCACGAGGGGAACATCAATTTTCAAAGAAACCTAAGGAATACAAAAAATCTGGTTTCAACTTCCCGGAAAGATGAACACTGGCTACATCCAGGATTCTTCGGAAGTTTCGATTCGATATAAAAACCACTGATAGAGGCGCCAAGCCACTGCAGAATCAACATAAGGGATCGACAGTACTTCGCCGCTGGCACTGTAAAGGAAGATGGTCGATAACTTCCGACGTCGCTCCCAAATATTCCTTCGCAAGCGAACAGCCTGAATTTTATACAAATACATCCATTGCCACGAGGTTCCTATCGCTCCGCTGCGATCTTGTACCAGGTCGCGTCCAATCCGAAATAATCTTTTCCGATAATTCAATCGGCTCCAGACGTAGCTAAGAAGGAGCCAGCTCACAACTGGGATGGCAGCCCAATACTGAATCGCAAAATAATTCAGACTCAATAAAATTGCCGGAATCCACCCGACAATAATCCATGCTCGGCGGAAATAAATTGCATTTGGTCGAAACTCCTGATAATCGGAGGATTCCAATTCCGGGAAAAGGCTTTTTTCTATTTGAGTTCGTTTATTCAAACTGACTCCCGGAACTTGTATTTTCGTTTGCTGAGCATGAATTTCTTTGCTAACAGCCTGATGAAGATAAACCGTCACGAAGTTCATTCGATCGCGCAAAGGATTCGTTTTCCACTCATAAACTTGAATCTTGCGAAAGGGAATGGTCCATTCTTTTTTATTGAACAAGCCCATACTAATCGCATATTGTCGCTGGTTTCGGGCCATTCGCAAGTTATAGTGACTAAGAAAAACACGAATCAGACTAAAGAGAAATCCGGCTGCGAGTAAAACAAAAACGAGTATTAGAATAAGTTGTACGCCCGCACCAATTAAAACCAGCTTGGCTTGCTCCTCCATGGCCTCGAGCCTCTCTTGAAAAACCTCGCTCAACTGCTGCATAAAACCAATCAGAACAGCCACAATGAGCAAACTCGATTTCAAGTGATTCTCCGCTATGCCAACTTTAATCAAATCGACCGGATCGAGGTGGAGCACCGGAACTAAATCGGAGTTAGTTTGAACCGTCTTTTTCCCAGAGGCGCCAAGAACAATCTCTGAGGGATTTTCATTTTCCCCGGTCGTATCCAACAAGGCTTCTTTTAATTCAATGAGTTCCTTTTTAAGCGCCACGGCCTGTTCCCTCTTCAGCGCAATAATCTTCAACTCTTTACCCGATGAACCAGCAGTATCGACTTCAATACTTACCACCTGAAGAAAGCGTTGCAACAAATTCTGCTTGATGTTAATATTTTGAATCCGCTCAAAGGGAATGCTCAACTTAACTTTTTTGAGGTATCCTTTATGAATCAGCAGTTCGCCTTGCTCAATGGAAAAATAGAAATAGCGATAAAAGAGCCAGGCATGGACCATTAATATCAGAGTCAACCCGGCAAGAACCAGGTAAACGTAGTCCTGGATGCTAGTAAAACGTTCGTTGTTGATGTTTACAAAAAAAACCAGAAACAAAGCCCAGGCATTTTTAACGACCACGCGGGCCCCATTGAACCAGAACAAAATCAGACCTGCAAGGGCCTGCCGGGTTGGTTGAGAGAAATCGTAATTACTCATGTTCACTTACCCTTCGGATAATGAAATTTCTAATCTCGGATGCCTTCCCGGGATCGAGTCCCGGAACAGACAAATCGCTTTGATCGCCTCCGGCGGTGTATATTTTCAAGCGTGCGATCTTCATCAATCGTCCTAAAAAACTCTGACGAATTTCACTATGCTGAATTCGGTTAAAAGGAATGGTTATGAGGCGATGGGTTAACCAACCTGAACGATAAACCAAATCGTGTTCGCGCAAGAGATACGCTTTTCGCTCGAACCCTTTCCAAACGAATAATACCCGAAGTAGCCAAAGAAACAAGAGTGTTCCCCAAATGGTCCAATCGGCCCAAAGGGGTAGCTCAATATTTCCCCAGAAATAAGCTGCGAATAGCCCGATTGCGAGGATGGCGAAAAAGATAGTAGCATTTAGGAGCGACAGCCAACGTTGTTGAGGGACCAGTTTATGAAAATCAGCGTCCTGAATAACCGGCAACTCCTCCAATAAAACAGCATCATTTTTAAATTCCATAGGGCATTTTAGTTAAACTCCGATTCAAACTGATGAAGCGAAGGCTTCGATAAGAATAGCAACACCAACACGATCAATGAGAAAAGCTGAGAACTTCGATCGCCTGTAAAGAGGTAAAAATTAACATGATAAAATCCGATTAAAAAGAATACCAATAAACGGATTCGGGAAATTTGCACAAACCAATCCACTTTGATGCGCTCATCTTTAAGCAATTTGGCCTGTTTGGCCTTGTTGGAATAGTAATAGAAAACAAGCGGAATAGGAATGATGGTAAGCAAAATGGCCACGGTAGCAATCATGTATTGTGTTTCGGCCGATAGTGCGATACGAATTGATTCGGCTTCGACCCGCCAAAAGGCGTAGAGCAATAAGGCTAGTAAAACGATTACAAACACCCAAAACATACGAGTGAGCTTTTGAATCATTTCGTTTAGGATTTCTTCCATAACTTGAGTTAAATTGAATTACAAAAGGGGAGTAAATTAAACAGAATTCCAACTCATTTTTGAAGAAAATCACCAACCCGGACGAAAAGCATCTTTAATCCAATTCAACTTGGGTTTTGAACCAAAAAGTAGTACCTCGACAATATCAAACCGAATATTTCGGTCGTCTTTTCGTTCTTCGACAAAGGCTTCGGCTGCTTCGAAAATTTTCCGTTGTTTCGACCCATTGATTGCCTCTTTAGGAGGGACTAAATGCTCCGGACCTCGCAGCTTAACTTCAACGAACACCAGCGTTTTTCCATCCTCGACAATGATATCAACTTCTAGCTTCCGGAAACGATAATTCCGCTCGAGGATAACGCAACCCGCTTGAGCTAAATAAAGGGCAGCATGTTCTTCGCCAATATCTCCTAATTCTTTTGTAGTAGGGACCATATCGAAAAAAATAAAAGGCTTGCAGTATTATAACTCACCTAGAACTATCCTAAGGCATCTAAGGGTTGGAATCAGGAGGATTCGTCGGAAAGAAATAACACATCCATTAGACTGAAATCTTATAGGAACCTCCCAAAATAAGTGGATAATTGCGAGCCAGATGTCCAGCCGGGAAATCCGTCACCACAGGTTTCCCGTGAGTATGATAATTGAATAGTTCATCGAGGGTATAGGGGAATTCCGGATCATTGACTTTGATGTCGGTAAAACCGCCCCAAACGACTCCTTCTGCTTTTTGAAACCAATCGCTTAAAGATAGATTGATTAACATTCGGTCTATTTCATATCGATACTCTCCTACTTCCTCGAGGAACAAATAACTTCCCTCGGGGTTGAGGTCGTAAGGAGTGCCCCGGAGACTGGATAAAATGGACAAATTCCCCCCAAGCAAGGGTGCAGCAAATAGATCATCCTTATCGCACATCGAGAGCGATCCGGGCAGATTGATACGTTCTCCTTGAAGAAGCCAGAGCAAATCCATGAGATTCTCTTTCGCCTCCGGAACCTCCAGAATATCTTTAACCATATCGGAATGAATACTGGCAAATCCCAAGGTTTTCAGGAAGGAATGAAAAACGGTAATATCGGAATAACCACACAGCCATTTGGGCGAACGTTGGAAGAAATCCCACAAAAGATAAGGAAGGATGCGGATGCTGCCATATCCACCGCGAGTAAATAAGATGGCGCGCACCTCTTTATCGTCGAGCATTTTCTGCAGATCGGATGCGCGCTCCTCATCGGTCCCGGCCAGAGAACCAAAAGCCTTGTATGCATTTGGCCCAATTTTAACTCGAAAACCTTCGTTTTCAATCAATTCGGCGGCTTTTACAACCGAGTGTTCATCAATTATTCCTGCCGGTGAAACGAGGCCAATTACATCGCCTCTTTTTAGATAGGGTGGAAAAATCATCATACAAATTAGATTTAGGCAACCAGCTTTTTAGTCGGGAATTAATCCGGTAAGCCTAGCAAACAAGGGTTCACTTTCATGGGTAAACGTTTGTCGAGCTTCCGGTAATAATTTGACCAATTAACTGATCTGAAATTCACCTCAAACTTAAAGGATTGACAGGTCTTTACCGCGCCAGCTATGAATTAAATCCTCCACTTGTGAAATCGATTGGGTTTCCATGAGCAAACCCCTCAATTCGGCCGCTCCATGAAAGCCATGAATGTAAATTTTAAAGAACCGTTTGAGCATATTAAAATTCTTACTATTCCCCCAAGTAGCGATAAAAAGGCGTGCATGCTTGAGCAATAAATCCATTTGCTCTTGGGGGCTTGGCTCGGGGTGACCGGGATGAAAGATCCGCGGATCTTTGAAGATTCCACGTCCAACCATAACTCCATCTACCGGGTATTGATTAATTTTCTCTTGCGCGTCCTGATAGGAAAAGACATCACCATTACCAATGAGAGCTGTATCCGGACTAATTGCATCGCGCACTTTAGCCGCAATAGCTAGTTGATCCCATTCTGCCGGAAAATCCGACATCATTTTTTGAGTGCGAGCATGCAAAATAAGCGCATCCGGTTTGCAAGAAAAAAGATGGCTCAGCCATGCTTCCGTTGTGTGTTGCTTGAGTCCGGTGCGGGTTTTAACGCTTACCGGTAAATGCGTACTTTCCTGTGTCGCTTGAATAATTTCCTTGGCCAAATCGGGAAAAGCAATGAGCGCCGAGCAGCTCGCCTGCTTCACAATCTTCTTAACCGGACAACCCATGTTGATATCGATTCCATCAAAGGTGTATTCTTCGGTCAGCTCTTTGGCAACCTTGTGGTATTTCTCCGGATCGGAGCCCCAAATCTGAGCCACCAATTTGATTCCCAGCTGCTTTAATAGAGCCCGTTCCGAATCGTTTACCAACAAGCGATGACTCACTTTATCTTTTCCCACCGGATGACATAAACCATCGGTGCTCGTAAATTCTGTGTAAACAACATGCAGAGAGCCCGGTTTGGAAACCGACAGAACTACTTCGCGAAACGAAGTATCGGTAACATCCTCCATAGGAGCTAAGCAGAACAGTTTTTCTGAGCTATTTTTCCAAAAAGAATCGAGTGTTCGTTGCATACTTCATTTTAGTAAATTTGCAAAGAAAGCTTTGTTTCACCTTCTTTGCAAGCACGTGCCAAATCGCTTATTCTCTTTAACCTAATGGTAAATCGATTGTTTTGAAAAAGCTCCTTTTATCCTTCCTGCTACTCGTAGGGATTTTGATTCAGCCGGTAAGCTGGGCTCAAAAACCCGAAAAAAATTCAACCGAACAAGCAACCCGCATCTTATTCATCCTCGATGCCTCACGAAGCATGCTCGGCCGATGGGAAAGCGATATTAAAATCAACATTGCCACGGAATTACTCGGGGAAATGGTGGATAGTTTAGCTCAACTTCAACACGTGCAGATGGCCCTGCGGATTTATGGACATCAAACGAATGTTGAATTTTTTCAAGATTGTGAAGATACTCGCCTGGAAGTTCCGTTCGCCTACGGAAATGCAAAATCGATTCAAAAGAAACTGAAGAATCTAAGTTGCCAGGGGACCACACCCATTGCCTATGCCCTGGAAAAATCGGGAGCGGATTTCCCTCTCGACGAAGAATTCAGGAACATCATCATATTGATAACCGATGGAATTGAAGCGTGCGATGGCGACCCATGTGCCGTTTCAATGGCTTTGCAAAAACAAGGAATTGTTCTCAAACCCTTCGTAATCGGGATTGGACTCGATTTAGGCTTTAAAGATACCTTCGATTGCGTAGGACGATATTACGATGCAAGCGATGAAACCCGATTCCGGGAAGTCTTCAATGTGGTTATTTCGCAAGCATTAAATTCGACCACCGCTCAGGTTAACCTGCTCGATTCCCAGAGTAAGCCTACCGAGACGAATGTGAACATGACTTTTTACGATAACAATACCGGCAAATGGAAATACAATATTGTGCACACCATGAATCATCGGGGGGTACCCGATACGATTTACCTCGACCCCTTGGTTAATTACCGGATGGTCGTCCACACCATTCCACCTGTCCAACTCGACAGCATCAGCCTGACACCCGGCAAACACACCATCATTGCGCTTGATGCTCCTCAAGGCGAGCTAATCGTTAAATCGGAAGCCATTCAACAGCGCGACTTACATTTCGATGTGTATGAAGCCGGCACTTGTCAGAAACTAAATGTTCAGAAACTGAATACCACTGAAAAATACTTGATCGGCAGCTACGACCTGATCATTCACACCATTCCTCAAATAAAACTCGAAGAAGTTCGTATCGAACAAAGCACCCAAACCAAGATCGAAATTCCACGGTCGGGAATTGCCACCTTCTTGATGAATACCAGTGGTTACGGCAGCATTTACCTTGAAGAAGGCAAAGAACTCGTTTGGATAAAAAACTTATCAAACGATAAATCGAGAGAATCCATTCACTTACAGCCCGGGAATTACAGAGCGGTCTTTCGCACTCGAAATTCCCATCAGAGCAATTTCACCGTGAGCAAATCGTTTCGAATTAACCCCGGAGGTTCGGCACAAGTAAGTTTATACTAGCAAGGGTTTTTTGGTCTTGAAGATTTCTTTCCATTCCGGAGGAAGATCATCTATCTCGTCGATAAAATCGTCGAGCTCGCGTTTAGTTTCAGCCGAAAGCAAGTCATTTATTTCCATCATAGCCTCGAGGCTTAACACAAAAGGGAGAGCAGCCGGATAAAGCTTATCCCCCTTAAAGACACCCCCCAACTGATACTCTTCCAATTCGCTAACCGGTGTTCCCTTGATTAGGCAGGCTTTCAGCAGGTCATCTACCGCAACTTCTTCTTCCCCCTCGTAGAAATCCTGCATCGACTTTAATCGCGGATTGGATTCAAAATAGGCAGCAAGATTCGCTTCCGACTCCACCGACATATTCCCTTTCATCTTGCTGGCACAGGTAAAACAGATGGCATATTCCGACTCCGAACGTCCGTTTTTGATTACCTTCTCAATCATGTAAACCTCGTTTGAGTGGAGGACATCTTTGCCACACATCACACAGTTTTCTAGTGGCTTAGCTTGCAAATCGGAATAAAAGACAGGGGGTATTTGATCGTTGCTGAATTTCATGCTTTGTTTTTTTCCAATACTACTTTTTATTTTGCAGAAAGCCATCATTTTTTGCGCGAGGAGATTCAGGTTTCAATCGCTTTATAGAAGCGCTATTCCTGCATTAAAAAACTGAAAGGTTACGTGTAAGATTCTCGACAATCGTTTTTCAATTCCTCCAAGCTTACCAGATGGCTAACCTACGCGTTAAATCGATAATGGAACAACCATCGATTTCTGTGCTGTAGTAGTAGCCAATACTGCAAACTGCCTGCTGTCAAAAAAACACCATGATTTGACATTTTGAAAATTCAGGAAAATAATTTGATAGTTTTTTCAATAAACATCAAATATTGACCCTATTTAACAGTAATAAAAGGAACAAAACCAGGCAGATTGCTGCTTTTTATAAATGAAAAAAGGGGATATGGGTGCGGGTGCACGCCAATATCCCCGGGTGTTAAGTTGGAACGATAAAGAGTACTTAGAAAACTGCTCTAACCCCCATTGTTACAGTTTATTCCTCCTTATCCTTATGCCTTAGAATCGACCTAAAACCGGCATAAGCCATACTTAACCCTACTAAAATTGCAAGACCTCCCTGAATGGGAGCGCCTCCTCCTTGTGCTTGTACATCTTGGTTATCACCAAATTCCTCGGGTGGCATGGGTTGAGCAAATAAGCCACTACTGAAGATTGCGAACATGAGGAGGAGGATATTTCTTTTAAATGATTTCATTGGTTTCCTTTTTAAGATTTTCAACAGTCAAACGTGCTTGACAAGGTTATTTTTTACGGTTACTGAATGAAGACTTTGCTGGTCACTACCTGGTCGTTCGATTGCATGCGAATCATGTAACTACCGGTAGGGACATTTAACTCATGCTGCGATACTCCCATTCCAGATGTCGCGAAGGAGCTTACATGCTGTCCGAGCGCATTGTAAACCGACACCTGCAGATTGTTATTGGCATCGTTGATAACCAAGGTATTGCTGTATGTATAAGCACTTGGCTGATTTAAGTTCGGCATTTCATTACTCAGAATCTCGGCAAAATGAAGGAGAAAACGGTCGGTATCGTCGCCCATTTCAGCAGTAAAATAATAGCTTCCAACAGCACTCAATTCCACTTGCGTATTGGTTTTGCGGTCGGTTAAATAAACAGGCAGTGAAGAGGCTACCTCGTATAATTCAATTTCGTAATCGCCCGATTGAGAAACCAGAAAATCGAAAGGAATGACTAATTCTTCGGTCAAGGCTGGCAGGCTGTTGACCAGAAGACGCTCATTTCCGGCGGTTGAATAAAACTGAGGAGCGTTTCCGTAAGAATTTAGCATCGTAAGCTAAATCGTAATTTGGAGAAGCAGCAAGGATTAAAACTCGACAATCGCCAATTGCTCTAGTTCAAGAACCTTGTTCTTTAGCCGTGAGACTCATGCGAACTACCGACGATTTGGATGGAGCCGAAGTTGGGTGAACCCTACTGGCGACAGGAATACTTAATGTTCACAGCCGTCTTATAAACGAAGATTCCCTCGGTGGGTTGTGCTTACATCGTTGGCGCCACCGGAGCCGTAGGACCCGTTATTCAAGCATAGCGGTCGCTTGGCGGTGGTTCCACCCCAAGCGGAAGCATTCCACGTAAGAGCGCTTGGGAATGGATTTCCGATTAAGTTAAATCCTTGCAAGTCTGCATCGCCTGCAGCTGTATTGGTAAGATCAACGCTAACATTAGCAGTATTTAAGGCACCGGCAAAGGTTTTGGTCCCTCCGGCAGCATAACGGTTAAATAAGCTTTTCCGGCTTCGAAATTCGTATTTGCTCCCCAGTTTGCACCGGCAAGGCATACCAGGTTTGATTGGGTTCGTCGTAACGGAAGAAATCGTATTGACCGCTTGTTCCTGTAAAAGCCGGATCGATAAGCTGGTTGCTAACCGGAGCAGCCATGAATTTCCATCCTTCGGTAGCGTGAGCACCTACCGCCGAAACCTGCGTTGTTCCACCCACACTCAAACTACCTTCTTGGATGAATGAACCACCATCTTCGATGAGGAAATCACCAGTGGTTGTTAGAGTGCCAGCAGTTTGGTTCAATTTTCCGCCCGACTGAATCGTAACACTATTTACACTTGAAGCAGCCGATAAACTAACAGCATCGCCCGATGCGATGATGACGTTGTGGAAGGCGTTTGGAGAAACTGTAAGAGACCAACTACCATCAGACGTCCAAGTTCCAGATGAAATTGTGTTGGCCACGATGCCTCCCGTTATTGAGCCATTTGTAACGTTAGAAATTGATTGTTGGCTTGCACTTACATCCAAATAGTTCGACGCAACTTCAGGGTCTGTATTATTAACAATAAAATCAAAACTACTGTTTCCTCCTCTGTATTTGAAAATTAGATTAACTGCGAGACCATCTTCTAACTCTAAAGCAACAGGGGGGAAGCTAAAAACACCAAATTCGACACTGATTTGATTTGTGGATATGTTAATACTCCCCATGGTTACAGCGGCATCTTGATAACCGACATATTCCAAAACAGATTGATCATATTCAATAACAGCAGTAAGCGTATAAAAGTCTGGGACATTAGCAACATTGATTGGTATAATTAGATTACTACCTACAGTTGGAATGGATGCCCCAGAAAAATCGACTGAGCTAAGGGTTACCTGACTTATGCTTGAAAAGGTAAGTAAGGACAAAAATATTAGCGTAAAAAGTTTTGTTTTCATATTACTATCTAAAAGTTTGTATTTGAAAAATTAACATCACCAACGCACATACCACTAATATCCAGCTGATTAACATTCAAGCCACTTATCTGAACATCATGACTTTCAAAATGCCAATCACTGGCAGTGAAGAGATTGGGGTTTCCATTAATCCGAAAATAAATTGCGTATAAGTCAGTATTATTGAGTGCTCCATTCTTGTTTCCATCGAGACCAGTGAGTAAAAACCCTGAATAGTTACCCAGGTTAGCGTAGATGATAAATAAGTCAGTATTATTCACCCCGCCCCAAGGCTTCGTGGTGCTGGCAGTTACTTGGTAATCGCCGGGAAGGATTCCTTCGAGGATATAATCGCCATTGGCATCGGTGGTAACCGTTTGCAAGGTGGTGGTGCCGTCGGCCGATTTGAGATAAACCGTGGAGTTGCTAATGGGTCGGACCGTTCCGGGATTCGCATATTTTAGTTTGCCGGAAACACTAAAACGTTTTTGCATAACACTACCATTCACCAAATTCAAATTAAGCTGTGTGAAAGGAAAGCTAGCATCGTAGATGTAATTCTCGTTACCAGTAAATTCAATATCGGAATCACCACTTACATAGGAAATACGAATATCAAAGAGCTTACTACCTGCCGGAATCGAAAGAGCCGGCCCATTGAGGTTTGCCTTTGTCCAGGAGATGAAAAGCGTGTTGGATGGCTCGTCGTAATTTGAAGTAAAACCGGTTGATAAGGTTGCATGACGGTTTTGAACCGAAAGGCTGCCGGTGTACACATCGAGGTTGGTAAACTGAATGGCAAACTGAATGGCACCCAGATCCTGCAAATCGCCGGCAGTTTGAACCGGGATATCGATGGTTTCTCCGGGAACAGCATCCGTGTAGGCTCCAATGCTGACGTCCGTTTGAGCAAATGTTGATCCGATCATCAACACTCCTGCTAAGACTGAGAGAATTCGTTTTTTCATGTGAAGACTGTTTATATGATTACTTTTTTAAATCTGATGAGGGCAGGTTCTACTCGTGCAGAACCTGCCTACTATGTTTTATCGTGTATAAGTTACTTTTAGGTATTGGGTCGCACTCTCCCCTTCCTGAATCAGATTCATTCGAATTTGATACATTCCCGGAGCTAAGCCATAGCTATCGGTGGTACGCAGATATTCATGCTTACCAGCCACCTGGTTTTCATTCACCAATTCAGCCACTACCCTACCCTGTAAATCGATCAGCTCAATCACAACCTGTGCATCGACCGGTAGCTCATAGCTTAGGGTCAGTTGATTAGTAAACGGACTCGGATAAGCAGCCAACTGAACATCGGCTAATTGCATGCTTAATAAATCGATGGTTGAAGCGGATTCAATCTTGTTGAAGAATGGATAAACTTCTTCGAGTGTTTCAGCCTGAACATTGGCCAACTCACTTCCTTCGACTAACCATATTACTTGTTCATCTGATTCAATCGTAGCACGAGGAATGAACTGAAGGCTAGCAAAAGCCTCACCCTTGCGAGTGAAAATTCCGGCCATGTCGTTCCAGGCAATTCGAATACTTCCAGCATCTTCGGTGTATTGAACATCGGATAAATTCGAAGCCAAACCAACAAATTCCAGCTTATCGGTATTGTAAACCAAATCGATCGAGGCAGCTCCCAATTCAAGGCCTTCCGGCATGTAAACCGGCAAATCGAAAACTTGATCCAGCTTCACCTCGATTGGATCGGCAAGCTGCGATGCGATTAAAGCTTTGCTTATGGGTGTAGGCAATAATGATCCGTTCACATCGCCATAAGCTCGCACGTAAGTCGGCGTTAAGAAATAAGTTCCATTGTTGACATTAACCGGATTATCGATTCGAACTTTATTCTCAGCCAGATTGGTCATGACTTGATTATTGACATAGAATGCCCAATCGCCTGCTGCAAAACTTGTTTGTGGGTTCAAATAACGATACTGAATCATTAGAGCATCCAATGTGGCAGTAGATTCATCGGCATTTACATCGCCTACATGATCAGCCCAGGCCATCGGAGTCCAATAAGCCGGTGGATTTTGAACGGCACGTAATTGTACCCCTAATGCGTCGGTTGCATTGGCTCCTCCCCAAGAATAAATTGCAGTTGGGATTTCAACAACCATGTAGGAAACCAAACTTGGAATAATTTGAGGGAAGCTGTAAACACCATTCGAGGCAGCAGTTGCCTGACCTAGAGACTGATTCTGAGCATCGTACAAGCTCACTTGAACTCCGGCCATAGCCCAGGACACATTAGGCTGAATGAAGTACCAAACACGTCCGAATAAATCGACTGGCAGTGGTGATGGATTAACTGTCAAAGTTCCCGGTTGATAAGTGATCTCGTAGTTACTGAGTAAAGTTCCGTTTGCAGCTACTGCATTGGAGACAGTAATATCGTAGTCACCGGCAACTGCATATAACTCGGTTCCTCCACTGCTTAAACTAACCGATAGAATCGATTCAGATCCAGGCATGGCATTGGTGGAGAACTCAGTTCCCAGGAAGGTGTAGATCGTCCCATAATCCTTATCAAAACTATTAGCGGTAATGGTTAAGGAGTAAGGAGTAATGCTCAGGATTCCATCCTCAGTGGTGATGTTGTAGTTCGAGTTAACTGGCTGTCCGCTAAATTCGATAGCATAGTCACCTACATTCTCTCCAAGAACTCGTGTGAGACTGTAATTAGCACCCAAAACTGACTCATCGTCAAAACTGGCGAAACCAGAATAGGTAATGGTCAGTGCCGGATCATTACTTCCATACACTTTCGACTTATTATCGGCCGTGATGGTGAGGTCGCGAGCATTCACAGTTAAGGAACCATCTACATAGCTAATGGTATAGTTTTCTAATCCACTTCCTACTGCTGAAGATGCTTCGATGTCGTAGTTTCCAACAACAGCGGTAGCAGCAGCACCGGTACTGGTTAAGCTTACCGAGGTAATTGCATCGCTATTGACCAAACCTGTCGAGGTGAATTCGTCACCGTCGAAAGTGTAGGCATCGCCGTAAGTTTTCGAATCGCTATTGGCTGTGATAACCAGAGCCTTCGGATTCACCGTAAATACTCCGGCTTCATAAGTGATGTCGTAGTTGGCTAAGCCGGTACCGCTGGCATTGCTCACCGTAATTGGGTGGCTGAGGTTTGCTGAGCTAGCTCCGGCAGTTGCAGCAGCACCAGTACTAGCAAGTGTTACCGAACTTACGGCATCGCCCGTAACTAAACCGGAAGAAGTAAACTCTGTTCCTGCAAAGCTGAAGCTGTCACCATAGGTTTTCGATTGATTATCGGCGGTGATGGTGAGTGCTTTCTTCGTGATATTACCAGTAAGTCCGGTTAAATTAGCTAGGGTATAATTAGCGGCATCTTGACCATCGAGAGACAAACCACTTACAGTAACTGCATGGTTACCAACTTGATTGGAAGCAAAACTTGCGCTATAATTTTCAATAGCCAAGCTTACATCGGTATTCGTAACCACTCCACTAAGAGAAGCATTACTAAAATCGATACTGGCCACATCATCGCCATCGTATACCTTATCTAGGACAGTAGCATCCACAATCGACAATTCTTTCGCAGTGATTTCCAGCTGACCGGTAGCCGTTGAGAAGGTATAATTAGTAGCTGACAGGTTACTTACATTAGGAGTAATTGTATAATTACCAACGTTTTCGCCTTGAGTTCTTGCATACTGAATGGTTCCGCTGATGACAGATTCTGTTTCGTTGTTCACAAATCCGGTAATGGTGGAAGTGAAGTCAGGATCGGCTTCTCCAAATACTTTTGTTTTATTATCGGCGGTTACTAGTAAGTCCACTTTTTCAATAGTAAGCGTCACTTCAGTTCGTGTGTTGCTGACGCAACCCCTTGCATCGACAAAAGCTTCGGCCCAGGCGGTATAAATTCCGGCGTTGGTTGCCGATGGAGCAATGCTTGTATTCCCTGCAGTTGCAGCATCGAACCAATTGATTGATTCACCGGAACCTACTTGCGCATTCGCACTGAAGCTAGCCCCAGTATAATCCTCTGTTTCATTCAGGGCAATAGGTGCTGATGGGAGCGCATTAACAGTCCAGCTTTGAGACAAACCATTTAAATAGGTAGAAGTAGCTTCCACCTGATTAGCATCTTTAATGGAATTGAAAGTGATGCTATAGGAACCAGCGGTGGTTGAACTAATGGAATGCAGCACATCGCTGATATTCGAAACATTCACAAGATGATTACTCAGGGAAGAATTAACGTTTAAAGTAAAATCGACAGTAAATGGGGCTGTTCCTTGATCAATGCTAGCCAGGCTAATGCTTAACGCATCTTCGGCGCAATAATCGTTATTTAATCCAGACCCATTAGAATAATTAAAGGTAATCTCCGGACGGGCAAGAACGGTTACCGTGCGAGTTACTTGAGTAGCCGCATTGAATGCAGCATCGCTAACATCGTAGGTTACCGTGTAAACTCCCGGAGTATTTACATCTACTGGGTTTACAACGACGATATCGATCGACACATCGCCATTGCAATTATCCAATGCGCTGGCTCCGGCGTCGGTGTAATTATTGTACTGCCATACTTCCACACTTGCATCTCCATTGAGTGAAATGACGGGTGCTTCATCGTCGGTGATGGTAACAACCTGTTGAACCTGATCTGCAACATTACCATGAATATCGCTAACCGTCCAGGTGATGGTGGTGATGCCAAGCGGATAAGCAGCCGATAAAGCTTCGTTATCGCTACGAGTACCCACTACTGAGCCTGAAATACTACAATTATCGGTAGCACTTGGAGTACTAATCGAAAGGGTAGCACTGCATAATCCGGCATCGGCCGATTGATTAATACTGCTTACTGGGGCAATTACCGGTTTTTCATTATCGCTGATAACCACATTTTGAGTCACTGCAACTGCATCATTTCCATTCACATCGCTAACCGTCCAGGTGATGGTAGTTGTTCCAACCGGATAGGCAGCGGATAAATCTTCGTTATCGCTACGTGTTCCTGTTACAGAACCGGAAATACCACAATTATCGGTGGCACTTGGAGCAGTGATGTTTACGATAGCACTACAATTACCAGCATCGGCTGTTTGAGCGATGTTATTAACAGAAGCAATAACGGGTATTTCAATATCGACCACGGTCACTACGAAGCTGTCCGAATCGGTATTTCCATTCACATCTTCCGCCACCACTTGAACGGTGGTCGTTCCAACAGGAAAATCGTAGGGGAAGGTAATTGAACTTTGACCAACTGAGTAAGTGATAGACTGAACTTGGCAGTTATCAGTAGCTGTTGCGGTAAAACTCAGCGAAGCGGTACAAACACCTTGATCAGCATTGTAAGAATTTGCCACCGAAGGCAAGCTAAGAACCGGATCGATATTATCAACCACGGTAACGGTAGCAGTTGCAGTTGCTTGATTGTTCGCTTCATCTTCGACCGTTAGGGTGACTGTATTCGGACCTACGTTTGCACAGGAGAAGGAAGTTACATCCAGGCTCAAGCTAAGATTGGCGGCATCGGTGCAATTATCGGAAGAACCATTGTTGATGTCGGCAGCAGTAATGCTAGCTGAGCCGTTTGCATCGAGGTAAACCGTAATATTTTGAGCAGTTGCTGTTGGATTTTCGGTATCGTTCACGGTGATGGTAAACGAGCAGGTTTTACGATTTCCGGCAGCGTCTTCGGCCCAGTAACTAACCGTATGTGTTCCAACAGTGTAGAAATTATTCTGAGCTAAGGTATTACCAGTTGTCATAGGAGTAGAGCAACTCTCACCGAATAAAGGTGGATTGAATGCTGTTCCGGGAACTAGTGTTGCTCCACAAACTCCGGCATCATTACTTACTGTAATATTAGCAGGACAGTTGGTAATGGTAAATGGAGCTGTTTCATCTACAATGGTAAAAGTAAAGACCTCGCTATGCGTGTTACCGGCCTGATCGGTGGTGGTATAAGTAATTTGATGTGTTCCAATTTCGAAGAACCCACTATGCTGATTACCTGAGAGGTAGATAGCACTGTAAGGACTATTCGGATTAACCCCAGTACCAGGAGTATAGCTTGTGTGGGCTGCGGTCAATGTAGGATTTGCAGTACAATTATCACTTACCGTAGGTACATCCCACAAGAGGTAATACTGACAAGAGGTACCAGCAACCAGCTTTGCGATATCAGCAGGGAAGCTGTCGAATTCAGGTTTTTGTGTGTCAGCAACCTCTACTTCGAAGCTACCGGTTAAGGTCTTACAGGCATTCGACAAGCTCACATCCACGGTTGTTGTTCCTACGGGGAAAGTGTAAGGAGAAGTTATCGGAGTACCATTTATCGAATAGACCAAGGTGGTTTGAGGTTCGCCGGTAATGGTTGCTGCAAAGCTAACTTCGGCACCGCAGAGGTCTGCATCGTTTACTGTTTGAACATCATTTGGGACAACCAAGGTAACTTCTTCATAAACCTCGACAGTATAGGTTCCGGACGAAAGCGTTGGTGTTGTATTACAGGTTCCATCGTAAGCATAACGACGGTAGCTTACATCGGCGGTCAATCCGGCAGGTGGAGTATAAGTGGCTGCATTCGAATTTGAAATAGCTTGATTATAATTATCGGCCGACGAGACCCAATAATAGGTAATGCTTCCATCGCCACCCGAAGCGGGTTGCGTGCTGCTTATTTCGACAGGTGTTCCTTCATAGCAAATAGATTCACCAACAGATGAAATCGATCCGGCAGAAAATTCCGGACGAACCGTAACAGTCCATTCACCGGTTGATGCAGATGGAGTAGTATTACAGGTTCCATCCACAGCGTAACGACGGTAAGTAGTGGTGGTGGTAAATCCTGTTGGCGGAGTGAAGGTTGCATTAGTTGCTCCGCTTATAGCAGTTGCATAGTTATCGGCAGAAGAA
>JAGYLP010000040.1 GCA_018401015.1 Bacteroidales bacterium
ATCAAATTGGAAAGATAGCGACACTCCTGGTGACGTATCCAATGTAATTATTGAAAGTGTCACCAATATGCCAAGTATCGAAAGGGCAACCTCCATTCAAAAAATTACTCTTGAATCGGGTGTCACACTTATAGGATTTGATAATTTATCGGTTGGGGTTGGGGCCAAAGTCAAACGAGAAATCTCCGGTTACGACGGACAAGGTTCAGGTGCCGGCTGGCACCTCATTGCAACGCCCTTGTCGGCAGTCGATGTTGCTACCTCCGATTTTGTTTCGGGCACCTACGATTTATATCGCTACGATGAATCGACCAACTCGTGGATCAATCAGAAAGTGGTCGATAACTCGGCTCAATTCGACGATTTTGTCCCGGGAATCGGCTACCTCTACGCTACACAAAACACTGCTACCCGAAACTTCGAATCCACTGGTTTTAATACAACCGATGTAAGCTTTACAAATTTAAGCTTAACCAATGGAGCGGGCGGTGGCTGGCACCTGCTAGGCAATCCATTCCCCGCAAACCTGAACTTCGGAACAGGATGGACTCTTACGAATGTAAATGGAACCGGACAAGTACTTAAAACAGATGGAACCGGCTATAAAACCATCAGCAATGGCGATGTAATTGCTTCGAATCAAGGATTCTGGATTCAGGTGTCCGATGCAACTAATTCCATCACCATCCCCGCTAGTGCTGCTACGCATAGTTCAGCTCCTTTCAGCGCGAAATCGGGAATAGCCGATTTGAAATGCTACCTGCATTTGGATGCAAACCGCAAAGTGGAAACCCGCATCCAAATTCGTCCGTATGCGACCGACGGATTCGATTGGGCCTTCGATGCCAACTACCTCCCACCCATGAGCGCCGATATGCCCCGCATGTACACCAACATTTCCGGAAAGGCAGCTGCCTTGAATGCCTTCCACCTGGATTCGGCCTACTCGCTGCCCTTAGTAGTCGATGTGACCGAAGAATGCACTTACTCATTTGAAATCACCGGATTGGAAAGTCTTCCGGAAGCAACAAAGGTTTATTTAATCGACCACCTTACACAGGAAACGCATCTGCTAAACGAGTCGCCAAGCCTTGTGTTGAGCTATTCGCCGAATGATGGTCAGGAGCGGTTTGAACTCCAATTTGTGCTTGGAAGCCTGGGTATGGAGATAGCAATAAGCGAATCAAATTTCACAGCCTACAGTTCCGGAAAACTCTTGGTGGTGAATAATCCATTTCAGGAAAACAATCCCATTCGAATGGAGATTTATTCTCTCACCGGGCAACTACTTCACTTAGATGAATCCTATTTTACAGGGGAAAAACAAGTTCCTTTGAGCTTATCGACCGGATTCTACCTACTGAAAATGTCCGACGGACAACATTCCCTCAATCAATCGTTCTTCATCCGTTAAAACCTCGTAAGCCATGAAAAATATTCTTATCGCATTCACTTTGTTTCTCTTTGTAACTACTATGAGTCAGGCGCAACCACTTCCGCCCGACGAATTCAATTCGAGCACCGACGAAGCACCTGCCGGCGGTGGAGCTCCTATTGGCGAAGGAACGGCCCTCCTGGTCGCCTTAGGAAGCCTCTATGCTGTGAAGAAAAAACGAAGTATCGAAAAATGCTAATTATTCAAAGGTCCGGGAATGTAAATTCGCCGGACCTTTTTTTTAGGACACCTGCTTCGTTTTTAACCAACTACTATGACTCTTACGCTGGGTAAGCTTCATTTAACACTGGAAGCATGTATCATTCAGACTAAGGGTTTAAGAACTGATTGAGGAAAGTCTGTTTCTCTTCTACATACAAGGCATAATTCCCAGAAAGAGGAATCAGATGACTTGTATTTTGAAGCATTACCAGCTTTGCTTTAGGAATTTTATTGGCAGCATGACGCGCATGGTTTGGCGGCACATCGCTATCGTTTTCTCCATGAAAAATGATGGTAGGAACCTTGATTAATTCCAGGTCGAATAAATTATCGAGGTCCTCGCAAATTTTGATATCCAGCTTCAGTCCTACTTTACGTTCGTTCATTGGTGAAATCGAATTGATAAGATCTTGAGTCATTTGCAGCATTTCGGGTGAATCCTTTAATTCTTTCAGGATTTGATCTAGTTGTACTTTTGTGAACTTTCCCGAAGAACTAAGCAAAACTTTCATCGCCTTTGCAGGATTCCCGGAGGCCATTCGGTACAAGTAAAAACCACCCAGGTTGTTTAAAAAGAGCGAGGCAAACAATCGGGTGGCGGGTGGCCCAAGCAGTTGATGGGAATAACTGATCGCACATTCGGTGATGAGTGCTATCGTTCTCCCTGGAAAATGCTGCGCGAAATAGTAACTAATTGGTCCCCCGCCCGATGCACCATGGAGGATTACCTGTTCGATGTTCAACGCATCTATAAGCGCCAGCAAAACCTCCGCTTGATCGGCCAAACTACCTCCTGAATCGGGAGGTGTACCTAAATAACCCGGACGACTCCAGGCTAACATTCGATAACGGCTGATATCAATATCTGCACCCATCAGTAGTGCCTGATCGTAGCCACCGGGACTACCCGAATTGAGGGCAATACAAGGGCCAGTCATCCCTCTTAAAACGTATTGTACCGGCCCTTTTGAAGTCTCGATTATTTGCGTATTTCGGGTATGACGCTTTTCAGCATCCTTTTTCCAATCATTGAAGGCATTGATATATAGCATAATTTATTTTTTTATCTCATGTAAACGTAAAGATACTTTTGCAATCTCCACAAGGCATTTCGTTTCATCCTGTTGAGCTATTAAGAGCTTTATCTTTCCAAATAGTTATCCCAAACCTATGTAACAGGCAGCCATAACCCGTAACTGTTCATAAACTTGCTCGCTAGCTTTCTTCCACCTCTGTTCAACTCCTCCTTTCAGCGACTGAATAAAAAGTGCAATGATCAGCTCGCCCATCGTTAGGAAAATGAAGATTAGGCCTAGTGATAAAATCCACTCCCAATGAACCAATTCGTTCCCTCAATGGCAGTCACATAAGCTCTTTTGGATTCTTGCTCCTCGGTTGCCGGGTTGATCCAGTAATAATCGACAAAACCACTCCCCTCCTCTTGCACTTTGTGTGCTAACATCTGAATAACAAGATTGCCGGCAGGATCTTCATAGTTCCATAAATTGGTATTCTCCAAATGATGATTTTCTCCATGCGCAATACACAAGCCTTCGAAATCGTAGATAAAGAAATAGCCCGACATATCGGAATTAAACGTCACATAATGAACAATTTCCAACAAGGCCGATTGGGCAAATGAGCTTTCGTACTCCAATTGAATGGCCGAAATCCCCTGGGCCATTGTATTAACTAGCACCTGGATCTCGAAATCGTTAGCCTCGTTTAGATTCATCGCATCCATCCCAACTAAGTCGCTGGTGTAATAGCCGGAGCCAATATACCAATTGGCTGTAGCAATAGCCTTGATAAAACTCGATTTATGCTCAGCCACCCCCGTGGCAGGATTTTCAAAAGAGTACGTTACCCACCCTTGACCATTATGGGTAGCGAGCTGAATCATTTCCTGGACATAAAAATACCCATCGTCATTTACGGCATCGTACCGATTAGTACCTTCAATTTCGGGATAGCCGGCATCAACTAAACAATCGCCCAGGTAGTTTTCCACAAAGAAATATCCACTTTGGGAAGGATAAAACCAAGTATCTGAGAGAAAGCTTTTGGCAAATTGCACTTGTTCCAGACTATCGGTTAATAAATCGTAAAACACACTATTGAGAGCTACACTCTGATTGATCACATTAATGATTAATGTCTTTTCCATCACCGTTTTATAGGGAATCAGATGATCCTCTGGCGTAAGGTCGGTTTCAGAAGAGGAGCACCCTTGCACAAAAATCGCAAGGAGGAAGATACTTGTAATGTAAAGAATTGTTTTCATGATTGCTTTAAGTTTGAGATGAGTAACATAAGTATAATGACCAGTCAGTCACACGCTGCTTTTAGTATTAGATTCGACAAGATGACTTCCGGGCAGTAATCGCTATTTATAATTTCCATACGGATAGAATTGAAAATCCCCTGTGTAGGAAGGGAAATGATGATGCAATTGCGGATAGATAACATAGAAGCCAACGCAGGTATCGGTTGGTGAGGACCAACCAATATAGGATTGCAGGATAAATGAATTATCATCTAACGACAAACATAAATTATTTCCAATTAATTCACTAACCGAACCAAGTGGAGCTACAGCACTCTCGTGGTAGGGCAATCCGGTCCCTCCCCAATACTCGACATATCCTTCAAAAAGAATCCCACCGTTAGAAACATACTGACTATTGATAATTAGTTTGACGAGGAAAGGAAAATTTTCTAAATCGTAAGGCGTTGGCGGACTTCCGGTAACATAGTATTGGGCTAAATAATTTGGCACAGGTGTTTTCGTATCATTAGTTTCTTTTAGATAAGGTGCATCGTAAAAGGCCAGTCCCGAGGAATTGAAATGCTGGCCACTCATCGCATATTCCAAGGTATCATTACCCAGGATTAATCCGGAGAAAGCGACAAGTCCCATATCTTCCGCAAAATCTACTTCTCCGGCAAGTAAGGTATTCCCCATCTCATCTTCCTGCCAATGGGCGATTACATGATGGCTCATATATTTTTGTTGTTTAAACAGACCTTTATCTCCTTCGAAGAATATTCGAATCCCTCCATCGACCGAGCCATCGGCTAACTCATCGAAACTAAATACAAAATAGTAGCTTAAACTATCTGATAAAGCATGGTTTTCGCCGGCAAACACTCCACTCACTATCGACTGATTAACAACAGGTTCTTCATTTTCGTTACAGGCCTGCCAAATCAAAACACCTAACACTAAAACCAATAATCTAATCAATTTTAAACGCTTCATCGTAGATTTCCTCCTTTGATTTATCCATGCATGAATTATTAAAATTTTCACTTCTTACTGGCGAAGGTGTAACCAATCGACAGCACGAATGAATTGCTATTGACCATATCGAGATCATCCACTCCTAGTTCAGCGCCTAAAAATATGGAATGACTATTGGCCAGCATCCTTTGCAACAAAACACCTAAGCCTGCAGCGGTACCATAATAATCCTCCTCCATTTCAATGGCATCTATTTCATAATTTTCCCAAGCCCAAAAATTTCCCATCCAAAAATAAGGCTGCATTTTCCAGCTGTCGATTACTTTTACATCGAGTGAAAAATCTAATCCTAAACTAACCTCTTTACCCGACAAAGGATCATAGACGATATTATCAAACACCTGCCGTCCATTCTTATACGATTGTGTACCGTATTGAGCCCAAATACCAAAATTGGCCATGAGTGCTTGCCCCGGATCCGACCGTAAAGGCCAATACTCAACATAAGCAAACAGATCTTTCTCCTGAGGGGTGCCATCCAGTGTAATACCCAAATCTTCAAGGTGATCACGGTTATAAGTCAAGTTCCCATAGCCGACTCCCACATCGATCATTCCCTTATAGGAATATTCCAATCCGCCGAAATATCCATCTTCGTAAAAACCTTCTTGCATGCCGCCTGTAACAGCAAAACCGCTCGTTCCTTTTTCAAAATAAGTTTGTGCGCTCAACGTGAAAGAGCCTAAAATCAATCCGAATAGTAATACATGTTGTTTCATAGCTAATGGGTTTAAATGTTCACAAGCAAAAATATAGGCTCCTGGTTTAAACCGTTTTTATACAGCGTGGACATGGTGTGGACAATTGCAAATAAAATTACAAACATTTATTTATCAACATATTACCAAAAACACAACTTAAAGTAACGCTTGCCTTGTCCACATTCAGCCCCGGTTGCAAATTCAAATTAGCAGCAAATACTATGAGCAGCATCCATGCATCCTCGCACAGAAGAATTCATAGAAGAATTATTTGAATCCGAATATAAATCTTAGGCCCTTTTGAAGACAAACAAATTGGCATCACAAAAAAATGAAGGGCGGTCTGAACCTTTAACGGCTTGAACTATCATGACCTATTAACCACAACCTTGGGTTTAGATATCAGGCACTTATTTCGCTTTGATTTAACTGCACCAAATAGGTAACCAAATCGTCTTCCCTTGTTAAACCCAGTTTCTTTTTAAGCCGGTATCGAGCTTTGCGTAAGCTTTCGAAGCTGATCTGAAAAAGCGTGGTTAATTGCTGACTATTCATTCCAACGACAATACCACTCGCCAATAAAAAATCGTGCTCGGTTAACTTAGGGTTTTGTTGAAAAAAAAGATTTCTAAAGGAAGGATTCACCTCGTTAAACTGGAGCGAGAATGCTTCCATAGCCTTCTCAAAGGGCAGGTGTCTGACCTCGGTCAAGAGTGAATTGATTTTTTTCTCTTGATGAGCATTGAGATCCCCAGCAGATTTTAGTTGATTCAACTCCTGCGAAATAGTTTGGATCAACTGATTTCGATCGGCTATCCGGATCGATTCGGTCAACGCTTCACGTTTTTTTACTTCCAATTCGGTGCTTAGTTGTTTTTTCTCTAAAGTTAATGCCTTAATTTCTCCTCGCGTAATCGCTTGCTTTTGCTCGGTAATCAGCAATTTCTGCTTTAAATTCTTACGTCTGTATAGAATAAGCAGGAATCCGAGAATTCCAACTGTTCCTACAAGGAAAGTCATTTGTTGTTGTCGCTTTTTCTCCTCTTGGAGCAAACGATGCTCGGTGCTTAACTGTTCAAGCTCTTGTTTTTTCATCAACAGCTCGTTGGCACTCAAGGATTCTTGTAAGCGCTCCTGAGCCTTTTGCTTTTCTAGTTGGATACGGGCCTTGTAATACCGATGAGCATAAGCATAGGCACTATCTTCCTCCTGAATATCATGATAATAACGCATCTTACACTCATAATACAATTCCATTAAATCGAGATTAGTACTTTTTCGGATAAACGATGATAAATCGAATAAAATCGGACCAGCCTCATGCTCTCGATCCATTCTTAATAAGGATTCGGCTAAATTAACCTTTGCCCGAATGCTTTCATCCTCGATACTATTCGGAAGATCGATAGCCCGATAACGATACTGGAGCGATTCATCCATTCGATTCGCTTTTCGAAGCAAATCAGCTCGAGCATTATACAATTTGAACAAACTGGGCGCAACCTTTTTCCGAATAAAAAATGTCTCTAAGCTATCATACTGATATAATACTCGTTCAATTTCAACAGCGGAAGACGAAAGCAGCTTCACTTGATTATACCTAACCTGCATTAAACTAATGCTGTCGTTTAAAAACCGATATCCTTGCTTGGCCGAATCGTATGCTGCAATGGCTAATTCCTCTTTCCCTAACTGTTCATATACGTTTCCTACATTCATCCAGCAATTTGCCAAAGTGCTGTAATTATCCGTCTCTCGAGCAAGGGCAATTGCTTCCTGCAGTACTTCATACGACTCTTCGTACTTTGCCTGATGCATCAATGCCAGACTTAAATTATTGTACAAACTCGCTCTTTGCCGATCGCTGATAATCGTTTCATAATCGTTCAACGTATGCTGATAATGAATGGCAGCCAGTTGATACCAACTTCTGCGCAAATAAACATTCCCCAAATTCAGCCGGTTATTTGCCATACCAATAGAATCCTGAAGAATTTTACGAAGCTGAAAACTCTTTTCCAGATAAATTCCGGCTGAATCATAGTTTCCCTTATTCAAATAACTCAAACCGGCTCCGTTGAAACATTTGGCTTTTAGCTCACCCTCGGCATGATTTGCGATTCGCAAAAACTCCCCCAGGGCTTGTGAATAATCCCTTTCGCTATATCGTTCAGCAGCACGAGAATACTCTAATTCCAGTGCATTGCTCTGAGCTAACAAACTCAAGTTTAGGAGATAAAAAAAAAGGCTCAACAAACTAATCTGAATCACCAAGACGCCAGAACGAGCGGGATTACTTCTTTTAAACAAAAATAAATTCATGCTATAATTTCCAATTGATTGCATAAATGTAACCAATTCAAATCCATTTCGCTGACTTCATGCTGCTTTTTAAATTGTAATGCGTTATAAAAGAAAAAGAGCTGTCAAAGCAACAGCTCTTTTCCCTAAAATAGAATCTATTTTCTACTGGATGTTTAATCCCTTTTGTTGGGTAAATCCAGTCCGTAGCCGCGTTTACGATCGGTAGCCTTGAGCACAAAACTCAGGAAGAAAGCTAATAAACCAAATCCGGCAAAAATGAATTCAGTTACAGTGTAATCGTATTTGGCTCCTTCAACTCCTGCCGAAATTTGTTCAGAAACGCCTGGATTAGAAGCCGATAAGGCCCAACCAATTAAAATTGGAACCGCCAACAAACCAATATTTTGAATCCAAAATATCAAACCGTAGGCAGAACCAAGGTAGCGATCTTCTACAATCTTAGGAATCGATGGCCACATCGAAGCGGGAACGAGCGAAAAGGCAGTTCCCAGGATTACAATGATGAGAATAGCGAAAAAGACATTAAATGATTCGGCTGGTATCAATGCAAACAGGAGGTGCGAAACCATCAACAAGACCGAACCGAAAATCATGAGGGTGGCTCCTTTTCCTTTCAAATCGAGGAAATAGCCAATAAAGGGAGTTAAAATCATAGCACCAATGGGAAAATAAGAGAAATAAGCAGCAGCTTCTTTCACGGGTACATCGAGTTTAGAGGCAAGCATATCGGTGGCAAACTTTTGAAAGGGGAAAATGGCCGAGTAGAATAAAACACAGAGTCCGGCAATGGCTAAGAAGCCAGGATTAGTGAGGATCTTGCCCAAATCGCTTACTTTGAACTCATCTTCGGGCGAGGTTCCATTCTCGGAAACACCCTCTTGTTTGTCGAGAGCTCGATCCATGAAGGTATAAATGAAGAAAGTAATGAATCCGATGAGCAAAAAGGCGACACCCATAAACACAGAATTCGCCGGGCCTCCGTCTTCGGCAAAAATGGGCGTTAAACGGAATACGGCAAAAACACCCAGTCGGGCCAGAGCCATTTCCAATCCCATAGCGAGCGCCATTTCTTTACCACGGAACCATTTTACGATGGTTTTAGAAACCGTAATACCGGCCATTTCGACTCCCACTCCAAAGATCGCAAAACCCAGAAAAGCTAGTTTAGCAGAAGCAGGAACGGCCACCCAAAAAGTATCAAGGCTAGTTGCCAAAGCCGTAGCTGCAAATCCTTCGGTAAGCGCATAAAATTTAAGAGCAGCACCACCCACCATGAGCAAACCTGCTGTGATTAAGGTAAATCGGATGCCCATTTTATCGAGAATAATCCCCGAAAAAATCAGCATAAAGGCAAACACGTTCAGAAAAAACTCCGATCCGCCAAGCATTCCGAATACCTCCGGCGACCATTTAAAGATTCTTTCCATTTCAATTTGAAGGGGAGCTACCACATCGACAAAAAAGTAGGCGAAGAACATGGTGGTAGAGATGAGCAACAAGGCTAGCCAACGGGCTGTTTTTGAATCGCGCAGCGAAGATTTAATTGTTTCCATGAATGTTACTATTAGTTAGATGCAAAAAAAAAATCGATACAGCTAGGCTATACCGATTCCAAATATACTTTTTATTCGAGAGAAATAGGATTATTCTTTTCCATCGACAAAGTCCTGTAAATAAGCATAATGACTTGTCAACTGCCCGTTCTGGCAAATCGTAGCACGCTCAAGGATTCGGTCTTTATCCTGATCGAAAAGAGCAGGCAACACACTTTCCATAAACGCCTTTCCAAAATCGCCGGAAGCATCGCGGGGTAATTCAGCAGGTAAATTATCGATGGCCATTACACTGATGTTGGTCGATTTCCAAGGCTCATCTTCTGCTTCATAATAAGGGTTGTAACCGTAGAAAGGTTCGTTAATGGTCGAAGGACGCAAGGTGGACGGGATGGGACCTGCTATATCGCAGCTAACATCGGCAATTACCCGGATTTTAAAATCACTTTCTTTCATATCTGCTTTGGCCATGAACACTGGCGATTTAGGATCCCAAAAATGACAGGCAACATACATATCGGCTTGTTTCGTATAAGGCTTGAAGGCCGATAAATATTCACCGGGATGAGCGAAGAAATGATTCAATTCAAAATCACTTCCGCTTTCATTATGCTGCACATAATCTTTCGGGCCAATCTGACAAACAACCGCCTCCTGAAAGCTATCCTTCAAAAAAGATGATGCATCTACTTTCTTTAAATTCAATGCATTGAGCACCTTCATGGCGCCTGAAGCTACCCTGCCCTCACCGGTTAATACGATCTTAATGGGAGGAAGTTTAATTTTCTTCAATTCGTCGAGCATTTCTTCCAAATCGAAGCACTCGTGAGCTCGCTTTAGCCGAAATAATCCGGTGCGTCTCCCTAGGGCAATCAGCCCGTTATAGGCACCAACTACTCCGGCCCAGTAGCCAAAGGCAACCAATCGGTTTCCGGGAGGGTTAGTCAGGTATTCGTGATCGATGAGGCGAATATTTTTCGCAAGGCAAGCTTGCAAGAGCGGACGATTATATGGCTGTTTTTTAGCGGTATGCGAGAAGAAGAAATAAGTTTTATTGGAGATGAGCGTTTCGATTGCCACTTCCTTGATTCCCAATAGTACATCGCAAGATGAAAGATCCTTTACGACCGGTAGGCCTTGCTCTTGGTATTCATCGTCGCGGAAGCAACGAATCTTGCTGGACTGAACTAAAAATTCAGCATCGGGAAATCTGTTTGTACAAGCTTGAGCTAATTCAGGACTTAATACAACCCGCTTATCGGGCGGGGTTTTGGTTTCTTGCAATACTCCAATTTTCAGTCGATTCATGTTTTTAAATTATGGTTTTAACCTTGAATAATTTCGCCTGTTTCCGGATTCAGCTCCGAGCCAAACATGGAATGAGGAATTAAATTGATGGCAATAAAAAGAATGGATGCAATTAAGGCGGGTAGTGGTTGTTCCTTTTTCCAATTCCGTATTACCGCGTAGAGAAATGCAATCCAAACGATTAAGGTCTTGTTATCGGTCAAATCCATTCCAAATGGAAAGCCGGTCCAATATTCCCCAAAAGCATACTTCTGCACGATAGGACCTAAAATCATTCCCCCCAGCGTAAGAAATGCAAAAGTGAGCAAGGTGTATTTGCGAAATGCCCGATGACGACGAATGGTAAGCAATAGCACCATGATTCCCATAAAGCTGGCTACAACCATGCTTAGCACATGAGCCAGCAAAATGGCATCGGGTACCGGATGATTATAACGAACCACCATGGGATTGTCTTTTCGGACCGTTTGAATATTGCCATCATGCTCAAATTCAACAAAATAGGCATATTTACCAGCTGTGGGCAAAACCGGCAAATACGCGAGTAAATCGGCTCCTTCGCGTTCCATCGGAATCATCTGATACGGGCGTTCCCCCGGATAAAGACGATAGTACACACGTGCATCCACCTCATTGTTGGCCAAATGGAATCGCAATTCCATAGGCCTATCGGTGGTGGCTGTTTTAGGTAGCTTTAGCTTGTATTCCGTGTCGCTAAATGCTACTCGAAAGCGATGGGGATGGTTTGGTCCGGCCATCCGCATATACACCACAAAAGCTAGCGTTAAAATGAACGCTATGATTAAAAATGGCAATACCTTTCCATGTCGCATTTTCATATTCATCAATTCTTGTTCGCTGGCCAAAAATGCTAAAAAAAAGATAGAATCTAGTCATGTTTTCACGCTTGGGAATATGTTTAAAAAGAGTCTTTACAGGCTGATTATTGTCAAACTGGTAAAGGTGTGCTGGACAGAAATCTCTCTGTTAGAATAATTTTTACGATAATCTGATAAAAACCCTCATTCAAGGTCAAATTTAGCCATCATCATGTTGCCTGCTCCGAAATTCATACAGGTAAAATACAACCTGTGGATTTACTATTTCATGGGCTTTCGAAAAGTCACCTTTAAAAATATCTAAATTCCAGGGAGCTTTCTAAATAACGATGAGTGGTGATGACGATTAACTATAAACGCGATTAACATTTTTTAACAAACTGATTTAAGAATCCTAAAAAAATAAACATATTTGTGGAATAATTTAACCCCTAAAAAAAATGTTTTTTTGAAAAAACTAGCATTTATTTTAAGCCTGATTATTTTTTCTTCTGTCAAACCTGGCAAGATCAACCCTTAATCCTATCTGATACCAAAATCTATTACTATCGAATTGAATCAGTCTATTAGCTGTCTTATGAAAATGATTAGTCGCATACTTCTATTAGGATCTTTGTTCCTAACTTTCTCATCAATCAGTTATTCCCAACGAGAAAATGCAATCTTATATTTCGGAGATCACTACGGAATAGAATTTAAAGAGGATACGTTTAGATTGCTGGATAATTCTTCGATGTACACCTACATGCCGAGCAATTCCCTGTGTGACAAATATGGAAATTTATTATTCTACAGTGATGGAAATGATGTTTACAATGCTCAGCATCAAATTATGCCAAATGGTGCCAATTTAGGAGGTGATTCGATAAATCCCAGGGTTGCTTTCATTCCCCATCCCGGTTTTTCCTGGAAGTATTTTTTAATCTATTCCGATGCCGCATATTCGAACCCTAATGATGGTTTATTTTATGCAGAAATAGACATGTTACTAGATAATGGATTAGGCGATGTAACCCAGCGAGGCATTCAGCTATGTTCAAATTGTGTCGAAGCAATGAGCGTTGTAAGGCATTGCAATAAACAGGATTTTTGGCTAATCTCACACAGTCGACCTTGGGTTAGCTCACCCGATCAATTTTATGTTTGGCATGTACGGCCCGATGGAATCTCCACACAAGCAATAACAAGCCTTTCCGGCGGTATGTTGCCTCAAAAAAGCCCGGCCTTTAGCGAGGATGGCACCTACTTCTACGCAGCGAATCTTTCTCCCGCCTCTAAGTTTAGTAAATACTCCTTCGATCGACAAAACGGAGCCATATCGATGGATTTCTCGGTCGTGCTAGCCACAGCTGTTTCATCGTTGATTTTATCGCCTAACAAGCAATTTTTGTACATCAAGGAACCTGAAGTTATTTGTCAATATAAGGTTAGTATAGAGCATCCCGATAGCATCCTGGACAGTCGAATAGTTTTAAGTACCGATATGCCACAAGCATTAAAAGCAATCCATACCCTTCAAAATAAAATCATTTGGTCCTCACCAACCAGTCCCAGATTAAGTACCATCCACCTGCCCAATAACCCCGGATTAACGTGCAATTTTGAACTCAATCAAATAGACTTTGGGGCCATGGCTAACATCTCCTTGATGGGCTTGCCGGAACCAATCGTTGGCTTCCAATATGCAAATGGATTTACCTGGGACAAAGTATGCCTGGGCGATACAACTGAATTCCAGTACCTTGAACCTGAATGTGGGAACATCGTTCCGGTCGAGTGGAACTTTGGAGATATAAATTCAGCCAATAATACGGCAACAGGACTAAATCCGAAACATCACTACGCATCCGAAGGATTTTATACGGTGCAACTCATCGTAAGCGATGGAATTCAAACCGACACCCTTTCGAAGAGAATTCAAATTGTGAATCCGGAATTTGACCTGGGAGACGATATCTTTATACCGGCCGATAGTTTGGTCACACTAGATGCAGGTTGGGAATACTTCGATTACCAGTGGTCCACCGGAGCGGTCGGGCAAACAATCACCGTGCAAAATCCAGGGTGGTATGCTGTACAGGTAAAAGACAAATATGCTTGCCTACATCAAGATAGCTTGTTGGTAAGCTGGTTATCAGACAATGAATTAGAGCATGCAGCCTGGAAGATTTATCCTAATCCTACAAGCGGTAAGATTTATATCGATATGCCTCATGATAATAGTATCACTAGCTATAAGCTGTTTAATTTAAAAGGTATGTTGCTCCAATCCGGAATACATAGCCATTCAAATTCAGAAATTGATATTGCTCGTTTTGAAAAAGGAATGTATATACTCCAACTTTATAACGAATCGACCAGTGTCGTTTACAAAATTATCCTAAACGACAAGCTTTTTTGATTAAGATTAGCATTTGACCACTGAGTAGAGAAGCAACAATAACTTTTGCTCGTATCCATCTGCCTTCCTTTGTGCAATAAGGCCTTAAACGAATCCTTCCGATAGATACTTGATGACCTGTTCTGAAGCTGCTAATATACAGTTGAACCGGTAACTAAGCAATGTATTGAATCATAGTCATAACTCCTTTGTCTACAGCAAAACAGGAACTTCATTTGGATAAAAACTGCCTTCCTGAATTAAAAGGACTCGTAAGCATTCCCAACACGACTAATTTTCCAGTCCCAGGCTTTAAATAATTAAAAATTATACCTTAATTCGACACAAATTAGAATCAGTCTAAATGACTAGAAAATGGGATGGTATGAACGAAAGAAGAGGTGCAATAGAAATGAGTACTTTGTAAGGGTGAACCCTCTACAACTTTCTAGTCAACAATCAATTAACAAATCAAGCATTGAAAAACGAACCTTCACCAACCAACATGAATTTGAATCAGCATA
>JAGYLP010000041.1 GCA_018401015.1 Bacteroidales bacterium
AATTCTTTTTTATAAGCGATTGTTTTCGGAGTTAATAGAATTCCTCCCTCTTTTTGCCTAGTTTTGCGTGTCAGAAATAAAAAAATATTTAGTCACCTTAACCTAAAATCAGCGTAATGATGAAAGTTTTTCGATCCATCTTGTTAGTATTTGCCATTTTATCAACTTATTCAGCTAGTGCACAGATAGCTATAACCAGCGACGGGAGTAGTGGAGATCCTTCGGCTATGCTAGAAATTAAAAGTACTTCCAAAGGTTTTTTACTGCCTCGAATGACCGAAGTTGAGCGCAATGCAATATCCAGCCCTGCGACCGGGCTTATCGTTTTCTGTGCTAACTGTGGCGATCATGGTGAAGCTCAGATCTACAATGGAACCATTTGGACGAATATGGTTGGTGACCCGGCTTCACCGGGGCCAATAGTAGCTGGAGAAGATGATGTGACGAGCCTAACCGGAAAAATTTGGATGGACCGAAACCTGGGTGCTACGCAGGTAGCAACGTCCAGCACCGATGCCGATTCCTACGGCGACCTTTATCAATGGGGGCGTGGAACAGACGGACATCAGCTAAGAACCTCCGATGAAACCGATGTGCTAAGCTCCACTGATAGCCCGGATCACGGCGATTTTATTAAAAATCCAAGCACTGCTACTTCTGAAGACTGGCGAAATCCACAGAACAACGATTTATGGCAAGGTGCAAACGGCACCAACAATCCTTGTCCAAGTGGTTATAGGTTGCCAACAAAAGCAGAATGGGAAGCCGAAATTGACGGATGGGAAAATGCGGGCGATGCTTTTTCCTCTGTACTTAAATTGCCTATGGGTGGTACACGAAACCGTAGCGATGGTTCAATTGCTTCGGCCGGTAGCTTCGCCTTATATTGGTCTAGTACGGTCGAGGGTACGAGGTCATCGGGCATGTATATTAACTCCGGTAATGCTGAGCTGTATCCCGACTACCGAGCTACTGGAAACGCCGTCCGTTGCATTAAGAATTAGCTAGAAAGATTCATCCTTTAGGCTGAAAATCCAAGAGCGCAATTAGTTCTTCATTCCCTGAGCTTTTATACCTTACCTTAATGAGCTTCCTGCTTTACTCACTTGAATATGAGTGAAATATTCAAGAGAGTATTGCGGGATGTTTCTTAATGATACTGCCTTGTGCCTTTGTGTTAAGTTCTTAATTACTAAATCAGTAATAATTACGAAGGCACATCTTTTAAGAAGTTGAATGACTTTAATTATTAACTGCTTTCTACTATTCTCTGAAACTATTCAATGGGGTTCATCCAATTGAATCGGATTCATCTATTTCATTTTGCGGGGAATCTTTCGTATGTAAGAGTAGAATCTAGCATTTATTAATGCTATTTGTTACTTAGCCGCCAACCATCATTTCTAGCGAATTACTTCCTAATAAAACTCACTTTTACCTCACACTAACCCCTTTTTAATGAAAGTTTTGTGTATATTTAAGCAGTCTGATTTCTAGGGGATTTACACCGATTGTTGATATTTCTTGCATCGGGCTTACTGTGTTTAGGGTCTAATAGTTTTTATCGCCGTTTCCAAAATTCAACCGTATGAAAAATCCGCTACTTCTCAGTCTCCTCCTCATCGGACTAACCTCCCAGGCCCAGTTTCAGCAACAAACTTTGCCGCTAATCCTGCCCAACGTAAATCACTTCTCGGTGGCCGATTACAATGCCGACGGTTACCCGGATTTTTTTATTCAGGGAATCGATTTCTCCGCTATGGAATATTATACTCGTATCTACTCTTATAACCCAGGTGCCTACTCCGAAGTGGCTATTAATCTGCCCGATTTTGAGAAAGGCAGCGGTATTTGGGGAGATTATAACGGTGATTTACTCGTCGATTTTTACTGTTCCGGCGAACTGTATACCTCGTCATACGAACAAGCGCTTTATCAGAACGCTGGGGCTGGCAGCTTGCTGATTCAAACGGGAATGCCTATGCCGCTATTGGAGGCATCGTATTGGTTGGATATCGATAACGACGGCGACCTGGATCTGTGCCACGGAGGAATATACTTCGAAAACGACCAAGGTGAATTTGTTCTGCTCCCCGACTATACCTATACGACCGGAAACTACCTGTATGCCGACTTTAACGAAGATTCTTACGCCGACTTAATAGCTTACAATGGAATAAATTACGGTACTCCTATGGCAGAGTTATATTTGAATCAGAAAAATGGACTCTTTCAAAAAGTAATCAATTCAGGAATTGTTCCCATGAAGGGTGCTGCAGCCGATATAGGCGATATGGATTCCGATGGCGATATCGACCTGGTAATGATGGGCGATACCTCCGACGGAAATAATCAGCCTTTTATGTATGTGTATGAAAATATAGGAGGTTCCCTGATTAAACACCTCATCGACCTGCCCGCTATGACCAGCGGAATCTTAAAAGTGGCCGACTTAAACCATGACGGAAGACCCGATATCCTCTTTTCCAAATTGGCTGGTTTGTACACCGATTCAATCATCGTAGCCTATAATGCCGGTAATTTCATGTTTCCCAATACGCAATTTATAGGCATAAAAGAAAAGGACGGCTTGGCAGCATGGATGGATGTTAATCAGGATGGAGCTTTGGATTTGTTTGTTACCAACGAATACAATTCTTGCATGCAGTTCCTGAATCAAGGCAGTAACTTACCCCCGAATCCGCCAGCTTCCATCGATGCGACCATTGCCGGTAGCACACTCAGCTTTACTTGGTCGGCCGGAAGTGATGATACCAGCCCGGATTCTAGCCTTTTTTATAACCTCGATATGTATTCGCTTGCCAATCAGAGTCATGTTAAATCGCCGGAAGCAGATTCGATAACAGGTCGTAAATACAAAATTGACCATGGGAATGCCGGCATCAATCGGTTCTTTCACATGAATATCAATCAAATACCACCTGGGGTTTACCAAGCTCGGGTGCAAGCTATCGATCAATCGCTTCAGGCGGGACCATTTACCGACTATATTTCCTTGCTCGTTTATCATACCTCCGATTTCGAAGTCAGTTTAAGTCAAACGGGTGCAAACGAAGTGATAGTGGTCTCTTACACTGGAAATGCCCCCGACTCGGCTGTCTTTAATTGGAATTTCGATGGAGCAACCATCTTGTCCGGCTCCGGGCCCGGCCCTTACGAAATTGCCTTCAACAATCAGGGAGCAAAAACCATCAGCCTACAGGTCGATTACAATGGACTTAGCAGCTACATCAGTACACAAAATATCTTTATCGGAGGTAGTTTTGAGTCCATACAGCCGAATATCGCCATTAAAACAGGAAAACATCTTTGGTTTCATGCCGATGATGATCCATACCGCGATTTGCTGGCATTTGGCTTCGATTCGGCCGGGAATTATAGCGGTGAACTGTATAAAAATCAAGGCAATGGTCAGTTCTCACTCTTGCCCAGTAACCTGAGCAATTATCCGCTGCTAAACGCTGTTCTGTACGACTGGAATGGCGATGGACGCACCGATATACTGGCTTCGCTCCGAAATAATGTACCGGGCATTGTAATCTTACTACAAGGGGCGAATTTTCAGTTTATGCCGGTTGAACACAATTTACCCGAATACTCCGGTATGGATTTAAGCCTGGCCGATGTCAATAACGATGGAGATATGGATATCCTTCTCACCGGATTCCTGAACAATAATTATCGCATGCGTTTGGCTATTAACGAAGGAAATCAGTCTTTCAGCCTCCATCCGGAACTATTTACCAATTTGAGCCTTCAACCCGATTGTTGGAGCGATTTCGATTTGGATGGCGATCTCGATTTCCTTTCCGGTAGAACCATCATGGTGAACCATTCAGATGCCGAGACTTTTGAGGAACTCGAGTTGCCCCTGTTCAATCCCGGATCCGGTAGCCATTACGACCATGTTACGCATTGGATCGATGCGAATTCCGATGGCTGGGACGATGTGCTGGTGCTTGGCTTTTATGGCGCTTATCGCTGTATTTTGTATGTGAACGATGGCAATGGTGGGTTTAATCCTCAGGAAGCTACCCCCTTGATTTCTTCTAGTTTGGATCACCTGCTGCGAACAGGCGATTTCGACAACGACGGAGCAGATGATTTGCTCATGACGAATCATACCAGCTTGTGGGTCGATTTGCGCCCTCTCATTTTATATGCTCGACAGGGATTTCAGTTTGAGTCGGCAGGAATTGAATTTACGCAAGGCACTTATTATCCGATGCTGAACGATTTCGATAGCGATGGAGACCTCGATTTCTCGCTCAGTGGGTATTATGCTGACCGACCCTTTGAGATTTTCCGAAACCAGACCAGCATCGAAAATCAGGCTCCATTCCCACCGGGCGAAATTGAAACCTGGAGCTCCGATTCCGGCTATATCTTCGGTAACTGGTCGGCCGGAAGCGATTTAGAAACATCCGATTCCAGCTTATATTACAATGTTCATCTGTACCGAGAGGGTGGCGATACTTTGTTGGCTGCCAATGCACGAGTCCCTCAAGGCGATTTGCATTTTTTCCATCGGGGTAATCGGGTTTATGCACGCCATTTTTATCTCAAAGTACCCGAACCGGGAACCTACCATTGGGCGGTTCAAAGTATCGATAAATCCTATCAAGCTTCGCCCTTTAGTGAATTTCAAACAGTGCAGGTTCTGAACATTTCGGAATCGACGAAACCGACCTCAGTCGATGTCTTCCCGAATCCGGTTTCTGAAAAATTGCATATTGCGTGGAGTGCTCCGAATCCGGTGCCGGTAAGGCTTACAATTTTTTCCCTTACCGGAAGAATTATCCATGAACAACTGCTTTCTTTTTCGGCGGAGGGAAGCATGGAACTCGATGTAAGCTCGTATCCGGAAGGAATTTACTTTTATCGATTGGAGTCAGCTAACCTAAGTGAAGGAGGCCGTTTTATTCGACTAAACACTAAGTAAGGGAGCTAAAAAGCAGCCCAAGCACCTCCACTTTGCTGAACGAAGGTCGATTATTTTACGAATTGCTACAGTTTACTCGATTAGCAAAATGTGCCTACTGAATTAATTGATAATCTCTAATCAGTGAATTCGCCGATAGATTCAATCGAATCGCCAATTTTCGAATCATTTCTACTGTCAATCTGCGTTTACGATTCAAAATCTCTGACACTCTACTTTTGCCTCCTATCTCTGGGATTAAATCAACTTGTTTAAGATGCATTTCTTCCATTCGTATCTTAATCGCTTCAATCGGATCTGGTGCTTCAATCGGGTAATGTTTGTTTTCATAGTCGTCAACCATTAATCCAAGTATCTCAAGCTCGTCACTCTCGTGAGTATCGGGTTTAGCATCGAAAATCTCTTCCAATCTTTTCAATGCTGCTTTATAATCCAACTCTGTTTTAATCGGTTTTAATTCCATAACTACCAATTTTAAATACTATTTGCATCAATTTATCATAATCGGAATGAGTACCAATAAATCGGACAAAAGCTAATTGATGATCGAAATTGAATTTAATCACCAATCTATATGAATTGCCTTTAATATTAAAAACAATCCTACTGTCCTTCAGAATGCTTGCATTAGCATAACTCTGTTTCACATCGTTTGGCGTTTCCCAATCCGAATTCATTGCCGTATCATACCAGGTTTTTAAATACTGTTCTGAATCGGGGTATTTCTCCCAAAACTCTCTCAATCTACTTTTTGCAAATATTCGCTTCATGGTTCTCTATCTGGGAACAAACATAGAATAAAATTCTCAAATTGGGAACTTGTTTTGTGCAGAAAGTTTCTCAAGGCATTTTTGATAACCTCCAGCTTTCTCCAACTTTGTATCACTTTTCCCAAGGTTCAATCTAATCCATTGTAAACGAGCGTATTGTGCCATTAAGTGAAGCGGTTTTCTTTGCAAAAAATAGATGAAATCAATTGAAAATCGTAATGGAATGCTCGATTTGGTAGGGCAATGGGTCGAATCGGGAAGAAGTCAGAAGGCATTTGAAGTAGGCCCAATGGTAAGTTTCAGCAATAGCTCCGTAGGAGCGAAACCTTTGTAGCTAATCGACAGGAAAATCCCCTAAAGCCCCAGAGGGGCGACACCTTCAACAAATCTCCGTCTTTCGTAAAATTCAGAGGCTTTTAGTGTGAAGTAGCTGGAATGGCTACGGTTCTACTGCCCATGTGTTTAGAAAATGCATGAAAGCTCGGTAATGCTGCTTCCACTAGTCGAAATAGTGACGGCAATAACTTTCGCTGAAGAGCTTGAAACCCGCAACATCGGCCATGGCCAAATAGCGGTTTAAATACTGCTGGCTGTTATTTTTGTTGTTGGAGAGATGAAACCCCAGTATATCATAAAAGAATAAGTAATAGTCGCCATAATTTCCGATCTCTACTTTCTTGGTGTTGAGGTTATTGAATAAATGAGTGGCGCGTTTATGGTCGTTCGCCCGATAACTTAACAACGCATCGATGAGATTGTAAATGAACACATCGAGGTAGGTGTGAATGTGGACGTAATCGAAAATGGTGTCGAATGCTAATTCGAATACTTTTTCCAATAGCTTCGGTTCATTGAGGATTAATAGGGCTGAAATGAATTCATGAAATAAGAAGCTGAGTTTACTTCTGGTGCTAGCCAACTTCAGCATGGTTTCCCACGCTCGTGTTACTAATTGATGATCTTGACTCAATTTGCCGGTCAATACCTGATAGCCTAAATAACGCCCCACTAGTTGGTCGGGTAAAAAGGATAGTTGTTCGGGGCTAAGAAACTCTTCGCGAGGTGGAATTTCCAGATTACTTAGGTAGCGGCTAAGTGCCCGAATAAGGCGGAGGAACAAACGCTCTTCCTCGGTTGTGTCGGGCAATTCGAAAATAGCATTTAAGATCCGACCGTACCGATGGTTCATGTGAAAGAGATCGATGTGCAGGTATAAAACCGACGATTTAAAATGAGGTAAACGAATTAACTGGGGAATTACTCGCTCAAATTCGCTTTCCGATATCGAATTCATCCAAATATGAACCAGATTGGCGTTCTTAACGGTAAAGTCGGTTCCGGAGTTTTGTTGAAAGTAAAGAGGTAGTTTAAAATGATTGAATAAATCGTCGACAAATTGCCATTTCCCCTGACTCACGGCATACTCAAACAATGAAACATGCATAAAAGAAGATTGAGAATTCTTCAACGAACGAAAAATGATATCGTAGTCTTCGCTGGTGAGCTGGTCTTTGTATTTAATTTTTTGCAATTCCGATTCTAAAAACCATTGCGAATTGATGTTTTTGTCGCGAACATAATGGTTATAAGAGGTGTATCCGAGGTAGTTGGCAAATTTATTGAAGGTGGATGCATGCGGTTTTTTCGGTTCGATGAGACCGAAGAACCGGCGAATGGTGCTGAGGCTAAGTCCGTTAATGTTGTTTTCGAGGAAACTGTTTAGCAAACGTTTAGCTTCCGTTGTGTTGGCTATTCGGAAACCTACTTTTTTCTCCAGGTCGAGGCGTAATTGATCTTCGTATCGTTCCATTTTTGCAGTGTTAGGGTTTGTCGTTTCGATCTATCCGGTTTTTTGCTTCTACCTTAACCGCCCTCTTTGAGGAGAAGCAGTTGAGTACTTAACATGACGTAAGCAGCAGCCATTATCAGCATACTTAAAAGAAAAGGAGTTTCCAGCTTCCGCCGAAAATAAATACTATCCAGCAAGATCGTAAGTAAGGGTACGGAAAGAGAAACCAAGGAGGAGGTGAGGGGATTCGTAATTTTTAGTCCAACATAACCTGTGTAAATTGCCAGAAAAATAAGACCCGCCATGAAGCTTATTTGTAAGAGAAGCTTGGTCGATAATTTCCTTTCATGCTTGGACCCTTGCTCACGAAATACCAACCAGAGAAGAAAGCTAACAACCAGTATCACGACCTCCTGAACCGTAATTTCCAGTAGGATAGGAATCTCATCGATGAAATTGTACCAATGTAGGACTACCGAGGCGGAAAAGGCAAGCGTCATGCCGAGGAACAGGAAGTGAGTTTTCAGATTCTTGCCCAGGAAAAATCCTTTTTCGTAGCGGTGCACATATAAGCCGTACCCGATACCTAAAAGACTCAATCCGGGTAAATAGGGCCATAATTTCAAATTTTCATACAGAATTAAATAGATTAAAATAAAGGCAATCCCAACAATCCCGTAAATGCTGAATTGGCGCAGGCTCCCTTTCTTGAGGCCGGTAACCATCAGAATTAATCCGGTCGCTCCTAAAAGTGCCGGAAGGATGATTCGGATCGAAGAATCCTTCAGAATCGAAAGATAATCCGGCTTGACGAATAGAAGCATGGATAGGCCCGCAAAAGTAGTGAGCAAAGCGCGTATGCTAATCACCAACAAATGGTTAGCCTCTTTTATCACGATTTTCCAAAACAGATTGTTAATCGCATAAAGCACAATCGAAAGTATCAGGTATATCATTCCCCTCTTATAAACTTGTTTAAAACAACTTGCTTTGGAAACGAAAATAGTGAAATTATTAGGAGGGTATTGATAAATAATTATTAATTAAATAATTGATATTCAATAATTAAGCTGTACTGAGCTTCCCTTTGCTCCAACTTAAATGGTGGCTCCCCTTCATTTCGTGTCAGCTTTCCCTGACGTCTTCAAAAAATGAACACGAAATGAACTCGATGGGTTCTCTCTTTTCCGTAATCTTGCCTTCGTAAGTTCTTTAAAAAGTTGGTCAATAATCCCGAGGGAGAATAATTCGGAAATAGCTAATCCTCACTATTCTTAATCGACCCGATGAAAGAACTGGTTGAGAGCTTCCCACAAGTAGTAACCCCCTTTCCCACCAAAAAGCTATTTTTCTCACCACCGCTTCTCCCCGGGATTTTTTCGAACACTATTCAGCGTATGGGATTATCCCCCAACACCGACCCCTTATCAATCCCAGCGATTGTTCCCGATCCTTGCCCTGCCCTCTGGGCAAGGTTCTTTTCGCTAGAATTTCTGGGTATAACCGAACAAGGGAAATGGAAAACCTTCTCCTTCTATATGGCCATAAGCCACCGCAAAATCCCAGGAATGGGCGGGTTTGATATATCGGGCTGAAACAAGGAGGAAGAGTCCGGTTTCATGTTTTGTAATATCCTGATTAAGAACAGTATGATAGCTTTCGTATTCGTGGCGAAATAGATAGGTTTCGCTTTGAATTAGCCAATTACGCGAAACGCGATTGTTGGTCGCAAAATAAAAGGCCGGATAGCGGTCGAACCGAAATTCTTTGATCTCTTTATTCTGAACGAATTGCCTTTCGGTAAACCCTAATAAACCAAGCCCTACGCTGAAATTTTTCTCCTTGCTCCCTAGCGTATAGGCTGCAAAACTGATGCTTAACTGGTCCGCGTCGCCTTCGTTGTCGAGAAAGGAGAAGACATGAAAATACCCAATCGCAACATGGTGATTTGTTTGAAAGCGGTGCGCATATTTCCCGGTAAGCATGAATACGGGCATCCCGGCCAGGGTGCTGAACAAGCCGGTTCCAATTCCGACGGATAGCTTGGAACTGATGCCGTACTGCAGGGTGTTTGCCTCTAACAGCAAATTGTTCCAGTAAAATTCTCCTTTCGCTTGTGGAATGGCCGTTGGGCCAAATAATTGCCTGCTGTAGTGCGGATTCGGGAATCGACCCTCGGCTTCTAATTCCACTTCTTTGAAGGAAGTAAGTGCACTTTTACGAACTTCGGTGGGTCCTAAAACCAGATCATCAATCAGATACCACTCACCTTTATCTTCTAAAAAAATTCCGATTCTAGTACTTCCATCGGCAAATTCGTACCGGTAGTTTTTATCCATTTCGGGCATCGCTTGCTCTTGCTGAGCTTGCAATACGATGCAAAGATTCAACAGCAAAATAAGGCTCAGAAAACGCTTCATCTTTCGTTTTTTTTCTTCTCAATTTACGGTAAGATGAAACGCGATTCAATTAAAAGGTGCGATGCATGGTGTATTTTGGAAGCGGAATCACATTCTCATCCGATAGTTTTATTCTACGGGAATAAAGGCTCTCCACCAGGGTGAAAAATCATGCTTATCCTGGTCGAGACGAAGCTTTTCACCAATCAGGGGCGTTAGGAGTTGGATGGGGGATTGCTCAAAATGCTGTGCAATGAGCTCCAGGGGTTCATACCAGGGGTGATTGGCCAAGGCAAATTTGCAGGAATGAACGGGTAATACTCGGGTAGCTTTTAAGTCGATAGCTGTTTGTACTTGCTGGTGTGGAAGCATGTGAATATGAGGCCAAAAAGCATCGTATTGTCCGTTTTCGAGAACAGCTAAATCAAACGGTCCGAACTGCCTGCCAATTTCGGCTAAATGCTCACCGTATCCACTGTCGCCCCCCAGGAAAATTCTGCTATTGGGTGTCTGCAACGCAAAGGAGGCCCATAGTGTTTCGTTGCGTCGGTAACTGCGTCCGGAAAAATGTCGGGCAGGAAGGGCATGAAAGGTGAAGCCGGGAATGGGTTCGAAGCTTTCGTTCCAGTTCATCTCGCGAACAAGGGTGGAATCGTAACCCCACAGAGTAAAATGGGCTCCCACTCCAAGACCTGTAATAACTTGTTTTACTTTAGGTTGAAGCTCCAGGATGGTGGCATAGTCTAAATGATCCCAATGATCGTGCGAAATGATGAGGAAATCAATTTCAGGAATATCTTCGGGCTTGTACACATCGCTCCCGGGAAAGGCTTTGGTTCCAAATGGGAGGGGAGAAGCGCTCCCGCTCAGCACCGGATCGACTAAAAATCGCTTCCCATCTACTTGTAAGAAATAGGAGGAATGACCAAACCAAATGAGAACATTCTCCTCGGGATTCAAGCTATGTAAATTGCTTTTTTGCGATGGGATAGCTTGAGTGGGACGCACATCCACTTTCTTTTGGAATAAAAACTTACTCAAAACCTTCATGAAGCTTGCATCTTCGGCAAAATTAGGCGTAGGCTCCAGATTCTTAAAGCTACCGTTTTGAAACTGGGAAGCAACCTCCATTTGTTTTAGCTTTGCTCCTTTGATTCGATTTCCAAATTGCGGATGTTGCAGGAAAAGAAGGATGCCTCCGAAAATTAAAAGGAGCAGGATGAGTATAAGGTACATGGTCTTTTTTCGTTTTTTTCGATTCATGAAGTTCGTTTGCATTCCTAACTCCTCAAAGCCAATTTTGTTTATCGGAAGTCCTTCGGACTCTATGCCGATTCTATGAAATTGAATTTTTCTCCCCCCTGAATTAGCTATTCAAAAAGAATCTACCTTCGCTTAGTGAAATGCAAGGAGAAAGAAACGTGGGGTGTTTTTATAATAATTTGATTGACTGAAATATATGTATATCACGCTTAGGAAAGCCACCCCCGACGATTGGATGGCGCTCTGGCAAATGGAACAAATTGTTTTCCCGGCTTTTCAACAGACTAGCCTGCCATCCTTGAAAAAGAGTTTGCAAAGTAACTCCCAGGAAGTATGGTTGGCGGAAATTCGAACTCGAAAGGGAATTCAATTGGCCGGTAGCTTGGTGGTTCATTTGCGAAAAAAAACGCTTCGCATATTCAGTATTGGAGTTCTTCCAAAGTTCCAGGGGAAAGGCGTCGGATTAAAGTTATTAAATCAGGCTTTTACCCGAAGTTTGGCTACACAGGTGGAGAAAATTTCTCTTGAGGCGAATGCTGCCGACGAGAATCTTATTCGGTGGTATACGAACAAGGGTTTTGTAATCAAGGCGACCTTACCCGATTATTATGCTGAGGGAAAGTCGGCATACCGGATGGTTTACAGCCTCTATGGGAATAATGAAAAACAGCAGATCGAGAATATCATTGTGGTGGATAATCTCCAATCATGGAAGTTTAATTTGCCAGGAGTGAGGGTGATTACGGCCAAGCACTACATGTCGGATCCCGAATTTCAAATTCCTCGTAACGTAAGGATATTTAATTTATGTAATTCCTATCGGTATCAAAAAACGGGATATTATGTGTCCTTGCTAGCCTCGGCCAGGGAGCATCGGGCTATTCCCAATGTGACGACCATTGAGGATTTTCGTAATCCATTGGTTGTGAGGGCGCTGGCGAGCGATATCGACGAGCTGATGCAGGAAACTTTCAAAAAAGAGACGGCAAACGAAGTACTGATGCACATCTTTTTCGAGCGAACCATCCATCCGGGCCGACGACAATTAGGGCAACGTCTTTATCATTTGTTTGAAGCACCCTTGCTGGAAGTTCACTGCGTTCGCAACGAACGATGGACGATCCAAAAAGTTGTTCCGCTTAGTTTGAGGAAAATGTCGGAGGCGGATCTGTTTCGGATTCAAGAGTTTGCGGCGATTTATTTCGCTAAAAAACGATTTTTTCGTCCTAAGTTGAAGCAGTATCAGTATTCACTCGCTATCCTAATTAATCCAACCGAAGAGAATCCACCTTCCGATCCGGGGGCCTTGGTAAAGTTTAAAAAAGCTGCTCAGAAGTTGGGCTTTTTTACCGAATTTATAACCAAAGCCGATTTGTCGCAAATTGCCGAATACGATGCATTGTTTATTCGCGAAACAACCGATATTACGAATCATACCTATCGTTTTTCTCGTTTGGCTTATGCCGAAGGATTGGTGGTAATCGACGATCCCTGGTCGATTTTGCGATGCAGTAATAAAATTTTCATCAACGAAAGGATGAAACAGAATCGGATTAATACTCCGGCTACCTGGGTTTTAAATAAGGAATCGTTCCGATCAACTTCCTTTAAAGAATCGGATTACCCCTTAGTGATCAAACAACCCGATAGTTCTTTTTCAAAAGGCGTGATGAAAGCAAACTCTCAGACGGAATTAGAACATATTACACGTCAGCTCTTTAAACACTCCGATTTATTAGTAGCGCAGGAATTTTTACCTTCGGAATTCGATTGGCGTATTGGGGTCCTCGATCAGGAGCCACTCTTTGCTTGTAAGTATTTCATGGCCAAGGATCATTGGCAAATCTATAATTGGAAAGGCGATGATGCCGATCAAAGCGGCGACTTTGAAACCTTACCGGTTGAATCGGTTCCAAAGCATATCCTAAAAGTGGCTGTAAAGGCGGCTGCATTGATGGGTGATGGTTTATACGGAATTGATTTGAAAGAGGTTAACGGAAAAATTTACATCATCGAGGTAAACGATAATCCGAACATCGACGAAGGAGTTGAGGATTTATTTTTAAAAGATGTTCTATACGAACGAATCATTCGTTCCTTCCTGAATCGAATTGAAATGTCGCGTAACATGGCTCGATTTGTATCGCTCGAACCGGATCATTAAGACCAGATCTTTTGTTAACCCGCATTAGCATTAGAAAATCCGACGAGAGCGACCCATTTTTGTTGCACTGCAAATTTGTTAATCGCATCTGCTCATTTTCATCTGACAGATTTTAAAATTTATTCATCAATCGTCTGAATTTTTGGCAGCTCCTGAATTATTAACCAAAAACGGTCACCCATATTTAGGGATTGACAACTTTTCACTTTTCACTCTTCCCA
>JAGYLP010000042.1 GCA_018401015.1 Bacteroidales bacterium
AATAGCCGTTAACCCCGGACTGGAGGCAGCTTTGGAAGATAAGTGTACCCAATGTCATGCTCCGGCAGCGCATTACGATGCGCATTACAACGGCCAATCCTACACCCTTGCGGAACTCGACAATGATCCTTTAGCGCGCGATGGGGTTAATTGCACGGTTTGTCATCAAATTCCGGTAGAATCCCTGGGTCGTCATTCCGGCGATTTTCTGATCAATGATCAACATCAAATCTACGGTCCGTTCGATAATCCTTTTGCAACTCCCATGATAAATAATTCTGGTTATACTCCCGTTTATTCTACTCATATCAAAGATTCCAGAGTTTGTGCCAGTTGCCATACCTTAATAACCCACAGTGTTGATTACACGGGTACTCCTACCGGAAATGCCTTCGTTGAGCAGTCTGTTTATCAGGAATGGCTTAATTCTAATTATGCTGCGAATGGAGTTTCCTGTCAGGCTTGCCATGTGCCTGAAATAAACGAAGAAGTGATTATTTCGACCATGCCTGCCTGGCTAAACACCGGACGGATGCCTTTTGGGAAGCATTATTTTGTTGGAGGGAATGTGTTTATGCTGAAGCTGTTGAAGCAATTTTCGGAGGTTTTGGGCATTACTGCCGATCCTGCCCAGCTCGACTCGACCATTGCTTTATCGCAAGCGCTGTTGCAGGAGCAAACGCTCGACTTGAACCTTGAGTTGCAGGATCAGTCTGCCGATAGTTTATCTGTTCAGCTTGAATTGATCAACAAAGCGGGGCATAAGTTTCCTTCGGGTTTTCCCAGTCGGAGGGTGTATGTTGAATTCATAGCGCTGAATCAACAGGGAGATACCCTTTTCCACTCCGGTGCGATAGATTCCGAGTATCGAATTCTAGGAGAAGATAGTTTGTATGAACCTCATTACGATCGCATTTCTTCCGAGGACCAGGTTCAAATTTATGAGATGGTGATGGGCGATTATTTGGGGAATCCGACCACTGTTCTCTTATACGCCGACCAGGCTTTGAAAGACAATCGACTGCCCCCGGCGGGTTTTGTTACTTCGCATGCATCGTACGATACTACGGCCTTTCAGGGAGCGGTTTTGAACGATTTCAATTTTAACTGGAAAGATGGGTTTGAAGGAAGTGGAACCGATCGTATCGTTTACCAACTTGCTCTGGGCGAGTTTACTGAGACTGTTTTTGTGGAGGCAAGAGTATGGTATCAGCCGACACATGCTAAATGGCTCGATGAGATGTTTGGGCATACCGGAGCTTCCATCGATAGTTTTCGAAGTTATTATAATGCATCCGACAAACAAGCTGTGTTGGTTGCTTCGGCAAATTTAGAGACAGGTATACAGTCGGCGGAGTCGTATAATTCCTTGCAGTTAAGCTTTTTTCCTAATCCTGCGAGCGATCATATATCGATTCAAGCTCCGAGTCGGATCGAGGAGGTTAGCATCTTTTCTCAGCAAGGAAGCCAGGTATATGTTTGTTCTACGGTGGGAGCAAATAGTTTTCATTTTCAGAATGACTTAGACCTGCAAGGAATCTACATTTTCGAGATTCGAACTCATGGAGCTGTTTTTCGCGAAAAAGTCTTGTTTATCTGATAAAGGTGTAGTAGCAGAAGAATGATGGCTGACGATCTGAAAATTCCCTGTAATTGTGGTTGAGTTTCTAAGTAGTGAAATCCAATTGCTCAAGACACTTATCCATAGGCTTCATTAGCCTTTTTGCCTGAATTTTAGCCAGCTGATATCGAGTATTTTTATGCGGCCATCATCTTCATCGAGGGCCCCATCTTCTTTGAAGGATTTGAAAAATTCGCACTACGTCATGGTGCTCATATTCGTGTATTCGCCCAGTTCTTCCTGCGATAGGGAACTCAAATAATATTTGAAACACGTTCCCGGAGGTGAGGATTGCCTCGGCCAAGCGACCATGAAGTTGCTGTGGTTGTTGCTAATTTGAAAATCGAAGAGTAATCGATGTTGCTCGTTGAGTGAGCGAATAATATCCATGGTAAACTCATTCTCTTCATCATTCGCGAAGGCTTCAAACTCACAGCAAACCGTGCAGTCGGTCATAGCAACAACCGTATAGGAGCGGTTCTTCCCGGTGAACAAACCAGAAAATTTATCATTTTTCCCGGCTTATGAGTAAGTACATGGAATTGACATTACTATCATACTTTTGTATACCCTTTGGGGCAAAACCATTTACCAGATAGAGTACTCCTTTTGCTGTAAGATCCTTGTTTCCTGATGGTTTCCCTTTTTGAAATGAATCCGAATTTTAGATTCTGAGATTCTTCTCAGTTGTTGTCTGATAAAACCGTAAAGCAACCCGCTTTAAACTTACAATAATACCATTCTGTTCCTACCATTACGATTTATTTTTCGGGTAGCAAAAATAAGAAAACAATGAAAGTATTTTCGATTGATATATCAATTTTTCAATATAAATAGCGAGTAATTTCCTTTCTCTTCTGCTTACTTTTTGGGTATTCATTGTTGCTTAGAATGGTTACTCTATTTACATATATAACTATGATGCTATGTGCCTTGACTGAATAGTTTTGTTAACGATAATTAACAATGCTAACAAGGATATTATGAAGCTAAAGGTAATTTCGTGATTATGTTCATTACCTTGATGGGAGTATGGTTGCTGCTCAACAATAGTTTGCGTTCCCATCCTGCTCTGGCTTAATTCTTGAGTATAATCATCCTTTTCTCTTGTGGAACATTGGTGAGGTTTCCTTTTACTTTACTTTAAAAGTTTACCCCTTAAAAAGTATGTGGTACACCTTTTGCTTTTCTCCTCACCTTTAAAGGAGTTGCTCTATCGAATTTAGATGTTGCCCGACGCAGTAACCCTTCTCTTTGCCTATTAACCTTAGCATTATTGAGGTAAAAACTCGTTTGAAAACGGAAAATGCACTCCATTGTTTTAGCCGACTCCATCGCCGCTTACGCCAGGGCACACATTTACCATTGAAATAATGGATGATCGCGTTATTTATCCATTGACTGATGTAAAAGAGCACGGATGTACAGGAGGGTACGAATGATTGTTGAGAAATTTGAAAAGTATTTGAGGTAATGTATGGGTAATTTATTGCTTCAGGTTGCGATAGGTAATGCCTTCTTTAGCCACAGCGTTATTGAGCTGGTTCGTTTTGTCTTGGGTCCGAATAAAGTGGATCGGGTTATTGCCATCGATACCATGACGGTTTCGAGTGGTCATGACCGCTTTTATAGCCATACTGTCCGATAGCATTATCTACTCGATGTGGCTTTGTTTATGGTATTCTGGGATTTTTAGGGTAATAATCGTAGCCCGATATTTTGCGTAAAAGGTTTTAAATCGACTCATCATGAAAAGAAATCGTTGAATTAATTGGAGTGGGATTATCGCCTTAGTTGGGTCGATTTTCTGTTACTGGGTTCCCTTGGTTTGTTAAGAATGCCCGATTCGTATAATCGTATCCAAGCAGGAACCAAAGCCAGCACCTTGTGGAACGATGTTATCGGTAGTTGAACTTCGGTCTTTGCGGCCCGAATGGTTTGGGAAATTTATCATCCTCATCCTGTTTGTCTTGATAACGAACCCGGTATCTTCATTACGTTTTGGCGCGTGCCGCTTATCATATTAAGATTCCTTTAACCCCTAAAACCATTGTGATGCCAAACTCAAGAGCGCCAGTTGATTGATCCGAGCGTTCAGCCTATCGAAAAAAGTTAAAACTCAAAACAAATAATTATGTATATCCTCATAGCCATTGTATTGGGTGTAATAAGCATGGTGGGTGGTATTCTGGCACTTACCCATCCGAAGCTTTCGGTTTCGATTATTGCGACCGGATTTGTTAGTCTTACATCTTCCATCCTTCTTATTGGTCGCCTCGATAGCCATGACCGAGGCTGCCATTGGCAGTGGATTAACCACGGTAATCTTTTTCTACGTACTGAATAAAATACGACAACGAAATGGTTAAAAATATTCTTATTTTTCTGTTACTGCTGAGTGTTGGGTTGATAGCCTTCGATATTTTTGGTGCATTTACCGAAAACAAAGAACTGTCGCCAACCGCTGCTTATTATGCTGAAAATGCAGCACATGAAGTGGGAGCTGCCAACCTGGTAACGGCTATTGTAGTCACCTACCGGGGCCTCGATACTCTAGGCGAAGTAAGCATTCTATTCCTAACCGCTGCTATCATTTCCTTTATGCTAAAATTCCGGAAGGAGGAAGAAATGGAGGCATCCGACCTTCGTCCTGCTAGTGAGCTATTTATAACGGCTACTCAGGTTTTTACTCCTATCATTCTCATCATGGGTATCTACATCTTTTTAAATGGACACCTTACTCCGGGCGGTGGATTCCAGGGTGGAGCCGTAATCGCTTCAGCCTTTCTTTTAATGTTGATGGCAAAACCCAGATTGCAACTTAGCCATCGGGTCATTGCTAGAGTTGAATCCATTTCGGGTATCAGCTATGTGATTTTAGGAGTGCTGGGGATAGCGTTTGCCGGAGGTTTTCTCGATAACCGGGTGCTGAGCCTGGGAAGTTTTGGAGAACTCATGAGCGCCGGAATTATTCCATTCATTTACAGTTTTATCGGTCTTAAGGTCGGTGCCGAACTGTCGAACATTATCGGAACCATGTCGAACCTTCAAAAAGAAAATAACTAAGATGGTACAGGTTATTCTAATTATTGGCTTAATGCTTATGCTATTAGGAGTTTATGGCTTTATGCAAAGCAAAAACCTACTGAAAATCGTCATTGCCTTTACTTTATTCAACACCGGAATCAATATCATCATGGTGAGTGTTGGCTACCTAGCCGATGCTAAAGCGCCCATCTTAGATAAACTCCCGGATTTGAATGAGATACCGAACATGGTCGATCCCGTTCCTCAAGCAATGGTTTTAACTGCCATTGTGATTGGTCTGGGTGTTACCGCCCTGATGCTTAGTTATGTACTTAAGCTTCACCAAGAGAAAAGAAGTTTAGATATCAACAATTTTAAAGATTTAAAATGGTAAGTCCGATTTACATTATCGTTATAGCGCTGGGAATTGCCTTCTCCTTAGGATTTTTTGGTAAATCCAAACTGAATTTCGCAGGTATTCTTGTCTTGTTAGGCCTCTTGGGGATGAGTTTTATTTCCGGACAGTGGTTGTTTGCATTTCTCAACGATACCGCAGTTAATACACTTATTTTTACGGCTGGTTTCCAACCACCATACTCCATAAGTCTTCAAATGGGACTCAACGAGGCTGTGCTTACCAGTATGGTGAATATTGCTGGTTTATTAGGCTTTGTGTACTTGTTTCGGGAACTCTCCGAAAAAGGCATTCATTTACTCATGGTTTACCTCGTTTTTGTTATGAGTATGAATGTTAGCCTGATGACCCGCGATTTATTCAATCTGTTTGTTTTTCTCGAGATTGAAACCATTGCTTTGGCAGGACTCATTCTACTAATTAACCGAAAAGAAGCCTTTCAGGCCGGAATGAAATATTTAATTGCCAGTGGTATTATTAGCGGGTTTTTACTCATCGGTATTATTATGGCCTATCAATCGGGCGGAAGTTTAAACATCGACGATTTAATCCGGGCCAATTCATCGATTGGGAAGATTTCATCGATTGCCGGATTTCTGATTTTGGTCGCATTCATACTAGAATTAAAGCCCTTTCCTGCTAATGGCTGGGGAATCGATGTGTATACAGCTGCTCATCCGGGTATAGGAAGTCTGGTGTCGGCAGCTGTGGCTACCACCGGTTTGTACCTGTTGTATAAAGTGCTGCCTATCGTCGGTCCACAATTCAACGATTATTTAGTAGCGATTGGTGCTATTTCCTTTATCGGATCGAATTTAATGGGAACACGTCAGGATAATCCGAATCGTTTGTTGGGCTATTCCTCGGTTGGTCAAGTCGGCTTACTTACCCTTATTCTTGGTTTGGCGCCGAGTTTGGGCAATCAAACGCTACCCATTGTCTTCAGCATATTAGTGAGTCATTTTGCTGCCAAAGCGGGTCTTTTCTGGATTTCCGGAATCATTCAATCGAATCATATCAAGGATTGGTCAGGTTTACGTAGTTCACCTACCCTGATGCTCCTTTTCGGAGCCTTTTTATTAGCACTGTTGGGGTTCCCTCCTTTTCCTTCTTTCTATGGTAAATGGGAATTACTTCTGACCATGGGAGGGAACCAACAGTACACCATTGTGCTTATTGTCTTACTCGGGAGTTTTATCGAGGCCATTTACCTCATGAAATGGCTCGGATATGTCATTAAATTAGAGCGAGTAGAAATACCAAGGGAAAATTTGACTTTGCATAAACAAATGCCCATTTGGATTATGGGAATAGTTCTTTTCGTGATGGGCTTCCTCATGAATCGACTGAACAATTACGGTGCTTCCATCGATTATTTACCCTTGGTCTTTATTTTCCTCCTTTTTGTCTTGGATTTCTTACCGGTGGCGTTCAAAAATACGCTTAGCATTGGCGGGTTGCTGTTCTATTTCATTCATTTATGGGACATGGTAACCGACGATCTAATTCGTCAAATATTCCTGGTAATCTTCTTAATTGGAGGCATCCTGACCTTTTTGGCCGGATATGCACAAAAAGGGAAGCGTCCCGGCTTTTATCCTACCGCCTTGTTAATGTATTTCGGTTTGGCCGGAATTATTACAGCTCAGGGCATGTTCGATTTCTTCTATAATTGGGAGTTGATGACGGTGGGTAGTTATTTTCTGATTATACGTGGGAAGCGTTCCATGCCTCACGCATACAGTTACATGCTCTTTTCGATTGGTGGAGCCTATTTACTCCTTGCCGGTTTTGCTCTGGCTGCCGCCAGTGGAGCAGGAGAGGGGCTTGATGCACTTCAAGCAATTTCGATATTACCCGAATGGGTTTATGGTTTATTAGCGGTTGGATTCATGTCGAAAACCGCTTCGCTTGGCTTACACATCTGGTTGCCAGGAGCACATGGCGAGGCAGAATCGGATGTATCGCCCATGGTTTCTGCCATTTTGCTCAAAGCAGGTGTGTTTGGCTTGGTTGTCCTCTTTTTGTCGATAGGTATGTATAATCCGTCTGCCGAGCGTTTACTTTATGTCCTGGGTTGGGTTGGAGCATTAACCACCCTGATGGGCAATATGAGTGCTGCCTTTCAGGAAGATGCCAAAAGACTGCTGGCTTATTCCAGTGTGGCTCAATTGGGTTACATCCTTTTCGCTTTTACCATGATGACTCAAATGGCCTGGCTTGCCGGCTTTACTTACACCTTGAATCACTTCTTGTTCAAAGCTATCCTATTCTTAATTATTGGTGCCATTGTGGTCAAATTGGGAACCCATAATATGTATCAAATGGGAGGTATGATTAAAAAGATGCCCTTCTCCTTTATCGCTGTTTTGGTTTCTATTATTGTCATTGGCGGAATTCCTCCACTCAGTGGTTTTGCGGGTAAGTGGTTGTTTTACAATGCTATTCTTGAAAAAGGATGGTACTTCCAAGGAGCGCTCATTTTCTTCTCGGGTATAGTTGCCTTCTTATACCTCTTCAAACTGATTTACAGCGTCTTTTTAGGGCAATTAAAAGATAATCACCGTCATATAAAGGAGATTAGTGCTTGGGTTTTGATTCCCTCCTACTTGCTGATTATCGGTATCATGATTTTTTCTGCTTTCCCCAAAGAGGTACTACTACCCATTAGTGAGGCAATTGCTCCCTATTTTGGGAACGATGCCTTGGTTTGGGAGGGAACAAAAGCTATTTCCCACTTGGGATATTGGGATGGAACCACCATTGCGATTGTTGTAGGAACTGCTTTCATGCTGATACTGGCCTGGTTGATTGCGTTAAGTGCTAAAGCACAAAAGGTGGAACAATTCAATATTGTTTTTGCGGCAGAAAGACCTTTCCGTCCAGAAACAACTCATGTTAGCTATAATATTTACGCTGGTTTTCATAAAGCGGTCGGTTTCTTGGTTACACCCGTAGTTACCTCTTTTTGGAATCGAATGGCAGAATGGACCTTGGATTTAGCAGGCTGGGGACGTCGTATATATAGTGGAAGCATCCAGAACTACACCATTCATGTTTTTTTCTACATCGTTGTGTTTTACCTTTTAAGTATGGGGGGATATTAGTATGGACTATAGCCTATCGCGCTTTCTGTACACCTTGTTAGGACTCTTTATTGTGATGAATTGGGGAATGCTCATGAGCAGCACCATGCGAAGAATCATTGCCCGCGTTTCCGGAAGAATTGGAATTCCTTGGTATCAGCCATGGATCGACCTGATTAAGCTGTACAGTCTTCGCTCGCAAATAACTCATGGAACCATGTTCTATTTAGGTCCGGTTTTTCGATTAATGGGTGGGGTCGGTTTGTTTCTATTCATGCCAATGATTTACGGTTCGGCTTATTTTATGAATTATTCCTTTTCCGGCGATTTAATTCTCATCCTTTATTTTCAATTTTTCGGGATGCTCGGAATGGCATTGGGAGCAGGCGAAGGAGGACAACCCTATTCGGCCATTGGCATTAGCCGCGGTTTATCGCAATTTACTACCATCGAAGTGCCTATGACCTTAGCAGTTATCTCTTTAGCTATTCAATACGATACGCTTTCGATAACCGAAATTGTAAAAGCTCAACAAGGCAGCATTGCTAATTGGACGCTTTTTACGAATCCGTTTGCCACCATTGCAGCCATGTTATCCCTGTTGGGAGCTTTTGGGCACAGTCCGTTCAACCTGGTTAAGGCTCCCAACGAAATTCCTATCGGACCGCCAACCGAATATCACGGAACCTTTCTGGGAGTGCTCAGAACCAATGGAGCTATCTTACACGTAACCGAAGCAGCTTTGTTTATGAATTTGTTCTTTGGAGGGGCTACCAGTTGGCTGGAGTTAATTTTGAAAACCTTCTTTATTTATTTCTGGTCGGTTTTCGTTGGCGTTGTTTTTCCTCGATTTAGAATCGAACAAAGTGTCCGTTGGTTCCTCAAATGGCCGACCCTCATCGGGATAATATCCATTTTAATTTGGATGTGAAAAAATGGATGAATTACCAGAAAAAAAGATGGGAACAAAACTTTGGTTAACTCGCTCTTTCGCACAGTAGTTCCAATTGAAATTAACATGATTACGAGATGAAAAAAGATTTTGATAAAGACGCATTAAGCGATATGTATAAAGATAAATTCCTGGCTCCGGAGAATGAAATCCGCTTCGTAAATGCACCCGATGGCAGCATTATCGAAGTAAATCCATTGGATGATTATTTCTGTCAGGAGCGGCCCAAAGAATTGAAACCCAGAAAAGGGGTAGTCGAAAAGTTCTTGAATTGGGCAAGAGCTGAATCCTTGTGGGTTTTAGGATTTGGAACAGGTTGTGGTTCAATAGAAATTCCTCCCCTAAGTACCCCTAGGTTCGATATGTATCGCTTTGGAGTCCAAATGAGAGCTACTCCCCGACAATCGAATGTGTTCATTATTTCGGGGTATCTTTCTGTAAAAACCTTGAAACGAGCCATACGCTCCTACGAACAAATGCCCAGCCCCAAGTATATCATTGCCCTTGGAAGTTGTACCATTAACGGTGGCATGTATTGGGATAGCTACAATACCATCAATCGGCTCGATCATTACCTCCCGGTCGATGTGTACATTGCAGGCTGCATGCCGCGTCCGGAAGCTCTTTTAGCCGGTTTTGGCAAGTTGAAGGAACTTATTAAAGAAGGAAAAGCCGAAAAGGCCAACGAATACATCCAAAACCTCGATTGGTATAAAGCTAACCAGAAAAAAATTATTAAAGATTGGAACATGCCGGATTATAACTGGTAAATTAAAGAAGCTATGAAGCAACTAGTTGAAATAATACAAAACCACTTTCCCATAAACGATATTGATCTAAGAAAGAAATCGTTGGCTTTTATCAGTATCCATCAAAATCAGGCAATCCCTTTGTTGGAATGGCTTAAAACAACGCATGGATATAAAGCTTTTGTCTTGCTCACAGCAGTCGATTGGATCGAGGAAAATCGGTTTCAGCTTACTTACTTAATTTCCAATCCGGATAATTTTACTGAGCTGGGTGTACGTGTTTTTATCGATAGAGAAAAGGCCGAAATGGTTAGTGCTCATCATTTATGGAAAAGTATTTGGGTTTACCAGCGAGAATTGAAAGAAATGTTTGGAATCAATTTCCCGAATAGCCCCCGTGTGAATGAATCGTTTATTCTCGAAGGATGGGATACGATTCCCCCGTATCGCCGTGATTTCGATACCAAGCAATACAGCGAAGAAACATACTTCCCTCGACCCGGCAGAAGTACCAATGATCCGGCTAAACACATGAAATCCAAATTGTATCCGAAAGATTAAGAAAAATGATGAGCAAAAAATCCATGTTTACAATCAATAACGATCGATCGAAATTTCCTGAATTAGATGATGCCGGGAATGCTTTGATCGATTTAACCAGCCATAAATACTTGAAATTATGGCAAGGTCCACAGCATCCGGGTGTAACCGGAAATATGTCGCTCGAATTAACCGTTACAGGCGATGAAATTGTTGAAAGCAGAACGCATGTGGGCTATCTGCATCGTGGCTTTGAGAAATTAATGGAACGCCGAACTTTTATACAGTGCTTTCCTACCTGTATTCGCTTATGCGTGGCTGAGCCCGATCCTAACGAGTATTTATTGTCGAGCTGCGTGGAGGAGCTTGCCGGAATCGAAGTGCCGGAAACGGCCCAGTGGCTCCGAATGTTAGCCCTCGAAATGGCTCGTTTGCAGGTCCTTTTGCGCCAAGTACCCGGACAGGCAGGTACGTTTGCCTTGGGCTTGGGCTACCAGTGGGGAAACTATATCCGCGATTTAATCCTCGACCGATTTGAGGAGCTCACCGGAGGGCGGGTGTACCACATGTACATTCTTCCTGGAGGAGTGAGAGGGCTTCTTCCCAATGGTTTCAAAAATAGATTGGAAGAAAATCTAAAGCTCGTCGATGAATTCCTCCCCAATGTGTGGGACTTAATTTACACCAATTCTGTTTTTAAAAAACGAGCTAAAGGCTTGGCTGTCATTCCTAAAGAATGGATCGACGAATATGGTATCTATGGTCCTGCTGCTCGTGCTGCCGGAATTATGCGCGATGTGCGAAAAACACACCCATACTTGTTTTATTCCGAAATCGATTTCGAACCCTTTACCACCGATGAATCGGATGTTTTCGCCCGGAGTTTGGTTCGGTGGCACGATTTAAAAATGACCGTAGATATTATTCGCCAAATTTTGGCTAAAATGCCGGAAAAAGGCGATATAAAAGCACCTACTCCTAATGTAATGCATTGGAAAATACCGAAGGGCGAAACCTATGTGAAGTGCGAAAGTTCTCGTGGTGAATATGGTATGTATTTAGTAACCGATGGTAGCGACAAGCCTCGTAGAGTCAACCTGAAAGGTCCTAGTTACACCCATGCTACTTCGGTGCTCGAAAAGTTACTGGTGAATGCCAATGTTGCGGATGCAGCCATTATGGTATCGCTGGCAACTTGTCCTCCTGAAATTGAACGATAATTAAAAAAAGATTGAAAATGAGTTTGAAAGACGTACTAACGCCCTTTACCGCCTGGAAAAGAATTGCCAAAGAGCCAGTTACGGTTATCGATCCTTTTAACGATCGTCCGGGAGCTGACCGGTACCGAGGTTTTCATCAGAATGATGTGGAAAAATGCATTGGTTGTGGAACCTGCGAAGCGATTTGTGAAAATGAAGCCATCGATATGGTCCCCTTCAAAGATCCGATTAGTGGCGATTCCGGTTTACGACCGAGTCTCGACTATGGACGTTGCTGCTGGTGTGCCCTTTGCGTCGATGTGTGTACCACCAATTCCCTAAAACTATCGAACGAATACACCTGGATTACCACCGATCCGGAAGATTTTCGTTTTACTCCTGGTGTCGATAAAAAAGCGTGGGACGAAAACGATAAAGGCTGGGTAAAACCGGAACCAAACTACGAGTTTTATAATACCCAAAGGGTTGAAATGGAACATCTGCATCCCGAAGAACGGGTCGATTCATTCATCGAAATGGTAAAAGGCTATAGCCATGAACAAGCTTTGGCCGAAGCCGATCGTTGCGTCGAGTGTGGAATTTGCGTTGCTACATGTCCTGCTCACATGGGTATTCCCGAGTATATCAAAGCGATACGAAACGAAGATTTGGAAGAAGGTTTGCGCATTTTGTACGAAACCAATCCTCTTCCGGAGATTTGCGGCCGAATTTGCACCCATAAATGCGAAACCGTTTGTTCTATTGGTTATAAAGGTGATCCTTTGTCGATACGCTGGCTAAAACGTTACATTGCCGATCAAGTGCCTTCCGAACGCTATCAATCTATTTTGAATACCAAGGATTTAAATAACAATGGTAAAAGAATAGCAATTATTGGATCCGGTCCGGCAGGACTATCTGCCGCTCATTATCTCGCTCTCATGGGATATCAATGTACTATTTTCGAACAATACGAAAAAGCGGGTGGAATGATGCGATATGGTATTCCTGAATACCGCTTACCCTACGACCAAATCGATAAGGATATCGACTACATCCTTTCGCTTGGTGTCGAAATAAAATATCAAACCCGTGTAGGCCGCGATATTACCTTGGATCAGTTGTCGCAAGATTTTGATGCCGTTTTTTCCGGAACAGGACTACATCTCGGACGCTCAACCGGTATCGAGGGCAGCGATAATGAGCATGTTTACTTCAGCACCGATTTATTGCGTCTAATTACCGAAGGTAAAGACATTGAGGTTGCCGAACATATTGTGGTAATTGGCGGAGGAAATGTCGCCATGGATATAACCCGTTCACTGGCACGGATGCAAAAAGTTAAATATGGTAAAGTGAATATCATCGCAACCAGTTTGGAGAAAGAAGAGAACATGCCGGCCGACCGTGAAGAAATAGTCGAATCACGCGAAGAAGGAGCCGTGCTGATGCCTGGTTGGGCTCCCCAACGCATCGAAATTCAGCATGGACGTCCAAC
>JAGYLP010000043.1 GCA_018401015.1 Bacteroidales bacterium
CGCTCTAGTCACTTCGAATCACTCCATGGAAACTACCGCGCGACTCCCGGCGCGTGGTTTAAAAAGAGAATCCAATTAAAAACTAATTTGTCAGGGCAAACCAACCCGTAAACCCGTATAAAAGCCACGCGCCGGGAGGCGCGCGGCAGTTTGCTGAGTCGCCCAGTCCGTTCGCTGTTCAACCTTTTGCTCTTGCTGTATTTGGCCCCCTAAACCCGTCGTTCGCCCTCTTGATCTTGCTCAATGATAACGAACCTTGGCTATGGGTCGGGGAATATTGACATGTAGGCCAAGTTGGATACGCCACGGATTCACAATTCCGGTAGGGAGGGCAAAATGCTCGACGCCTAAACGCATTCCCAGGTAATAATTTTCGAGAAACCAACCCACACCCGGAGCAGGTAAATAATGGATTCCCGGCGATTGATTGCTTCCATCGTAACTACCCCAACTAAGTAAATGCTTATAACCGAAATAAAATCCTGCAGTAGATTTGGAACCACCCCATACATCAATCTTTTTATCGACCCCCAAAGCAAGGAAATGGCGATTCTCCCAAAACTGAAACCAAGTCTCATTCGAAGGAACAAGAACCGGTTCCCGAAAAATTCGTCCTGCATAACTGAGGTTAAAAACGAGGTTGGTGTAATTCTCCTCCACTCCAAACCGAGCGCCCATAAAGTAATCGTCCCAATTCATGCTTTGCTCCCACCCTATTTCGAAATGACTGAAATAAAATCCATTAAATCGCTTTACCTCTTTCTCTTTCAGAAACCTACGCAATGGATGCCGATGAAAAATTTTCGCACGATCGTACAAACTCAATCCATCGATTGGTGCATCAACACTAAAAGGGGTATCGAGCAACCAGTGAGCAATTTCCAAATTACCTGCTTCGCAAGCCAATTGAAATGCATTGAGCGAATCGGAGGATTGAGCCAAAACATTCGCTCCTAAATCCCACAAGGTTTGAGTAGCATATTGACCACCGTATAAAGATGCATTGAGAAAGGGAGTATAACCAAACAAATCGGGGGTTTCAAGACTGGCACCATAGGAGTGCAATAAGGCAATCATTTCATAATCGTCGAGCATGGCGGCCAGGTTAATGGGGGTAATTTGCTGATAATCTTGCGAATCGACGGCAATCTCATAATAGAGCAGCATATCAGCCATGAGCAAATCGTAGTTATACACGGCGTAATGCAAGGCAGTACGACCATACTCATCCGATTGATTTAATTCGGCTCCGGCCCGAATCAGCTTTTCGGCTGCTATCAGGTTCGATCGATTTACAGCTGCCAATAAAGCACTCACTCCATTTTCAGGAATGAAATTAACCTTTGCTCCTCGATTCAGGAGGGTATCGATTAAAGCGAGATGAGGAATTTCGGCTGCAATGATTAAAGGAGTTACCTGACTGTAGGGGTCGTAAAAATTCACATCGGCACCCTTGTTAAGTGCCACAATCGACGAATCCATGGAACTATCGGCAATAGCTTGCAATAATTCATAGCCCCAATCGACCGAATTTTTTTCTTGCGCCCAGGAATGGAGCGAAAGAAACACAAGCACGACTATTAAGAAAGATCGCATCTCTTAGATTTTATGTCCACTTAATACCAGTTTTCCCAACTGGTCAAAGAAACTACACCATACCTGGCTTATTGTTCAAAAGCCGGATCCTGTTTCTTAAAAATACGATGTACGATTACGGCAAACAAGCTCAAATACAAGAAACCGACAACCGGAATCCAATAGGATACCGAAATATTAAATAAGTCGGCGATTTTACCTTGTAAAGGAGGGAGAAAGGCTCCACCCAAGATCATCATAACCAGGAAAGCTGACCCTTGGCTGGTAAATTTGCCCAATCCATGTAAGGATAAGGAAAAAATTACCGGCCACATTACGGAGCAGAAAAGTCCGCCACTAACAAAAGCAAATACCGACACACTACCGGTGGTGTACATGCCAATGATCATAGAGGTAACACCCAACAAACCGAAAATCTTGAGTGTTTGAGCCGGTTTATCATTCCCAATCCAAAAGCCTACAATCTGAATCAAAATGACAACAGCATAGGGTAAGACCATTTTTAAATCGGCCCATGACACTCCGGCTAAGCGATTAGAAGCCAGAATGACTAAGAACGCGATGTAGGGAACCACAATCAAAGCGAATTTCCTGCCCCGGTTATTCCAGTTAAAAACAGAAATAGCTCCTGCCCAGCGACCTATCATTAAACTACCCCAATACAAGGAGATCAACATTGGTGTCATAGCTGTCCAGTATCCAGGGACTTCTTTACCCGACAATCGCGATAAAAATTCGCTGTAGTCGATGGTATTCCCGGTATCGAGAAACAATTTCCAGTCGAGGTATTTAAGGTATTCGCCCAAATTACTTTGGATGGTTACTTCGGTACCCACATACATAAAGATAGCCAGCATCCCGAGGGCCAACTGAGGGTATTTCAAGGCTCCCCACCCATGTGCGTTTTTGCGGGCTCGATGGTTAGCATACAGCAGTCCTCCCACCAGCGTGGCAATACCTAAAAGAATGAGATAGAGTCCCATTTTACTTTCGTGTTGCACATCGTTGCCGGTATTCGTAGCAAAAATAATGGCCAAAACCGCTATCAATACGACGGTAATGATGCTCAATAGAGCCGTAGCTTTCGATTCGTTTTCGATGGTTGCATCGAATTTATTTTCCGGGAGTCGCTTGGAGAACTTGAAAAGTAATCCAGCGGCCAAAAAAGCAAAGCCAATAATCACATACAACCACTCAATCGTATTGAGTGAAAGGGACTTAATAGCACTTTCGTCGAGGCTGGTTGTTCCGAGCAAGGCCAAAGCAAAAATGATTGGACCAATGGTAGTACCAAAGGAATTAATTCCTCCAGCCAGGTTTAACCGGTTAGCTCCTGTGCGTTCATCGCCCAGGGAGATGGCAAATGGCTGAGCAGCTGTTTGCTGCAGGGAAAAACCCAAACCAATGATGAAAAGAGCCGCTAAAATGAGTGCAAAACTACTCGAAGCTAAAGCCGGGAACATGAAAAAGGCTCCCACAACCGAAATCAATAGTCCGTAAACAATTCCGTTTTTATATCCCCAGGCGTTGAGTAAATCTTTTTTACCGGCAATGGAAACAATGAAGAGAGCAAAAGCACCTAGGTAATAGGCAAAATAAAAAGCCGAATCGATGAGTTGGCTCTGAAACTGCGAGAGATCGAATTTCGATTTACAAAAAGGAATAAAAACTCCATTGGATGCGGCAATAAAACCCCAGAAGAAGAAAACTCCTACGAGGGTAAAAAGCGCGCTGTAATTGGTCGGCTTTTGCTCGGACATATTTGCGATGATATTGAGTTAATTAAATCAGGCTAAAGATTTAAAAAAAATCCTTAGCCCGGAAGGGAATCCTTACATCCAATGCAAATATTTATTGACCAATTCCCGAATCTTTTCATGATTTCCAAATAATTCCTCGCTCAAATGCTCATCGTTGAAGCCTTTCAGTTTTCCGGCAATTGCATCGATGCTACCGGCAGGAAATACGCCACCTGACTCGTACACCTCGCGTTGTTTTTCAAGGGCGTTGGCACTTTGAAAACAACTAGTTGGCAGTTCCTTCAGTTCGGCCAGCTTATCTTTAAAGCTTTCGCTGAAAATATTTCCGGGAGCATATACTTGCTCCGCCAGCTCGAGTGATTCGGGCATTTGTAATCCATAGCGGGTAGCTACGAGCAAACCCGACATGAGGTAATGTAAGTTGGCAGAACCATCGGGCACGCGAAATTCGAACGTTTGTTTATCGGAAAAATCTTTTCCGGTTCGTGGTTCGAGCGGATTCGCATCGGTAAGCATATCGCAGGCAGAGCAGAGCCAACCCAGTGGAACGCGAACAAGAGCTGACCGGTTTCGGTCGCCCCAGCAAACATAAGTTGGCGCTTCCTGATGAGGAACGAGTCGCAGGTAAGAAGTTGGGATGGTGTTGCCAAAAGCGGTTAAGGAGGTAGAAAGGTGCATCAATCCACCAATCATACGCTTCGCGATATCGCTAATTCGCCCTTGTTCGACCAGAACATTTTTTCCTTCTTTTTGCGCCAACATGTGAATATGCAAACCACTGCCGGCATGCCCTACGGTAATTTTTGGAGCAAAACTTAGGGTAACCCCATACTGATAGGCCAGCATACGCAAAATCCATTTCCCGATAATCAGTTGATCGACCGCCTCTTCCGGATTAACCGGCAAGAATTCAATTTCCTGTTGTTCGTAATAAAAATCATCGTCGCTAAAATTGCCTACTTCGGAGTGCCCGTATTTCATCATTCCACCACAACGAGCCATGAGCTGAAGGGCTTCTTTCCGGAAATCTTCCCATTTAGCAAAGGGTACCGACTCATGATATCCTTTTTGAGCCGGAGTAGGATACAATTCGGATTTTTCGCTAATCAGGTAATACTCGAGTTCACCCATCGCCTTGAAAGTATATCCGGTTTCCTCTTCGAACAATCGATGCGCTTTTCGAAGAATGTATTCCGGAGAGCTCTCCAGGGGTTTGCCGTCGTTGGTATAAAAACCACATAAGATATCGAGTGTTGGCGTTTCTTCGAACGGGTTTACAAAAGCAGTCCGAAATTTGGGAACAACATACAAATCGCTGGATCCGGCTTCGATGAAGCTAAAGAGACTCGAACCATCGACCCGTTCTCCTGCTGTGAGAATTTCATCCAAATGATCCTTGTTTAAGATAACAAAGTTGAGGCTTTTCAGCTTCCCGTCGTCGGCAACATACCTAAAATTAAGCATTTGTATATCCTTCTCCTGAATGAACTTCATGATGTCGTGCTTGGTAAATTCGGAGGCTGGCTTGCGCAAATGTTTCACCAGCGGATTGGGGTTCAGTGCAATTTCATTATCTCTCATGATCATACGAATGAATTTTTGGTTTAAGTACACACAAAACTACCTAAAATAAAAGCTTACAGCCGTTTTGGGAATATGTTACAGAATAGCCGTTCACATGCTTTTCAATAGTTTAATGAGCCCATATTCCAGGCTAAAAATTCATCTTTTATTGACAGTTTATGTGTATCATTGTTGCTTTTAAAAATTTGAAGTATGATTCGGTCCCATGGATTAGCCATTATTCTCCTTTTCATCCACTTTTTTTCCTTTAGTCAGGAATTTATCCGCGAAGCACCGGAAGTAACCCCCCTCACCGTTTCCTTCGAAGCCTATAACCTCAGCGAAAGCATCAACGATGCCGGAGCCATCCTGGAGGTTCAAGGAGGAACTCCTCCCTATCAGTTTTATTGGTCGAAAAATGATATTCCCCTCGATTCTCCCGAAGGGAAAGGACTAACCGAAGACAAAGAATACCAAGTAGTTATAAGCGATCAGACCGGATTAAAAATCAGTAAATCCATTTTCGTACCGGCTGAATCGGTGAACGAAAAAATCAACGCAGTTTTTGTTCCGTTGGTCGATTACATCAGCCAGGTTATTATGTTCGATATTTTTGCCTGGCTTCAACTCTACAATCCCATTGTGCACGACGATTTGGGATTTATGATGAAGCACCCCAATGGTGACCCCATCAAAAAGAGTATTCCATTCGTGGTTGTTTGGTTGGTTTTAGGAGCACTATTCTTCACGATTTACATGAAATTCATCAATTTCCGCGGATTCAAGCATGCCATCGATTTAGTAAAAGGAAAATACGACAACCCTGACGAGCAAGGTGATGTCTCCCATTTTCAAGCGTTAGCAACTGCCTTATCAGCAACGGTAGGCTTGGGAAATATTGCCGGAGTAGCTATAGCTATTTCGATTGGTGGTCCGGGAGCCACTTTCTGGATGATCTTAGCCGGCTTACTAGGAATGGCTTCTAAATTTGTGGAGTGTACACTTGGAGTCAAGTATCGTAACATCGAAAAAGATGGCACTGTTTCCGGTGGGCCTATGTTCTACTTGAGCAAAGGACTCAAGAAAAGAAACTTGGGCAAATTGGGCAAAGTATTGGCCGCAATTTTTGCCATTTTGGTAATTGGGGGTTCCTTTGGAGGAGGCAATATGTTTCAGGCGAATCAATCCTTTTCGCAGCTAAGTGTCATTTTTCCTGAAATTGCCGAATACGGATGGATTTTTGGACTTATTCTCGCGGTACTCGTAGGAATGGTTATTATTGGCGGGATTAAAAGCATTGCGAAGGTGACCGAAAAAGTAGTTCCATTCATGGCTTTGCTTTATGTTGCTGTTGCACTGATTATTGTTCTCATTAACATTACGAATATTGGCGATGCCTTTAAACTCATTTTTACCGGGGCCTTTGCTCCCGAGGCGCTCAAAGGAGGAATTATCGGAGTGTTGATTGTTGGTTTTCAGCGCGCAGCTTTCAGCAACGAAGCCGGAGTTGGTTCGGCATCTATTGCCCATAGTGCTGTTAAAACCGATAAACCGATTACCGAAGGATTTGTCGCTTTACTGGAACCCTTCATCGATACCGTGGTGATTTGCACCATGACAGCTTTGGTCCTCATTTTTACAGGCTTTCATACCAACCCCGACAACCTGGAAGGAGCTCAACTCACGTCGGCTGCATTTGCCAGCGTATTCAGCTGGTTCCCCTACCTACTGGTGATAGCCATCATGTTATTCGCTTTTAGCACCATGATCTCATGGTCGTACTATGGTCAGAAAGGGTTCAATTACCTTTTTGGGAAATACTTTGAAAAAGCTTTTGGCGATAAAAAGATCATGCGTTTAACCTATCAAGTTATCTTTTTGGGGTTCATCGTGGTGGGGGCTTCTTCGGAATTAGGGGCCGTAATCGATTTTTCCGACATGATGATTCTTTCCATGGCTTTTCCCAATATTTTGGGGCTCATCATCTTGGCGCCTGAGGTCAAGAAAGAGTTGAAAGATTATTTTCAAAAGATTAAGTCGGGAGAGATTAAACCCGTTAAATAATCCGGTTGTTAAATTGCTACGATGGTTTCAGCGTAGAGCTTAGTGAGTTGTTTCGCAATGTCAGGTTCACCAAAACGAGCTGCATTTTCATAACCTTTTTGTCGATAAGTCATCCGCAAGTCTCGATTACCAGCAAATTCCATCATGGCTTCGGCAATGCTTTCGGGGCTGTTTGGATCGATATAGCGGGCACCCTCACCGCCAGCTTCGGGCATACTGCTTACTTGTGAGCATATAACCGGGCAACCGCTTGCTTGCGACTCCAATACCGGCAGACCAAAACCTTCGAAAAAACTCGGATATATCGAAAAAAGCGCTAATTGATAGAATGCCGGCAAATCGGGAAAATCGAGATTCGGGACAAAGTGAACACGCGATTCCAGCGCATACTTTTGAATAATGCCTTGCACTTCGGGGTAAGCAGCAGCCGGTTTGCCCACCACAACGAGCGGTAAATCGATTTTGCCCCATGCCATACCTAACAAGATATTTTTGAGATTCTTCCTTGCTTCAACATTCCCCACTGTGAGCGAAAACTCCTTCGGAAGTCCATATTTTATGCTTACCCCTTCCAATTCACTCGCTTCGCGCTTTTGGTAAAAAGTTGGAAAACACGATTGATAAATAACCTGAATCTTCTCTTCGTCCACTCCCAAAAACTCGATTAAATCGTTTCGGGTTTGTTCCGAAATGGCAATGATGCGGGTAGCCTGTTTGGCGGCATAACGAAACTTCCATTGATACAATAACCGATCGGTGGCTCGATAAAACTCCGGATATCGCATAAAAATGAGATCATGCATGGTAACGACCGATGGAATTCCCGTACGATCAATACCGAAGGGCAATTCATGACTTAATCCATGGTAGAGCTGAATTTTCTGTCGGTTTAGTTCCGACGAGAGGAAGAAGCTGCGCCAAAGCGATCCGGAAGCAGCCTTTAGGCCTGATGGACAAACTACGCGATGCTTTTCAGAAGGAATAAAGAGCGATGATTCCGCTTTAGGAGCAAACAAAACAGACTGAATATCAGGATTATACTCGCTCAATATACGAATAAGATTCCTGCTGTAATTTCCCAAGCCGGATCGATTAGAAAAAGCTCTTTTAGCATCGAATCCAATGACCATAAATCCCTGTTTTGCCGCCAAAAGTAAATAAATTTTAAGGGGATGAACTCTTGCGCTTTGGTTTTGTTTTCCCTCCTTAATAGATTAATTTTGCACGTTCATAAAACCAATTAAAGTATTCAACTATTATGGCAAAGATAGAAGTGTATTTACCCGCCATGGGCGAAGGAGTAATTGAAGCTACTATTACCAAATTACTCAAAAAGGAAGGAGATCCGATTGAAGAAGATGAATCCATCCTGGAGGTAGCAACCGACAAGGTGGACTCCGAGATTCCCTCCCCGGCCGATGGAATCATTGCAAAGATGATGTTCAAAGAAGGGGATATTCCGCAGGTTGGCGATGTAATCGCAATCATAACTACCGAGGGCGAAAGTATCGAACAATCCGACATCGATCACGCTCAGGAAGAAACACCAGAAATTAAAACCTTTGCTGTAAGCGAACCTGAATTACCCACGGCCGATAAAAGTCCTAATTCCTATGGAAGTTACACTCCGGAAGGACGATTCATGTCGCCGCTGGTTCGTAATATCGCCTTTACCGAAGGAATCGATCCTGCCGAGCTTGACAAGGTTCCCGGAAGCGGTAAAGATGGACGCTTAACGAAAGAAGATGTCTTGAATTATTTGGCAGAACGTGGCAATAAGAATGTTGGCGTACGAGTAGAGAAAAAAGCGAACGATCCGGTTCCTCAAAGTCAGTCGCTCGTTAAAGCAGCACCAAGCTTACCCGCGACTCCTCCTGCTCCCGTTAGTAAGCCAATTGTCCCCGGAGCTGGCGACCATGTGGTGGAAATGGACCGCATGCGCAAGTTAATTGCAGAGCACATGGTTCACTCCGTGCATACTTCTCCTCATGTTACCTCATTTGTCGAAATTGATGTTACCCCCCTCGTTGAATGGAGAAACCGAATTAAAGACGATTTCCAAAAACGCGAAGGAGAAAAAATCACCTTCACTCCCATCTTTGTCGAAGCCGCCGCTAAAGCACTTCGCGACTTCCCCATGATCAATGTATCGGTCGATGGTACGAACATCATTGTAAAAAAACGCATCAATATTGGTATGGCAACCGCCTTACCGAGTGGAAACCTAATTGTTCCTGTTATTAAAGATGCCGATCAACTGAACTTGGTAGGACTCGCGAAATCGGTTAACGACCTCGCTAATCGTGCACGGATTAACAAGCTTGTTCCCGACGAAATTAGCGGAGGAACCTTTACAATTACCAATTTCGGTAGCTTCGATAACATTACCGGAACCCCAATCATCAACCAACCTGAAGTAGCTATTTTAGGTGTTGGTGCCATCAAAAAGAAGCCTGCCGTGGTGGAAACTCCACAAGGCGATATGATTGGTATTCGTCACATCATGGTGCTTTCGCTTTCCTACGATCATCGGGTAGTAGATGGCGCACTTGGCGGGCAATTCCTTAAACGAGTGGGTGATTATCTCGAAAACTGGGATAAAAACAGAACTGCCTAAGGCGTTCTTTTTAATCCAATAAAATACAAGGCTGTGCTGAAATGATTACTTTCGGGCACAGCCTTTTTTTATGTATTTACGCAACGAAAAACTTTACTTACGAGCCCCGGAGCCAGAGGATTTAGACTTGGTTTATGAATGGGAAAACGACACCTCGCTTTGGGAAGTGGGGGAAACGTTTGCACCCATTAGTCGATTCATCCTGAAAAAATACATCGATCAATCGCACCTCGATATTTTTCAGACCCAACAAGTGCGATTCATGATTTCACTCCAAGAGCATCGCTCCCCTGCCATTGGCTCGGTAGATTTATTCGACTTCGATCCCTTTCATCTCCGAGCGGGAATCGGGATCCTAATCGACCGTCGGCACCGAAACAAAGGATATGCCCACACAGCCCTCAAGCTGACGATCGAATACGCTCAGCATGTGCTTGGATTACAACAACTTTACTGTCACATCGGAACACAAAACCACCCAAGTTTGAAGCTTTTTAAAGCTGCCGGTTTTGAAATAAACGGCCTCAAAAAAGGATGGATGAAACAAGGTCAATCCTGGTCCGATGTCCATTTCCTACAAAAAATCCTGCGATAATTTCCAATTTTTCGCAATCAAAAGCCCACCCTTCGAGGTGAAAGGTGGGCTCTGTTTAATTGAAAAACTTCAATCATCAAAAAGGTGTGAGGTCAGCGAAGCAATGCGAGGAAAATGCTTCTTAAGAAGATATTACTCCAGGATTATTTCGTCTCGATTTGTTGAAACAAATCCTCCACTTCCTTAAGCGACCCATCAGTTACTGCAGGCTGTATTCCAAGCACATGAGCCATAATGGAATAGACATGAAGATTTCGGAATGGAGGACGGATGTAATCCGATTTAAACTGCGGACCCATTGCAAAGAAAATACCGTGCATGTCGGTATTGGCATTATCAAAACCGTGTGCTCCCATCATCACCATTCGCGCATCGCGTCGTCGGCTTTGTTCCACAGACCAATACATCGAATAATAATCGTCGACCAAGAGGACAAAATCATGAAAACGAGGATGATAGCCACTTTCGAGATGAGCCGGAGCCTCTCCATTTTTCCAAAAACGAATATGTGGGACGCGTGCCAACTGAGCCGCTAAAGAATCCTGCATGCCATCTTTCGCCTTAACGTTCATGGTTGGAAACAAACCATCGGAATAGGCAACTAAGGTAGTATCGACATATTCATCGAGGTACACGCGTTTATCGGTCGATAATTGCATCATCCCATGATCGGACACAACGATGAAATTAATTTGAGCATAGTGAGGCAGAGCCTTTATTTCATTAAGAAAGACGCCAATGAGGCTATCCAAACCGCTCACCAGATTCATGAGTGTATCGTTGGTCGGTCCGTAGCGATGTCCTCCTGAATCGGGTTCGTCCATATACCACATCACCAGCCGGGGTCGGACTTCTTCCGGTAAGTTCAGCCAATGAACCACCGTATCGATTCGGTCGGAATAGGGCATATCGTGATCGTATTTTTTCCAATAGGTCGGACGAATACCTTGTACATCGGCTTCGCTACCTACCCAAAAACACGAGGCGGTGGTTAATCCTTGCTTCTCGGCACTCACCCAGATGGGTTCCCCACCGTAGAATTTTCCATCCCAAACGCTCGCCCGATTGTCCGGGGAATTGTAATCCTCGTTAAACTCAGAATCATAAAACCGATTGGCTACAATTCCGTGCTTGTGGGGCAATAATCCGGTAGCCAGGGTGTAATGGTTAGCAAACGTTGTGGTTGGCCACGACGAAACAAGGCGTTCCGCCTTTACTCCATTTTCCGCCAGGTAATCGAGGTTAGGAGTATGTGCCCTATCGACATAGTCCCATCGGAATCCATCGAGCGATAGGACCACTAAATAGTTTTCCTCCGATTTCTTTTGTTGAGCTGAACAGGAAGCCAGGATTAGTAAGGCAAGGAAGGCTGCTATGCGAGGGAAAAAGTAATAGGAAAAATTTAAACGCTTCATTATCAATATTTTTAAAGAGGTTAATATCGGACAAGCAACTTAATAAAACAGAGAGCGAAATAAACAAAACCATCGGGATAAGCGACCTGATAATAGGTTTTGGAAAGATAAAAGGAGACTCCGGGCTGGAATCTCCTTTTATGAATTATTCAGATGATTTTTAGTTGGAACTTAAATCATCCGTGTGCGATTAGTTAAAGATGTAACGAATGGTGAGCTGACCTTGCCATCTTGAGCTAAGTAAGCCACTGTCGTCGATTGCCCACAGGTCGCCGCTAGGTTTCTCATAGGTATAGGTAGGAGTCGTTCCATCTTCTTTGAAACCTTCGAAGTTTACGAAAGGAACGTTACCATAGTATGCTCCCGATGGGAAGTAGATACGGCCCCAATCTTTGTTCAACAAGTTTCCAACGTTGAAGATATCGAGCGAAACTTGCAAGGTGTTGCGTTTTCCGCCTACGTTTACATAGAAGTCCTGAGCTATGCGCAAGTCAATCATGTTCACAAAAGGAACACGAGAGCTATTTCGTTCAGCATACTGACCGCGACGAGAGCTTAGATACTCATCGTTTTCGATGTATTCGTTCAAATCGGCCCATTGTTGCGCAGCAGAAGTAATTACAGCACCATCGGCATCGGTAATGTCAACCAAATGAATATCGTTTTGATCAACAGGGATATACATGAGCTCCAAGGAGTTGTTGTCTTCACCTAAGTAAGAAGTATAGCCATCGGCATAACCATAAGAGAATAAATCGCCGGATTGTCCGCTATAGAAGACCGATAATTGCGTAGCCATGTTACGGAATTCTTTACGATATGATCCAAAACCGACAATGCGATGACCGGTTGCAAAATCACTACGAGCCAAGTCGATGTTATTTTTACCATTCACGTTAACTACTCGCCATTGCGAAGAGTTTTGCGACGACTGACCATCGTTCATCGAATAAGCATCGGTGTAGGAATAAGCTAAGCTAGCCGAGAAATTATCGCTGAAGTCTTTTTGTAACTGAGCAGTGAAGTTGTAGGTATAACCTTCACTGGTGTTGCTACCAAGAATAATCGCAGTATATTTTCCTTCTACGTCGGTTCCACTGAAGTTAACTTGCTCATAGATAGGCCGGTTGTCGCCGGTTCCGGTTAAGTTTCCGTTTGGAGTAAACATTAAGTTATGATACAA
>JAGYLP010000044.1 GCA_018401015.1 Bacteroidales bacterium
GAGTCGGTAGGAAATCGGAGCAATCCGAAAAGCCAATTTCATTTTATAGTTAGGAAGCGAACTACCAGCCGACAAGAACTGTTTTCCCAGTTCTTTGCTGCTAATCTCTTTCACAAAATCGGCGAGCACAAAAGCGTTTTTTGAATTCAGATAATTGTAGTATCGAGTAGATAGGGGGGCTGACAATTTTTGGTCGATCCATCCGATATAAGCATCAAAAGCGAGCCGGATTTTGATCCAACTTCCTTCGTAATCAAGTATTTCGAAGTGTTCGCCAAACAAGACCTGGCTAATCATTTCACTTTGTTCACGAGGTTCCTTTCGCATTGGAACCACACTGAGAGTAGCTACTCCATACTTCATAGCAAAACGTGTATTTGGCTGTTTGACCTTGCTTCCAGTTCGACCATTCAATCGTTGATATTCCGTTCTTGATTGCTGTTCAAAAATAGCACTTCCGATTAAGATTCCTAGTTATGGTTTGGGAGAATAAGGGAAAGTCCTTAGAATCCGGTTACTGCAAACAAGATCATTCATCATTAGGCTTGAACCCGGGTATTATCGTGTAAAAAAACCTTTTGGAAAACCATACTTTTCGCGCGACTTGCACTCGTCCATGATGGCGAGTTTTTGTTCGCGATTGAGGCGAAACCAGGACTTTATCTCGCCGGTTGTGCGATAGCAACCGATACAGAATTGTTCATCGACATCGAGTTTGCAAATATTTTTGCAAGGAGAGAGGTAGTTGTCGTAATCAAAGCCGCTCATATCCGTTTCGATTTAAAAAAGTCTTTTAAAAGTTGAGAGGCTTCCGCTTCGAGCACCCCTCCCCGAACGCTGGTACGAGGATGAAGCACCGAGGGTTTCACCGATTTGTAGCCTCTTTTTTCGTCGTATGCACCAAAAATAAGTCCTCCTAATTGAGCCCAATACATGGCACCGGCACACATCAGACAAGGCTCGAGGGTAACATATAAAACACAATCGTTTAAGTACTTACCACCTAAGCTACCGGCTGCTGCTGTAATAGCCTGAATTTCGGCATGAGCGGTCACATCGTTCAAGGTTTCAGTCAGGTTATGCCCCTTGGCGATTGGGATTCCACCGGAGACAACGACAGCACCCACCGGAACTTCGCCCTGCTGATAAGCCAATTCAGCTTCCTTAAGGGCCATACGCATAAAGTATTCATCGTTAAAAATCATCCGAACATCTTCTTGGGAATGGTTGCAATAAAATCTTTCAAATAAAATGGTTCAAAATAGGCGGTATTCTCAAAATTGTTTTGCTTGTATTTTTCTTCCGACAAGGTAATTAATCCAATAGCTGAAGCGTCGAGGTTATCGATAAACCTGGCATTTGGGTGATTCAGAATCGACTTTGATTTTTCTGAACCGGAGCCAAAGAAGTACCATTCTCGATGTTGTAGTTCTCGTTGGAACGAATCGTCTGTCAGAATAAGGGCGCTGGTTTCCTGCAACTGGTTCAATTTCGGATCAAAAATGGCGGTGTAAACCTCCATTCTTCGGGCATCGATCATGGGTACGAGGCGAAAATCGGTTCGAGCGTTCGAAATGCGCGACAGAGCAAGCTGAGCTAAGGATTGCAATGTTGCAACCGCAATAAGCGGAATCGATGCTCCGTAGCAAATCCCTTTGGCAACGGATACTCCAATGCGCAATCCGGTGTAAGAACCCGGCCCCATGCTAACCGCGACTGCATCGAGCTGATTAACTGAACAGGAGGCTTCCCGGAGCATTTCCTCGATAAAAACCGTTAAAACCGAAGCATGCGATTTGGCTTCTTTCGTTTCACGAAGATTCAGGAGTTCCCCATCACGAGCGAGCGAAACCGAGCATACATCGGTAGCTGTTTCTATGTTTAAAATTAGCGCCATACTTTTTGGCGCAAAGGTAAAGCTATGCCTCAATGGCACAAACCAAAAATGCTGGAATTAAGGCTTTGGGAATTAAGCAAAGAATTAAAAAGAAGGGCGATAAGCATTCCTGCTTTTTTTCTAATTTGGTGGCCCATTAAAAAAATCAATTCATGAAGAATTTATCCTGGGCTTTGCATCTAATTGCCTTAGCAGCCATAGCTTTTTTACTCTTTACCAACTTTAATTCGTCGGCGGGTCCGGAGACTGATACTTCTGGAGAAACGGCCACAAATTCTACCCGTAAGCTCGACGACAGTGCCTCCTTATCGATAGCATACATCAAACTGGAAACCTTGCTCACACAATACAACTATGCTTTAGCGCTGAATGAGCAGATGATGAGCATGATGAATAAAATGGAAACGGAATTAAAGGCTGAGAGCAGTGCCTTTGAATCGGATTACCGGAAGTTTGAATCGAAGGTGAAAACCGGCTCCTTTTTGAGTCAATCTAGCATGGAAAATCAGCAGGCTCAATTGGTAGACAGGCAGCAAAAGCTTCAGGAAAAGCAATACGAATTAGAAGGTCAGCTCATGGAGGAGCAGCAGCGCGTTGAGTCTATTCTATACGAAGAGATTGTTACTTATCTGGAAGAGATTCGCACCCGCGAAGGGTATCATTTTATTTTAAGCTTAGTTCCCGGGAGCGACATTCTGGTTGGCGATCCTTCGCTCGACATCACCGACGAAGTTTTAAAAGGTCTGAACGACCGTTATTTGGCAAAACAAGAGTAATTCCTGTCGCTTACACGATGAGTTTTGCCGGATCGTATTTTGAGCGTTATCCTTCCGGACCGGCCTTATTTACAAAGGCTCCCCATCCGGACCTGTCCTTAATCGTGATTATTCCTGCTCATCGTGAGCTTGGCATAGAAAAGGTTGTGGATCAGCTTATTTCTGAGCAAGCTTTTCATGGCCGATTGGAATTGCTGATTCTTTTCAATGCCTCCGAAAAAGACCAGGAGCTAGTCCACAAAGAGAATGCAGAAGCGTATGCCGCATTGCAGGCCTACTTGAAGTCTCGCAAAATACCCTACGATTGGGATGTTCATGTTGCCTTGAATAACCAACTGCCCCACCGGCATGCCGGAGTGGGTTTAGCCAGGAAGCTTTTAATGGACGAAGCGCTTAGGCGGTTCAATCAGCATGACAAACCCGATGGAGTGATTGTATCGTACGATGCTGACACCCTCTGTGAGCCGGGATTTATCCAAGCTATTCAGCAAGCCTATTACAGATGGCACGGTTTACGGGCAGCAAATCATCATTTTGAACATCCGATTCAAGGAACTGAATTCCCTCGTGAGGTTTACGAAGGGATTATTGGCTACGAGCTTTATTTGCGCTATTACCACGAAGCGCTGAAAAGAACCAGCTTCCCATTCCCCCACTTCACGATTGGAAGTGCTTTTAGTTTTCGTGCCCATGCTTATATGGCTGTTGGTGGCATGAATAAGCGGAAAGCCGGCGAAGATTTTTATTTCATACACAAACTTTTACTTGGTGGAGAATTTGGGTTTATCCCCGAAGCGATCGTCTATCCCTCGCCGCGTCCGTCGGACCGGGTTCCCTTCGGCACCGGTAAAGCCATTCAACAATTCATCGACTCTGGCGAAGAAAAGGTTTATTCTCCCGAATCTTTCGAAAAACTGAGTTTACTTATCAAGCAGATCGAGGAGTTATATCCATTAAGTCAGGAAGATGTTAGCACCTGGCTCACGCACTTGCCCATTGACCTGCGAGACTTTCTTGAATCGGTTTCTTTTCTAAAGGAGATTGAAAAGATTCGCAGCAATGTTTCAAGCCCTTCTAGTTTCAGAAAACGCTTTTTCCATTGGTTCAATGGTTTAATGGTATTACGATTTCTTAATTTTGACAAGAATCAGTACTCACCGGGAATGAGTATCGAAGAAGCTGCGCGCGCTTTAGCCGGCAACTTAGGATGGAATATTCCTCCGTTGGGCAAGGCTAAAGAGCTGCTGCTTTACTATCGGGAAGTACAAAAAAAGACTCCCTTACCATGAAAAATTACCTTTTAGCCAGTTTATTATTCGTCGTCCTTTTTGCCTGTCAATCGAAATCGAATAAGATTAATTATCAAGCTATTGGAATCATTGAGTCGCCTTTTAACTGGAGCACCGGTGCTCCCCGGCAAGCCTTGTTAATGCCAGAATCGAAGGCTGTTCTGGTGTTGGATTCTTCCTACTCAAAAGGATTGGATTGGCTGGACGAATTTGAGTACATCTGGTTGCTCAGTCATTTTAACGAAGTCGAATCCTGGGACTTACATCTTTCACCTCCTGCGAGTAATCATCTCCATGAGTTTGGAGTATTCGCTACTCGTTCCCCCCGCCGACCCAATCCTATTGGTCTGAGCCTTGTTAAACTCGACTCAATCATTGGTAATCGACTCTATTTGAGCGGGATTGACTTGTTCGATCAGACTCCGATTTTGGACATAAAGCCGTACTTGCCCAGCGTTGATTACGTTCGAAGCGCCAAGAATTCTTTTGCCGAAATAGAATTAGGGCATCACGATGAAGACTTCCTTCCCGATAGCACTTTACCCTGGTATATTCATGGGAAAGATGGAGAAGAAAAGTAAGCGCTATCAGAAGCTTTGGGCGGTTATGGAATGTAAACGTTCGAAGGTGAAATAATCCCGCCGATTGAACTATTTCTGTTTGCTTTAATCGAGAAAATGCTAATTTTTGTGGGCTCAATAAGAAGACTATGATACGTTTTTTAAGCAAACTTGTATTAAAGACCCTTGGATGGAAAACGACTAAAGACATTCCGGTCGAGGATAAATGCGTCATTTTAGCGGTTCCTCATACCAGCATGTTCGATTTCATTTATGGCTGGCTTTTTTACAAATCGATTGGAGGAAAGCCTTCGGTGATGGTTAAGCAGGAATTATTTTTCTTTCCGTTGGGGATGATTATTCGATGGATGGGAGGCATTCCGGTAGATCGACGTCCGGGAAACCGAATGATTGAAAAGATGGCACAGGAATTCAAGTCGCGCCACAAGCTTCATTTGGCAATTGCCCCTGAAGGGACCCGTTCGAAAGTAAAGAATTGGAAGAAAGGATTCTTGCTCATTGCACGTAGGGCCAATGTTCCTATCTATTTAGGTTATGCCGACTACAAGAAAAAGGAAGTTGGAATCAGAGGGGTCTTCCATCCTACCGACAATGCCGAGGAGGATATCAAACGGCTCAAGGAACTCTATCGTGGCATTACTCCCCGACATCCCGAAAAATTTGCCGATTATGCATAAAATTAAGCAGGTAGCTGTTTTCTGTTCCAGCAGTAATGCACTCGACGAAGGTTTTCAGGATTTAGCCATTGAGTTAGGTCGTAGTTTAGCCGATGGAGGTTACGACCTAGTTTTTGGTGGATCGAATGTTGGTTTAATGAAAATAATTGCCGACACGATGTTGGAATCCGGCCGTGACGTTACGGGTGTAATCCCTCAAAAGATTTTCGACAAAGGTCTTGGTCATGAATCGCTTAGCAAATTGATTGTTACTGAAGACATGAGCGCCAGAAAGAAAAAACTGAATGAAGCGAGCGATGCTTTCATTGCTTTACCGGGAGGATTTGGCACCTTGGAGGAGATTCTGGAAATGATTACCCTGAAGCAGCTGCAGTATCATCATAAACCCATTATATTTCTCGATTACCAAAACTTTTACCAGCCTTTATTTGAATTATTTGATTCGTTTTACCGGAATCGATTTGCTAAGCCTGAATATCGAAATTATTTCTACCGAACCGAATCGATTTCGGATTTGATGAAGTATTTAAAGCATTACGAGAAACCGGACTTTAAAGACAAGTGGTATTGGGTTGGTTCCGATCAGTTTAAAGACTAATTGCTGCCCCGCTCGAGGAATTGTTTAAGTTAGTTATAAACCTTCCTTAGCGAATTTATGTGGAAAGAATACTTCGATTTTTCGAAATCGCAACGTCGAGCGATTTATATTTTGTTACTGCTCATAATGGGCATTTATGCCTGGCGACTCTATCGAGAAGCAAATATTGCCTTTCCTCATCGGCACTATGTAGAAGAAAGAGCAGCATTGCAGCAATTCATGCGAGAACGCGATAGTCTGAAAAGGATGGAATCGTCTTCTCAAGTGAAGAAACAGAACCAAATCACGGAACAAGCACCTGAGTATTTCAACTTCAATCCTAACGAAGCTACAGCTACGGATTGGGCACGTTTAGGGTTGAAAAGCTATCAGATAAGTAATATTTTGAACTTTCTGAAAAAAGGGGGAAGCTTCAGTAAGCCAAGGGATTTATTCAAGATGTACACCCTCGACGAAGAGCAGGTAGAAGCCCTTATCCCTTTTGTTTCCATTCCAGAAAGCGAAGAAATTAAAGACACTACGGCTCTTCCAAAAGAGTTCCCTTTTGAAGAAGAAAAGTTTAATCGAGAAGCTGAATATTCCCCCAAGCAAAGCATTTTAGGTGACATCAATCGATTACCGGCCGATAGCTTAATGCTTCTACCCGGAATTGGACCTGTTCTTTCCAAACGAATTGAAGCATACCGAAACTTGCTGGGAGGCTTTTACTCGATGGATCAACTCTACGAAGTGTATGGGCTTGATTCCCCAATCGTCGTTGAAATCGGTTCTCGAACAACCTTAGACACAAGCCATTTGATCCCAATCGACCTGAATTTTGAAAAGCGCTCGGTCCTTGCAAAGCATCCTTATATCGATTCACTCAGCCTGGTTCAGATTTTAGAGTTTCGCGCTCATCACGGTTTCATCGAATCAGTCACTATTTTACAAGAAAAGGCTGTGATTCCCGACAGTATTTTTGTTCGGATCAGACCCTACCTCCTTCCGCGCTAGCGCACGAAGGGAACGAGCCGTTAAAAAAAATTTAATTCCGCGAGCCTAAAAACTAAAGGCGCTGAGCAGCGTTTAAGGAGTGAATCAAATTTATTATCATGGGATACGTAAAAAACAACATAAGTCCGTGGGCGCTTCTCACAGGAGCCTCGTCGGGCATTGGACGCGAATTGGCCTATTTGTTCGCAAAGGACAAAATCAACCTGGTTCTTTCGGCTCGAAACGAAAAGGCTTTGAATGAGCTGGCTGAGGAACTCCGACGCGATTTTGGCATTGAAGTGCACGTTCAGGCAGGTGATTTATCGAAGCTCGTTGAAGTGGAGCGGATACTTACTTATTTGAGAGAAAATAAGTTATCTATTGGATACTTAGTAAACAATGCTGGTTTTGGCGACTATACCCGCTTTGATGAAAGCGATTGGAATCGTCAGCTCGACATGATACAGCTGAATATTACCGCACTTACCTATTTGAGTAGAATGCTCATCGGCGACATGAAAAGCCGAGAGAGCGGAATGATTCTGAATATTGCCTCAACGGCAGCTTATTTGCCTGGACCTTATATGGCGGTATATTTTGCAACGAAAGCTTATGTGTTGCATTTTAGCGAAGCTATTCAGCAAGAGCTTCTGGGAACCGGAGTTTCGGTTACTACCATTTGCCCAGGTCCGACCGAGAGTAAATTTGTAGATGCTGCAAAAGCTTCGGACAGTAATCTGTTTAAGAACCGAAAGATGCCCTCATCGAAATCGGTGGCTAGCTATGCTTTCGAAAAGATGATGAAAAGAAAGGGAGTAAAGATTCACGGATGGGGCAATTTCATAATGGCCAATGCGACTCGGTTTATTCCACGCAACTTCATGGCGAAGATTGCTGAAGCGATAATGCGAAAGCGATAAAAAACAAAGCAAACTCTTAAAATCAGAAACTTATGGCCAATTATCTAATTGTTGGAGCCGGTCGCGGAATTGGGCTAGCCTCAGCACAACTACTCTCGCAAAACCATCAGGTGTATGCAATCTCGCGGCAATCGACCTCTGAATTAGCTTCCCTCAACCTTTCTTTTTTAGAAGCCGACACCAAGGATTCATCCCTGGACTTGAAAGATTTTTTACCTGAAACCCTCGACGGTTTAGTGTATTGCCCAGGATCCATCACCCTGAAACCATTTAATCGACTGAGCGATCATGATTTTCTCCTTGATTTCAATCAAAATGTTCTGGGAGCCATTCGGGTGATTCAAGCTGCTCTTCCGGCCTTACGAAAAGCGAAACAATCGAGCGTCGTTCTTTTCAGCACGGTTGCCGTTCAAGCCGGCATGCCCTACCACGCTAGTATTGCTGTGGCCAAAGGAGGCATCGAGGCCTTGGTTCGAAGTCTGGCCGCAGAATACGTTTCTGCCGGAATTCGCTTCAATGCTATTGCCCCGTCGCTAACCGACACCGCATTAGCTTCCAGCTTATTAGCTACTCCTGAAAAGAGAGAAGCCTTAGCTAAGCGCAATCCGATGCAACGATTAGGCAATCCGGAGGAGATGGCCCGCATGACCGCCTTCCTGCTTGACAGGGAAAATTCCTGGATTAACGGACAAGTGCTGGCCCTCGATGGAGGACTAAGTAGTTTGCGTGTTTAATCCTTCGCATTATTCGTTTATTTTAGCCTTTACAAGATAAAAATCGATTAGTGGAGCAGGCGGTGTGTGGTCGCCTGCTTTTAGTTCTACCTCAAAAAAATCAGGATTCGACTGGATACCGAATTCTTGACGAAAGGATTCGCTCACGCTAATCCGATACTTGCCCGGAGGGAGCATCGGACTCACAAAGGTTCCATCGGAAAAGGTTTCAAGATTGATAATTTGCGCAGCATGTATGGCTTCGATTTCCAGCGGAATGCTCCCTGGATTCGAAGTACCATTAGCATTCGACGGCCAAATAACACGTCCCTGTAATTCCCAACCCGAATAAAAAGGGATGTACAAGCGTTTCGTTTGATTCGGTCGCAGGACTATAGCCATACCCTGCAAATCCGTCACAAAACCTTGCTCACTCCAAGCATGTTTCATAGAAATACGGTACACCGTGTATGGACGTAAATTGATATAAAGCTGCGAACCTTTCTCCTGTTTCGACATTCCTCCTCCGGTGAATTGAATCCCCCTGACAGCAATCTTTTCCTCGCCAACATCCATCAGTTTATTGCCGTTTTTATCGTGGTACGAAATGATTTCCAGCGAAGCAGAATTGATGTAAGCCAAGCGAGCAAAATGCAAGCGAGTAGGTCGGGAATGAAATAGAATATTCCCGGATACTTGATTGACAAAGTTCCACTCTTTACGAAAAGTAATCCGCGTTTGCGACCGGAAAAAACGATGATCCCAGACCACTCCCACCTGGAAATCGAACAGGTTTTCGGGTGGACGATACGTGGTGGTTAGTTCCCAGCGAAATCCATTTGAGAGCTGGCCGGAAAACTGATACAGAACACTTTCCCATCTTCTGTTCCAGTCGTAGTTCAACTCGATCCGTTGATGGATCATGAGCCGGTGTTTTCGAAAGAAGGAGTTCCAGGAAGCTGCAATTGATCCATAACCGGTGTAATTAGGAGTTTCCCCAGTCATTTGAAATCGTCGCCACGTGCCTCGTACGGACCAATTTACAGGTTTAAATTGAGCATAGTAGAAGGCGCTTAAGAATGAAAAACCATAAGTTGGAGTTTGTTGAAATGAGGCATTTAAAAGACCTTGTTGTTGAATACCTCCAACCATGAAAGGCAGCTGAATACTAGCATACCATCGATCGGAAGGATGAGTTGTATCATTCATCCGCAGATAATTTCGACGATAAGAACCTGCAATATTGAGCCGTTCGGGCGATAGAAATTTGGCACGAAGGAAGAAGTCGCGAGTGGAGGACAATTCAGCCATAAAATTGAAGCCCTCCCGGTAGGCTTGAATGCTCATTTGCAAGTTTTTTCGATTGTTTAAGTCATCCTTTTCACCAAATAATTGCAGGTTTAAACTGGGATGCAGGCCATACACCAACTTGCCCCGCAATGATCCTTCTTCAGAGCCGGGGAAGAAATCGGGCATCCATTCGATGTTGTAATCGAGTTTCCTGAACGGAGTGAAGTCAAATGGCACGATCATTCTTCTTTCTACTTGCTTTACCTCTCCATTGGGTCGATAAGTCATTACTCGAAATAAATTAGCGTTGAAGCCTAGTGGCAGGTTGATGCTACCACGACCGGCTGAATCCAGAAGGAAGAAATCAATCAGGTTATCTTCTTTCCAGACCTCAACTTCGGCGTTGGGAGCATCTTTCCAATCCAACTGTAAAAGGCCCAACTCAGTTCTTGGTTGGATAGGAAGGTTTGTTATTTGCAAACCAGGTTTCCAGGCAGCAAGATTATTTTGATTTAAAAAATTCTTTAGGGAAACTTTACTGATATAAGGATTTGCAGGGATAACCCATTCCCACCTAATTAGATGGCTTGGTATCATTTCCTTTTCGCTACTCAGGATAAAACGTGAACTGGAGGTAAAGTCGCCACCCAAAATCTCAAAGCCTGAGCGAAGGAAAAGATCCTGAGAAATCGATTGATTCTTCCAAACTTGCGACCAATCATAACTAAGGTGTCCGGCGTTAAACCAGTTTCGTTCCACCTTGAGTGGAGTGGATTCAGGTGTTGTAGCCGATTTCGACGACCATTGCTCGCGGCGTTCCAAACGTTCCAATTTCTCCTCGAGAGGAAGCTTGATCCGCGACTGGAGATAAATGACCAGTGAACGTTCCAGAATGTTCAAGCGAATGGGGAAAATCTGCTCAAGGGCTGGAGCAGTCAAGTACCCTATTCCGTTGATTATACAGGCACTTTGATTGCTAAATTCGCTAGATTTCCCCCCAAAATATGCGTTGTGATTTATCCAGTTTATTTCCCAGGGATGATTTCCCATGGACCAAGAACCCGTTAATACCGAATCCTTTGGATTACCGCTTGAATCGACAACAAGGTCGAGTGTTTTCAGCAAAGCTTCTACCGGGATAAAGCAGGTGGTGTCCACCCACAAACATTCCAAAAAACGGTCGTTCAATACAGGGTGTTG
>JAGYLP010000045.1 GCA_018401015.1 Bacteroidales bacterium
TCAATTAAGCGAAGCGATGGAAAAAGTGAAAGATCCTGGCCTGCAGCACGATTGGCTCAACTTGCAAACCAGCGATCACTTTTACTACATGTGCACCAAATGGTTCTCCGATGGCGATGTGCACAAGTATTTCAACCCGTATCAATCGCCATACGATGCATTTATTAACTACATGAATGTGTTGAGCGATTTTAGTATTCGGGTGAGTAAAACAGCTCCCGAGGTGCTTTCCTCCGATCTAAGTCAAGAAGAGCTTGAGGCAAATATCAAGCAGTATCAAGCAGCCTTGCGCAAAGTGAAGGCAAAGAAAAAAGCCTAATATTTGAATGCTTGCTACCCGAAAATTCCGTTAAGAATCTCTGATCCCTTTAGGTGAAGAAAGAAAAATCTTAACGGAATTTTTCTTTATAACAATCGTTTGCACCGACTATCCTAATCAGATTGACGATTTGCACCGGTTTTAATTATCGTTTTTAGTTTGCAAATTTGTTCACCATTTTCATTTTATAAGTGATTTAATTTACTGAAAAACAAAATATTAAATAATGAATTCACACGCTCAACAACCAGAAGTTTTATTCGAAGCACATTGGGAAGTTTGCAATCGCTCCGGTGGAGTACATAGCATGCTTACCTCTAAAGCCGGCCTTTATGCCAGCGAGTTTCAACAAAACTTCATTTCCATTGGTCCCGATGTGTATCGCGAAACGCAAACACATCCCGAATTTATCGAAGACAAAGAGTTATATGCATCGTGGAGAGCTTATGCAGAAAAAGAAGGGTTACGGGTTCGCATTGGTCGCTGGAAAATTCCTGCCAATCCTGTCGTTATCATTGTTGATTTTACCCCTTTTATCGCTCAAAAGAATGAGATACTCAGTCATTTTTGGGAACGTTATCAGCTCGACTCGCTAACCGGTCAGTGGGATTATGTTGAACCGGTTTTATTTGGCTATGCCGCCGGAAAAGTAATCGAAAGCTTTACCCGCTATCATTTTACGATTCAAACCAAAGTGGTAGCCCATTTTCAGGAATGGACCTCGGGAGCGGGAATTCTCTATTTAAAAGAAAAAGCACCATACGTAGCTACTGTTTTTACAGCTCATGATACGGTATTAGGAAGCTTACTGGCTAAGGTAGATTATTATGCCTTTCTCGACCAATTATCCTCCTTGAATTTTCACGAAATGGCCGCTAATCATCAGGCTGTTTCTAAAGTTTCTATCGAGAAAATAGCTGCATCGCAAGCCGATTCTTTGACCGTGGTAAGTAGTATCGTTGCCGATGAATATCGTAAAACGGTTGGTAGCCAAGTAGATATACTCACACCGAATGGAATCGATTTACCTTACGAAGAGGTTTCGGGTTGGACAGAAAAAAGGAGTAGTTCCCGAACCGCATTACTGAAATTTAGCCAGGCAATTACCGGCCAAAAAACAACCGAAGATGCTTTTTTTGTGGCCCACGTGAGTCGGAAGAATTTTAGAAATGAAGGAGTAGATGTATTTCTCGAGGCGCTAAAAAAGTTGAAAGAAAAAAATCAACTTAAACGCTCCATCGTTGCCTATGTCTTTGTCCGTGCTCCGCATTATGGTGTTCGCAAAGAAGTTTTAAATCGATATCAAACGGGTCAGCTGTTGGATTCTCCCGATTTTCCATTCATTTCGCATGGATTACACGATACCGAATCAGATAGCATTGTTCCTATCTTAAAGGAAATTGCCTTGGACAATGCCACCGATCACACCTTGCAGGTGATTTATGTTCCCGCTTTCTTAAACGGGAAAGATGGCTTGTTTAACATGGCCTATAGCGATCTCCTAGCCGGGTTCGATTTAACAGTATTTCCGGCATTATATAAAGCATGGGGCTATTCGCCTCTCGAAAGTATTTCCATGGGTATTCCCTCCATTGCTACCGAACAATCGGGTTTTGGAAAATGGGTTATCGAGTCGGGTTTCAATACCAACAAAGGCTTGCATTTGCTTCATCGGAATCAGCATAACGATGAACAAATAGTGGAATCCATTGCGAATTGGATGCATCAGTATTCGCATTTAAGCCCGGAAGAGTACCAGTTGCAGTCGGAAAGTGCTTTTGCCATTGCGAAAGAAGCACGCTGGGAATCCTTCTTCCCGCTTATTCGCGAAGCCTGGAGTAAAGCATTGGTGCAAGCCGATGAACGACGCGACCAATTCACCGACTTATTTTCCATTGCTGAATTACCTGCTCTTAAACCCGATGAGTCGCTTAGCCCCAAATGGCACGAAGCCATGGTTAAATCCTATGTGCCCGATAGCTATGCCCGTTTAAAACAATTAGCGCAGAATTTATGGTGGACATGGAACTATTCAGCTATTGAATTATGGAAATCGATCGATGAACAGCTGTGGCGTGCGAGCCGTTATAATCCGATTGTGATGCTTAATTCGATTGGTTACGATCGCTTTAGCGATCTAGAAAAAAATGAGTCATTCAAAAAGCATTATCACGATGTACTGACTCAGTTCGATGCCTACATGCAAACTCCTTTTCTAGAACCCGAAAAACACATCGCTTACTTCAGCATGGAATTCGGTTTCCACGATTCCTTGAAGATTTTCTCTGGTGGATTGGGAATTTTAGCGGGCGATTATTTAAAAGAAGCTTCCGATTCCCGCGTGAACATGGTTGGAATTGGCTTGCTGTATCGTACGGGTTATTTCCGTCAGATCATTTCATTAAAAGGCGAACAAGTAGCCGAATACCCTCAGCAAGATTTTTCGCTTATCCCGGTTGAACCGGTACTGGACGAAGCAGGAAATGAACGAAAGATTTCGGTGGTTTTCCCCGGAAGAACAGTATATGCAAAGATTTGGGAAGTGAAGGTTGGCCGCATCAAACTGTACTTGTTAGATACGGATTTAGACGATAATCTGGAAGCCGATCGAGCTATAACCCATGCTCTTTATGGTGGCGATAACGAAAATCGGTTAAAACAGGAAATGATTCTGGGGGTAGGAGGCATTCGAGCCCTCGATGCCTTGGGAATTGATCCGATGCTTTATCATTGCAACGAAGGACATTCAGCCTTCATCGGTTTGGAGCGTTTACGTAAGTTTATTTACCACGAAAAGATGAGTTTCCAGGAAGCGAAAGAAATTGTTCGGGTATCGACCTTGTTCACTACCCATACCCCGGTACCTGCCGGTCACGATTCCTTTCATGAAGATTTGTTGCGAACCTACATGAGCCATTACCCTTATCGTTTGAAAATTAGTTGGGAAGAGTTCTTAGCCTTGGGAAAATTGAAGGTAGAAGATAAGGCCGAGAATTTCTCCATGAGTTTACTAGCGGTTAATTTATCGCAGGAAGTGAATGCGGTTAGTTGGTTGCATGGTGAAATTAGTAAGGACATGTTTCAGCCTATGTATCCTGCCTATTATCCCGATGAACTTCACATCTCGTATGTGACGAATGGTGTTCATTATCAAAGCTGGACAGCACCCGAATGGCAGCAATTATACGAGGAAGTTTTTGGTAAAGATTTTATTTACGAACAGCATCAGCCTAGCCATTGGAATCACATTCGCAACGTTTCCGACGAGCGCGTTTGGAACATCCATCTGCATCAGAAAAAACTGCTCATCGATTATCTGAAAGAGCGGGTCAATACCAATTGGCTTCGCCGTCATGAGAGTCCGACCAGCATCACCGAAGTGTTGAAAAACCTCGATGAGCATAGTCTCATCATTGGATTTGCCCGTCGTTTTGCAACCTATAAACGTGCTTATTTATTGTTTTCGGATATTGAACGCCTACGACGGATATTAAACGACACCAATCGACCCATTATTTTCTTATTTGCAGGTAAAGCGCATCCGAACGATATCCCCGGTCAGGAAATTATAAAAAAGATTGTCGATATTTCCCGTCAACCTGATTTTTTGGGTAAGATTCTCTTTTTAGAAAATTATGATATTGATTTAGCGAAGAAGCTCGTTCAGGGAGTCGATGTTTGGTTAAATACACCCACTCGACCGTTGGAGGCCAGTGGTACCAGCGGAATGAAAGCGGTTATGAATGGTGGCTTACATTTTTCGGTACTCGATGGTTGGTGGGTTGAGGGTTATCGGGAGAATGCCGGTTGGGCCTTACCGATGGAACGCACCTACGAAGATCAGGATTTACAAAATAAACTGGATGCTGAGCTTCTGCACAACATCATAGAGCAGGAAATTGTACCAGGATACTACGATTATTCCGAAAATGGAATTCCGGTTAAGTGGGTTAGTTACATGAAAAATTCCATAGCAGCTATTGCTCCCCAGTTTACAATGAAACGAATGATTGAGCATTATCAGGAACGCTTTTATAACCGCTTATTAGAGCGTACTTACCGCATGAAGGACGACGACTACGATTTGGCTCAAGCCCTTACTATATGGAAGAAAAGAGTTCAAAAATCCTGGAATGAAATCCGTGTAGTTTCGAACGATTTAACGTCGGTCGATTTGCATAACCTCACCATTGGAGAGCGTTTAACTACCCGAATTTCCTTACACCTGGGAGAAGTGAATCCGGACGATCTATCGCTGGAATTAGTTTTAGCCAGTAAGAATCGGAAACAGCGCATCCAAATTGAGCAACAACTGCCTTATCGCTTGGTTAAAACAGAAGGCAAAATGGCATTTTACGAATGTGATTTTAAACCTTTGAAGCCCGGAGCAATCCAAATTGGAGTCAGGATGTTTGCTCATCATGCTGATTTGCCCCATCGTCAGGATTTTAATCTGGTTAAATGGATTTAATCCTTCGATTATTTTCCAAAGGTATGTTGTAGAATACTTGCCCGACCCCGCAGGGGACCTATAAATCTGTAAATTTGCTTCCATTCACTTAAGAAGCGAATCGATATGGAAAACATCATGATTATTGGTTGTTCTGGTCAAATTGGCTCGGAACTAACCATGGAATTACGCAAGATTTACGGAAACGAGCACGTTTTTGCAACCGATATAAAATCGGCTCCGCCCGATGTTTTGGAAAGTGGTCCTTTTCAAATATTAGATGTTCTCGACGAAAAACGCTTAATCCATTTCATTATTCGAAATAAGATTACGCAGATTTATCATTTGGCTGCGGTTCTTTCCGGCAATGCCGAGAAATTGCCCTTGGTTGCCTGGGATATCAACATGAAGTCGCTTCTTTCGGTCCTCGAGATTGCCAGAGAAGTGGGAGTGAAAAAGCTCTTTTGGCCTAGTTCGATTGCAGTTTTTGGTCCGACAACCCCTCGTGAGCAAACACCTCAGCTAACCATTATGGAACCCAATACGGTTTATGGTATTAGCAAATTGGCCGGCGAACGTTGGTGTGAGTATTACTTTAACCGTTATGGGCTCGATGTTCGAAGCATTCGTTATCCTGGACTTATCTCCTATAAAACCGAAGCAGGCGGAGGAACCACCGATTATGCGGTAGAGATCTTCTACGAAGCTATTCGTCATGGTCGCTACGAGTGTTTCCTGAGCAGAAGAAACTTCGTTGCCCATGATGTTTATGGAAGATGCTATCAAAGCCACCATCGATTTAATGGAAGCGGAAGCTTCCCGGGTGCGGGTTCGCTCGTCCTATAATGTGGCTGGAATTAGTTTTAATCCTCGTGAATTGAGCCACGAGATTCGTAAGCTGATGCCGGAATTTGAAATTTCATATGACCCCGATTTTCGCCAGGCTATTGCCGATAGTTGGCCGGCCAGTATCGACGATTCAGTTGCACGTGCCGACTGGGGTTTAACTACGGGTTACGATTTACCTCGCTTAACCAGTACCATGCTTTCCGAAACGGCCAGGAAACTCGGCAAATAGTTATTTAGTTCGCCAGTTTATCCGCACACGCGGTCGGTTTTTTATCATGGCCTCGGGCAAATGATCGTGGAGTACTTTTCGAATATTATCCAGCAGTCGCTCCCGGTGAAACGCTTTGTTTACTACAAGGCTGATTTCTCGCGAGGGTTCTGGTTCACGAAATCGCTTGATGCGGCGTGAATCGTCGTGAGTGGTAATCGATAACTCCGGTATAAGTGTGTATCCCAGACCTTTATCAACGAGCGATTTGAGTGTTTCGATGGAACCACTTTGGTAGATGAATCGATTGGAGTCGCGTGGAATCGATTTGCAAATATTCAGGGCTTGGTCTCGAAAGCAATGGCCTTCTTCCAATAAAAGCAATTCATAAGCTTCTAAATCGGCATCGACCAATTCGTGAAGATGAATGAGCGGGCAATTCTCGGGCAGATAAACCAAGAAGGTTTCGTTGCATAAGGGTATTTCGCGCAGGGCATATTCGTGTAAGGGGGTTACAATAATGGCTAAATCGAGTTGGTTCGATTTGAGTTTTTCAATGATTTGTTCCGACTGTAGTTCTTGAATGAAGAGTTTCGATTCAGGAAATGCCTCGATAAAGTAGGGTAGAAAACGAGGCAAGATGTAAGGAGCCAGCGTGGGAATGATTCCCATGGTGAATTCACCTTGGATATCTTCGGTATTCGTTTTCATAAATCCTTTCAATTCCTCCACCCGCGATAAAATCTCGCTTGCTTTTTCGATGAAAATGAGGCCATTTTCGGTCGGACGGAGTGGTTTTTCACTTCGATTAAAGAGCTGGAAACCGTATTCTTCTTCCAACTTTTTCAATTGCATGGTAAGGGTAGGTTGCGTTACATAGCAGCTTTCGGCTGCTTTTACGAAGTTACGGTGCTTATCTAAAGCCACTAAATACTCCAGTTGTTGTAAGGTCATATAAGTTTATTTTATACAAATATAACAATTATCAATTTGCCTTATATTTCCAGAGGGTGTACATTTGCAGTGTAAAATTTGAACAACCCTTAAACGCTTACACATTATGAAAAACAGAATTGGAATTGACACTTCAAAAGCAGAAAATCTTTCGAAAAAATTGAATGTATTGCTCGCTAACTATCAGATTTTTTACATGAACACCCGCGGATATCACTGGAACATTCGGGGAGGTAACTTTTTTGAACTTCATGCTAAATTCGAAGAGTTGTACGACGATTTAGTGCTCAAAGTAGATGAAATTGCTGAGCGAGTGCTTACGCTCGGACACATTCCTACCCATTCCTTTACCGATTATTTAGAGCTTTCGGAAATTAAAGAAGCAAAGAATATCACCGATGGTAAAGTAGCCGTAAAAAGTCTTTTAAATTCATTTTCGACATTAATTGCAATGCAACGCGATATTCTGGAATTAGCAGGCGATGCCGGCGACGAAGGAACGAATGCTTTAATGAGCGATTATATCCGTGAGCAAGAGAAACTTGTTTGGATGTTTTCTGCCTACTTGAATGAATAATTTTCAACAAATACCAATTAACTATTAACTATTAAATTTATTAGAACATGGAAAACCAAGAAATGAAACACGAAGAAGTTTTCAAAATGCCGGTTATTGGCGACATTGCTCCCGATTTTACCGCAGTTACTACCACTGGAACAATTAAATTCCACGATTTTGCAAAAGATAAGTGGGTGGTTTTGTTCTCTCATCCTGCCGATTTTACTCCGGTATGTACTACCGAAATGTCGGGTTTTGCTTTGCGCAAAGATGAATTCGATGCCTTGAACACTGAATTGATGGGTTTAAGTATCGATAGTATTCACTCTCACTTAGCTTGGGTAAGCAACGTAAAGGAAAAAACCGGTGTATATTTCGATTTCCCGATTATTGCCGATATCGACATGAAGGTTTCGAAGTTATACGGTATGTTACAACCCAATGAAAGCGAAACCGCTGCTGTTCGTGCCGTCTTCTTTATCGATCCTAACAAAAAGATTCGCTTAATCATGTATTATCCTTTGAATGTAGGACGTAACATGGACGAAATTCTTCGTGCTTTGAATGCTTTACAAACAGCGGACAAGTACAAAGTGGCTATGCCATTGGATTGGAAACCAGGCGAAAAAGTAATCGTTCCACCGCCAAAAACTTTAGCTGAAATGAAAGCTCGTAACGAAGATACTTCGGTAGAGCGTATCGATTTCTACTTAGCTAAGAAGTCTATATAATCGTTTAAATTAGAGTGCTTCATAGGGTTAATCTCGCTTCTTGAGATTGACCCTATTTTTTTTATTCAAAACCATTGTATTCCGGCTTGCAGGAGTTAATGGAAAGAACTATTTTCCGTCTTTGTTATTGGATCTGAATCCAAGTTTCATCTAACCCGATTTTAAACAAGTACCTGTGATCGAACGCTTTCGTCGAGGTTTGAAAAAAATGTTGAAATTGCTGCTAAGCTCCTTGTTTGGTTTGGTTTTGCTGTGCTTAGCTACCGCCCCATTATTATCATTCACTCCTCCAATCGATAGCTTGAAAAACCACTTAGCTCAAACGAAGAATTCAAAAGAGAAGTTGGAATTATTGGTTGAATTGTCGAATGCTTATTATGCGGTAAATCCAGCTATTGCGCTCGAATATGCTTATCAGGCTTTGCAGGTAGAAAGCGATTTAAATCCAGGAAAGCAGCCGCTTACTGCTTATCATCTTTTAGGGAATTTGTATTATGAGACAGGGTTAATCGACTCAGCATCACACTATTTCCATCACCTACTTACGAATGTGGAGCTTATCCAGAATTCCTTTTATAGAATGGTTGCTTACAGTAACATGGGAGCCGTTTATTTGTATGTGAAGGAATTCGATGAAGCGGAACGTTATTTTTTATTAGCAAAAGAGGCACTGATTGCCTATCAAAATGAAAAAGAGGCACTCTTGCCGGAACCTCAAATCCTGGTTCTTTTCAATAATTTAGGAATCATTCAAAAAGAGAAAGAGGATTACAATCAGGCCATTATTTATTTAGAAGAGGGTATTAAGATGAGTCAATTATACCCGGATATGGAGTTCGATCAAGCCAAGTTGTACAATAATTTAGGGGGGATTTATATTCAAACCGGTAATTTGTCGAGGGCTCGATTTCTTTTAGAAGAGTCCTTGCGTATTCGTAAGGAATTAGGACATCGGAAAGGAATCGCTTATACCCTTTATTCTTTGGGGCAGTATTATTTTGAAAGCAAAAACTATAACGCCGCTCTTCAGCATTATCACGCATCGCTTCAGATTGCTGATTCCCTCGAGCTATATGATTTTTTGGGTCTGATTGCCGATGCTTTTGTCGAAATTTATCGTGAAACACAACAATCCGATAGTGTCATCTATTATTTGGAGTTGTCGAAAAAGTATGCTCAAGAATCGTCGCTCCAGTCGGCTGCTTTAGAGTTGAAAAAGCAGCGTATGCTTCAGGAATTTTCTGAGCGGGAAGCTATTGCCGATGAAAAGCAACGCCAATTAACCCTGCGCTATGTATTTTCCATTATTCTCTTGTTTTTAATTGCGATTGCCTTTCTAATCTTAAATAATCGTTTGCGTAAAAAGTACCGACGTATCGATTCCGAGAAAAATGAGCTCAACACCGAAACAGAATCCTTGCGGAATGAAAAACAGGATTTAGAAGTGCAAATGGATCAAATGAATCGGAAGTTAACGGTTAAAACGGTTCAAAACTTACAACTGAATAAGAAAATTTTAGAGGAAGCTGGACGATTCTTCCAAAGCGCAAACACAAGCAACCCTCAATCGACCGATGAATTTGGAAAGGCCATTCAGAACCTGGGTACGATTAAAGAGAAACAGTTCTGGAAGGAGTTCGAAGTTCATTTTCTTCAGGTGTATAGCGACTTTTTTGAGCAATTATATCGCATCAATCCCCGTTTGACCGAAAACGATAAACGCTTGTGTTCTTTTATACGGATGGGGTTAACCACCAAAGAAATAGCCGAGATAACAGGGAAAAGTGTCGATAGCATTCATAAGTCGCGGGTGCGATTACGCAGTCGTTTAGGCTTGACCAATCGCGACGTACGCTTAGGAGAGTTTATCCAGGGTCTTTCCATGCCGAATAGTTAAGATTTTGCATGTAGATTTTTCTTTCCTTTGTTTCCGGTTGGGCATATCTTCTCTCCTTACTCAGGTTGTTAGGATGGTTTGGCCCTCGTGTCGGATTCATGAACGAAAAGGAAATGAAGAATTTTGCATTGATAGGCGTAGCGGGATATGTGGCTCCGCGTCACTTAGCTGCGATTAAGGAAACAGGAAATAAACTAGTAGCTGCTCTCGATCCATCGGATAGTGTTGGGATTATGGATTCTTTTTTTCCTGAGGCTGACTTTTTTACGGAGCCCGAACGGTTCGACCGGCATTTGGATAAGCTCCGGCGCAAAGGGGCAGCTAAAATCGACTATGTTAGTATTTGCAGTCCGAATTATTTACACGATGCCCATATTCGCATGGCATTGCGCAACGAAGCCCACGCTATTTGCGAAAAGCCATTGGTGCTCAATCCTTGGAATTTAGAAGCATTAGCAGAAATAGAACGCGAAACGGGGAAGAACATCTACACTATTTTGCAGTTGCGTTTTCATCCGGCTATTCAAGCTTTAAAA
>JAGYLP010000046.1 GCA_018401015.1 Bacteroidales bacterium
TACCGAGCTGGCACTCCAACCTGCCCCGGTTCCACCTTTGAATTCAAGGTAACCGTTGTTAACCGAAACGGAAGCATCGCTACCATTTGTAAAGCCTAATTCTTCGGGGGATAAAAGGAAGTTGAAGCTATGAGGTAAAGTGGCAATGCCTTCAACGGCGTTGTTGGTAACAGTATATGATTCATCATCGTAAGTGAATGGAGATGGAGTGGCTCCATCCGTAAGAGTGACAGTAAAAACATGGTTTCCGGGATCAGAAAGATCGAAAGAGTATGTTGGAGTGGTTACAGTTGCACCTGCGGCTACATTCGTTCCATTGAAGGTTACTGTAACTCCATCGTAGGTTAATGAAAGTTCGTAATCTGGCACATTAACAGTTGAGTTATTGCGGAAAGTAACACTTACAGGCTCAGCATTAGTTAAGGCACAAGAGCTAACCGAAGGAGTAGCAATACCAATTAATTCCAGACTAGCAGTAGTGGGAGCAGCATCGGTAACATCGAAATCGTCGAAACCGAAACCAATGGCAGTACCGGGAGTGCTGGAAGCATGCGATTTGAAAGTAAAGCGGAACTTCACATTAGCTTCGCCAGCCAGTTGAGCAAATTCACCATTCAGTGATTGCCAGCTGGAAGAATTATTCCAAACCGGGTGCAAGTTCGGGTAGAAGCCAAAATGAAGGTCGGCATCGTACCAGCTAGGAGAGGAATTCAATACTGCCCAAGTTGTTCCACCGTCGGTAGAATACTCAAGTACGGTACCATCAGCTCCCAAAGTAGGATTAGAAGCGGCATCGGCAAAATAATCGAAGCTAACTTCGGGCAGCACTACAGCCGATAAGTCGAATACCGGACTCGTAACAGTAGTAACGGTACCGGCGGTGTAAGCACCGGTGAGGGAGGTAGCTACAAATTGACCGGCACGAGCGTGCGGATATTCCGGAAAAACATAAGCTCCTTGCACAAATGCATCACCAGATGCAGGAGTGACTGACCAACCCTGGAAATCGGTTTCAAAATCGTAGGGAGGGTAAGACACGGCAGAAGCGTTGAAGTGCAACAAAAGCACGACACTTAGAAAGGTTAAAACTTTAGAAAATTTACTCATGACTTCTATTTTTAAAGATTAATAACACGTTTAGAGCTGATCAGCCTAATCTGTCAGGGGGGCCTAAAAGCTCGTTATATTACTTACAACAATATGACATTCAATTAGTTAAGTTAATCGACTTATTTTAAGGACTGAATCGATACGAAGTTTTAAATATACGCATCAAATTGATTAAAACAAGTTTTTTTCTAATCTCGACTTATCAGGCCAAAAAAACGCATTTTTTTGCTGTAATACAAGAAAAGTTTAGGGAAATCGAATGTGAATTTTAGGTAAAAAAAAGAGGCTACAAGAGCCTCTTTCAAAATTTTCTAATTAAAGTGGGAATTCGTTTCGGAACCGTTCTGCATCGAGAGCAGCCTGGCAACCCGAACCGGCAGCTGTAATAGCCTGACGATAAACAGGATCTTGCACATCGCCACAAGCAAATAAGCCGGGAATATTCGTTTTAGAGGTTCCTGGAATGGTTTTAATGTAACCGATTTCGTCCATATCGACAACGCCTTCCACGAGTTCAGAGTTGGGTTTATGACCGATGGCAACAAAGAAACCGCTAATATCGATGGTGAATTCTTTTTCGTTTGCCAGCCCTTGGTTTTTAACCAGCTTAGCGCCTTTCACTACGGTATCGCCGGTTACTTCGAGGGTATTGGTTTCGAAGAGGACTTCAATTTTAGGATTGCTCAAAACACGTTCCTGCATTGCTTTGGAAGCACGTAGATAATCCTTACGCACTATCATATAGACCTTTGAGCAAATATTAGCTAAATAGGACGCCTCTTCGCAAGCCGTATCGCCACCACCTACGACGGCCACATCCATATTTTTATAGAAGAATCCATCGCAAGTTGCACAAGCTGATACTCCCGACCCCATGAACTTCTGTTCACTTTCGAGGCCCAGGTACTTGGCCGTTGCTCCGGTGGCAAGGATTACGGTTTCGGCAAGGATCATTTTCTCTTCATCGACCACCACTTTGAAAGGTCGGTCGGTTGTATCGAGGGAGGTAGCAATACCCCATCGGCAATCGGCTCCAAAACGTTGTGCTTGCGCTTTGAAATCTTCCATCATTACCGGACCGGTTACTCCTTGTGGGTAACCCGGATAATTTTCTACTTCGGTGGTAGTCGTTAATTGACCACCTGGTTGCAGGCCTTCGTACATCACAGGGCTAAGACCAGCACGTGCGGCATAGATGGCGGCTGTATAACCGGCAGGACCGGAACCAATAATCAGTGTTTTTACTTTCTCGGCATTCTCGATGCTCAGTTCTTTTTTTGCAGAACTCCCTTCGGTAGGATCTAACGGTTTAAATAGGTTCATAGTTGTTGATTATTATCTGTTTGAAAGTTGATTTTTCATCTTGCTTCCTTTTTATAAAAAGGCGGGTAAAATTAAATTTATTTCGAAGTAGAATGGAGTTCATTAAGGACTTTTAAGATTCAAACTATCTACTTGAAGGGAATCGACGAAAAAGCTGGTTTCGTACACTCCGTATCCGCCCCAGTTACCAAGCGCATTGGGGATATTTCCTTCAACTGGAGCCGGATTAGCAAATGGGTTTCCACCGCCTCCGGAGTTTTGCTGATAGCCCACCCAAAAACGATAGTGAGGAAGATCGATGCTACACATCCGAATCAACACTTCTTCTCCCGGAAGGAAAAAGAATCGATTTGGATCTTCGGGATCTTCGAGTTTATTATCGCCATGAAAAATTCGAAACTCAATGCTGTCTTGTCCGTCGAAAGGGGTGTCATCCCAAATGGAGACAAAAGGATGCACGTAGGTTGAATCGCGGCCCAGGGTTTTAGAGAAGATCCGATAATAATTTCTGACTCCTTTGGGGTCGGAAAAGAGGCCTCGGATAAATCCCGGAGAATCTTCTTCCTGGAATGCTGGTTCGAACCAAAGGCTATCGATTGGGACCGGAAGAGGAATACTGGTTTGAGCCCAATATTCTTGATTATCATATTCGATAGTCAGATCGTATGATTTCCCTGGTTCCCCTTTAATCTTGCTTCCCCGGTATTTCACAAAAGGGAAAACATTCAAATCGGGAATGAGTTGAAGCGTGTCGTGTTGCCCTCCTTCGGAAACGACTACCGTTGCATCGAATATTACCGTATTATATAGGTATGTTGGGACATAAACCGGGATGCCAAATAATTCGATAAGCGTACTATCGTTTAGATTGATTTCCTCGAAATAGCCTGTACTTTTAGTTAGAATTACCTCGGCATATTCCCCTGAAAAGATAGACCCTTCGACCACCATTTTGGGATCGTACTCAGCATAATCGAGGGTGATATCTTCCTCGCAACCAACCAGTATAATCAAAAAGGACAATAGTAATAAGGTATGAGCAAAATTCTTTTTCATGATTCGAAGGGATTAAAAGCTAAAATTCCAGGCAATAGATGGCATAATGGGGAAAATGGTGACTTGCTTCGCCATGGTAGCGAACTGACCATCGAGAATACTTCCCTGAAAATCGTAGTAGATAAAATATGGATTCTGACGATTGTACACATTATATACACTTAAGTTCAAGGAGCTTCGCCGCTCGTCCTTTTGCATGAGTAAATAGGTTATCGAGACATCCATTCGGTGGTAATGAGGCATTCGAAAAGAATTGAAATCACCGTATTCAGTTACGATGGTTCCATTATCCATGAAGTATCGACCAACGATAGGGGTAAATGCGCTACCCGTTCCATAGACAAATACAGCAGAGAACTGCCATTTATCGTATTCGTAGGTGAGCGTTCCAGAGAAGTCGTGCCGACGATCGTAACGTGCCGGGTAGGGATTACCCAGGTTAATATCGTCGAATTGGCGGGTAGTACGAGAGAGCGTGTAGCCGGCGAATCCTGTAATGGAGCCAAAGTTCTTTCTAACAAACAATTCCATTCCGTAAGATTCTCCATCGCCATAAACGAAATTATTATCGGCATTGTCACCCACTGTTAGTCCAAAAGAAGATCCCGGTCGATATTCGATTTGATTCTCCATGGTTTTGTAATAGAGTTCGACCGAAGTTTCCAGGTAATCCTCAAAGAAATTGTGGAAGTATCCGATACTGTATTGATTTCCGACTTGTGGGAAGACGACATCGCTGGAAGGGATCCACAGGTCGGTAGGCAACAGCACAGTAGAAACCGATGCGAGATGGATGTACTGATAATTATGCGTATAGGAAGCTTTTAACGAATTGGATTTACCGAGAGTGTACCGCATGCTCAGCCGAGGCTCCAGGTTCTGAAACCGCACAACCTCGTCGCCCGCATTCCAGGTTATGGTATCCGTATTGACGCCCTCGGTATTTTTCACATAGCGTGTAAAGGGGCCTACTTGCTGAAAAATGGTTCCACGCAAACCGGCATTAATCCTCAGGCGTGGAGTGAGATCGAATTCGTCGTTGATATAAATGGAGTAATCGTTTGCAAATTGAAGAAGAGCATCGCCCACGTCGATCGAGACTTCTTCGGACTGCCCACTCACGGAACTTGGGATGAAGAGGTGGCGGGTATAATTTGCTCCGAAAGTGATTTTATGGTTATCGCCCGGGAAATAACTAAAATCAGTTTTCAAAGTGTAGTTCGTTATTCCCGAAAAGAGCTTGAGGTTGAAGTCATTTTGAAGGATGTCGATACTAAACTGATAATCGGAATAAATAGCGGTAGTATTCATAAACAATTTGTCGCTAAAAAGGTGATTCCAACGAGCAGATGCAGTGGTATTTCCCCAGGGGATATTCATGGCCACTCCATTTTCGGCATTTGCAAAGGAAAAGACATCGCGACCAAAGTATCCGCTTAAGAAAACCCGGTCTCTATCGGAGATTCGGTAGTTTACTTTTGCATTGAGATCGTAAAAGTAGTAGCCTGATCCGGCGAAAGGCGATGAATCGGGAACAAAAGGGCGAATGAGCAGGTCGACGTAGGTTCGGCGTCCTGAAATGATAAAAGAGCTGGTATCTTCCTTGATGGGACCTTCGACGGTAAGTCGGCTGGCAATTAAGGAAATACCTCCACGAGCCTTATATTCTTTCATGTTCCCTTCTTTCATACTGATGTCGAGCACCGATGAGAGGCGGCCTCCATATTCGGCTGGCATTCCCCCTTTGATTAGTTTCACATCTTTGATTGCATCGGAATTGAACACTGAGAAGAATCCAAAAAGGTGCGAAGCATTGTAAACCGTTGCACCATCGAGCAGAATTAGGTTTTGGTCGGGTCCACCCCCACGCACATAAAACCCGGCGCTACCTTCGCCAGCCGATTGCACTCCGGGTAGCAACTGGATGGTTTTAAGAATATCCACTTCACCAAATAAAACCGGCAAGGATTCGATGGTTTTAATCGGAAGGAGGATGGTTCCCGTTTCGGTACTTTTCACGTTTTTATCGGTCCGATCGGCCTGAATTGTCACCTCGCCGGTAGATAATCCACTGGGTTGTAATTCGATATTCAAGCGTATATCGTTTATTAGTTCAACTCGCGTTTCATAGGTTTCGTAACCGAGGTAGGAAATTACCAGGGTATAACTTCCTTTCTCTGTACTAATGGAATAGAAACCATAGGTATTTGAAACCGTACCTTTCAGCAATTCGCTGAAATAAATGTTGGCACCAATCAATTCTTCGCCTGTTTGTTTGTCGCGAACATAGCCGCTAAGGGTGAATTTTTGAGCCAGAAGGGTTGCAGGGAACAGCAAGGCTAGAGCCATTGCGAGACCCATGAAAAAGTGTTTCATCATTAAATGGAGTGTCCGAATGAAAAATTTTTGATTCTTTGAACAAACAGCATAAATAGCCGATTAGTTACATATATCTTTGCTACATTTAACATTAATTAAGCTTCTTTGTGAAGCAACAGGAAGCCTCATAAAAAGTTGATTTTCATGAAAAGAATCGATTATCCCTCCGCACTGATCTACTGGATTATTATTGGTTGTTTGAGCCTTAGTTCATTGAATGCTAATGGCTCGGAAGCAAGCAGTCCGAAAGTAAGCGGGAATCCGGTAAAACCCGATCAAATTGAATTCTACTACAACGCCAAAGGGTTGGTTATCAAGATAGAAGTAAAAAAAGCTCAAAATCAAGGGCGCGAAGTGATAGAATTATCTCCTCTGGGTCGATTGAAACAGATTGGTTGGTATGGGAACGAAGAATTATTTTCCGGATATCGCCTTGTATGGAATGCACAAGATGAGCTTGCGCTGAGTTATCTGTACCAGGGAGCGCCCAGTCCTATCGACTCACAAGATATTTGGCAAAACAATACCGACTTAGCCGGCCGCATTCAGGCTCTCGCCTACGATTCCATTACCATTGATCTTTCCGGCCTCGATTCTCTTTGCAGCTTTTATTTAAGCTCCAATATCTCTTCTGCATACCGCGAGGAGCCAAGCAAGGAATCTGCCGAGGGAGTGGTTTTGGGAGAGGACTTAGCAAACATACCCATTGAATCCGACGAGCCATCGGCGAAAAGCTGGACAGAAAGAGTTTCCAGCATTCGGATCAACCATTTGGAGACCTTAGCTCAGCATTGGCTCTGGCTTCAACAGTACACCCAATTGGACGACTCACTTCAACAAATTGCACCTAAACTACTTGCCAATAAGGAAATGATTGGGGGGCCAAACGCTATGCGAATTGACAGTTTAAACGCTCAACTAAATCAGGCTGTTCCGAAGATGGACTTACCCACCTACATTCTGCAGTTACAAAGCATTTTAAAAGAGTTCCAGTCGATGGAGATAGCGTGGCAACAGCAACAAAAAAACCAAGCCTTACTCGATAAATACTTGGATAAAATTGAAGTCCGTTTGCCACAATTCAGCCAAAAACTTTACGAACTTGAGTACCCCCGGTTACAATCGAATTTACAAGCAAACACCGCGCTCCTGCATCGTGAGGAAGAGCTCGACGCTGCCTTACACTCCCTGGAAATTTATCTAGCCATGCTCGATTCAAGCATCAATCTGAATAAAGAGGTTGAAATGCAGTGGTCGAAATTAGCTCAGGTAGTGGGTAATGCGGATGATGAAAAAAATCCTAATCGCGACTTGCTTCCACTCGAATTTAAACAAAACTATGAAACCTGCGAAAATTTATCATGCGCTTTTGTCCATTTAAAAGAGTTATTGACAAAAGTGGAAGAAAGTCTTACTATCAGCGAAGAAGTGACTCGATATGTAACTCTTTTCAATGGCGATTTCACTCGATTAGGGGAACAGTATTTACAGCGATATCCCACCATTTATAAGAAAGAATTCAAGCCACTAATGGAAAAAGTGGAGAGCTTTCAGAAAAGCTCATGGATTCGCGAGAAATATGAATTAGGGAAGCAACTTAGCGACACCCTTCCCTACTATCGAGAAGGATTGCAGTATTTTTCCCGAATCGATTCGATGATTGATCATGAATTTACCCTGTTGAAAAGCGAATTAACGAAAGTGGATCGATCGGTTTACAAAGGAGAGATTCCTGCCATTGAAAACTCGATTAAGAGTTATAAGGTAGGTAGTACTGTTTCGCTCAAACGAATTGCCGGCGAGGATTGCGAATCGAAGATCAGGCTAACACAGCTTGCACTTGAGAATTATCAAAGTCAGCATGAAACCTTGACGACTAACCTGCAAAAATTGGTAAGCGATTATCAAAAAGATTTCCCCCCATTATACAAAGGCGCCATCAAAGATTTGGAAAAGAAATATTCCGATTACGAGGGTATAGAACAACTCAGCCGACGGATGGAAGTTGGCTTACTCCTGATGAAAGAGGTTCATCATTTCGATAGCCTCTATCATGAGTTAAGTTTTCAGTCGAAATTATTGGAGGAAAAAGTATTGCAGACTGAATTGTTGTATCAGACTGATTTCCCAGAAGTTTATAAATCGGAATTGAATCAGCAGCGGAAGGATATTAAAGATTACCAATCGATGGACGATATTCCGTCGAAGGTATTGAAAGGCGGGTTTATTATTGAGTTAGCCGATCGTATGCTGACGACACATCCGGCCTTAAAAGAGAATCAAGACATCATCCGAAAAGATTTCCAAACCATGGTGGAAGCTTATCGCAAGGAATATCCTGAAGTATATAAAACCAAAATTGAGCCTTTGCTTTCGATCCTGACTGAATACGAGAAAGCCGGATTTCATCAGAAGAAACTTGCTTTAGGTCAGGAATTAGTTAAAAATATTTCGGAGAACAATGGTAAGTTGAATGAATTGCGCAGAACCTCCGAATTAATTGAAGCGAGGATGAATGAGTTCGAAGCATTTTTCGAGAACAAGAGTCAATTCAAGCATATTTATAAGAAAGGTCGGAAGTTTTCGAAGGAAATGAAGAAAGCTTACGAAAAAGAGATTGATCCGGATACGAAGCTGAACGCCGGATTAAGTTTAATCAACATGATGACCGATTTGCTATCCTTGCAATCCGGTTATCACGAAGAATTCAATGAATCGGTACGAAAAATAAAAGAACCTTCAGAGTTCGTTCAGGCTTTGAGTAATTACGTTAAGACCAAGCCCTAACAGCGTATTTTGCTTCGGCGACCAATTTTCACTTCAGCAGTTCGATTCGGGCATAAAAAAGGCGATGGAAAACCATCGCCTTTTTTTGATTAACAGGATTCAGCTTTTGCTTATTTATTTTTCAGAGCATTGAGCATGGTAACCCCCAGTTCGGCGGGAGATTCGACTACATGAATACCACATTCGCGCATGATTTTCATTTTTGCCTCGGCGGTATCGTCGGCACCACCAATGATTGCTCCGGCATGTCCCATTCTGCGGCCTTTGGGAGCAGTTTGACCAGCAATGAAACCTACTACCGGTTTCGTTCCATTTTCTTTAATCCAATATGCGGCATCAGCCTCCATGCTACCTCCGATTTCGCCGATCATGATAATCCCTTCTGTTTCAGGATCGTTCATCAGGAGTTCAACAGCCTCTTTGGTAGTGGTTCCGATAATGGGATCGCCGCCAATTCCGATACACGTGGACTGGCCCAGACCAGTTTTAGTAATTTGATCGACTGCTTCGTAAGTTAAAGTGCCGGAACGAGAAACGATTCCGATACTACCTTTTTTATGAATGAAACCTGGCATGATTCCCACTTTGGCTTCGTCGGGGGTAATAACACCGGGGCAGTTAGGCCCGATCATCCGGCAGTCTTTTCCTTTGAGGTATTCTTTCACCTCGACCATATCGGCCGTTGGGATTCCTTCGGTGATGGTAATGATAACTTTGATTCCGGCATCGGCAGCTTCCATGATTGCATCGGCGGCAAAGGATGGTGGAACGAAGATAACCGACACATCGGCTCCGGTAGTATTAACGGCATCGGCCACGGTATTAAAAACCGGTTTACCGAGATGTTGTTGACCACCTTTGCCGGGTGTTACACCACCGACCACGTTACTTCCATAGTCGATCATTTGAGAGGCATGAAAAGTACCTTCGCTGCCTGTAAATCCTTGCACAATAATTTTGGAATCTTTATTTACCAGAACACTCATAATTGTAGATTATTTGTTTAGAAATGGAGGTCAAAAATAGCTTAATTTGATAATTATTAAAATATATCGATACGTAAAGAATGAGAAATATTGAGGATACGATTTGTGCCTTGGCAACTCCCCAAGGGAATGGAGCTTTAGCCCTGATTCGCATGAGTGGGCCGGATAGTTTTCGCATCATGGATGGCTTGTTTCGTTTTCGGTCGAAGGCTACGAAGCAGATCAGTGATCAGGCTGGAAATACCCTTCATTTTGGAGAGATTTGGCATCGCGATCAACTTATCGACGAGGTGTTGGTAAGTGTTTTCATTTCCCCTCGTTCCTATACCGGCGAAAACTTAATTGAAATCTCCTGTCATGGGTCGAGTTACATTCAGCAATCGATTTTAACC
>JAGYLP010000047.1 GCA_018401015.1 Bacteroidales bacterium
CCTGCAAAGCCCGAGGTGTCGATCCTATGGCCTGGCTCACGGACGTCTTAAATCGAATCCTCGATCATAAAGCCAATCGATTGCTGGAGCTGCTTCCGGCGATGCATCCATCCTCCTAAAGTCGCTGTAAACAGCTGCATAAGAAAAATATTTTAGGTGGTAATACGCTCATGGCCGAAGGCTTACAACATACCTCTCGATTCCGTTGATAATCGCTACAATTACATTGTGTTAGCTTTTGCTGTTCCGACGTCTCCATCGGATATGACCATGTTGTTTACACCTGATTCAGATTCACCTGCCGGATTAACTACAAAGATTCAGGCATTACAAAGCCAGGGAAAAAAAGTCCTGTTAAGTATCGGAGGGGCCACTTCAAGTATTGATCTTACTACTACTGCCAATAAAGACGCATTTATCCATTCAATTACCGACCTTATCAATACTTATGGATTCGATGGAATCGACATTGATATTGAGCATGGAAACTCTGTGTTAATAACCGGCGGCACAATAGCTGCACCAAGTAATAGTGCACAAGTCAATTTAATCGATGCCATTAAACAGATCATGGCAAATTATCGTTCGACCCATGGACAAAAACTATTACTAACCATGGCTCCTGAAACGGCTTATGTGCAAGGCGGACAATCGGGCTTTGGTGGGGCATGGGGAGGTTACTTACCCATAATTGATGCATTAAGAGATTCCCTCGATGTGTTGCAGGTTCAATTATACAACAGTGGAACAATGAATGGTATTGATCAAAACATTTATACACAAGGCACTGCTGATTTTATAGTTGCTATGACAGAGGCTGTTATACAAGGATTCAGCACATCGGGTGGTGTGTTTAACGGATTACCGGCTAGCAAAATCGCCATCGGTTTACCGGCTTGTACGAGTGCTGCCGGAGGTGGATTTGTCGATGCAGCTACCGTAGAATCTGCCATCGATTATTTAATGGGAAATGGCGCTCAACCTGGGAGTTATGTGTTGTCCAATCCAAGTGGTTATCCTTCACTAAGAGGTATGATGACCTGGTCGATCAATTGGGATGCTGTTGGTACTTGTGGTGCTGAATATGAATATGCCGATAGTTTTACCAGTATCTTTGGGAACACCAACTCCATTACACACTTTGAAGATGAGATAGAAGTTTCGGTATATCCTAATCCAACCAAAGGAGAGTTCACTGTTTCCCTTTCGACCAATAATTCAACCATTACGATTACCGACCTTGCAGGCAGACACGTATTAAAAACACCTGTGCACCAAAACGTCATGAAGGTAGAACTAGATCATAATGGTGTTTACATTATCAGCATTGTAACGAGTCGAGGGGCAACGACTCGAAAACTTCTTGTAAGTAAATAGGGCCGCTGCCAGAGCAACCTGAAGAGACAACATAGAAAACCGGGAGGAACTAAGCACTTTTCTAGATTATCCGGCAGAAACTTGTAGGATAAGCTACACTACCAGTTTTCTAGAAAACTTGAGTGGTAAAAGCGGAATATACACCAAATACCTTAAAAATACCCAATCATGAAAACCTCATGTTTTAGTTTTATGTTCATGATTATGAGTGGTTAGCGTATTGGTGGTTAGCCTTTAAGTCCCCAATCAACATCGATTGTCGGGCATAAGGCAATGGTTGATCAAACAAAAGGGAAAATGTGTATTTTAAAGCCTTGAAAATAATATTCGCCTCAATAACTTAAACTTTTCTCCCCGGGATATAAACCCCGATTCATATTGTGAAAGTAGATTAACTTAATAGATGGTTTTATGAAGACTAAAATGCTAACATTCATGCTGGTTATTGCAACTCTTTTTATGGATGCGCAATCATCCGAACATCTAACCTTCAAAGGAATACCCATCGATGGAAGCCTGGCCGGGTTTGTTCAAAAGCTTCAGCAGGATGGATTTACGACCCTGGGAAATGCCGAAGGTGTTGTATTTCTCGAAGGCGAATTTGCTGCCTACAAAGCCTGCGTCGTGGCCGTCCAAAGCCTGGAACAATTCGATTTGGTGAGTAGTATCTGGGTTCGTTTTCCGGAAAGGGATACCTGGTCGTCGCTTTCCGGCGATTACATCCATTTAAAAGAACTCTTAACGGAAAAGTATGGCACTCCTGCCGAAGAAATTGAGGAATTTGTCGATGATATACCGCTCTATGGCGACCTTTTCATGATGCATGCCGTACGGATGAATAGTTGCGAGTGCATGACGACCTACGAGGTAGAAAATGGACTCATTCAATTGGCGATTGAAAGCGATTCCGATGAGAAGTGTTTTGTAAGTCTTTACTATGCCGATAAGAAAAATAGCGAACGTGTTAGGCAAAAAGCGTTGGACGATTTATAGGGAATTCGTCGTAATGCCTTCGCTGCATAACGTTAAGTAGTACAGGAGAGAGATGGCTGATAAGGGTTTCATCGGACTCTTACATGACTTGAAAAATAATCCCATTCCCTTATGTTTGTCTCAAAATTTAAGTCCATGAAAAAATTAGTGGTTTTGTCGGGTGCGGGAATTAGTGCAGAAAGTGGCATCAGCACTTTTCGCGATTCGGGAGGGTTATGGAATCAGTACGATATAAGCGAAGTGGCAACTTTCGAAGCCTGGACCCGAAACCGGGCTTTGGTGTTGGAGTTTTACAATCGACGACGACGGCAGTTATACGAGGTGGAACCGAACGATGGACACCGGATTTTGGTTCAATTGGAGAACTATTTCGACGTGCAGGTTGTGACTCAGAATGTGGACGATTTGCATGAGCGTGCCGGGAGCGGTAAGGTTTTGCATTTGCACGGGGAGCTGAAAAAGGTGCGGTCAACTATCGATGATAGCCTGGTGTACGATTGGCCTCATCCCGATTTGAACGAAGGGGATATTTGTGAGCAGGGGAGTCAGTTGCGACCCCATATTGTTTGGTTTGGCGAAGCGGTTCCGGCCCTGGAAGAAGCTATTCCGTTTTTCGAAGAAGCCGATATTTGTCTTGTGGTTGGAACCTCGCTGAATGTTTATCCTGCCGCCGGTTTGATCCATTACTGTAAACCTGGAACTCCCTTGTATGTTGTCGATCCGCAGGAAATAGCCGGCATTCGATCTTCCGGGAAGGTTCGGTTCGTGCAGGAAAAAGCCAGTACGGGGCTTCGAGTTGTTTTGGAGGAAATACTTGCATCTGAATCCTGATGCGCTGAAAGGAGAAGACTGTTTGTCAACCGGATGAGCGGGTGATCTTGCTTGATGAAGCACATGAATTAGAAACAAAAACTGCCGTCTTTTAAAAAGATGGCAGTTTTTGTCTTTTGGTAAGAGCAGGTTTTCTGGCCTGCTTACTTCTTCAGAATAGCAATACTTTCCCGCAGACTGGCTATTTTGCTTTCGGAGTCGGCTTTTTTCTTTTGCTCCAATTGCAAGACTTTTTCCGGCGCGTTTTGTACGAATTTTTCGTTTTGTAGTTTTTTATTTACCGAGTCCAGGAATTTAAGCTGATGAGCCAGGTCTTTTTCAAGTTTTTGGATCTCCTCTTCAGCATCGATTAGGCCTTCGAGCGGGATGAAATACTCGTACGTTCCAATCAAGAAACGGACACCCTGCTCTTCCGTTTCAGCCTGGAATTGCATGTTGGATATTTTGCCCAGTTTATGGATAATCGAGAGGAATTGCGACTCGAGTGCTTCGCTGTGCAAGGCAACGAGGCTCAAGTCCTCTTTCATAGAGATATTTTTTTCGGCCCGAATTTTTCGAATTCCGGTAATTAGGTCGATGGTTCGTTGGAAATCGTCGAGGATAGCTTCGTCGTAGCTGCCTGGTTCGGGCATGGTGCTAATCATGATGCTTTCCCCCTCTCTTCGTTCTTCCATCCATTGCCATAATTCTTCGGTAATGAAGGGCATAAAAGGATGCAGTACTTTCAGCAATTTATCGAAAAAGCCCAGGGTTGCTTCCATGGTTTTGGTGTCGGTTGCCTGCTGGTAGGGAGGCTTCACCATTTCGAGGTACCAGCTCGAGAAATCGTCCCAAAAGAGTCGGTAAACGCTCATTAAGGCATCGGAGAGGCGGAATTTTTCGAAGTGATCTTCGATGATGCTGAGTTCCTTATTCAGTTTATGTTCGAACCACAGTACTGCCTTGGCGCTGCTTTCGGTTTGTTCGAGCTGTTCATCTACTTCCCAGCCTTTTACCAGACGGAAGGCATTCCAAATTTTATTGCCAAAATTCCGTCCTTGTTCCGGCAGGGAGTTATCGTACAAGAGGTCGCCACCGGCAGGGGAGCAAAGGAGCATCCCGACTCGTACGCCATCGGCACCGTATTCTTTAATCAGTTCGAGTGGCTCCGGGGAATTACCCAGCGATTTCGACATTTTCCGACGTTGCTCATCGCGCACGATTCCGGTTAGGTACACATTTTTAAAAGGCAAGTCGCCGGCGTATTCATATCCGGCAATAATCATTCGAGCTACCCAGAAGAACAGGATTTCGGGAGCGGTAACCAAATCGTTGGTAGGGTAGTAGTAGTTGAATTCTTCGTTATCGGGATGCCGAATACCATCGAAAACTGAGATGGGCCATAACCAGGAAGAGAACCAGGTGTCGAGTACATCGTCGTCCTGACGCAGATCATGGAGCGTGAGGTTTGGATTGCCCGATTTTTCGCGAGCCAGTTGGATTGCTTCGGTTTCGTTTTCGGCCACCACAAATTCATTGCTATTGGGGAGATACCAGGCAGGAATTCGATGGCCCCACCAGAGTTGCCGTGAGATACACCAGTCTTTTACATTCTCCATCCAATGGCGGTAGGTATTCTTGAATTTTGGAGGATGGATTTGAATGGTATCGTTCATCACATTTTCCAATGCCGGTTGGGCCAGTTCTTTCATTTGAAGGAACCACTGCATGGAAAGTTTTGGTTCAATTACCGAGTCGGTCCGCTCGGAGTAGCCTACTTTATTGAGGTAATCCTCTTCTTTAACCAGGAATGCTTTCTCTTTGAGATCGATAACAATTTGTTTTCTCACCTCGAAACGGTCCATTCCTACGTAGAGTTGAGCTTCGGGGCTGAGGGTTCCATTGTCTTCGAAGATATCGATTACTGGCAGGTTGTGTCGAATTCCAATTTCGTAATCGTTGATGTCGTGAGCGGGGGTAATTTTAAGGCAACCGGTACCAAATTCTCGTTCCACGTATTCATCTTGAATGATGGGGATTTCGCGATTAATTAAAGGAACGAATACTTTTTTACCAACCAGATGCTGATAGCGATCATCTTCCGGGTGCACACACACAGCGGTATCGCCCAGGATGGTTTCCGGACGGGTGGTAGCAATGGTAAGCCATTGGTCGTTTTCGCCAACGATTTGGTAGCGAATATGATAGAGTTTCGATTGAACTTCTTTATAAATAACTTCTTCGTCGGAAACAGCCGTTTTGGCTTGTGGATCCCAATTGACCATGCGCACTCCACGATAGATTTTTTCTTTTCGAAACAAATCGACGAATACTTTAATAACACTCTCCGAAAGGGCTTCGTCCATGGTAAAAGCGGTTCGATCCCAATCGCAGGAAGTTCCTAATTTTTTGAGTTGTTCGAGGATGATCCCGCCATGTTTTTCTTTCCATTCCCAGGCATGATGTAAGAATTCCTCGCGACTGAGCGTGGCCTTATCGATGCCATCGGCTTTGAGTTTGGCAACTACTTTAGCTTCGGTTGCAATAGAGGCATGATCGGTACCCGGCACCCAACAGGCATTGAATCCTTTCATCCGTGCGCGCCGAACCAACACATCCTGAATGGTATTGTTGAGCATGTGTCCCATGTGCAACACGCCGGTTACGTTGGGAGGCGGAATTACGTTGGTGTATGGCTTACGCTCGTCGGGGACAGAGCGAAAAAAGTGATGATCTAACCAATACTGATACCATTTGGCTTCTTTTTCGGCGGGGCTGTATTTGGCTGGAATTTCCTTCGTCATATTCGGTTCTAATTCGGTTTAAGCGCTGTTATTATCAATTTTTTACGAGTTGCCAAAAATATAAAAATTGACGAAGGCTGCCGTCGAATTTTAAGCGAGAAATAACATGCTGATAAATATCACAGGCAATGACTTTATTATGCCTTAGTTTTGGTGAAAAGCTTGTAATTTTAACCTCCCGAATAATCGGGGAGTTTTTGAATCAAAAATGCATTAGAATGAAACACGTAGCGATTATGATCTTGGTGCTTTCTTCCTTGTTTTTAGGAGGATTATCAGCACAAGACAAAGACTCGTCGGACGATGCAGCCCGAATTACTTTTGAAAAGACCTTACACGATTATGGTAAGATTCCTTTCAAGGGTGATGGTGAGTATGAGTTTATTTTCAAGAATACCGGAAAGTCTCCTTTGGTGATCAACCAGGTTAAATCGAGTTGTGGATGTACGGTACCTACGTATCCGAAGGAACCAATTCCGGCGAATAATCGGGGAATTATCAAGGTTAAGTACGATACCAAGCGACAAGGGCCATTTAGCAAGAGCATTGTCGTAACGAGCAACGACCCCGATGGTCCGGTTCGGTTGAGCATAAAAGGAGAGGTCGAAAAACCCACCGATCAGGAATTGAAGCAAATGAATTTTGAGCGCCGCAAGGAAGCTTTAGCTCGTCAGCGAGAGGTGGAGCAAAAGCGCAAAGCTCAGCAGCAACCCTCCTTCAATCTGGAAAAGGAAAAAACACTACCCGAGAAAAACGAATAATTTTCAAATAAAAGATACGCTATCATGCCAAGTATTTCAAAGAAAGGGATGCGGATGCCTGCATCGCCCATCCGTAAATTGGTGCCCTACGCCGAAGAGGCAAAACGGAAAGGCCGTAAGGTTTACCATTTAAACATAGGACAACCCGATATTCCTACCCCCGATGTAGCCTTGGATGCTATACGGAATATCGATTTAAAAGTGATTGAATACAGTCATTCTGCAGGTTTTGAAAGCTACCGGCGTAAGTTGGCGGGCTATTATCAAGCGTTGGGGTTGGACATCGATTACACCGAAATTATCATTACCACCGGTGGGTCGGAGGCTTTGCTTTTTGCGTTTAATTCCTGTCTCGACGAAGGCGACGAAGTGATTATTCCAGAGCCATTTTATGCGAATTACAACAGCTTTGCCATAAGTGCGGGTGTGGTGGTTCGCCCGATTATGTCGAGCATTGAGAGTAATTTTGCTTTACCGCCCATCGAAGAATTTGAGAAGTTGATCAATCCTCGCACCAAGGGAATCGTTATTTGTAATCCGAATAATCCTACCGGTTATTTGTATTCGAAAGAAGAGATGCTTCAATTGGGCGAAATTGCGAAGAAGCACGATTTATTCATCTTCTCCGACGAGGTTTATCGTGAGTTTTGTTACGATGGAGAGAAGCATTTTTCTGCCTTGGAACTGAAAGGTTTAGAGGAACATGTAATCCTGACCGATTCAGTGTCGAAGCGCTATTCGGAGTGTGGTGTTCGCATTGGCGCTTTGGTCTCGAAGAACAAGGAATTCATGAATACGGCGCTGAAGTTTGCTCAGGCGCGTTTAAGTCCACCCTCTTTAGGACAAATTGCCGGCGAGGCTTCGTTGGAAACGCCTGCCAGTTATTTCCACGAAGTATCCGAAGAATACGTTGAGCGTCGGAACTACATGGTAGAAGCTTTGAATCAAATGCCCGGTGTGTTTACTCCAAAGCCGAAGGGAGCTTTTTACACGGTAGCTAAATTACCGGTTGACGATTCCGAGAAGTTTTGTCAGTGGTTATTGGAGTCGTTTGAGTATAAGAATCAGACGGTGATGATGGCTCCGGCAGCCGGATTCTATGCGAGTCCGGGAGCGGGGAAAGACGAAGTTCGGATTGCTTACGTGCTCAAGATCGACGATTTGAAAAACGCAATGGAGACCCTGGCTCATGCTTTGGAGGCCTATCCGGGTCGTACTTTGTAGCGGTTAACAACAGCAAGACTAAAGCCCTTTTTTCTGATGAAGAGAAGGGCTTTTTTCGTATTCAGAAATGCCGACCTGCTGAGCAGCAGCAGCCCTGCGGCAATATAGAATTATTATAAATTGATTGAATCCGATTAGACTGCAAATTATCAGCTTTTTAGTGTATTCTTAAACATGCCCTTTTGCTTTGCTTTTTTAAATTGATTTGTTCCCTGTGTCTTTTAAAGTGGTTAATTTTGAGCTTTTAAAAATACGTACGGCAAGAGATTTAATATTCAGTTAACATGAAGTCAATCCTTAGTATTATTCCCGCTTGCATTCACTCAATTCATTCACTATGACAAAAAAAGATAATCTTATCGAGCTCGAAAAAGTGGTCATCAAGTTCTCCGGCGACTCCGGCGACGGGATGCAACTTACCGGGACATTGTTCTCGGACACTTCGGCATTATTAGGAAATGATCTGGCTACCTTCCCCGATTATCCGGCAGAGATTCGTGCCCCACAGGGAACAGTAGGTGGAGTAAGTGGATTCCAGGTTCACTTCGGACATTCGAAGGTGAATACACCAGGCGATTATGCCGATGTTTTAGTTGCGATGAATCCTGCCGCTTTGAAAGCTAGTTCGAAATGGACCCGCCGCGGAGGGACCATCATCATCGATTCCGATAGTTTAACGGAGAAGAATCTACAAAAAGCCGGTTACCTGACCAACGATCCCATCGAGGAAGATAAATTAGGGGACTTCAATATCATTCAAGCTCCCATTTCGACGCTTACACGTGAGACTTTGAAAGATACCGGTCTGGATGCCAAATCGATTATCCGTAGTAAAAATATGTTTGCTCTGGGAATGGTGTTTTGGATGTTTGACCGGCCAATGGATCATTCCTTTGAGTTTTTTGAGAAGAAATTTAAAAAGAACCCGGTTATTGTTGAAGCCAATAAAATGGTTTTGAAAGCCGGGTATAATTATGCTGAAACCATTGAGGCATTGACTCCCAGTTTTCGGGTTAATCCGGCTCCTATTCCTCCCGGTCGATACCGTACCTTGAGTGGAAATGTGAGCACTGCCTGGGGTTTAATTGCTGCAGCCGAAAAAGCGAATCTTCCTTTGTTCCTCGGTTCCTATCCCATTACTCCGGCTACGGAAATTTTGCAAGAATTATCCGGACGGAAAGATTTGGGAGTAAAGGTATTTCAGGCCGAAGATGAAATTGCGGGTATTTGTACCGCTATTGGAGCTAGTTTTGCCGGTCGATTGGCCGCCACGTCCACTTCCGGTCCTGGTTTGGCCTTAAAAGCTGAGGCAATGGGATTAGCGGTAATAACCGAACTCCCACTGGTTATTGTGAATGTTCAGCGCGGAGGCCCTTCTACCGGCCTACCTACTAAAACCGAACAAGCCGATTTAAT
>JAGYLP010000048.1 GCA_018401015.1 Bacteroidales bacterium
TAGCAATAGTTTGTATCGGTAATATGCACCCAGTAAGCTCCTAGTGGTACCATTCCACTGAGCATCTCTTGTGTTTCACCCGGTAGTAGCTGCGTTTCCCTGTACCATTGAAAGGTGAATGGCAGATTTAATCCGGTGAAATCAGGATAGATTGGGATAATGGAGTCAAATAAGCACACATCCTGAGACAAATAGTTGTAGGATAATAGATTATTATAATTCAGATCATTCCCAAATATTCGCAGGTCATACTTCACTGAATCCACGCAACCGTATTTATCGGTCACGGTAAGCGAAGGCTCGAAAGCTGCCTGTGAGTGAAATGTCTTAATGGGGTTCACCATGTGGCTTATAGCATCATCTTTAAAATCCCAGACATGAGAAACGATGGTGTTCATGGGGCTTGAAAGGTTGATAAAATGTACTTCTCTATTCTCGCAGCTTTTGGTGGTAGTATCCGATCCGAGGTATGTTGTAATGATTTCATACTCAGCTTGGGGCAGATTCGGCACGTTGGCAGTAAATTCACCAAGGCAATTATATTGCCCGGGAGCAGTGATGAGCATAATGACATTATAGGCATTTCCGGGAATCGCTGGAATGGTGTCGCATGTGTTGTTGCTGTATAATGCGGCAGTGGAACAAACCCAATGGGTTGTAGCATTAATAGTTGGGAAGATGGATGAATTATTACAGAAGGTCAGATCGTAAGCTGTTTGGTCAGCTGAACAGCTGAGGTTCCAGTGGATATTATCGGTATAGGGTACGATTACGGTGGCTTTTTTCGATCTTGAACAGGGAGGGTCTCCTGGAATAAGATTTTCAAACAAGACCTCTAGTTCAATCTCATAGATGCCGGGTTCATCAAAGAGGTATTCATAGGATTGGGTAACTGATTGCGTCCCTAAGGTTGAGTATTGAACAGGGGAGCTTGGTCCGTCGGTAATGGTCCAGGTGAACCCGACGATATTAGGACCTTGAACCCAGGACGTTGCTCTAGCTTTGCCACAACCGGTGGAAACAAATACGATGGAATCGATAGCACAGGTATCTAAGCAAATGCATGTTCCGGCGGCTGTATCAGTGCATTGTTCAAATACTCTTTTTTTGTTGGTTACACTAACGCATCCCGTAATGGTGTCCGTTACGATGCACCAGTAGAATCCGTCGTGAGGGTTAATAGGAATCGGCACATCTGGGGACTGATAATTGATGGTATATGAAGTTTGACTGCTTGGAATATTTTGGATTTGTTGTGGCCCTACTATGGATGGCATATCTTCGAACATCCATTGGTAGATAAATTGGTTTCCCGGAGAATTAGAAACAAAAACCTGTTCCGATCCGATGGTATCGCAGTAGTTAAATACGCCTAAAGGGCTGAGGTTTGCATTGGGTAAAGGCAGAACTTCAATATGGAATACATAAGGAGCGGTAACTGAGTTATCACACGGGTTCAAAAGGCTCACAGAAGCTGTAAAGGTCATACTGGTATCGGAATTATTGCTAATGGAGGCATACAAGATTGAGTCGACCGTGGTAATGGCAGCTTGCCCATTTCCTAAATTCCAGATATATTCCAGGGGATTACTCCCTGATGAAATTGCAATCAGCTCGAATAAATCATTAGAGCAGACGGGGTTGGGGTTGACCCAAACGGTATCGATCAGTGGGCTTGGATTTATTTCAATAAAACGGGAGAATGTTTGAGAAAAGCCACATTTTGTTACGATACATTCGAGGGTAAAGCTGCTGGTTGATCCCAGATGGAGGGTTGTCACCATGCACGAGTCTGTTCCTTGTCCGGCACTGACACTAGCAACTTGGACGCCAGGATTCACAATTTGCCAATGGTAGGTTTCATATTCAACGTTATTAAAAAGCAGTTTGTACAGGTAGGTATTATCCTCGCAGATAGTAGCTAGTCCGGCGATTGAATCGACCAGGACGATGCTTTGGATGGTATCGACAAAGGGCTCACTGAGGCATTCCGGAAGGTCAATCCAGTTATGGTAGGCGTAAATTGTTTTTAACCCCGAGCTATTCCAGATAGCCGATATATCAGCGCCATAGGCTTGTCCTTGAATGGTTCCTCCATTTACTTCCCAATAGGTATTTGTTTGAGGGAAGGTGGAATAGTCGGAATAGAGGTAGGGATAAGTTAAACAGACTTCCATTTCACCTATTATGCCAATGGGTGTTGGCGGTAAGGGAACTACTTCAACTAGATGTATATCAGGTTCACAAAAGCTTGAAGGATTGATTGCTTGAATTTGATAGGATCCGGGAGTTTGAAAATTTGAACCAGCAATATTAACCGTTAACCCGGCACTTTGAACACTGATTATACTTGAATCGGGTTTAGTGATTATCCAGTTTGTCGAGATTGCGGGTGTAGGTATATTTTCCAGTTCAGCTATAAGGTTATCGCCCAGGCACAATTTCTGCGGGGCAGCGATACTTGGTCTGGGAAGGGCAACTAGTTCTTTGATGATATCACCCTGACAAGAGGGAAAGAGCAAGGTGTTTTCGAATTGGCAATGAAGCATTATCTCTCCTGCTTGATAAGCCTGTAATTCAATGGCATGACTATTAAAGGTCAGGCTGTTGATATTGGCTACTCCCCCTCCTGATTGGGAGGTAATGAACCAATTAAAATCGGTTGCAGGCCAAGCGGGCAGCTGGAAAAAATAGCTCTCCCCAATACAAATGGTATCGGGTCCTTGGATCTCGGGTTTATGTTGGATAATCGGAACTTTATGGTAGTAAATATGAGGGCACACATTATCGCAATCATCGGGATCTAAAGCAATATATCCCATTCCATCCTGGGTGGGTTGGTCCCAACTAATAGTCACCGTGTTATCTAACTGAGCGAGTATGCTCCCTCCAATCACATCCCAAAGATATGGGTTGCAGGTTTCCGCGGATTGGTATATTGCCACCTCATTTTCGCACACTGCTCCGATACATTCAATTTGTGGGGGAGCCTGTTTATCGACACATATTCTCCGTCTGATTTGGTCGGTGCAATTACATTCGTTGGTCACGGTAAGAATTACATCATAGCTTCCATCCTGCAAGTAGGTATGACTTGGATTCTGTAAATGGGAAACGGGCGAGCCATCCCCAAAATCCCAATGCCAGGCAATAATCTGCGATTCGTTGGAACCTTCGGAGAGATCGATAAAATCAACTAATTGACCAAGACAGACATCAAAACATTGGTCCAGATTCAAGGAATCATTAGCTGCAAATTGGAACATCGCATAAGGCGATTCAATAATTTGGGTGCACCAATGGGTAGCGGTCGATTGGCAAACGCTATCGGGAGAGTGCTCCACTACCTGGATTAGCCCGGAGCCAAGTGATCCCCATTGGACTTCAATTTCTATAAATTCTCCGGAATTCATCACTCCCGAAAGGGAGTTTACGGGTGGAATGATGGGAACCCCTCCTGCCGAAACGATTTCTCCCCCGCTTACCTCCCAACTAAAACTACCTGAATTACCGAGCCAATCGCTAAGGCTTGAAATCCAATATCGCACAATGCTATTCTCACACACATTCACGCAACCTGAATCGGGGTCGAGAATAATGTAGTTTGTTTCATATTCTCGACGTAAGCTCTCCTGACAACCCACTTCGGTGTCGGTATATAACAATGGAGGGAAGGATGAATAAACAAAAACAGTTAGATAGTAGTAATTGGTTGAATCGGTTACAATAATTTCAAATTCACCCGTTTCTTGCCATTGAACGGTGGCTTGGGTCGAGAAGAAGGAATAGCTGCTAAGGGGTGATGATATTTGCCAATAATAAGTAGTTCCAGGCAAGGGGTTTTGTAATTCATATGGTAGGATACTACCTACACATACCGATGTATCTCCAGTTATAATAGTTTGTGCTTTTGTATGATAACTGAACACCAGCATCATAGCAACGAGCAACCAGGGAAATGGAGTTCCCCATTTAATCATATTTTTTGATATCATAATCGTAAAATTTCTTAGGTACAAAATCTCAGCACGGGAGCCATGTCAAGTGCAGGAATAACCCACTTATTGATTGCAAGATCCACTCTCTGATTTAAAATAAGTTCCGGGCAAATGCAAGAATAGGCCACCAATTATTCTCTGAAAATTGGTGGCTGGTCTGACAACGATTTTTCCCATGGCAGAAAGACTAGTTACCTGCAGTGGAAGAAAATGCCTGCTTGGTGCACATTTGAGGGCTGGGATTTGGAGGATTGTAATATGAAGTGGGGGTGGTTGATACGAGTTTATTATTCAATCATATACAACGATGAGTATGGGTAATATTACAGCAAATTTTAGTTATTTTTAACTATAATCACAAGACTTGTGTTGTATAACATGAAGTCCGATTGTGTTCTAATCTGCTCTGGCTATTAGTTCTTTAGTAGCTGGATTACGGCATTCAATGTTTAGGTATTAATACTTATCTAGTTGTGCCAGACTCTTTTTAACGGTTTCCGACTTGATGTTCATAACCCTCGGTGACTGTATTTGTAAATCAAGCCATTTACATTTCCTCCCAACAGTTGATGATTTTGCGCAGGGTGGTTGAAGCTCATCTTTACCGCTCACAAACCACAAATGAAGTTCTATGCAACACAACCTGGGTTTATCGATAACCACCACGACAGCCGGCATGGTGGGCGGAGTAAGCAAAGCTGTTTCGGAGCACTTAACCCTGGCGAGTATATCGCTCACTGCAATGGTCGATGTGGCGTTCTACGCGCTTATCTCGGCTAGTGTTGGTTATGGGGTTAAGTTGGCTTTCGATGGGTTGCGTCAACGATGGATGGCTAAAAACAGGAAGCGATGAGGGCTTGGGTGGGTACCTTGATTTTGGCGGGGGTAGCGGTTTACCTGTCGCGTTTTTTGTCTGCTCGAGAGCTATCGGATCAGTCGATTGTTCGAACGCTTCAGCCGAAGATTCAAAAGGTCGATGGTGAGGGTATCACGGTTTCGACGGAACTAGTGGTTGATAATCCCACCAATCGTAGCCTAACGCTCACTAAACCGGTTGTTAGGCTAAGTTCTGCGGGGCAGTTCATTGCTAGTTCACGTCCTGAGGGTAAGTTGATTCAAATCGAACCCCTTACGCGAACAAGCCTCGAGCGGGTAGAAATTACCCTTCCCTGGCAGGCACTTGGTAACTATGCATCGGGGCTGTTGCTTCGAATACCGGGATGGATTGCACAGTTTCAATCCACCGGTGGGTTAAACCTTCAATCACTGGCTATTCCGCTTGAATACAGTTACAGTACGTATATCAACGGGGCTTATATCGAGTCCACACCCATTCAACTTGTATGAAAACTCCAACCATAAGTAATCGGATTACCAGTGGCTATCGTCCTTTACGCGATGGGAGTGCTTATGATGCCTATTTCCCAAAGCCTGATGAAAGCGACCGAGTGGTCATTGAGGATGGCGCGGTGGAGGATACGGTTGAATTGATGAAAAAAGTAGTGTGGCGTTACCTCGGCGATACAAAGAAAATAGCACCTATTGTGCAAGCAAAGACGGTGCGTGAAACGGCTAAGAATATTTGGGAATTTCTCTATCACCATATCCAGTACCGGCTCGATAAGCGTGGCTTGGAGCAACTGCGCCGTCCGGCTCGTTCGTGGGCGGAGCGGAAATCGGGTATCGATTGCGATTGTTTCTCGATTTTTGCCAGTTCCATCCTTACGAACCTACGCATACCGCACTTTTTCCGCATTGCTCGTTACAGTGGCGATTACTTCCAACATGTTTACGTGGTGGTACCCGATGGTGGTGCCGAATTAATTATCGATCCGGTTCTCTCGCGCTATAATGTTGAGAAGCCCTATCAAGAAAAAAAAGACTTTATCATGAATTTAAATGGAATCGATGTAGCCGTTCTGAGCGGAATGGAGCCAATGGATGGTTACTCCTTTTTGGGAGTACTGGAAAATACTGAGTTTGTAGAGACCTCGGAAGCCGGGGCGATGGATGCCATGTATCAATACTTGGTATCCACTCGCTCGGCCATCATGGCACAGCCCGATTTGATACGTCCGGTGGAGGACCCGGAGAGTTTTCTTAAGATGTTGGATTATGCTCTGGAGTATTGGTACACGGATAAGCGAGATGAGGCTTTGGAGGTTTTGGCACAGAATGAATCGCTTTGGAATCGTTCGCAGGGCTTATCGTCGGATTTCGAAGGGGATGATTCCTTGGGAGGATTGAAGAATTTTTTCAGCAATGTAAAAGATTTTGTTTCGAAGACGGCTGCCGGAGCAAAGGAACTGGCCAAGAAGGTTGGCGAAGGTATTATTCGCTATAATCCCATCAGTGCGATGTCACGGGTTGGATTACTGGCTGCATTTAAGTTGAATTTACGAAAAATATCCACGAAGGTTAAATGGGGTTATGCTAGTTTAGAGCAGGCACAACAGAAAGGCATCTCCTCGGACCAGTGGTCAAGAGCGAAGAAGGCCCTGGAAAAGATTGAGAAATTATACATCGACCGCTTGAAAGGGAATCCATCGGCCATACGCGATGCAATCTTAAAGGGGAGAGCTGGCGGATTAAATGGAGAGCCGGGTAGTTACCTGGGAGAACCCATAACGGTTGCAACGTCCATTGCCGCAGCTACTCCCGTAATAGTTGCCGTTATCAAGATTATCCAGGATGCCGGATTATTTAAAAAGGGGGAGGATACCTCAACGACGAACTTGCTAAAGGAAGCTGAATCGTTGGTTAAATCGGCCAATATCCCCAATCTGTTAGAAGACGAAATCAATCAAACGACATCGAATACTATGCTTAAACCATCGCTAATTGAGCGTATCCTTAGTAAGACAGGAGGAGCGCTCCCATCGACCAAGAACTTACCCACTGCTTCGGCTCTTCCAACGGGTGCGAACCCCACGGCACCGAATCGATTGGTCCCATCCACGGGGGGTAGTTCGCTCAGTACCTTCATTAAGAATAACAAAGCCTTGGTTGCCACGACAGCTCTTTTGATAGGAGCCGGCACGTATTACCTGCTTCGCAAGAAGAAATCCTCCCGACCGCTATCGGGTGCAAGTCGGGTGTCTCGAAGCCGGAGTAAGTCACGTGGTACAGGCTCACGGGTAAAGAAATTAAACCTTAAATAATACACGTATGAAAACACGAAAAGTCAGTCAGCAAGCCATTGTCGATGAGTTGGTTAATTATCTCATGCTAGGTGGTGGCATTCTGGTGGGAACTATCGGCGGAAAAGCAGCAGATCGCATGCTTGGGGTTGACCCGTCCTTGCCGGGCTTTAATGCCAAGGGCTTGGTAAAACCACTTGCTCAATTAGGATTGGGCATTGCGGGTAGTTTGAAATTGCGCAACACGAAGCTAAAGATGTTTAGTGGAGGGGTTGGCGCCAGTGGTGTAATCTCGTCGGTGGAAATGCTCACTGGTCGGAGTCTCTTAGCGGGATTGACCGATTCATTGGGTAATCCACAGCCACAGGTAGGGAATTTCTTTCCCGGAGTGCGTTCCTTCCAGCCGGAACTACCGAGTCTTCGCCCTGGCCATAGTGAACCGGGTTATGAGTTAAGCTATGGGCATGACTCATCGGTCGAGTTGGTTGAGTCGAGCGATTTTGAAATCATCTAACAATCATTTTAAAACCATATCATTATGTTATCATTAGGAGAACTCACCCAAAGCGAATTCAACCTTTTAGGGGTTGTGGGTGAAGAAGAATTGGTACGGGCCATGGATACAGCCAACCCGGCAGCCAAGCAAAATTTTGCACGAAGCATCAAGCTTTTTTCCAAAAGCAGGAGTCAGTTACCATCGGCACGTTCACGAGGAGAGCTCGAGAAGCGTTTGCACATGTTACCGCGCGAGACACAGGAAGGCTTGGTTCGCCAAACCCTTCAGGCAACCGATAAGAACTACTACGTTACTAAAGACATCTCTGGCAGTAAGGTTCAGAAGATGTTTCGCGACGACGACACGAAGGTCACAGGCATGAGCAACATATCCTCGGGCAAGCTCGAGAAGGGTTATCACTTCATGTTAACGGCCATTGCCTTGCAGGTTGGATTTGCCGCACAGGGAGAGAGTGTTCATCAGGTGAATTTTGCTCGTATCCCGGATTTTATCCGCAACGGAGAGTTTGAATTCCTGGCCAATGGAGCGACCATGATTCAGGCATCAGGAATGGAAGTCTTCAATGTGGAGAAGGAAGGGGAATTTATTGGTCAGTATAACCTGGATAATCCCAAGTTGATTAAAGACCAACAAGCCATTGAGCTGAATATGGAATGGGGTTTTAACGCACCCGAAGGCACTTGGGCAAGGGTTTACCTCATTGGCACTACGGTCATTAAATCCTAAGGTTCACCCTGAAACGCAATCACATGATGAGAATCGAACGAAAACAAGTCATACGCATCCTAATTCCCTCGCCTGGAGCGCTCGTGCGCATCGATGGGGATACGGATAAGACGTATGATTTTCTCAATGCTGTTCAATTATCTACCCGCGAGCCTGAGCACACTTTTGGGAGTGAGCTCTCGCTCGAGGTAGGGGGTTGGGATGTGCTGGAGGAAGGTACCGGAGCGGAGCTCCTGGCATGCAATGTGTCGGTTGCCCCCTCACAACGCGTATATCCTTTCCTGCATAGTTATCCGGCCGGGGGTAACTCGTTTGAACTACGCTTTCGCGATGGTGGGCATTTCTCGACCTATCCGCAAGAGCTCAAGTTGTACCTACTGCTAAGTAAGCACGAACGTAAATTACCCTCGGAGTATATAGTCGGTAGTCCAAGCTAAGGGGAGATGATGGTACGAACGATTCATCGGGAAATATGGGTAAACCAGGGACAAGAATCGGTTCCATTGGATTTTTTCTTACCGCAGGCTACCCAAAGGGTGCTTGGCCTTCATGTAGGGGTAATCGACCGCATTGCCCCTGTTGAGAGTGAGGTGATGCACTTTGGGGAGTATTCCCTAAGCCTTGATGGTCGAAAAGGGGCTATTCTTTCAGGTGATATTGATTATCACCACAATCCTCCATCCAGGTCAAGCGATGGCTTCGATGTGCTCTATCAACCACTGAGTATTTGCACTAAGCAATCACCGCGCATCGGTGGGTATTATCATGATTTAAATGGTCAGGCCTCGAGTCAAAAGCCGTTTATTCCCTATCGTGTTCGGTTCTCGTTTCAACTCCTCTTGTTGTGATGCCAATCGATCAACTGACATGGGTTCGGGAGTATCTCTCGCGAGAAGGGCTTAA
>JAGYLP010000049.1 GCA_018401015.1 Bacteroidales bacterium
CTGCCGCGCGGCTCCCGGCGCGTGGCTGTCATTCTAGTTCAAGGAAAAACCTCCACGCCCTCTATTAAAGCCAAAAGCCAAAAGCTAAAAGCCAAATGCCAATAGCCAAAAGCCAATAGCCTCCCGAATACTTTCGGGCCTCAACGAACTGCCGCGCGGCTCCCGGCGCGTGACCTCAACGAGCTGCCGCGCGGCTCCCGGCGCGTGGCAATCATTCTAGTTCAAGGAAAAACCTCCACGCCCTCTATTAAAGCCAAAAGCCAATAGCCAAACGCCAAACGCCAACAGCCAACAGCCCTACTTCAACTCATAAATCCGATGCAAATCGCGCTCAATCTTCTCAATGTCGATATCCATATTCTTTAACTTACCGGTCTTGAAATCGAAAATCCAACCATGAATCTGGATATTCCGCTCCTTGCGCGCCTGTTGAACCACCTTCAGCTTAAGTACATTCGTAACCTGCTCAATCACATTTAATTCAACCAAACGATCGTTACGCTCCGTGTAATCCTCAATCGCATCCAACTCTTCCTGATACATCCGATACACATCGCGAATATTCCGTAACCACGGATTCAAGATACCCAAATCGTCGGGTTGCATCGAGGCTTTTACCCCACCACAATTGTAATGTCCACTAATAATGATATGCTTCACCTTTAAATGACGTACCGCAAAATGAATCACCGCCTGTCCATTCAAATCGTTATTAACCACCAAATTAGCAATGTTCCGGTGTACAAAAACCTCTCCCGGTGCCAGCCCCATAATTTCTTCGGCTGTAACCCGACTGTCGGAACAACCAATGTAAAGGTATTCAGGTGCTTGTCCTAAATTAAGCTTGTGGAAATATTCTGGATCGGCAGCTAATTTTTGCTGAATCCATTGTGCGTTGTTCTCAAAAATGCTGTTAATAACGGCCATAATCGTGTCGTTTTTATTAATTTATCAAAGCTATGCAGTCCATATTCAAACCAAGTATTGAATTCTATTATGGATGATAGTAAACATATCGGCGACGAAAATAAGCTTTTGATTGGTTCCTAGCTTCTAAATTTTGTTAAATGGATTTATTCATCACAACAATAAAAATGTGCTATTTAAATCATTGTTCTTCAACAAGCTAGCCTAAAATCGCTTGTCACGCTTTTATAACTAATACATGCGCAGCCAAATTAGAATCTGTATAAAATCGGTTTCGGATAAAACAAAAAACCGGGAATCGCTCTTCCCGGTTTTCATTAATATTCGTCAAACATGTCTTTCCCCACTCCGCAAATCGGACAAATCCAATCCTCAGGCAAATCCTCGAACGAGGTGCCGGGCGGAATCTTCCCATGCGGATCGCCCTTCGCCGGATCGTACACATACTCGCACATCATGCAGCGAAATTTACGCGGATCAAAAGCTTCCTCCGATTTCTCCTTTGCTACGGGCTGTTCAGCCTTCACTTCAATCGAATCGTTCAGCCGATTCAAATTGACATAAGTGGGAGCATTTTTCGAAGCATAAGCCTTTAATTCTTCGCGGTAAAAACGATAATCCATGGCACGAGCATCTTCTCCAATCGTCCCATTATCAATCACTTCACCAATAAAAAGCAAATGACTTCCGGTATCGACCGTTTGCTTTACCCGACACTCAAACCACGCCAGGCTGTCTTCCAACACTACCGGGGTATTATTTTTTGTATAATAATGATTTAGGGATGCCAGCTTATCTACCTCCTTCCCATGTCGGTAACCTAGCAGCCCAATCGTACTCAGGGAAGCAGTTTCCTTGAGCACCGATAACGAAAAATAGCCACTTTCCTGAATCAGGGCGGTGGTGTCGTTCTCTTTGTGCGAGCTAATGGCAATCTGAGGGGGCTCGGCAGTAACCTGAAAAGCAGTGTTACCGAGGTAAGCACTGCTTTTCGATTCGGCCGAAGCCGCTATGATATAAATTCCGTAGGTGAGTTTAAAAAATGCGTCTTGCGTCATTACATTCCAAATATTTGAGCAATCCCGCGCTCAACACCGCTAAAGCCCATAAAGGCCATCGCCAGCAATCCGGCAATAATGAGTGCTACGGGAACTCCTTTCATGGCTTTGGGAACATCCATCAAATCCATATGTTCACGCAAACCGGCAAAAATGATCAAGGCTAAACCAAATCCAATGGCATTGGCAATGGCAAAAACAACCCCTTCCATTAAAGTGTAATCACTTTGAACGGTCAAAATAGCAACTCCTAAAACCGCGCAGTTGGTTGTAATGAGCGGAAGGAAAATACCCAAAGCCTGGTAAAGCGAGGGACTTACTTTCTTCAGAATAATTTCAACCATTTGCACCAGCGAGGCAATTACAATGATGAAGGTAATGGTTTGCATGAACTGAATGCCAAAAGCTTCCAGTACATATTTTTGAATAAGATACGTTACAATGGTGGCAATAACCATCACAAAGGTTACCGCGCCGGTCATCCCCAACGAAGTTTCTACTTTATTCGATACACCAATAAATGGGCAAACTCCCAGAAATTTCGCCAAAACAATGTTGTTGACGAAAATGGCACTGATGATAATAATTACATATTCCATAATCGACTGGCTTAAGCGGTTTTCTTATTAATTTTATTAATCAGTACCACGAGGTAACCCATAGCAAGGAAGGCTCCGGGCGATAAAACAAACACGAGCATGCCATCGCCTTCAATGAATTTCATTCCGAAAAATGATCCACTTCCGAGAATCTCGCGAACGCTACCAAGCAATGTCAATGCAAAAGTGAACCCCAGTCCCATCCCCGAACCATCGATGATGGAATCGAGCGTGCTGTTCTTGGAAGCAAAGGCCTCGGCTCTTCCCAGTACCAAACAGTTAACTACAATCAAAGGAATGAATAATCCCAGCGATTCGTACAGGGCAGGAACATACGCTTCCATCACCAATCCAACGAGGGTAACGAAAGTGGCAATAATGACAATGAAGGACGGAATACGAACTTTCGCCGGAATGAAATCTTTGACCAAGGAAACCACAATGTTCGACATGATGAGTACAAAGGTGGTGGCTAATCCCATTCCAAGGCCGTTAATGGCCGAGGTGGTTACTCCTAACAAAGGACACAGCCCTAGAAGCAGAACAAAGGCCGGATTTTCTTTGATGAATCCGTTGGTAAATGTTTTTAATCGACTCATAATTTTATTGGTCTTGAGTGTTTATGAATTCAAATGCACGGTGTGCACGATCAACCGCGTCGCAATAAGCACGTGAGCTAATGGTGGTGGCCGTAATAGCATCCAGTTCCCCTCCATCTTTCTTTACTCGTAAATCATGCTCAGACGGATTCTTTCCTTTAAACTGACCCACCCATTTGGGAAACTTCTTCTCTTCCATTTTATCGCCTAATCCGGGTGTTTCAGCATGATAGAGAACAGAAATATTATGAATATTTCCGCTCAATTCAAAGCCTACCATCAATTCAATAAGCCCACTAAAGCCTTGATTGGTATAGGTTTTAATGGCATAGCCAATCACTTCTTCTCCGTTTTTAGCCGGATAAACTTCCAAACTATCCGTTCCATTTTCACCGGCAGGGACTTTAAACATTTCACCGTCGGGGTTATTGTCAAAACTAGGAACAACCACTTTGATGGCGCTGAGTTTCTTTTGTCGTTTGGCCTCGGCAATAGGGGCTTTGGTCAGTTCATACACAAACCCAAGTGTAGTACTTGCAACGGCACTAACTAAGAACAAGGTTAACACCATGTTCAGAAATGTACTCTCTTTTTTAGCCATTTTTCTTCACCTCCCCGAATCGTTTTGGTTTAAAATAAGTATTCAATAAGGGCACGAACGCATTCATAATCAGAATAGCGAACGAAACTCCTTCCGGATAGGCTCCAAACACCCGGATCACAATCGTGAGGAACCCAATTCCGATGGCAAAAATGATTTGTCCTTTTACACTCATTGGCGACGATACCATGTCGGTGGCCATGAAAAAGGCTCCCAACATAGCTCCACCGGTTATAAGATGGAAAATCGGATCGGCAAAGCCTTCAGGATTAATTAAGTAAAGCAATCCGGAGAAGAAAACCATACTGCCCAAAACCGTCAGGGGTATATGCCAGGTGATAATCTTTTTCCAAAGCATGTAGATTCCCCCAATCAAAATCGCAAAGGCCGAAATCTCGCCAGCACAACCACCCAGATACCCGAAGAATAAATCGAGGTATGCGGGAATATCGATGCTGCTGAAACTCTCTCCATTCTTCAATCCTTCCTTAACAACCGCTAAAGGCGTGGCTCCGGTCTCAGCGTCGAGGTAATTCATGCGACCTATAATTGGTTTTGGCCAACTAGTCATCTGAACAGGGTAGGAAATCAATAAAAATACCCGCCCGACCAATGCCGGATTAAAGGGGTTTTGCCCGATCCCTCCAAACGATAATTTACCTACTCCAATCGAAATTAAGCTGCCTAATATGACTAGCCCAATCGGAATATTAGTCGGAAGATTAAAGGCGAGCAGCAACCCGGTTACCATAGCAGAACCATCGCTAATGCTCGGTTTTACCTTCATAACGTATTTCTGAATCAGGTATTCAAAGCCTACGGATGATATCACTGCGGCTGCCGTAACAATAAGGGCTCCGATTCCAAAATAATAAATCGAGGCTGCCAAAGCGGGCAAAAGAGCCAGCACCACCCCGTACATGATTTTTTGAGTTGAATCTACCCCGAAGCTGTGCGGGGAGGCCGATATGGTTAATACTTTGTTCATGATTGTCTCCTACTTCTGATTATTTGACTCACTTTTGATTTACCTAATCGAATATAATCCAACAAAGGTCGGTTTGCCGGACATTCATAACTGCACGATCCGCATTCGATGCAATCCATGATATCGTTCTTTTCTGCTTTCTCCCAGATCGAATTTTTCGATACGGTCATCAGCAAATAAGGCTCTAGTCCCATCGGACAAACATGGGTACAACGCGCGCAGCGGATGCAAGGTGCAATTTCTTTTCGGCTGGCTTCTTCCTCGCGAATAATCAAAACGCCCGAGGTCCCTTTTGTAACCGGAACATCCAAGTTGCTTAAGGCTTTTCCCATCATCGGACCACCATTGATTACTTTCCCGGTATCTTCCGGCAATCCTCCGGCAGCTTCAATTAAACTGGAAATGGGTGTGCCAATCCGAACTAAAAAATTAGAGGGTTTAGCTAAGGATTTTCCTGTAACCGTCACCACCCGCTCAATGAGTGGTTTATTTTTTTGAACCGCTTCGTAAATAGCTATGGCTGTTCCTACATTGTGAACAACTGCTCCCACATCGATCGGTAAGCCGCCCGAAGGAACTTCGCGGTTAATCGTAGCTTTGATTAACTGTTTTTCACCTCCTTGAGGATACTGAACCTTCAGTGCTTCGACACTTACGCCGGGGTAGGAGGGAGCTAGTTTATTCAAGGTTTCAATTGCATCCGGTTTGTTGTTTTCAATACCAATAATCGCCTTCGAAACACCTAAGGCTTTCATAATGATTTGAATACCCACCATCAATTGCTCCGGTTGTTCTAACATGACCCGATGATCGGAGGTAAGGTAAGGTTCGCATTCTACACCATTTATTATAAGGTATTCCGCTTTCTTGCCACTGGGAACATTCAGTTTAATATGGCTGGGGAAGGTGGCTCCTCCCATACCGACAATACCTTTCTCTAACACCCGCTCAATAATTTCTTTCGGCTCCAGGGCAATAGACGAATTCAAAGAGGCATCACGACTAATTCCTTCTTCCCACTCGTCTCCTTCGGTGTCGATGATAACACAAGGTCGCTTGTAACCCGAGGAATCAACAACATCTTCAATCTTACTTACTTTACCCGAAACACTGGAATGAATATTGGCCGATACAAATCCGCTGGTTTTGGCAATGATTTGTCCGGTTTTAACCATATCGCCTCGCTTTACGAGAATCGTCGATGGTGCTCCAATGTGCTGAGCTATCGGGATGACAACTTGTGGCGGAATGGGGAAAACTTCAATGGCAGCCTGAGCTGAGAGTTTATTTTCCGGCGGGTGAACGCCGCCTTTTGGAAAGGTTTTTAACATCTTCTCGTTCGTTTTATGAATTTACACAGAGATGGTTAGGATGGATTATTTTCTGAACTTGGATCCGGTTTCGGTGCATCGGTCGATTCCGGTTTTACCCTCGGCTTACGAGCGACAACCTCGGTAGCTCCCTCTGATTGCACTGAAGTCGTGCTCGAAGTTTCAGCTAAAGCCGGCTCTTTCTCAACCTTTACTTTTCTCGGAGGAAAATTAATTTCGTGAATGGCATTTGTCGGGCAAACCGGTGCACACTTCCTACAAAGTTTGCACTTCTGCGGATCGATATAAGCGTTGAAATTTTCAATTGTAATAGCATCGAAAGCACATTCCTTTTCGCATTTTCTGCAACCAATACAGGCTACATCGCAACCAATTTTCTTGGCTGAACCTTTATCTTTATTGCTGCAAGCCACATAAATACGACGACCTTTTTTCCCTTTTGGTCGTAATTCGAATAAATTTCGTGGACACTCTTTAACACAGGCACCGCAAGCAGTACATTTCTCCTCATCTACCACAGGTAAGCCGGTTTCAGTATCCATGTGTAAGGCATCAAAATCGCATACCCGAACGCAATCGCCCAAGCCCAAACAGCCATATTGACAACCTGTTTCGCCACCATACAAATTATGAGCAATGGTACAGCTCCCGGCTCCATCGTATTTATTGGTGTTCGGACGTAAAGAACAGGCTCCGTTACAAAGTAAAACAGCAACATCTGGCTCCTTCTCTACCGCCGTACGTCCTAAAACCTTCGCAACGCTGCTCATGCAGTCGTTACCTCCTACCGGACAATACAAATTGCCTAAATCTTCCGATTTAACGCAAGCCTCGGCAAACCCTCTGCAACCAGGATAGCCACATCCGCCGCAATTTGCTCCGGGCAACACTTCGTCCACTTCATCGATCCTGGGATCTTCGTAAACTTTAAATTTCTGAGCAACAAAATAGAGAATAGGTAGCCACAATCCCGATGATGCTAAGTGATACGATGGTTAAAATGACAGTTGTACTCATGATATGGCAGGTTAACTAATTTTTTTTAATTTGAATGAAAACTGCTTTTTGATATGATCTTTGAACTGATACAGAAGTAGATAATAAACCGGTAAAAGCCCCAACGCAACAAGCCCAATGATTCCCTCGCTCGTGGTAAACTCTTGTGTGACTATGAGCGCAATCATTACCAAAATAAACGGAAGTACATACCCTAAAAACAAGGCTTTAAAACCCAAGGATTGTTCCATGTACACTTTTACCCGCTCTCCGATGCGATAATCTCCTCTCGGATTACTAACTTCAATGATCTTTTCCTCAACATCAGCAGCACTGCAAACCCCTTTTGCATTGCATGAAGCACATGCGGCCTGAGCCATGATATTAACCTTCACCAGGTTATCATGAATCTCCAAAACCCATCCATCGTGCTCGATTTCCTTCGTTTCCATCTAGCTTTTGTTTGTTCGCACACAAAAGTAGAAACTCTCCTACCAATCTTCTTTCTATCCCATCGGTTTTACAGCATACGTTTATTATTTATTTTTAGTTTAAATAAGGCTATGTGGTTGAATAAAAGGGGATTGTGTCTAGTATCGAGCAGCTTTCTCATACTCTCAGCTACCTTTTTCAAGCAAATGGAGCAAAGTCGCTCGAATGGCTGCATTTTTCCTGAAACCAATGAAATGAAGTTTCGCTACAATTCCTCCCGGCAAAGATTCGAGTGCTGTAAACTACCTTAGCTTATTCTTAACTTAATCATGCGGAATATAATTTTGGAAATAGGCTTGCAAGTGATTTATAGTAAGGTTTTTATATTTTTTCCAGGTTGAAGGTCGACCACACACTTACAAACTTGTCTTCGAGCTCCCTTATTTGGAAATAAAATGGAAATTAATCCTCGCTTTGCCCCAGTACGGACTAATTGGAGCCTTTTAAAGTGTTTGGGATTGCTTTATTTTCAAATAAATACCTAGCTTAAACTAGCATCATTGCGATACTATACTTACCTTTATTTCGCTTTTGAAATATGTTTTAATCTAGACCAATACTATGAAAAAAAATCTATTCTTAATCTTCTTTTCACTGCTAGCATGGGCGCAACTGCTCGCTCAACCCAATTGGACTTACAATAATACAGGGGTTAATCATACCATCCTTGTGCAACCATCGGTCGTTCAGGTAGATGGCATGCCACTTTCGAATGGCGATTACATCGGTGTATTCTACACCGTTGGAGCAGGGCCCGATTTAGCTTGCGGTGGATATGAATTGGTTACTGGTTCAAACCTGGGACTTACCGCATGGGGAACAGAGGCCGGTTTGAATAATGGTTTTGCCAATGGCGAAGAATTCAAGTGGAAAGTATGGAGAGCTTCCGACGGAGCGGTCATCGATATGACTGCTACCTATCAAACCTCCGGTTTCCCCAATCAAGGAAATTACGTGACGAATGGAATCTCAGGACTCGCTTCGCTCACCGGCTCAGCCCCTGTGGTCTCGTTTTCTGTTACCGGAACCAGTTCAGATGTAAGTTGCTACGCTGCCTGCGATGGAGACATTGAGCTCAGCGTGAGCGGAGGAACAGCTCCTTACAGCTATGCCTGGTCGAACGGAGCAAGTAGCGCAACCGTAACCGGTCTTTGTGCAGGAACCTATGAGGTTACGG
>JAGYLP010000005.1 GCA_018401015.1 Bacteroidales bacterium
TCGACAAAGAGACAGTTGGAAAAAGGGCTACACCTAATGATACATCAGGGGCATACAAGATGAAGGAATGGGGTAAGGACACACTCATAAGCTTTTGGTCAATTTTAAAGAGCAAAAAATCATGCTTTTTGCTGGCTCTAATAAAGGCCTATGAGAGAGGAAGTATGTTGCAAATCTTGAAATTCATCGGTTACATTTCCAGTAATTTTGTAATGAATAACGCGCTACATTTTTGACAATAGGTCGTTTTTTAAGCATTTCGACTTAGACAAATTAATTTTTTACGTATTTCGACGTAATTACATCTTCCTTAAAATTGGAGAAAAGGGTGAAAAACTGCAATGAAGCTTTGTAATGGGTACCCAAACGGGACAATAAGGGATCATTCGCCCCAAGGACCCTCACGAACTACTGAACTACAAGACATTAACAAGAATCGTAGTGGTAAGATTCAATCAAGTATAAGGGAATGAGGGAAGTTGTCTGTGAGGTCGATTAGCAGTGAAAATCCAGGGATGCAAGCTAGTTTTACTGACAAAACTGGAAGATTCCAGGTGGTAGAAAACCGGCAATAGATAGGAATGTAGCTGGATCGAGCCAGGCTTAGTATTGCCACGGAAAGGTGTTCAAATGGCGACAGTGGGTCAACAGTGGAAGTCTATTTTTCCCTCACTTGTTCTATAAAGATAGTCGGACTTAATCCGGTAACCTGTTTAAAGGCTCTGAAGAAGGTTTGACGGTTTTTAAATCCAACCGCCATGGATAAGTCATTGATTCGAATATCGCTTTTGGGTCGAGCCAGAATGATACGTTTTGCTTCGTTGATACGAAACTGATTGACTAGGGAATTGAAATTTTCCTTCGCAGTAGAATTGATAGCGTTCGACAAATATCTTTCGTTCGTTCCGATAGCCGAAGCGGCAGTAGCCAGTGTTAGATCCGGATTTTTGTAGCCTTCCTTCTCTTTTAGGAATTTTACAAATCGTTTCAATATTTCGTTGGGAGATTCTGCAATTTCAGGCTCCACCACTTTTTCAACGTCATCGGAGAGTGGCTCATCGGGGACAAGTTCTTGATTGCCTGATTCCAGACCGGAAGACCCCATGACCGATCGGTCACTTTCGAGATTCTTTACATTAAAGCGGAACAGCGATCGATGGGTATCCTTCAGCCTCATCCGATAGAAAATCACCACGCCTAGTGCAAGAATAATGATGATGGCAGCAATCAAGAGGATGATGAAATGTCGGCGAGAGCGTTCGTAGAGTAATCGGTTCGCTTGAATTTCGGTGTCTTTGAGGCTAATATCTTGCATAATCATTAGCTCAGCTAATTGACTCTCCAATTGTTTTTTGTTCAGATATTCCAGATACTGTGAATACTGATCGAAATATTGAATGAAATCGGCTTGTCGGCCCATCTTAACCGAGATTTTCGCCAAATAATATAAAGTATGCGGGATTCGCTTTTCAATTTTTTGCTCCTCGTATTGCTTCAAGGCATTCAAGTAATCTTGATAAGCCTGCTCAAAATCGCCATTTATTTCAGCATAAATACCATGAATCATGCTCAATAAGCCTAATCCGGAAGTTGTTTGAACCGACTCAGGTAAGGCGAGCGCTTTGTCATGATACTCTTTCAACAGCTCCCATTCTTTAACCTTGATACAATCGTTGGCCCGGTTAACATATAAGTCGAACAGAGCATAATTATTCTGGCTTTGTTCCGCCATTTGAATGGCTTTGTTGATACATCGATTCGATGCAGCAAAATCATTTTTATATTGATGGGCGATGCTCAGATTCTGATAGCAAAGCGTCATGTGCAAAGTATCCTGTTCCTCGGTAAAATATTGCAGCACATTATTCGTGATATCGATTCCTTTATCGACTTGAATGGTTTCGATATACAAATATCCTACGTTGAGCATTACCATGTTCATTCCGTGAACATCGCCCAGGAGTTTATCAATTTCGGCACTTTTTTGAAAGAAGTAAAGAGCACTATCGATCATCCCCAGTATGTTGTAGTTTACGCCCAAATTATTATTTGCAGAGGATCTTAGTACCGGATCGACCTCCGGTTGTTTAATTCGCAATAGTTGCATGTAAAAATTATTAGAGAGATTATAGTAACCCAGACGGTAATTATAAATACCCCGCTCGTAATAATAATTAGCCATGAGATCCATTGCTCCTTGATTGATAATCCAATCCAGTAGTTTATCCCATTCGCGGGTAGCTTCATCCGGGTCGGACAAGGAGCTAATTGCCTGAACTCTTTGTTTCAGCTCATCTTTGAGCGGGTTGTCCGCTTCCGATTGAGCCATAGCGGAGCTTATCCAGATTGAGAGGACTGCCAGGATGAGTAAGGGTTTCCACACAGGGTTGAGAATCATTGTTAAAGCTTTTGAGATAAAATTTGTTAGGGGATTATGATGATAGGAAGACTTTAATCTCCATTGGAATCATTAGTCAATTTCATTCATTCGTAGCTTTCATAGGTCGAAATGAAAGGATAGCTGCGAAAGCAACCGAGGCTAACTTGCTCCGTTTGCGGCTATTGTATTAGAGCGAATTAAACCTTTATTACTCATTATCCCACGCTACCAAATTAAATATTTTTCTCGATTGAAAAGATGAAAAACATCAGGGCGCAGCAATTACCTTAACACTTCCGCCGCTTGTAAGGTTCAGATTCCCGGAAATAGTCAGTTGTACGCCGGGTTGAATGGTAATGGCTTCGGCCGAATTCGTTTGAATATTCAAATCGCCCAGGAGTATATTACCGGAGCTGATTATCGGGTAAAACGAAGCAGAAGAAATGGTTACATTCGTTCCATCGCTTGGCACAAAAGGTGGACTCCAGTTAGAGTGGCTATTCCAATCGCTTGAAATACCTACCCAGCTCACATCGGTTGGTTTTTCCCGGAAGAGCAGGTATAATCCATTTCCAAGCGTCGGGGAAAACGATGTAGTTGATGCATCGACGTAATATCTGGTATTTTCTGGTGACACCAGATCGAGCAGTCCTGTGCTGGCAGCCCGATTACCGGTATAGATACGACCTTGTGCAGAAAGGGATGCGAATTGGATAAGCGTATTAGCACTAGCCTTTACCTGTCCTCCTGCCGCTGATCCGGCTGAAACAATTTTCCCGGCATGAACTTCCATCGCCAGGCCATTGGTTTGACCGAGAGTAATGGTGGTATTACCCAACAACACATCGTTTCCGCTCAATGCTTCCAGATAGAGTTTACCGGGAGCATCGATATTTCCTGTAACTGTGATATCCCCTAGGGCGTTTAAATAGATGGAATCACTTCCCGACGATACAGCCAGGGAGAGGCATTCCACATTCGACATACTATATAGTACGATTCCTCCTTGCGAAGAACTTGCTTCTACTTGTCCGGCAGTAAAGGAAATACCCCTATCTGATTCAATAAGATTCGATTCCCAACCAATACCATTCGAAGCAAGGAAACTGATCTTTCCGGCAGTGGATACATTATTAAACAAGGTAAGTGGATTCCGCAGGATATGGCCAGAAATACTTTGGATGGAAATATTTTCAGCTGTAGAGGAAACGGTAGTCAATTCGATATCGTTCGTAGCTCTGAGGGTCACGGTTCCCAATGAAGCTGAGATAGCAGTACCATTCGTCATGGTCAAGCTGCTGCCCGATTGCAATACGATATTCCCGGAAGAGGCTGTTAGCTGGGCAGAAGCATTGATGGTAAGAGATGTCCCTGCAGCCACACTGATGGCACTTGAAGTGATATTTGCTTCGAGTATGATTGTTTGATTTGCCGTGAGCACAAACTTGCCACCACCCGTTTCCACTCCATTTTGAGCGAGCGTTAGATTACTTCCCGACCATTCAACGCGTCCGCCATTGCTTGTCCAGCCGGCAGTTCCAAGGGTTATATCTCCATTCGCCGAAGCGACCGAATTGATAGGATTTCCGGTAGTTTGAAGCTCTATTTCAAGCGACCCTCCCGCCTGGATGAACCAAAAGGCCGAATCGGTAAGCGCATGATTATAGTTAGCAGCTACTATTAAACCAGACGATGCAGCCGATTGAATTGTAATGGGTGGCAAATTCCCGGTTAAGGCAGTTTGGCTGTTCACCCCGAGGAGAATTTCACTGCTTCCTCCTCCCATTTGGAAGATGAGGGAATCGTAGCCGGCGACATCGATGGTTACCGGAAAGGGTTGAACCGACTGATGATTCAGGCTGACCGATGTTCCGGAAACATCGAATTGAATTCCTCCTGCTTCCTGAGTGATGTGAAGGCTTTCGCTGGAATTACATTCATCGGTATAAACTAATTTATTCCCTTCGGAATAAATTGAATATCCGACTAATTCAATTTGATAAGCTGGTGTGGCTACAGCTCCAGACCAATCGGCCGAGCAAGCAACTCTTGCCAAACGACGATACCACGTATTTTGGCTCAGGTTGGTTGGTTGATAGGTACTCGAGGTGGCCCCATTGATATCGACAAATCCCGATTCAGGACCTGTGGTTGATTCCTGCCATTGATACTCGAGGGTTCCAATGTAAAAGTCGGCATCAAGAACCGAAGTCAAGGTTTGCGTATTCGACTGGCTACAAGCTCGTTGTTTATTAAAATACACCCGAATATTATCGAGGTAACCTCGATCGCCCGCTTCCTGATCGTAGAGCATGGCATTGATACGCGTAGGGTTTGAATGATTGGTTGCTAATGGACTCCAGCCCGCGCTAATATCCTGCAAGGAGGCAGGCGAAACCCAGGTTCCTTTACCGCTGAGGTCGAGGTAGCTTACGCTAATTGAGCCGGCCCCGGCGTTGGCAGCCATATCGACCTGAATACGAAACCGAAAAAGATTGCCTCCCGTAGCGAGCGACAGGGATTGCAAGACAGATCCACCGGCACCTTGCAATTGAATTTGACCTGAAACACGCGCACCATAGAGGGCAAAGCTGATCTCTGAGGCGGCAAGATGTCCGTCGCTGTTTTCATCGAAGCCCAAAGAGAATCGATTTCCCCAATAATTGATATCCATATCAAACTCGAGGGTCCAAAAATCGGAACCACTGAAAGTAGGCAAACTGAAATTAGCATCGTTTACCCGTGTTCCCCAAATATGCTGACTACCGCCTAGATCGGCTGATAAAGCTTTGCTCCCGGCATACCACCCTTGATCGGGGTTTTCCAACACAGAAAGTGCATTCACACTTGCTCCTCCCGAAGTAACGACCTTCCAGTTATCGAGGTTATTCACTGCCGAATTAGCCGCAATTCCTTCGAAATCGTAAGCAAACGCTACGTGGGAAACCACCCCAGCCAGATTCGGATCGATGCAGCAAGGCGTAGCGTCGGGAGTAAAACCTTGCCAGGCCAAAAAGGGATACGCATTATTATTGACAGCATTAATTCCCCAGTAATCGCCGTTACCATTGATGCTCTCGTGAGCAAAATCCCAACCTGCATTGATGAAGGTACATCCATCTTGTAAACTGGTAGCAGTAAGCGTTGTAGCCCCAATCGCCGAGGTTTGATTCGATAGCGTAGCATTATGAAAATTATTCGAGTACGAACCAGTAAGGTCCTTGCCAACAAAGCCGTCGTTGGTGGGATTTTCAGCTCCGGTGTAATAGACGTTGGCAACCGAAGTGTATGAATGGACGATTTGGCTGTTATAATTTTCTCCTACAAAAGCTCCTACCCGGATATCATCACCACTCAGCCGGGTAACATTGCTGGCACTATAAGAATTGGAGATAATCGATCCGGTATTATTCGCTCCGGCCAGCCCTCCTACAAAGACGACTCCAGATACACTGGCAGAGCTAACTGCCTGGTCGATAGTAGCACCGTTTCGATTGTCGCCGACAATTCCTCCCACGAATTGAGTTCCGGTAACTGTACCGGAGCTACCCACCGAGCGAACAAGGCTATTGGTCCCGTGATGGCCCACCACTATACCCACCCAATTTACGCCGCTCATGGAAGCATTCGGAAGTTGAAGGTCTTGGATAGTAGCCCCTTGAGTTTTACCAAAAAGCCCGATATTGTTAGATGCAGGACGGTTAGCATAGAGATTACTTATGGTATGAAATTGCCCTTTCCACGAACCAGTAAAAGGAACCGTAGCGTCGCCAATGGGCAGCCAACCAGCTCCCTCGTTAAAGCACTGATTGGCAGTGGACGAAGCATCGATATTCGCTGTTTGACGATAATGATAGGACCAGCGTGTAGCATCTTCCGACACCCAGACCAAATTACTCAAAGAATTAATTTCGAAGGGATTGAGTTCAGTTCCATCACCGACAGCTGGGGCGAGTGAATTAACCGGAATCGGCAATACTTCGATCACTCCACTTAGGTTACTGAGATAATCGGTCCCAGCGAGAGTTGCGATTAACAAGAAATGGCTGGTACCGACTGTGGCGGTGGAGGGCGAGTAGCTGGCGTTGGTTGCCCCGTTTAAAGTTTGAATCGATCGTAGGTAGGTTGAGAAAAGGTAATCTTCGCCAGCGCTATAATCAGCGCGTCCACCCGCATACGTGGAACCCGTTTGAAGCTCAAAGCTACCCGTTCCATCGTGCAGATAAAAGGTAAAAACCTCGCCTGAACTAACCGGAATCGTGTAATCGAGAGCGATATTCAAACTAGTGTTTGTTAAGGTAAAGCTTTGTGTATGGATGAGCGTTCCAGCAATCCCTTCCCCTTTATAAATGCTAAGGTTTTTACTACCACTTCCGGCAACAAACTCCAAACTGATGGAGGATAATAGACCCGAAGCACCGGTAGTAAAAGACTGCCAGGCAGCGCTTATCGAAGGCGAGGAACCGCTCGAATTCACCAAGGAGGCATCGAGTCCTTCCGCACCCAACTCATACCACTGATAGGTAGCTGTTTCATAACCAGATGAAAGCAGTTGGAGGGTAGTTCCAGCACCTTGAAAACAAGCTTCGAAATCGCTTGATGTGATTTCGATTTGTGTACTTGAATAATTCTCAAACGCGTATTGGGCATTAAGAGAGAGGGAGCTCATACTTAAAAGAAACAGCAGGAGCATTGAAGGCATTCCACGAAAAGCACAACCCCTTCGCAACGAAGGTAGCGACCTTTCTGGAATACCCCTGAGGCATGTGGGGCATTTCATATTTAAATCATTTAGATAAACCTAACAGGAGATTCCATTCGGGGAGCACACCTGTTCAACTTTCATTATCAATCGTTTGGGGCTAGTATTGGTCGATTCTAATGAAATAAGGAGGATCTATAATTGATTTTCTATCCAAATTCTTTGGCGATTTTATAAAATAAAAGGATTCGATACAAGAAAGTCTATCACTTTAACGAAGTTAGATGACTATCCTACTCCACCACGATGGCTGCACCGTTTTGTGAATCAAGCTCGAGTTGGTCCTCTACATAAATTTTTCCACCGGACTGAATGGTTAATTTCGCATTAGCACCTACTTGCAAATTAGGAATCGTGATATTGACTCCACTGGGAATATTCACTTCGGTGTTCGATTGAATCAGCACATGGTTTTGACAGGAGTTGGAAACCTGTCCCGGGTAGGTGGTAGCTGCCGACCAGGTTGTTCCATCGTTCTCCAATTGTTCCCAATTAGCCGCCAGATTCCAATTACCGTTTGCTACGCTGCGATAAACTAACAAGGGATTGACGGTAATTTGAATACTGGCACAGCCAGCACTATAAACTCCATTCACCTCATTTTTAGCGTAATACGTTGTCGTTTCAATTGGAGTAATATTGATCGTATTTCCGGTGCCCAACAAGGTTCCACCGCAACTGGCAGCATACCAATTCACTGTTCCCTGAACACCATTTGCTGTTAGGGAGATGGTTTGTCCCGGACAAGTTGAGGCTGCACTGGGAGTAATTGAGCTAGGTGCATCTACTTCTAATAAACCGGGAATCGGAAGTACAGCAGGGCTTGCACCCGGCATATCGTAAGTAAGCGACTGCAAATAGGGGAACGACAAGTAGTTAGCTGTATGAATTGACCACTGGCCGGAAACCGGGGTAAAATTCCAATCAGTAAAATTCCCTTGGCTTCGCATTTCCTCGGAGGAAAGAGCGCTGGCTCCGGTTGCCGAGCTTTGGTTCGATAAATCGGTATTGAAATAATTATCAGCATAGGAAGGAGAACCCTCTTCGGCTCCGACAAATCCCTTGTTGCTTGGATCCGTGCCTCCGGTGTAAGTGATTGTTCCGGTAGCATAGGAATTAGTAATCGATGCGTCCCAGTTTAAACCACAAAAAGCACCAAATTCCGCATCGGATCCGCTGGAACGCACTACTGCACCGGTAGCATAGGAATTAAGCACTCCGGTATTCGAAGTGGAAAATCGAAGGTAGCCCACAAAACCACCTGTTCGGCGAGAGCCTGTAACTGTTCCTAAAGCAGTCGATTCTGAAACAACACTGTTTTCAGTAAGTCCAACGAAACCACCAATTCCAAAATCGCCGTTAACATTGCCATTTGCCCAGCTTTTGGAGCAGGTGCTACCGGTTTGCAAATTACCCACAAAACCACCAACATACTGGCCACCAGCGCCCTGTACATTAACTTTAGCCGCTGAACTTGAAATGGAGGTTAAGGAAGCAAATCCGAGTAAACCTCCGGCATTTTCGCTATTTGCATTCAGCAGATGCACTTGCCCTTCAGCCTGTGCATTCACAATGGAACTGCTTCCAGATGCATTTCCAATCAAACCTCCCACTCGTTGCCATCCACGCACATACAAACCTTCCGACAAGCAATTCGTTACTTGGGTTCCTACTGCACTTCCAATTAAACTACCGATTAAGGTAGCACCCTCATATTCCAATGGCTCATTTTCGTAATAATATGTTGAACTTACGAAGGCATCAATTAAATGCACTTGATCGATGGTAGCACCGTTGGTCATGCCAAATAGTCCAAGCAAGGTAGCAGTGGCGGTGTTATTTTCAATGGACAGGTTGGAAATGGAGGATCCATTACCATCGTAGTTTCCGGTAAATTTAGTGGTCATGTTCCCAATCGGCGAAAAACCATTTCCAAAAGCCGGCGTACCATCCTGATTCCAATCGACCAGGGTGCTATCGGTATTGAAAGCGATGTTGGCGGTTTGAAGAAAATGGCGCGACCAATCGGTAGGATGAAGCGAAAGATAGAGGAGATCGTCGGTCGTGGCAATTTGATAAGGATCGTTAACAGTCCCGTCGCCGCCGGAATACGGTCCGGGTCGCGTAGAGGTGACCCAGGAAACTCCACCGATTAAAGTTCCGTGGTTTGCATTCGTGGTGATATCGGTTGAAGCAGTGCCTGAGCCATCATTCATTGGTTGATAATGAACCAGGTTGGCTTCGTTCCCTTGTAAATATACGAAGCGATTGGCCAGAATTTCAGCTTGTGTGCGTTGATCGGTCCATACCCGAAATTCGTCTATTTCGCCGTTAAAGAAGGCTGAAGGTCCACTTTCATCCCATTCTTGACCGAGGGAGAACAAATCGGTATTCGCTATGAAGTTTCCAGGATTTATACTAAGGTTTACTAAGGTTAATTCGGGTTGGCCGTTCAGATAAACAGTGATTTGTCCAGCAACTGCATCGTAACCGAATACGATGGCCACGTGGTACCATTGTCCGACAGTAAGCACGGTGTTACCTTCAACGGTGGAAGCGGACGGGAAGGGCGTGTACACATAGAATTTCTCATTGGCAGAAACACCGGTTTCCAGACGATTCTGCTTATCGGACTGATTCACCACCGCGAGGGCATTCCAAGTTGTAGCATCCGCATTGAGTTTAAACCAAAACTCCCAGGTAAAATCGGTATTTACCAGGAGTGGGGCAATATCGTCGGCTTCAACATAGCCCGTTGTGCCATTGAGTTGCAGCGCGTAATCGATTTGTGCATGAATAGCGAGAAAAGAGGAAGGGAGTAAAAGACTCAGGAGTAAAAGTACTTTTTTCATCATTGAACAGGATTAGTAAAACGAATTGAATGCATTTGGCTGGCATTCATAAAACATCCTGAATTTGAGCAATAAATCCCCGTTTACAATTGGAGAAAAACTTCCAATTCTATCCTAAGAACCTTATTATAAACCAATTAAGACACAAAAAACAATTTAAAAAGCACAGAAGCCAATTCGATCAAAACATTAATATCCACATAACCAAAAACTTAAGACATGACACAAATTATTCCTGAATGTAACAAATTACAAAAAGCCGTTTTTTGTAGGTTAAAAAAACGGCTTTTGGTAGGTAACAAATTCCCATTGAGGAGCTGATTAGGCTTAAACCGATGGTTCCAATAATTTTTCTTCCTCGATGAATCGAATATTGTATTCTTCCAGTTCGGCTAAGATGGGTTCATATATTTCGGGAGTAACCGGAGCAAGCACCCCTTTTTTAGTGATAGCTCCGGTAAGGATGAGCTTAGCCGCTATAGCCACAGGGGTTCCGACTGTAATGGACATGGCTGTATGAGTCGTATCTTTCCCGATTACCACCATGGAGCTGGTAATTTCACGTTCTTCGCCTTCCATTTCATATTCGAATTGATGCTGCATCACGATCATGTCTTTATCGTCGGGCTGCAGCTTCCATTTCTTTTCGAGTAAGCCTTGCAGAATTTGAGCCGGGGTGAGATTCGGTTTTCCAATGAGCTCATCGTCGAAAATTCCGCACCATTTGAGCAAGTGCATTTCGTTCGATTCGAGGTCCAGGTTTAAATACTCGGCCACTTTATGCTCAACCGGTTTAATCGGATCGTATTTAAGAAACGAGTTGATGAACTCCCTGTAGGTAAATTTATCGGAGTGCGAAATAGTGTATTCATCGCTTGTAAGGCCCAGTTGAACAAAGACATCCCAAGCCTGGCAGAATCCGGGACGGCGCATGGTTCCGCGAAACATGGTTGGTATATCATCGAGACCGTACATATTTCGGTATTGGAGGGAATTACGATTGGCGTAAACATCAAATTCTCCATAATTCAGCACACTTACCCGGTCGGTGCGAGAAAATAGTTTGTGATAGGGAATGTATTTGTATCGACCTTTTTTAATGTATTGCGAAACTCCTTGCCCGGCGAGTACAACATTGCGCGGGTTCCAGGTGAATTTATAATGCCAGGGATTGTTATCACTTTCCGGGGCAATAAGCCCACCTGTGTACGATTTGAAAGAGGTCAGTTTCCCTCCTTCCCGCTGAATTTTGTGAATCAGTTTCATCGCCGACATGTGATCGATACCCGGATCGACACCACATTCATTTAGAAAGATGAGGCCTTTTTCTTGGACTTCTTCCTGCATGGCCCTCATTTCGGGCGAGATATAAGAGGCTGTTACTAAATTCTTTCGGTATTGCAAACACGCTTCAGCGACCACCGGATGAAAACGAGCCGGCAGCATCGATATGATTAAATCGCTGGCTGCAACCCACTCGTTCAAGCTTGCCGTATCGTTGATATCGAATTGAATCGCCTGAGCTTGTTCGTGATTTCGGATTTTCTGCTGAATTAATTCCTGATTTTGGTCGGCAATGACGATGGTCCATTGATGAGTCTTGCTCTGATCCAAAAGGTACTGAATAAGTGAGCTGGAGGAGAGTCCACCTCCCAACAATAAAATTTGTTGCATTCTTCTCGCTATTTTAGTGTTTTTATTCCATCTTGCTTCTTTAGGAAGACGGTATTTCTTTCAAACAAAAAGCTAAAAATAGGCTTTATTTAACAAACAGACACCTGCAAAGTGTCATATTTAACGACATAAAATTCACAAAAAATTCACGAGCCTTTCACACACCATGCAGCTAATTCAAGAAGCAAGAATCCATTCGTCGTGGCAGCCCTTTTTAACCGAATCGACTGTAAATCAACTTCATTCCATTGCATTACATTTAACAAAGGGAACAGCTTATACCCCACCCTCGCCGCAAGTGTTACGTTTCATGGAATTTCCCTTACCCCGGCTCCGAGCCATCATCCTGGGCCAGGATCCTTATCCACAAGCAGGAGCGGCTACCGGACGAGCATTCGAAGTGGGATATTTAACATCCTGGCATCAAGCTTTCCGAAATACCTCGCTGCAAAACATTGTGCGTGCAGCAGTAGAGGCCGACTATGGACCATTGTTGAAATTCAGTGAGATCCGTGCCAGGCTGGGTAGGAATCTATCCATTTTGCCGCCACGAGAGCTGTTTGATTATTGGGAGGAGCAGGGGATTTTGATGCTAAACACTTCTTTCAGTTGCGAACTGGATCAACCAAATTCGCATTCCGCAATTTGGGTTGACTTCACGCAATCCTTACTGGCTTTTCTAGCAAGTTATAATTCAGAAACAATTTGGTTTTTGTGGGGCGAGCCAGCCAAGCGATCGGTCGAATCGCTCAAGGGGTTAAGGAAAGTGGAGCGTTACCATCCTTCGCGATGCTACACGCGATCGGGAGATTTTTTATTCTCGGGAAACAATGTTTTCAAAGAATCCAACTTATCGATCGATTGGACTGGTTATTCTTCCCGATAAAGCTTGAATAGCTCATCGGCTGCATCAAACGGGTTGAGCTTATGTTCACTGCTTTTCTCCTCGAACTTTTTGAGTGCCGACTGAACCGATTCCTTCCCATAAAACGATTCTTTTAACCGTTGTTGAATGGCTTCGTGCAACCAAAAACGGATTTGCTGTTCTCGTTTACGCAGAAAATAACCGTTATCCAGCGTAAATTGATGATAATCAAGAATGGTATCCCAGAGCTCGGCAATTCCGGTGTTCTTTAAGGCAGAACATAAGCTAACAGGAGGAGTCCACCCCGACTCAGCGAGTGGAAATAAATGAAGAGCGTTTTGTAGTTCGACTCGTGCTCGATCGGCACGGAGCAGATTATCGCCATCGGCTTTGGTAACGGCGATACCGTCGGCCATTTCCATGATGCCCCGTTTGATCCCTTGCAGTTCATCGCCGGCTCCACCCAGCATAAGGAGTAGGAAGAAATCGACCATGGAATGAACTGCTACTTCCGATTGGCCAACTCCTACCGTTTCAATGAGGATGGTATCGAAACCTGCAGCTTCGCACAGGATGATGGTTTCGCGCGTCTTCTGAGCCACTCCGCCCAACGAACCAGCCGATGGGCTTGGTCGCACAAAGGCGCGTGGATTATTGACCAGTGTTTCCATTCGGGTCTTGTCGCCCAGAATACTTCCGCCCGATCGCTGCGAGCTGGGATCGATTGCCAAGACCGCAATGGATCGATTTTGACGGATTATGTGATTCCCGAATCCTTCGATAAAGGTAGATTTACCGACACCCGGCACCCCCGTAATGCCTAATCGGAGGGAGTTTCCGGAATGAGGCAAACACTTTTCTATGAGTTGTTTAGCAATGGCTCGGTGGTCCGGGAGGGAACTCTCAATCAGGGTAATAGCCTTCGACAAGATGGTTCGATTCCCGCTTCGTATTCCTTCGAAATATTCCTCGACGGTTAAGAGCGGTTTTCGTTTTTTCTTGAACCGACGAACGGCATCCTGATGAATTCCATCGGGCATAGCAATTCCATCGTTCACCTTGAGTGATTCAAATTCACCTGAATTTTCGATGTGCTTGCTCATCTTTTTAAGACTAAATGGGTAATGCAATGGATTATGAGAAAATGCGAAATCTTTCTTACACGGGCTAAAAGTAAAAAAAAAGTCTGCACCAAAGCTTGACGCTTGTCAGTGCAGACCTTATCTGAGAAAGATGGTTATTTAGCTTTTTACCTGGACCGTTCCGGTAACTTTCAGATTAATTTGAGGTGTTTTGGGATCATTGGTAATGATGGTAACCGTTTGATTTTGTTTCCCTTTTTTACCAGCCGAACGGAAGGTAACATCAATTTTACTTTCCTGACCCGGTTTAATGATTTTATCGTCGGGAGCAACAGCAGTACAGCCACAGCTGGTCTTCACTTTACGGATAATCAGGTCCGTTTTCCCTTCGTTTCTGAAACTGAAACGGTTGCTAGTGGTTTCCCCTTGGTTAAGCGTTCCAAAATCGTAAACTTTTTGGTCGAAAACTACGACCGGAGCGTTTGCCAATTCTTTTTCGCTAAGGTTCGAGAAATCATCCTGAATATCGGCCGAAATCGTAAGATTTTTGGAGCGGTCGCGAGGATCGTATTCCCCATTAAATACGATGGGTACCCGATCGATTAGAAAGCCCCAATCGTTCTTTTTGGGCGCATTGTACGTTACAATGACCTTTCCTTTTCCTTGCGGTTTAATGGTAGTAGGAATAGCTTTGATGGCAAGGTGCTCGGGTACACGTTGAAAGGCGATAGCTACATCTTTATCGCTGGGGTTATAAATCTCGACGGTATCAGTCTTAACTTCTTTTACGGTAATTCGCTGAAGCGCAACATGGTTGGTACTCAAACGGAGACCACCCATTTCGATGGGGTAGAAATCTTCGATTCCTTTTTCGCGAGGAATAACATCTCCTTTAATGCGCAGGATAACCGTATTATTTTCGGCATTACTGGTAACACGAATGGTCTTATTGAAGGCACCTGGTCGATTTTGTGGGTTATAGCCCGATTTGATGTAACCGGTTTTTCCGGGGGCAATGGGTTCGCGGGTCCATTCAGGTGAGGTGCAACCACAACTTGGTTTTACATCGGTGATTACCAAAGGTGAGCCTCCGGTATTGGTGAAGTTGAAGACCCCATAGGCCATTCCGTCGCTTTCTTTAATCTTACCATAGTCGTACTCGATTGACTCAAACTCGATGTAAGGCGCTTTTTGAGCCTGAAGTTGAAAAAGTCCTACAAGGGTGAGAACGAGCAAGCTTACTACTACTTTCTTCATGATGAATAATTTTAGTTATTGCTTAAATATTACTTAGTTAATGGAGGCCCAAAGGAACAAATTTATTGAGCCCATCAAAATTAGTTCAATCACTTTTTTCGCTTGGTAAAGCGCTGTTAATTATTGTTAAGCATTTGTTATAATTCTAACGCCTCTCTCTCGGAGCAATGCTTTTCCAAGCCACGGGTAAGGGTTGGAATCAGGCTTCTATTTGGGAAACATTTTTGACTTCAAAAACTGGGCTGTATAGGACTTTTCGCAAGCCAGTAAATCCTTTGGTGTCCCGGCAAAAAGGAGATCACCTCCTTGCTCTCCCCCTTCCGGTCCGAGATCGATGACCCAATCGGCCGATTTGATGACTTCCTGATTATGCTCAATAATTAAAATGGTATTCCCCAAATCGATCAACGACTGAAAAGCTTTCAGCAGCACATGTACATCGTGAAAATGAAGTCCTGTTGTTGGTTCGTCGAAAATAAACAAATACTGACCTGCCTGTGCATCTTTTGCGAGAAAGGATGCTAGCTTAACCCGCTGACTTTCGCCACCGCTGAGGGTGCTGGACGATTGTCCGAGTTTGACATAGGAGAGGCCAACCTCCTGCAGCGGTTTCAATCGTTGTACAATTTTCTTTTCAGTACTTGCATTCGATTTTCCGAAAAATTCAATGGCTTCCTCTACGGTTAATTCAAGGATATCGTGAATATTCTTACCCCGGTAGTTTACTTCGAGGACTTCGTCTTTGAAGCGTTTTCCTTTGCAGCTTTCGCAAGTGAGTTTAACGTCGGCCATGAATTGCATTTCGATTTGTATGCTCCCTTCGCCCTGGCATTCGTCGCATCGTCCGCCGTCGATATTGAAGGAGAAATGCGAAGCGGTGAATCCCTGCATTTTAGCCAGCTGTTGCGCTGCAAATAATTTTCGGATTTCGTCGTAGGCTTTCAAATAAGTAACCGGATTCGACCGGGACGATTTCCCTATAGGATTCTGATCGACAAATTCGACTTCTTTAATAAGGTGTAGGTCGCCGGTTAATTTATCGTAGGAACCCGTTTGTTCGGAATAGCCGCCAAATCGTTTTTTGAGTGCCGGGTAAAGGATTCGTTTGATGAGGGTTGATTTGCCCGACCCGCTTACTCCGGTTACGACGGTAAGCACTTTAAGCGGGATGCTAACCGTGAGGTTCTTTAAGTTATTTTCGCGGGCACCGGTAAGGGTAATCGATTGATTCCATTTGCGCGTTTTATCGGGAAGAGGTATCGATTTGCGTCCGGTAAGATAATCGGCCGTAAGACTATTTTCAGCTTTCACCAGCTCCGATAAAGCTCCCTGAAAAACCACCTCACCCCCCAATCGTCCGGCTAGCGGTCCAATATCGATCACCTCGTCGGCTGCACGGATAATTTCTTCGTCGTGTTCTACCACCAAAACCGTATTTCCAAGCTGCTGCAGTTTGCGCAAAACCTCGATAAGCAGATGGGTGTCGCGTGCATGCAATCCGATGCTCGGTTCGTCGAGGATATAGAGCGATCCAACCAAACTGCTCCCGAGCGAAGTTGCTAGGTTTATACGTTGCGATTCACCTCCCGACAAGGTAGAAGAAAGTCGATTGAGCGTTAGGTAGTTAAGTCCGACATTGACCAGGAAATTGATTCGGTTTATAATTTCGACCAGCAAGCGTTGAGCGATTTTTGCTTGATGTGCGTCGAGTTCAATCTGATCAAAAAAAGTTTTCAATTGATCGATGGGAAGGTTAACCAAATCGGAAATGGATTTCCCTCCAATCTTTACATACTGCGCCTCTTTTTTCAGTCGCGTTCCCTTGCATTCGGGACAAGTGGTTTTACCTCTATACCTGGCTAGCATAACTCGATTCTGGATTTTATAATTCTCGGCTTCGAGCATGTTAAAAAATTCGGTTAAACCGGTGAAGTAGCGGTTTCCTGTCCACAGCAATTCCTGTTGCGATTCGCTCAGTTCATAATAAGGACGATGAATCGGAAAATCGAATTTAGCGGCGTGTTTAATGAGTTGATCTTTGTAGTAGCTTAATTTATCGCCTTTCCAGCAGGCGATAGCTCCTTCGTAAATGGAAAGACTTTTATTCGGAATAACTAAATCGACATCGAGGCCAATCACTTTCCCATAACCTTCGCAGGTTGGGCAGGCACCGAGAGGATTGTTAAAGCTAAACATGTCGGTTGTCGGAAGTTCGAAGGTTATTCCATCGGCTTCGAATCGATTTGAAAACAATTCGGTTTCGATTTTATCGTCGAAATAGAAACGCAACTGACAACTGCCATGGCCTTCGAAAAAGGCGGTTTGAATGGAGTCGGCCATACGGCTTACATTTTCAGCATCCTGATCGTTGCTGAGTCGGTCGATAACGAGCCAGAATTCATCGTTGGAGTCGAGAAAAGTTGTATCGAAGAGCAGTTCTTCAATTTTATGCACTTCCGCCCCGTGAGCCAAACGGCTAAAACCTTGTTGCTGGAGTGTTTCCAGGTGTTGAATACGCGTACGGCCCTCCGGTATATGCACCGGCGATAGCACGAGGAAGCGGGTTCCTTCGGGTTTATTGAGAGCAGCTTCGACTACATCGCCTACCGAATGTCGTTTTACCTCTTTGCCACTAATGGGGGAAAACGTTTTTCCAGCGCGAGCGTACAGTAGTTTAATATAGTCGTAAATTTCGGTAGAAGTTCCTACAGTGGAACGCGGGTTTCGTGTATTTACCTTTTGCTCAATGGCAATTGCCGGTGGAATTCCTTTAATGTACTCAACTTCGGGTTTATTGATTCGACCCATAAACTGGCGGGCATAGGCCGAAAGGCTTTCCACGTAGCGGCGCTGGCCTTCGGCATATAAGGTATCGAATGCAAGCGAAGATTTTCCCGAACCGGAAAGCCCTGTTATTACAATCCATTTATTCCGAGGAATCGATAGGCTGATTCCTTTTAAGTTATGAATGGATGCGTTTTTTATTTGTATGGAGTTGGATGCCGACATGCTTCTTTTTTTTTGAGGCTGCAAAAGTTTGAATTTAATTTCTAATTAGAGTTGCAATTTGTTTTTTTTTGCTCTATTATCGTGGTGTAATTATCAACACCAATTATTTCACTTTAAACCGGAGGATTTGCCTATCGAATTACATCTACCTAAGTAACTTAAAATAAGGAGGTAACATGTGTAATTCCCATCTTTCCGATTACGAATTAGTGAAACTATTCGAAGGAGGCGACGTATCTGCCATCCAGACTCTCATCGAACGACACAAAGACAGAATTTTCACTTACATTATGCTTTTGGTAAAAGAAGAGCATTTAGCTGAGGATATTTTCCAGGATACTTTTGTTAAGGTGATTCATTCTCTCAAGAAAGGCAAATATCAGGACAATGGTAAGTTTCCATCCTGGGTTGCTCGCATAGCGCATAATCTGGCCATTGATCATTTCCGAAAAGAAAACTCTTATCAGACCCTTTCGAACGATCAGACCGAGCATGATTTATTCAACAATCGTAAGTTCTCCGATTCTACAATTGAAGACTCTCTGATTCAGGATCAGATCACCAACGATGTTCGCAAGTTAATCGACCTACTACCGCCGGAGCAAAAGGAAGTTGTGATGCTGCGTCATTATGCCGGATTAAGTTTTAAGGAGATTGCCGATCAAACCGAGGTGAGCATCAATACTGCCTTAGGCAGAATGCGCTATGCCTTGATAAATTTGCGTAAAATCATCGAGGAGAAACAAATACAGCTCACTCATAGTTAATCACTTAACATCGGCGCTTGTTCCGTTGAACGAGTAAGAGTGTTAAAAACCAAAGCAGAGAATACTAAAGGGCGAATGGTGGTCGTTTCCTAACTACCAAATGAACCGAATTAATTCTCTGCCTATGAAAAAAAACTTTACTTTTTTATGGATTCATGACAATCGCTACTCCGCCTCTCCTCTTTGTTTCGACGGAGTTCAACTTCCTGAAGAAACTTGGGACGAGTTTACTGATGTTTTTGAAACCCTAAATCAAGCTAGCTGGAGTCCTTCGGATGAAAGCATCCAACGGCTGCTTGAAATTGCCAATGGAGTAGTATAAACACGTTTAGGAAAAGAAGGAAGCCACCGCTCAACAGGAGTTGGTGGTTTTCTTTTTTAAAGAAGAAAGGCTGACTCCCGGTAGGAATCAGCCTTTTTTTATTCAACTGTGATTGTGTAGTCGATTATTTACCGGGGCATTGTTTAACAATTTCCGGATCGATGTTAGCGGCACCATAGGATTTATCGAATGAATCGCTAAACTTCTTCGCTAATTTTTTAGCGGTTTCCCAATACGCATCTTTATCTTTCCAGGTATTGATGGGTTTCAATATTTCGGAAGGAACGCCGGGAACAGCTTTAGGCACATTCACGTGGAACGTTTCGTCGGCTTCGTATTCAGCTTCGTTTAACTGACCACTTAAAGCTGCGTTAACCATTGCGCGGGTTAAAGGTAAGTCGATACGGCTACCAACGCCATAAGCTCCACCACTCCATCCGGTATTAACCAGGTAAACACTAACGTTGTGTTCTTTCATTTTTTCGCCGAGCATTTTAGCATATACATCGGGTTTAGCCGGCATAAAGGGCTGACCGAAGAAACGGCTAAAAGTGGCTTGCGGTTCGGTAACACCGGTTTCGGTTCCGGCCAATTTGGAAGTATAGCCCATTAAGAACCATAGCATGGCTTGGCTTGGGCTCAATTTCGAAACGGGAGGCAGAACACCGTAAGCATCGGCTGTTAAGAAAAGGATGGTATTTGGATGACCAGCGATAGAGCTGGGTTTAATATTTTTCAGGTACTCCAATGGGAAAGATGCACGAGAGTTAGGAGTAAATCGGTCGTCGAAATAATCGAATTCACCATTGGGATAGATCATGGCATTTTCAACGATTGAACCGTGGTTTTTGTAATCGTCGTCATGCATCACTGCTTCGAAGATATCCGGTTCTTTTTTCGGATTGATATCGATCATTTTCGCATAGCAACCATTCTCGAAGTTGGCGATTCCGTTTTCGTTCCAGCCGTGCTCATCATCGCCCAAGAGAGCGCGGGTTGGGTCGGCCGAAAGAGTTGTTTTACCGGTACCAGACAGACCCAGCAGAAGCGCTGATTTTCCGTCGGGGCCTTCGTTAGCCGAGCAATGTAACGGAAGGATTCCTTCGAGAGGAAGGAGGTAATTCATAACGGTGAAGAGCATTTTTTTCATGGATCCCATGTAGGCGGAACCAACGATAACTCCCAATTTACGGTCGAAATCCATTGCAACAACCATATCGCTGGTTTTTCCGTTAGGCATTTCGCGTAAGCGACCTACGTATTTTTCGCCATCGAGTTTTTCGTAAGGAACATGAAGGAGGTAGAAACCATTGTTGTGGTAGATACTTTTCTCGATATCTTCGGGAACCGGGCGGAACATATTATCGATAAAAACCTGAGAAAGAGCATTGGTGGAAGCAACTTTTACGGGGAGAGCATAGCTTGAATCGGCACCAATTACCCGGTCGGTTACATAAATTTTTTCTTTGGAAGCGAGGAAATCAAGTGCATCGGCATAAAGCATATCAAAGGTTTCTTCGGAGATGGGCAGGTTGTTGGGCGATGACCAATCGATATTGTTTTCGCTGGAAGCGCGTTTTACGCAAACAGTATCTTTGGGGCTTCGACCGGTCGATTCGGGGGGTGTCCATGTAGCTAAGGCGCCATTGGCACTAACGATGCACTCGCGATTTTCTACTGCTTCGGTGATAAAAACAGAGCGCTGGACATTATCAAATACTTTCGAATGAGCCTTAAGTGCATCCTGTAATTTAGCTTTCAGATCTTCCATAAAGTTTAAGTTTAGATTAGGTTTAGATAATAAAGCGACAAATATAAATCAAAACCAAAAATGGAACATTCAAATAGCTAAATATTTGAACATTTACAGCTATGTTTAATAACAAGTTGCAAACGTTTACGGCAGTAGGATTGCAGCTTGTTTTCGATAGTTCATCCACTCTCTTATCTTTGCGCCAAAATACAGGTAAGCGCAATGGTATCATTCAATCAATTAGCCGTCTATTTCGGATCCTTTTGTCTTTTCGAAGACATTTCCTTTCTCATCAACGAGCGCGATCGGATTGGTTTGGTTGGGCGGAATGGAGCCGGAAAATCGAGTCTTCTCAAGCTCTTAACCGGAGATCTTGCCTACGATCAGGGAACAATCTCCAAACCTGGCGACCTCAGTATTGGATACCTGCCACAGCAAATGAAAGTGAGCAATACCACCAGCATTTTCAATGAAACGCTTACTGCTTTTTCCGACTGGTTGCAACTGAAATCCGATATCGACCAATTGAATCATTTGCTCCAATCGCGAACCGATTACGAATCGGAATCCTACCTTAAATTGACCCATGATTGGGCCGAAAAGAACGAACGATTTCAGCTCCTTGGAGGAGAATCGCTCCACGCGCAGGTAGAAATAACCCTCCTCGGATTGGGCTTTGAACGAAAAGATTTCGATCGCCCCACATCGGAACTAAGCGGAGGTTGGCGCATGCGAATCGAACTTGCCAAAATCCTTCTGCAAAAACCCAAATTACTCCTGCTCGACGAGCCGACCAATCACCTCGACATTGAATCGATTCAATGGCTCGAAGACTTCCTAAAAGAATATCCGGGAGCATTGGTGCTCATTTCCCACGACCGCATCTTTCTCGATCAGGTTACGAATCGAACCATTGAGATTATTCAGGGAAAGATATTTGACTATCGGGTTGCCTATTCCCAGTTTGAAGTCTTACGACGCGAAAGACGTGAGCAGCAGCAGGCAGCCTTCAAGAATCAACAGAAGAAGATTGAAGAAACCGAGCAATTTATTGAGCGGTTTCGGTACAAAAGTACGAAGGCGGTTCAGGTTCAATCCCGCATTAAGCAACTCGAAAAAATAGATCGTATCGAGCTCGACGAAATTGATCAGGCTAGCATGAGCTTTCGTTTTGCACCTGCACCTCACAGCGGAAACCAGGTTCTGGAAATAAAACAGTTAGGCAAATCCTATGGAGCGCATACCGTTTTAAAAGATATCCATTTACTGCTAAGGAGGGGAGAGAAAATTGCCTTTGTTGGGAGAAATGGAGAAGGAAAATCCACCCTTTCCAAAATCATTGTTGGCATCCTCGATCATACGGGCGAATGCAAGACAGGTCATTTGGTCAAGGTAGGCTATTATGCTCAGAATCAAGACGAATTACTCAACGAAGATAAAACTGTTTTAGAGGTAATCGACGATGCAGCGGTTGGCGAAATTCGAAAGAAAATACGCGATTTATTAGGTTCCTTTCTCTTTAGCGGAGAAGCTGTAGATAAAAAAGTAAAGGTTTTGTCGGGAGGGGAACGATCGCGACTAGCCATGGCACGAATGCTCTTGGAACCAGCCAACTTGCTGGTGCTCGACGAACCAACCAATCATCTCGACATGATTTCAAAGGATCTGTTGAAGCAAGCTCTTCTTCAGTACGACGGAACGCTGATTATTGTATCGCACGACCGGTATTTCCTCGATGGCTTAGTGGATAAGGTGTATGAGTTTCGGAATGCAGGAATCCGTGAATATTTGGGAGGAATACAAGAGTTCATGCAAAAAAAGCGGATTGCTCAAATGCAGGAGCTCGACCGGAAAAAATCGTCCTCCAACGATGGTTCACCAAAGAAAGAGAGTGAGCAGAAAGCCAATTATCAGCAACGAAAAGAAATAGAAAAGGAACTAAGAAAAGTCCGAAATAAGTTGGAGGAATGTGAAGTCCTGATCGAAAAGTTGGAAAGTGAACTGGAAGCATTGACTATTCAGATGTCGGAGCCGCAAAACAGTGCCGATGGCGAATTATTTCACCAATACGGTTTACAGAAAAAAGCCTTGGAGCAAGCCATGGAAGATTGGGAATTGCTTCATGAATCGGTTGAAGCTTGGGAGAAGAAGAAACAAGATTCTTTCTAGGTAAAATGTAAATTTTCCAGGCTAACATTTCCGCCCGACAAGATGATACCGGTTCGCTTATTGGCAAAATACCTCGGAAATTTCATTACAGCCGCCAGACCTACCGCTGCAGAGGGTTCAACTAAAATTTTCATTCGTTCCCAGATCCATCGGAGAGCGATTAAAATTTCCTCCTCATCGACCCGCATGATTTCATCCACTTTATCCTGAATGATTTGAAAGTTTGTTTCCCCAACCGAGGTTAACAATCCATCGGCAATGCTTCTGGGTGCTTTGGCCGGTTGACGGATTCCGGAATAAAAGCCCCACCAACCATCGTCGGCCAGGGTCGGTTCGACTCCAATAACCCGGATTTTAGGATTCATGGCTTTACTGGCAATGGCTGTTCCGCTGAGCAGACCTCCGCCACCTAGTGGAGCCAGGATGATATCGAGCTTTGGCGCATCTTCCATCAGCTCGAGAGCGGCTGTGCCTTGACCTGCAATGATATGAGGGTGGTGGTAAGGATGAATAAACACCGCTTGAGTTTCGAGCTGCACTTCGTTCATTTTTTGCTCGCGATGCTCCAGCCCCACCGGGCAAAAATGAATGATTCCACCATAAGCCTTAACGGCTTCTATTTTAACCCTGGGGGAGTTTTCGGGCATGATGATATGCGCGGTTACCCGGCGACTTTGAGCTGCCAGTGCCAATGCAGCTGCATGATTCCCGGAAGAATGAGTTACTACTCCCCTTTCCAATTCATCTTGAGACAGTTGTGCCAAAGCATTACTGGCACCCCGAAACTTAAAAGCTCCCGCCTTTTGCAAGTTTTCACATTTAAAAAAGAGTTCGGCACCGGCTCGCTGATCGATGAGTCGGGAAGTGAGAACCGGCGTACGATGAATAAGATGGCGAATTCGTTCGTGCGCTTGTTTGATGTCCTCGAAGCCAGGTGCCGGAAATGGAATCATGGGCGATTAATCATTTTTTCGTCCAAAAACCGAGACATTGATATATCGGCTTGGGTTTTCTTTCAAATCTTTGAGTAGAGCTTCCAGTTCTTTGGTAGCACCTTGCACCTTTTCGTACAGCTCTTTATCGTTCATTAGCTGCCCCATGGACCCTTCCCCTTCGTTAATTTTCTTACTTATTTCGGCAAGTTCGGCGAACGTTTTTTCGATCTCGACGATGCTTTGTTTGATGGGGGCGTTTGCCAGGGAATCCGTGAGTTGGTTCAAATGAGCGAGAGTTTGGTCGAGGTTTCCTGTATTATTTGCCAGCATAAGGGAGAGCGAATCCAGATTACGAATCATGTTTTGCAAGCTTCCGCGTTCTGCCTGAACCACCTCGCTGATATTTCTACTCAATCGTTCAATATCTTTCATCGACGATCCGAGGGCTGAAAAGCTTTGCTTCAAATTTTCGATGGTTTGGTCGGTAAAAACGGCTTGCACGCCAACAATAACCGAGTCGAAGCTACTAATCAGTTCTTCGGCTTTGAACTTAAGCGGAGCAATTTGAGCATTGACTTCTTCCATGAGCTCCTTTTCAATCTCGGATTGAAGGGTATCGAAAGGCTGATGGAGTTCGGTATTTTTCGAAAGGATGAGTTCGATTTCTTTCGTACCCATCAAGTCGGAGCTCACAATTTTAGCCACCGAGCCTTGGGGGATTTTAATATCTTCTTCGAGATAGATTTCGACGAATAATCGGCTGTAATCGGTAGTATCGAAGTACACCCGTTCCACCTGCCCTACTTTGAACCCTTTAAGGCTCACCTTATTGGATGGGATTAGTCCGCCAACCCGCTCGAACTCGGCGTAGTAGAATAATTTTTTCTCGAAAACTTTATGACCTTTCAAGAAATTGAATCCCCAAATTGCTACAGCAATTACTGTAAAGGCAAAGATTCCGATGTAGGTATTTTTTGAAATTTTCAATTTATTCATGGTTATGTTGTAAGTCTTTTGCTTCCTGTACGCTGATTCTTTCTCCCCGGTAAAAAGCAATCGGGAAAGCATCTTTAAATTCCTTTTTTGCCTCTTTCAGGAGAGCAGCGGCAGCATCCCAGGTAGTTTCCTTCCCGAGATAGTATTTATACATTTCTCCTTCTTTTTCCTGAACGAGATTTTCGAACTTTTGATATTTCTTCCTGGTTAAATCCATTGGTTTGGAGGTGGCAGCAACCTGGATAGTAAAATAAAGTTCGGGTTCTGGATTTGGATCGACCGATAAAGTTTCTTCGGCTGGAAGGCTAGTTCCGGATTTACTTTCCACAGCATTCTTATACGAGCGGAATGCCCGAAAAATGGCCGATGCAATATAATCTTTCCCTTGTTCGGTATTCAGGTATTTTTCTTCATCGGGATTGGTAATGAATCCTGTTTCGACCAGCACAGCAGGCATGGTTGTGGCCCACAACACGATAAACCCGGCTTGTTTCACTCCCCGGTTCACACGCTTGGCTCTCATTTCAAATTCGTCCTGCACCGAAGCCGCCATGGCCAGGCTTAAATCGAGGTTCGACTTTTGGGCTAGCGACATTTTGATAAACATTTCGGGGCTTTCGGCATCGAAGCCTTCATAGAACGATTCCGTATTATCTTCGAGTTCGATTACGGCATTTTCGCGCTTAGCTACTTCGAGGTTTTCTACTTCTTTGTGTAAACCCATTACAAAAGTTGACGTTCCAACCACATGTTTTTTGGGGACCCCATCGACATGAATGCTTAGAAAGAGGTCGGCTTTTAATTTATTGGCAATGTGTGCGCGTTCGTACAATGGAACAAACACATCGGTGTTTCGGGTGTAGATTATTTTCACGTCGGGCAACTGTTCTTCGATCAATTTACCTACCCGCAAGGCTAAATCGAGCGTAATGTCTTTTTCCTGCGACACAAGGCCACGGGCTCCGGAGTCTTTCCCACCATGACCGGCATCGATAACAAGGGAGAAGCTTCCCGATGGATTGATGATGGCAGCTTGCGAGAACGAATAAAAAGGCTGAAAGATCACAAGAAACAGCATCAAGAATCGTTTCAGGATAAGGTTCGAATTCCCGGTAAACCAACTAAAGTAGTTCATGTTGGATGCGTTATAGGTTTTTCAGGACCTAATGGTTTGTATAATTTTTAATTAGCTTTGCCCTACTTTTGAAGAAAGGGCAGCCATCGCGGCTGTTTCTGCTAAATATCAATGATTTAAAATCGATAGTCGCAAAAATAGTATTTATAATTTGTCCTTGAAATTCGAAACACGGCTTTTTGTGTTGCTGTTGATTTTAAACAGTTTTGGTTTAGCAGCTCAGGTTGACGTCCCGGAGCTTCCATCCCAAGATACTCTAATTCCAGCTACTCAAGTTGACTCAATAACCCCCGACACCTTGCCCGATCCACGGTCCGAGTACATTCGTGGCACCATTGACCGAAGTGGTCAAATCGTGCCGGGCGATACCACCGGCGATCCGGACATCCGGTTGAAAAGCTCCCAAAAGAAAGAAGCACTCGATGCTCCGGTTCGTTACCTGGCACGGGATTCCATGGCTTATTTTATTCGAAATCAGATGCTTTACCTCTACGGCGATGCACAAATTTATTATCAAGACATCGAATTAAAAGCGGCGATGATAGCCATCGATATCGAAAAGAAAACCATTTATGCTGCCTATCTGCTGGATTCGGCAAATAACCAGGTAGGCCGACCCATTTTTAAACAAGGAGAAGACACCTTCGAGGCCGATTCGATTAACTATAATTTTGAAACGCGGAAAGGATTTATCAAGCAGCTCCGCACCGAGCAACAAGGTGGATATTTGCACAGCAAAACCACCAAACGCCTGCCCAATGAGCAAATTTGCCTTCAGGACGGAAAATTCACTACCTGCAATGCCGATCATCCGCACTTTTACATTTCCCTCAAAAAAGCCATCCTCATTCCCAACGAAAAGATTGTAAGTGGACCAATTAATCTGGTTATTGCCGATATACCTACCCCTGCCTGGTTGCCTTTCGGATTTTTTCCCACCCAAAAGAAATTTAGCTCCGGTGTAATCATTCCGGAATATGGCGAAGAGCGAAATCGAGGATTTTTCCTTAAAAACGGAGGGTATTACCTGGCCTTGAGCAATTATTTCGATTTGGCTTTGCGGGGCGATATTTATTCCAAAGGCACCTGGGGTTTGCAAGCCAACTCGAATTACAATATTCGCTATCGGTTTAGTGGTAATTTTAATGTTCGTTTTTACGATAACCGCATCGGGCAGGAAGGTTTTCCCAATTACTCCCGTTCGAAGGACTTTTCGGTTCGTTGGACCCATCGACAAGATCCGAAGGCATCGCCCGGGCAGAATTTCTCGGCCAATGTCGATTTTTCCACCAGCGGTTTCGACCGAAACCACACCTACTCGGCCGATAATCGCCTCCAAAACACAAAAAATTCTAGTATTTCTTACAGCAAATCCTGGGGCGGACAAGTAAATTTCTCGACCGACCTGAGGCATTCGCAAAACAGTCAAACTCAAAAAGTGAATTTGACTTTCCCATCGGCTACCTTGAATGTGAATCGGCAGTATCCATTTAGGAAAAAAACCAGCACCGGGAACTTTGCCTGGTACGAGAACATTCAAATTGAGTATAAAGCCAAGCTGCAAGGTAACTTGCAAGTGAACGAGGAGAATTTCTTCTCCCCAACCATTCTGGATTCCTTACGATCCGGTTTCCAGCACGATATTCCGCTTAGTGCGAACTATAAATTCTGGAACTACTTCAACTTCACCCCCAATTTAGGTTATACCGGAAAATTGTATCCCAACTATCAAGTTCAGGAGTGGGATCCAACTGCTCAGGTAAACGATTCAACCTTTGGGAAAGTAGTAACCCGACGAGTGAATGAAGTAAGCTATGCTCACACCTTTTCGCCGGTTGCCAGTCTGGCTTTTAGCCCGACTGTTTATGGAATGTTCACCTTTACTCGTGGTCCCGTTTTGGCACTGCGACATGTGATGACTCCCAGCATCAGCTTTAATATCAAACCCGATATGGGGCAGGACAATCCCTTTGTTTTCCGGCCAAAAGTATTGGGTCCCGATAGCATCGATAGCGAACAGACATACTCTATTTACGATGGTTCTATTTATGGTTCGCCGCAACGCAATACCCGTTCCGGCTCCATTAATTTCAGCCTGGGAAATAACATCGAAATGAAGACCAAGCCAACCTCCGACACCGCCACCGTAGATCGAAAAGTAAAAATTCTGGAACAATTGAATTTCAGAACACGATACGACATTTATAAAGAAGAAAAAAACCTCGATCCCATCAGTTTTGCCGGAAGCACCACCTTATTCAAAGATGTAAAAATCAATTTTGGAGGAACCTTGAATCCTTATGCACTCGATGAAAATGGTACTGAAACGGCCGAGTTTGGAATTGCACGTGGCGCAAGCTTGTTTCGATTAACTCAAGCTAACTACGCCATCAGTTATGCTATAAGGGGAAAACAAAAAAAACAACCCAAGCCGGAGGAAGGTGCGATTCCTAAAGAACCAGAAAACTTGCTCGAAACGGAAACGGATGAGGACTTAGAAATCGGGATGTTCAATCCCGACGATGGGATTATAGGCGACCCGAACGAGCACTATGTCAATTTCAATTTGCCGTGGAGTTTGCGACTCGATTACAACTGGCATTACACCAAGCCAGGTTTGGTTTCGGCAGTAACCAGCAACTTACGTATAGGCGGAGAGCTTAATTTAACCGAGAAGTGGAAAATATCGGTCAATTCCGGCTACGATTTTAACCGTAACGAATTCACCTACACCACCATCGATATTTACCGCGATCTCCACTGTTGGGAGGCGCGCTTTTCGTGGGTCCCGTTTGGAACCTACATGAGTTATCAGTTTCAACTCAATGTTAAACCGGGAATTTTGCAAGATTTGAAATACAACCGACGTCGCAGTTGGTTTGATAATTTCTAGGAGAATGTCGCCCTATCGAAACCTCCCTATCCTAGCCAGGAAGGTTTCCAAAAACAATTCGGCTATTCTTTTGGAACTAAAAAACAGCGTATGGAACACCTTAAAGATTATCGCGAATTACGCATTGTTTTCATGGGAACACCTTCCTTTGCGGCTTATTCGCTAGAGTTCTTTTTGAAGGCAGGATTGCAAGTAGTAGGCGTAGTAACCACCGAGGACAAACCTGCCGGTCGGGGCCTACAAGTAAAAACTTCTGCCGTAAAAGAGGTAGCCTTGAAACACCAACTTCCCCTTTTACAACCTCCCAAACTAAAAGACGCTGAATTTTTGGATCGACTCAGTTCCTGGCAAGCCGATGTTTTCATAGTCGTAGCCTTTCGCATGCTGCCTGAACTCGTATGGTCGATGCCGCCCCTCGGCACGATTAATTTGCATGCCTCCCTCTTGCCTCAGTATCGGGGTGCCGCTCCAATTAATCATGCCATTATTCAGGGTGAAACGGAAACAGGGGTAACAACCTTCTTCATCGAAAAAGAAATCGATACGGGTAAAATATTGCTACAGGAAAAGATTCAGATTGAACCCACCGAAACAGCCGGCAGCCTGCACGATAAACTCATGGTTCTGGGTGCCGATTTGCTCTTGAAAACCTTGCAAGAGCTCACCGCTAACAAAAGCCTTGTACCCATGGAACAGGAAAATAATCAGCAACTTAAAAGCGCTCCCAAAATAGATAAAGCCTTTTGCTCGATCGATTGGAATCAAGATATCCATCGGGTGTATAATTTTGTTCGCGGATTAAGCCCCTACCCAGCAGCTTATGGTTTCATTAAACGCGATGATAAAAGCCTGTCGATGAAAATTTTCCGGGCCAATAGAATTGAAAAGAAGCACGAAAATGCTCCGGGCACTATCCTGGTGCAGGAAGGAAAATCGATTTGGGTCGCAACCCAAAATGGATTCCTCATCCTCGAGGAAATTCAACTAGCAGGAAAAAAACGAATGTTGACGAAGGATTTTCTAATAGGATTTAAGGATTTAGAAAGCTATTCCTTTTCTTTAACCGACTAAAAACGGATAAAATGATAAAGGTTCTCACGTTACTGTTGCTTTTACCCTTTGCAGCCTGGTCGCAAACGGTCCGTTCCGATAGCACCGCTACTGAGGCTAAAGAAGTAAAAACCGGCGCCAACATTGGTCTATTGCCAGTGGTTGCCTACGATGCCGACCTGGGATTGCAATACGGAGGCTTAGCCAACCTTTTTCTTTACGGCGACGGATCGTCCTACCCCATGTACAAACATTCCATTTATGGCGAAATTAGTCGCTATACCCGAGGCTCCGGAATAAACCGATTGTTTTACGATAGCTGGTATTTGATTCCCAGCTTACGGGTTACAGCCGATTTGAGTTATTTAACCGAGCAAGCCTATGCTTTCTATGGCTTCAATGGTGCCGAAAGCGTTTTCAATGCCACCTGGATGGACGATCAATCCGCCGATTACCGCAGTCGAATGTTTTATCGGCATGCCCGCGAGCGTGTCCGGATCCTGATCGATTTTCAAGGGCGAATTATCGGCGATAAATTGCGCTGGATTGCCGGATTCACCCACTTGAACGATCGGATATCCTCGGTCGATATTGAGCAGTTGAACGAAGGCAAGACCGACGATCTCTTGCCTTCGGTAGAAGCTATGCCCGGCTTGTACGAACGCTATGTAGCCTGGGGAGTAATTCCTGAGAACGAAGCCGACGGAGGGATTAACAACTACCTGAAACTCGGATTCATTTGGGATACCCGCGACAACGAGCCGAACCCCATGCGTGGAATGTGGTCGGAAGCCTTATTATTTTCAGCACCCGGTTTTCTGAATAATGAAACACCGCATCATATTCTAAACCTCACCCACCGGCAATACTTCACTCTTATTCCACGAGATCTTTCGCTGGCGATTCGACTTATGGCTCAGCAAACCATATCGGGAAGCGCACCTTTCTATGTTAAACCGAATGTGGTTACCTCTTTTCAACGAGGCGTAAGTTCCGACGGTATAGGCGGAGGGAAAACCGTTCGTGGGGTCTTATTGAACCGAATCGTAGGCGATGGGGTCTTCATGGGAAATATTGAAATGCGTTGGAAAGTATGGCATTTTCGATTGCTGAACAACAACTTCTATTTAGGTCTGAACGCCTTTCTCGATGCCGGCCAAGTAATTAAACCCGTTGACATTGACTTCGATCTATTGCCCGAAGATTATGATTCTTTTTTCAACGACTCAGGAGAAAAAATGCACTTTGGAACCGGACTCGGATTTCGCGTGGCGATGAATCAAAATTTTGTCGTGGCGCTCGATTACGGATTTGCCCTCGACTCTCAGGACGGAGATCAGGGAATGTATATTGGTTTGAATTATCTCTTTTAAATCTAAAACCGACACAATCTACCTTCACTCCATCTGTTCCAGTTAACCTCATATCCAGCTATGGCAAAGCCATTCAACCAACTTTCACGTGTAAGCTGCCTTTTCATCCTTCTTGTTTGGATCATTCCCGGCGGGGTGGGAGGAGCCCACGCACAAACTGAAAAGATTCAAGCTTTGTCCGAAATACTCATGCAATATGAGTATCACCCAGCAGACACTATCTTGAAACATTCCAGGGCTTTATCCTCTCAGCTGGGCCCTTCTGTTTCCTCGTCGGACAGTGCCTGGATTTACTGGGCTATTGGTCTGGAAAAATACCACGCTGGCGAACGACAATTATCGGGTTTGTATTTCAGGAAAGCACGTCAAATTGCAACGGAAACCAGCATGATGCAACTCATCCCATTGCTAAACCGAATAGAGGGAATTCTTGCTCGAGAGAATCGACTCTTTTCACAAGCACATGAACTAATCAATCAATCGATCGAGGAATTTAAAGCATTAAACTTACCCCTTCAATTGCAATTTTCCTATTTTGAATCGGGCAATAATTGGTATGCACTGGGACGCCATACCAAAGCATTGAATTTATACCTGAAAGCACTTGAGGCAGCCCCGGAATCGCGCCTTCTCGACAGCAAACTGAATTATGCCATTGGGAAAACTTACTATCGCTTAGCAAAACTTTTCAGGTTAGTTCAATCGCTAAAATATACCCGCTATTTGCAAGAAGCAAAGCGTTATATGCAAAGCTCGCTCGAGGATAAGCCAGAAGCAGTTGGCGAAGGTAAAACCTGCCTCACGCTAATTCAGCTTTGCAATATTTCTCTCGAGTTACATTCCTACGAAGAGCTCCGGTCTTATTTAAAAATGCTTGAAGATTGCCGTGGAATTCCCGATTACGACGTTGAGTTAGGACTCCTGATAGTGGAAGCAAGAACGGCTAAAACCCTTGAGCAGAACACCGAAAAAGCCTTGGCGATTTTAGACCAAATGGAACAACAAAAATACCGCTGGCTGGCTCCAACCCATTATTTTGAAGCCCAAGTATACCGTGCTCAGATTCTTTTTGAACTCGACAGCAATGAAACAGCCTTTGAACGGATAGAACAAGCAGCCGATTGGTTCTATGAGCGAAACGACTTGAATCAAGCTTTGAATGCCTACCAACTTTGGATTCGAGAGCTGGCGTCGAACGATCAGTCCGACAAATACCTCCGGTTGCGACCCAGGGTCGATTCCCTTCAGCAGCAACTCTTTAGCGAGGCCGACCTTGAATTATTCGAAGAAGTAAAACAACGCTATGAAACCGAAGCCTTATCCAATGAATTGGAGGTGGTTCACTCGAAAAGCATCAATCAGCGCAAGTATTTACTCTTGCTGGTCATTTTGCTCCTGAGTGTTATTTTAATTTCAGGATTAATCTTCTACATCAATCATTTACGAAGCAAAAAAGCCCTACTGCAACTCGAAATTGAATCGGAACGAGCACGTCAATTAGCATGGGAAAATCAGGCAAGGGAGGCAACGATTCAAAAACTTGAACTTGAGCAGGAATTAATTCGAGAGATGAATCGAACGGCCAACTTGGAATCGGAGAAACTACATCAACAAAAAATGATGGAAGCCTTGAGGCATTTGCAGCACGAAAACCTGCGGGTAAATTTAGCGAACCAGCTCCGACCCTACTCCCTCCAGCTGGTCCGTAAAAAGGATCGAGAAGACTTCGACCAGCTGATTCATCAACTCGAAGAAAATCAGCAAGATCAGGCAATAGAGCAATTTGAGCAAGTCTTTACGCAAGCTTATGGCGATTTTTATTCCAGGTTAATTCAATTGAATCCCGACTTTGGACGAAACGAACTTCATTTAGCCGCCCTACTTCGACTCAATTTATCGAGTAAAGAAATTGCCGGTATTCTCAATATTAGCCAAGCTGCCATTGAAAAGACCCGTCATCAGATACGCCAAAAACTTCAACTTAAACGTTCCGATTCCTTAACCACATTCTTAATGTCGCTCTAGTACTGCCAGGAGAAAAATCATTAAGCATCCTAACTCACCAAAGAGTGGTTACAGCTCTATGCCGGATTTATTCATTTACAGATTGAATCGAAGGCATCGCGGAGGAATGAGGAGTCAAACAAAACACAAGCCACTGAATAACAGCAAACTAACCAAGTTTGCCTAAGATTATTTGCACATCTTCCAATTTTCTTTTCCACCAATTATATTTGCTACTTTTGCGAAAACTAGAAAAAAGCATGAGTCAATTTATCGTTTCAGCCCGTAAATACCGCCCCACAACCTTCCACTCGGTGGTTGGACAAAAATCGATTACCACGACGCTTAAAAATGCGATAGAAAAACAAAAACTGGCTCATGCTTATTTGTTCTTCGGTCCGCGTGGAGTTGGCAAAACCACCTGTGCACGAATTTTTGCGAAAACCATTAATTGTTTGCAGCCGACGCCCGAGATGGAAGCCTGTAATCAATGTGAATCGTGCAAGGGATTTAATGAAAACCGATCCTATAATATCCATGAACTCGATGCAGCGTCGAACAACAGCGTCGAAGACATTCGGAGTTTGATTGAACAGGTTCGTATTCCTCCTCAAGTAGGAAAATACAGCACTTACATCATCGATGAGGTTCACATGCTTTCGCTGGCCGCCTTCAATGCTTTTCTGAAAACGCTTGAGGAACCGCCGGCCCATGCTATTTTTATTCTAGCCACCACCGAGAAACATAAAATTATTCCAACCATTCTGAGCCGTTGTCAAATATTTGATTTCAACCGGATTGAAGTGGCCGATATGGTGGATCACCTGAGCTATATTGCGGGAAAAGAAGGAATTAGCGCCGAACCCGAAGCCTTGAATATCATTGCTCAGAAAGCCGACGGAGCCATGCGCGATGCACTCTCCATCTACGATCAAATTGTAAGTTATTCCGGCGAAACCATCACCTATCAGCAGGTAATCGAAAATCTGAACGTACTCGATTACGAGTATTATTTTCGCTTAACCGATGCCTTTCTGGCAGCCGATTATGGAAGCAGTTTAATAATCTTGGACGAGATTTTGGCGAAGGGTTTCGACGGGCAGCATTTCTTGGTCGGGTTGGCAAAGCATTTCCGCGACTTGCTAATTTGCCGCAAGCCGGAAACCATTCAATTGCTGGAAGTTGGTGCAGGAATCAAAGAAAAATACCTTCAACAAGCGGTACAGGTCGAAGTTAGTTTTGCACTCGAAGCCTTGAGCATCTGCAATCAGTTCGATATAAATTACCGCAGCAGCAAGAATACCCGTCTTCACATAGAGTTAGCCTTGCTTCAAATAGTTGGTTTAAGCCTGAAAAAAAAAAGCCCTGAGTTAAGCGAGGCGCCTCCTGCGGTTAAAGAAAAGCAAGCAGTGGCTGTTCTAACCAGCCGCTCAATCGTCTGTTTCGGCGACCGCCAAGCCCGCGCCCACTCCGCCAGCTGCTGAGAAAAGCCCGGAGCCCGCGCCAGCACCGGTAAAATCGGAGCCAGTTGTTTCGCCCGCCAAACCCGAACGCAAACCTTCATCCATTCCAAGCCTCGATGCTCTTTTATCGGGTCAAGCAAATGCCCAAGCAGCTAAAAGGAAGTTGAACCAAAGGCTCAAACGGTAGTTGGAGCCAACGTAGAGCTAAGGCTAACACCAGCGAACCGTTGAAGATCAGCTTGAAGCCCGAAGCACTCATTTGCTGCCTGGAAACGTTTCCTCATTAGACTGGCCGGGTGAGCCTCGACTGCATTCCTCCCCTACAAATTGCTTAGCGCCGCAAATCACAAACCCCTTGCATTTGTGCTGAAAGTAGCCAACCAATCCATCCTCGAGTCGCTCACGATGCGATTAAACCGAAATTAACGGAACGACTCATTCGGGAGTTACGATTGAGCTCACTCGAAATAGTGCTGGAACAGAGGAAGTGGAAAAGCGATCAACGCATTTACCGCCGAGGATAAGTTTCAATTCCTGTCGCGTAAAAATCCCTCAACTCCTTAAATTGAAACAATCCTTGGGACTCGATTTCGATTAATCGTCGTAAAACTCTTCTTCGTCGTCCATGCTGTACTTTTCAAGGAAATAGCGTTTTTCGCTCATTAGCAGGAACAATCGTCAAGGGAGGCTCCCCTTTTATCGTGTTCCGTCGATTGTCGGCTTTCAATCTTTCAATCCAAAATTGAAGGCATCGTCCAGGAAACAACAAAGAGATTATTTCGCTTGTACTCCATAAAATACCACTGTTCGCTACCAGCCTGAAAATAAGCGGTAAATTCATTGCTTACACGGGTTTTCAGGAATTCAAATTTCGAAGGAGCAATTCGGTTGATCCCTTTCTTGCCCATGTTTCCAATACTCACATCGTCGATCGATTCGTAAGTCTTTTGTTCGCTGTTCCAAGCCAGGTGAATGTTGGTAAGCACCAAACTACTTTCGAGTAGTTCAGGTGTGCGGCGGTATTCACCATACATGCTTAAGTTCTTAAGCGCAGCATCGGCCTCTTCGACCGGAAGCAATTCGTACATTGCTTTCAGAAAAATCTCATCGGATAAATCGGCCGCTTCCATTTCATAATTGCTAATCATTTTGTCGGCCATCAGATTCAGAATCGGTTCAGGGAAGTAAAAATCCAGAACCATCATCAGGTTCATTTCCACCTCGTTCAAGGTCAGGTCATGGACAATTTGCCCGGCCGAATGAATCTTAATTTGGCCTGCATAGACCCCAATATCGATTAAACCTTCCGCCTCGAGCTTACAGGCATCCACCCATAAACTTAACATAGGCCCGGGAGCATCGGGATTTTGCAACTTTTCATACGAAGCAATACGATAAGCGCGATCCGTTTTGTCGAAAGTAAGCAAGCCGGAAACCGTTATATGCTTGATATCGTCGCGTCGTTTGGGTTTACTTAGGAAAGATGAGTAGATATGGATGCTGTCTTTGTTCATAAACACCCCGGCTGCGAGGTAATTCTGTTCTTTATCGCGAATTTTCTCCCGAATAGGAATATAGATTTCGAGTGGATCGATTAGGGTATCGAAATAAAACCAACCAGGATTTACCAATTCACAAGCGTGAACCAAATTGGCGTGTCCTTCGAAATTGAGCCATTGAATGGGAGCATCGAGCTTGACCCTTCCCTGATAGCGAAAATGAGGAGACAAGGTAAAATTCTGTTCTTCAGGAATATCGGCCAAAGCATAGGTTTGGAGGGAATCGTTTACATCGATTACACTAAAGGAAATGGTTTGGTTCCGATTTTGCTCATCGATATAATCGTAACTACCCGAAGCGGTGTAGGATTTTCGACCGAACACATTGATTTCCGCTTCGTAAAATGTGTGATACCGATTAGCAGTATCCGCAACGATTCGAGCTTGTTCGAGAGTGCGCATGGCAGCACCGGCCTCAATCGATACGATACCATCGCCTGGCAAGAGCGCTGCATCGGCAACTAAAATCGTTTTAACCGATTGAGCTATCAACAAGCTGTCTTTGATTTTGTAATTAGCCAAAGGAGCGTAAAAACGCAAAGAGTCTTGTTTCGGATGGACGGAGATAAACTCGGCTCCCACATAGTCGGAATCGATGAGTTTTTCGGCATCCATTTGCGCATTGACTATTATCGCTTTGTTGACCAAAGCGGCATCCATCAGGTCGAGTTCACTTTCGTCCATGTACCATTTAAACATATCGATGGTACTGATGTATTGCACCGGTGGAATTTGGATTAATCCCGAATCATTATTCAAGGTAAATTGTCCATAGCGAGCGGTAAAATCGACTTTACCGGCTACATCATCCACCTGAAAATTAAAACCCTTCCCATCTTCTCTCTTCAAATCGAAAGATGAATTTTCCACTTCGAAAGCATTCGATGCGTAGCTAAAATCTTTCGAATTCATTTCGGCCCACAAAAATTCCATCTTTCCTTGTCCTTCCACTTTTTCGGGTCGTAAGCGAAGCGCACCGGTCATTTTTGCTTCGGCAAACATGGAGAAGGGTGTCTCTCTACTTTGAACAAAGAGCTGATTCTCGTATGGTTCCCAATGCTGATAGATTTGATTTCCGACAATGGAAGGATATTCCGGCGTTTGAATTTGCTGTTTCATTTCAAAACGCTGTGGATAAGCATTCATGGAATCGGGGTAAAAGATGAAGTCGTCGCATTCCGATCGAGACGTGAGATAATCTACCATTCCGCCTCCACGCAAGCCTCGATTGCTCAAATAAATGGTTTGATAGTACCGACCTTTATCCACATAAGTTGGATAGCCCATTTCCGGCGTTTGGGTAATAAATCCAAGCGATAAATCTTGTTGCACGCGCAACGATTCTCTAAAGGGTGGGAAAATATTAGCCGAAGTAAATTCGCCGTCGAAGTAGAGCGATTTGGTTTCAAACTCGTCCAAACTATCGATGCTATAGGGATCGATGGCAAAGTAGAAATCGTCCTTTCGATACACCCCACGTTGAATATGTGGTTTGTTGTAATACACATAGCTTGTCTTCCGACTATTAAAAATCGGATATTCAGGCTGATAATTTCTACCGGATTTATTCCCGGGCAAGTCGATGATCAAATCGCCCGTAATGTCTTCGATAACAGTTCGAACTTGAACTAAAATCGGATTTTGATCCTTATCACGCGATTCAACCCAAATCCGGAGCGAATCGATATTGTCCAAATCAACTTTAAAATTCTCATAACTAAAACGGAACGATTTCCCATAAAAATCAAATTTCCCGGCTTCAACTTTTCCTTCGAACTCAAAGTCGCGGTTCTTTTTCATTAAAATCTCCCCTCTGCTGGGGTAAATCACTACGTTTTGAGAGTCGCTCAATTGAATAAGAGGAACGCCATAAATCTTCAAATCCTTGGTTAACAAATTTAGGCTTGCATTTTCTTTATTCCCCGGACTCGAATTCATGCTGATTACGTCGTAATCTTCTACTCCCGAAACAGCTCTCACGTAATAAAAGAGCCGATCGCGCAATATAATTTTCTCGGTTTCTACCTGATAATGAATGACTCCTAAATACGAAAGTCGCATTAACAATTGTCGAACAGGAGTAATCGGCATTCGAATGAAGTTTGCATACTCGGAGGCCGTAAACTCCTTATCGAGGTATCGGTTATAATATTTGATAAGCCCCGAGAACGGATGCTGGGCATCTTTCCCCTGAACCGCATAATAACGTTCCGAGCTAAAATAGTGAGCCGATTCGAACACTGCAGTTCCCGATTCACCTCCTTTCATCATGCTGAAGATGAGTCGAGGTTCTCCCACCTTCCAAAGGATTTGTTCAAAATCCATGTCGATTTGATGATAGGAATTCAAGAAAGGAGTTTGCGTTACCCCTTCGCCATCGCGCAGTAAAACTACTTCCTTCTTGTCGTTCGCATAGCGCATGGCAAGCCCAGGGTGGTAAATGCTATCCTGATTCAGGTATATAGTAACGGCCGACCGATCGCTAACAATCCGGCCTTCGCCAAAGGCAAATTCGGGCGAAGCGCAGCGCATGAAAACCGTATCGTTTTGCTTAAACGTAAGGTAAGCATCTTGCTTATCGGCACCAATACTCATGAAGCGATTCCCAAACATGGAAAAGCTGCCTGCATAATCGATGCCCGGGTAAATATCGGGGATCGTAATTCGGGCAGCATAGGTTACAAAACGCGGATAACTGATACGTGTTTCGGAAGCTTGCGTAACGATTTTATCGGTTAGCTTCCCTAGTAGGTATTCATCGGAAAAACTTCGATGGATAAACTGAACCGAATCGGCCTCGTACATGGATCGCTTTAGCTCGATGGAATAATCATTCAGCAAAGCATGAACCGAGTCGGGCGAAAAGCCTGCATTTTCCCAGGTTACTTTTCCTCCTTTGCCGTACCACACCATATCGATCGGATTGTAGTAACCCGATGTTGCATTGATTCGGATACTATCGTCTTTGGCATAACAACTCAAATCGAGTTTCTCGAAACGGATCAGCAGTTCATCGTTGGCGAATTCGAACTGATAATCGGCACCATTCGACTTCCATTGGGCCGTATAATCGACTTCAGTGCGATAAATAAAATCGCCCTGAACGAGCATGTAAGTGGAAAAGAAGAAGGATTCGATTTTATTGAGCTGAAAATTTCGCTTATCGAGCATGTATTCCAGGGCATTTTGCCATTCGTTGCGCGATTCCTGGTCGATAAGGCCTTCGTTCAGGGCCAGTAGTACTTGCAAGTACGAAGCAAAGTGTTCTCCTCTCCCCCTTTTTTTTAGCAGAGCCACCGAATGATTCCGAATCGTTTCGATATCGTAGGCAGTAAAAGATCCGCCTAAATAATGTTCTTCGAATTGTTTATAAATATCTTTTCCCGGTGGCTTATCGCTCGATTCGACGAAGGACTTTAGTTCTTTAAGAAACTTTTCGGGCTCTTCGCTAAACTGGGTTATTCTCCGTTGAGCCAACGATTGAAACGACAGAAACAGAATGATTAGAAGTAAGAATAGCCTGGGCTGTTGAGTCATGTACCCTATTTTTTTTGAAATGAAATAGCCGACCACTTATTTTTACACTTATGGTTGCGATAGGTAAGTCGATGACGATTGGCTTCGTCGATTAAATCCTGCGCATCGCTTAAAAAGAATCCGCTAATAATTAAAATGCCGCCGGCACGTAAGGAACGTGCATAATAGCTCATATCGTGTATCAGCACATTTTTATTGATGTTTGCGAGAATAAAATCATATTCCTCGGAACGTAAAAAATTCGCCTCGCCTCGCTCGACCTGAATATGCGCACAGCGGTTTAGTCGGACATTTTCCCGTGCATTTTCGACCGAGTTTTCATCAATATCGAAAGCATCGATGGATTTTGCGCCTTTTTTGGCAGCGAGGATGGCTAGCACGCCCGTTCCGGTTCCCATATCGAGTACCCGCTTCTGATTAAAATCGGTATCCAGGCAATATAAAATCATGAGTTCGGTAGTTTGATGATGCCCTGTTCCGAACGACATTTTTGGGTTGATGAGGAGTTCGTGCTCCATATCGGGTAATTTGGGATGGAAATCGGCCCGAATGTGCACCCTATCCTGAATCACGACCGGGTCGTAATTCTTTTCCCATTCGCTGTTCCAGTTTTGAAAAGGAATTTGTTTGACTTTCATTTCCAAATGATTACTCTCCAGCAACTTTTTAAGTGCTTCCAAATTTCCGTCCTCGAAGGATTGGCTTGGAATGTAGGCCTTTATTTGATTCTCCTCTTCCATTATGCTTTCAAAATCGGCTACTGATAATTCAGCCATGATCCAATCTTTTAATTCCTCGGAAAGAGAAGACACATCGACACTTAATTCCGTATATTCCATAGTATTTGAATTTTAACGAATACAATTTAAGGTTGATACCCGGGGTAAAATACCACTATTTCTATTTGATTTGATTTTGTACAAATGTAAATTTTTAGCAAGTTACCAGAAATTATTCGAAGCAGATTATTTTGTATTTCATTAAAAATAAATAGATTTGCAGCCCATTAGAGCTTCGGCTCGAAAAGCTATATTTTAAAAAGCTAACAACCTGTTAATCGGGGAGATAAGCGTTTAACGAGAAACTGGAAATATAAATTATATCGCAATGAAGCAAGGAATACATCCCGAAAATTATCGCTTAGTGGTTTTCAAAGATATGTCGAACAACGAGCAGTTTATTACTAAATCGACCGCTCCTTCGAAAGAAACCATCGAAGTGGATGGAGTGGAATACCCACTAATCAAACTTGAAATTTCGAACTCTTCTCACCCTTTCTACACCGGTAAAATGAAATTGGTGGATAGCGCAGGACGTGTTGACAAGTTCATGACGAAGTACCAAAAGCATTTGCAAAACAGGAAAAAATAATCCCTGCAAAGGGTGGAGTCGGCTGATACCGACTACCGGATTTTTATTTCCGCAACCTAACCGCTCTGCGAGGGTTTCGCAAAATAATCTCCAAAATTCCATAAAAAAAGAGGCTGTTTAATCCATAAACAGCCTCTTTTTTTTAAACTTGCTTCTCCTCATTTTAAGCCTAATCACTATCATGAACTACCTATTATTCGACGACCCTCAACGAGTGCATCTCTTACCCTTGGCTGCTACCCGACCCATTGCCGATTTTCGAATCGGAATCCTTACCCTCCGCGAAAAATGGAACCTGGCCTTGGGAAGCATCTGTTCAATACTCACCGAATCCTACCTTCAATCCAAGTATCCTGCTCATTGGGGAAAAGAGAATTTCCTCATTAATGGACGATTATTCCCCAGCCCGGAATTCCTCCAACTAATCGAATCACTTGAACCGGAACAAAAACTGGTGCAGGGAGATACGATTCTGGCAGTGCGCACCTCGCAGCAATATATCGAATCGTTTGAAACGCTTCAAGAACTGAAACTAAACGAAGTGGAAACAGCCATCGCCTTGCCCCAGTTTAAGAACCTGTGGGATATCTTTCAAATGAATGGCAGTTGGATCGAATTCGATTTTAAAAACCTGACCAAAAACCGTCAATCGGCACCCATTCCCCCAAGTATTCAAACCATAAGTCCGGAAAATATTTTTATCGAAGAAGGAGCTACCCTGCACTTTTCCACTTTAAATGCATCCTCCGGGCCAATCTACATTGGGAAAAACAGCGAAGTGATGGAAGGTTCTCTCATTCGCGGTCCCTTTGCACTGCTCCACCACTCCGCAACAAAACTAGGAACCAAGATCTATGGTCCAACCACGATCGGTCCTCATTCCAAAGTGGGAGGCGAGCTAAATAATGTGGTCGTGTTCGGCTATAGCAATAAAGCGCACGATGGGTTCCTTGGGAATGCTGTTCTGGGTGAGTGGTGTAATATTGGTGCCGACAGCAATAACTCCAACTTAAAAAACAACTATGCCGATGTAAAAATATGGAGCTATGCTACCGAAAACCTCATCAGCAGCGGGCTGCAATTTTGCGGACTCATCATGGGCGATCATTCCAAGTGCGCCATTAATACCATGTTCAATACCGGTACCGTGGTGGGAGTAAATGCCAATATTTTTGGAGCCGGATTTCCCCCTACATTTGTCCCTGATTTTAGCTGGGGAGGAGCCGACGGATATAAAAACTACACCCTTCGTGTAGCGCTCCATGTGGCTAAATTGGTGATGCAACGACGAGCAATCGAATTGAGCAAAGCCGATGTCGAAATTTTAACCCATATTTACGAAAACACACAGCACCTCCGATCTTAATCGGCCATTATTTGTTGGTCAAACTGACAGAATGTCGCAATTAAAAAGATGCAGCATTTTTGTAAACTCAAACACCAATCACACTTAAGAACAGATACATGAATTTCGACGATATTATTGACGAACAAGAAGATGAATTTATTTCCCTGTTTCCTTTCGAGGACATGAACAGCATGAATGCAGGAAGAAAACCCAAGTCCTTACCGATTCTGGCACTTAAAAACACCGTTCTTTTTCCCGGTGTCATTTTGCCCATATCGGTTGGGCGCCATAAATCCTTGCAGCTCATTAGGGAACAACATCGCGCCGACAAACTGATTGGTTGTTTAACGCAAACGCAGTCGGATATTGATAATCCAAACCCCGAAGACCTGTATCAAATTGGAACGGTTGCCAAGATTCTCAAAATTATTGAATCGCCCGATGGCTATACTACCGTAATCCTGCAAGGGAAACGACGCTTCCGGGTTATTGAGATGGTTCAAACCGAGCCATACTTTAAGGCCAATGTCACCTACGTTAAAGAGAGTTCAATCGTTTCCGATCCACGCGAATTTCACGCAGTGATGAGTTCCATCAAGGATTTGGCCTTGCAAATTGCTGCTTCCCTCCCCCAAGGGAGCGACGAAGTGCAATACGCTCTGAAAAACATCAAGTCCGACCACCAACTCATTAATATCATTTCGAATTTTCTCGAAGCCCCGGCCGACCAGAAGCAAGAAATTTTGGAATTGACATTGATCGATGAGCAGGCTATGAAAACGCTGACTCATGTACAGCGGCAAGCACAAATTAATCAGCTGAAAAACGAAGTACAGGCCAAGGTTAAAAAGGAAATCGATCAGCAACAACGAGAATATTTTCTGCATCAGCAAATGCGGACTATTCAGGAAGAATTAGGACAAGGTGGTCCCGATTCCGAAATAGAAGAAATGAAGGCCAAAGCGGCCGACAAAAAGTGGAACGCAGCAACGGCAGAGCGCTTCGATAAAGAATTGACTAAGCTGAGTCGAACCAACCCGGCCTCGCCCGAATGGAGTATCCAGATTAATTACCTCAATACGCTGCTCGACCTCCCCTGGGACGAGTATTCGTCCGATAATTTCGACCTACACCATGCCAAGAATATTCTCGACCAAGATCACTTTGGCTTAGAAAAAGTAAAAGATCGCATACTTGAACATTTGGCAGTTCTTAAGCTGAAAGGCGATTTAAAATCGCCCATTCTTTGCTTGCATGGCCCTCCCGGCGTTGGGAAAACCTCCTTGGGTAAATCCATTGCACGAGCCATTGGTCGCAGTTATGTTCGCATTTCCCTTGGTGGATTACACGACGAATCGGAAATTCGTGGTCATCGGAAAACCTACATCGGAGCTATGCCCGGACGGATCATCCAGAATATTCGAAAAGCAGGTAGTGGAAATCCGGTATTTGTGCTCGACGAAATCGACAAAGTAGGATCCGATTTCCGAGGCGACCCTTCATCGGCCTTGCTCGAAGTTCTCGACCCGGAGCAAAACAACAGCTTCCACGATAATTACCTGGAACTCGACTACGACTTATCCAAGGTTATGTTTATTGCTACAGCGAATACAACCTCCACCATGGCTCCGGCCCTGCTCGATCGGATGGAATTGATCGATGTGAGCGGTTATCTAGTGGAAGAAAAGGTAGAAATTGCGAAACGCCACCTTATTCCCAAGCAATTGGAAAATCATGGGTTGAGCAAACAACACCTCAGCTTCCCCAAAAAAATCGTTGAACTAATTATTGAGCAATACACCCGTGAATCGGGAGTAAGACAACTGGAAAAGAAATTTGCAAAAATCTGTCGCCATGTAGCTAAGCTGGTTGCATCAGACGAAGATTATACCACTAAAGTATCGGAGTCCTTCCTGACCGAAATATTAGGACCACCGGAATACCTCAAGAACTCGTATCAAACAAACGAATCGGCAGGTGTGGTTAATGGTCTTGCCTGGACTGCTACCGGAGGTCAACTCCTCTACATTGAAACCAGCCTCAGCAAAGGGAAAGGTAACCTGACCCTAACCGGGAATTTGGGCAACGTGATGAAAGAATCGGCGGTTATTGCTTTGGAATACATTAAATCGCATTGCGAAAACCTAAGCATCGATCCGGAAATCTTCGACAACTACAACATCCACTTGCATGTGCCCGAAGGAGCAATCCCAAAGGACGGTCCATCGGCCGGTATTACCATGGCAACTTCGATGGCCTCGGCCTTCACCCAACGAAAAGTGAAGAACCAACTTGCCATGACGGGTGAGATAACCTTGAGGGGTAAAGTGCTACCTGTAGGAGGAATCAAAGAAAAGATCCTGGCAGCCAAGCGCGCCAACATCAAGGAAATTGTCATTTCGGAAGAAAATAAAAACGACATTTCGCAAATTAAGGAAGACTACATTAAAGGTCTTACCATTCATTATGTGAAAGATATACTCGACGTACTTGAATTAGCCTTGACTCAGGAAAAGGTTAAAAACGCTCGAAAGCTCTAAAAAAAGCCCGACTACTCCGTCGGGCTTTTTTTTACTCATTATTTTCATTCTATGGAGAAGTTTGAAGACCTTTTTGGTGGCCCAGAAACAGGCAATCGTCCGAAGGAAATGCCTGCTACTTAAAGGCCTTTCATCCTGGGGACGACCTCATCAGCCTAAATAATAATCCGGGTCTTACGCAATCACCTTCCCTTTAAGAATAACGTTTTCAATTAAATTACTGCCGAAGGAATAGGGAATAAATTCGTATCCCGGAATCTCTTTCGTAATAAACACGTTGGCAATTTTCCCTTTGGCAATACTCCCATGCGTTTCGGATAAACCCATGGCATAAGCTGTATTTTTCGTTACGGCATTAAAAACTTCCTCGGGCAAGAGCCTTAATTTAATGCATCCGAAGGAGCAAATCAGGCTCATGTTGCCGCTTGGAGCCGAACCCGGATTAAAATCTGAGGCCAGAGCGAGCGGAAGGCCTGAATCGATCATTTTGCGAGCGGGCGGGTCAATCATACCTAAAAAGAAAGCGGCACCCGGCAAAAGGGTTGGCATGGTGTCCGAGTTTAATAAAGCTTCGATTTCGGCATCGCCAGTAAATTCGAGGTGATCCACAGAAAGCGCCTGATACTTGACACCCGCCTGAATACCACCCGAATAATCGAGTTCATTCGCGTGTATTTTAGCCCGCAAGCCATGTTTCATACCCGCCAGGAGAATCCGCTCGGTTTCTTCGACAGTAAAAAAGCCTTTATCGCAAAATACATCAATGTAATCGGCCAATTCCTCAGCAGCAACCAAAGGAAGCATTTCGTGAATCACCACATCGACAAATTCCGATTGCCGGGTTTTATATTCGGCCGGAACAGCATGAGCGCCCAAAAAAGTTGCCACCACGGTCAAGGGTGCTGTTTCCTTAATCCGTTTAATTACTCGAAGCATTTTCAACTCATCTTCAACCGTGAGACCATAGCCCGACTTGATTTCTACAGCGCCTGTTCCCATTCGAACAATTTCATCGATGCGTTTCATCGACTGCTGGTAAAGCTCATCTTCCGACGTTTCGTGGAGCAGCTTGGCAGAATTAAGAATACCTCCACCGCGCTTAGCAATTTCCTCGTAGGACAAGCCTTTTATTTTATCGATGTATTCAATTTCGCGACTGCCGGCATACACCAAATGGGTATGCGAATCGCAATACGACGGGAAAACTAATTTCCCGCTGGCATCGATGATGGTTTCGGCCTCGTAGGTACAACGTTCCATTGGTCCAAAATCGACAATTGTTTCTCCTTCCATGAAAAGAAATGCATTCTCAATGGATGGTAAATGAGCCATTGATTCGCCGGCAACCCAGGGGCGGTGCTCTTCTTCAACTTGCACCAGTTTTTTAATATTGGTAATTAGTATCGACATACCATTCAGTTTGATTCTACATCGCACGAAATTACAACTTTGTAAACGGACTCACCCTTAAAAAAATCGATAAATCATTACTTTTGTCGAACGGTCGATGACCTATCAGCATTACAAACTCAGCCTTAACAAATTAAAGCATGAAAATATCCTATCAGTGGTTAAAAGAATATTTACCAGAACTGCCTTCGCCTGAAAAAACAGCTCAAATCTTAACCAACATCGGCTTGGAAGTCGAATCGATGGAAAAGCACGAATCCATCCCGGGAGGATTAGAAGGGTTTGTCATTGGCGAAGTAATTCGATGCGAGAAGCACCCCAACGCCGATACCCTGAGTAAAACCATTGTGAATATTGGAAACGACACGCTCCTCGATATTGTGTGTGGAGCACCCAACGTAGCAGCCGGACAGAAGGTCGTAGTTGCCACCGTGGGAACAACCATCTACCTGAAAGACGACAGTTTTCGCATTAAGAAATCCAAAATTCGTGGCGAAGTTTCCGAAGGAATGATTTGTGCCGAAGACGAGTTGGGTCTGGGAACTAATCACGATGGTATTTTGGTTTTAAGCGATGATCCGCAGCCGGGATTACCCGCACGCGATTACTTCCGCATCGACAGCGACTACCTGTTCGAGATCGGGCTTACTCCGAATCGGATCGATGCCGCGTCGCATTATGGAGTGGCGCGCGACTTAGCTGCCTTCCTGGGTCAAGACCATAAAATCAAATTATACCAACCCTCGGTCGAATCGTTTAAGGTAGATAATCACGACCGTGTAATTGAAGTGGAAGTACAAAAACCCGAAGCTTGTGTTCGCTATTCCTCCCTCAGTCTTAGTGGCGTAAAAGTGACTGAATCGCCGCAATGGCTCAAAAAGAAATTACAAAGCATTGGTCAGAAACCCATCAATGCGGTGGTCGATGTGACTAATTTTGTGTTGCACGAAATTGGGCAACCCTTGCATGCCTTCGACGCCGACCAGATTGTTGGCAACAAAGTGTTGGTTAAAAGTCTGGCAGATAAAACCCCGTTTGTTTGTTTAGACGATTCGGTGAAAGAACTCAGCAGCGACGATTTGATGATTTGTAACGAAGCCGGAGGCATGTGTATTGCCGGTGTTTTTGGAGGAAAGAACAGCGGGGTAACCTTCGAAACACAACATATCTTCTTGGAAAGTGCCTGCTTCGATTCCGTTTTTGTGCGTAAGACAGCCCGGCGTCATGGATTAAATACCGATGCCTCCTTCCGATTCGAACGCGGCAGCGACCCGGAAATTACCCTCTGGGCTCTCAAACGAGCTGCTCTGCTTATTCAAGAGATTGCCGGAGGAACAATTAGTTCGCCTGTCGATGATTGGTATCCGAATCCGGTTCCACGGGCCGAAGTAAACCTTAGTTATGCGAATCTGGACCGATTAGTTGGTAATTCCATTGAGCGCGACCTGGTTAAACAAATCCTCAAAGGATTGGAGATTCAAATCCTAAGTGAATCGAACGACGCGTTAAACTTAAGTGTTCCTGCCTATCGGGTCGATGTGAAAAGAGAAAGCGATGTGATTGAAGAAATTCTTCGCATTTACGGATACAACTACGTGCAAATTGCTCGTCAGGTTCGATCGACCTTGAATCACTGGCCCAATCCGAACCCATATCAGTTTAAGGAAAAAATTGCCGATTGGCTGGCAGCCAACGATTACAACGAAATGATGTGTAATTCCCTTTCGAAAGCTGCCTACTACGATTCTCTCCAGGAGCTGAAACCCGAAAACCTGGTTCGAATATTAAATCCTTTGAGTCAAGATTTAAACGTACTTCGTCAGGACCTCCTTTTCGGAGGATTGGAAACCATTGCTTATAATGCTAACCGTAAAAACCCCGTGCTCCAATTATTCGAATTTGGAAACACCTATCGCTACGATGCATCGGTACAGGCCGATAATCCTTTGAGGAAATATAAGGAAGAAGAGCATTTAGGACTATTCATAACCGGTGCAGAAGCTTCGGGCAATTGGCTGAGGAAAGAATTCCGAAGCGATTTCTATCACCTAAAAACAACCGTTGACCTATTATTGAAACGAATGGGGATTTCGGCAGCACGACTTGAAAGCAAAGAGCTAAACGATGAGCTTTTCCTTTATGGTTTGAATTTCAGCATCCAAGGAAAAACTATAGTCGATTTTGGAGCTGTGCATCCGACCCTTTTACAACGCTTCGACATACAAGATCCGGTGTACTATGCCCGCTTCCATTGGACCGAGGTTTTTAAAATCGCGAAACAGCATCAGATTCAATTCTCCGATTTACCGAAATTCCCCATGGTACGCCGAGACCTGGCCATGATTTTGGATCAATCGGTCACGTTTGATTCGCTCGTAAACATTGCCCAAAAACTGGAGAAGAAACTACTACGAAAAGTGACCATCTTCGATGTGTACCAAGGAAAAAACATCCCCGAAGGGAAAAAATCGTATGCCTTAAGTTTTTATTTGCAAGACGACACCAAAACACTGAACGACAAATACATCGACAAGGTTATGAATCAGTTCATGTCGGCCTTCGAGAAAGAATTAGGAGCACAGATTCGGTCCTAAGGAATTTTCAACACAATAATAGGATTCAACATTTCGATGCTGGGATGGTCGGGAGGTTTTGGATTTAAAATTCAAGATTTAAAATTCAAGATTCAATCCCGATTCGTTGGGATTGAGTTTTAATGGTTAATTGCTTCGCTTGAAGAAGATTAAATCCTCCGATTCAAAATCGATTTCCCAATCCGACGAAGCTCTCAAGGATGCTAGTTTTTCTTCGTATGCTTCTTTCTTAAGCGGATAGGTATCGATAGGACGTGTTAGCAAGACGAGGTAATCGGTTTGCTCGTTGTAGAATGGAAACAAGTAAATTGAATCCCTAAAAGCCAGTCGATTAGCCAGAACATTGTGAGCACTTACCACTGCATCGTCGGGCACTTGCTTTAAGTCTTTTTGCACTTGGCGCACATCGAATTGCCTTTCCCAGTGCGGCCCATAATAAAAGCGAATGTGAGAACTGTGGTAGTATTGACTGCGAGTAGGACTATCGAGCAGATGAATAGTGACGTAAAAACTACTGATAAGAAATCCGATGAATAAGGGACGGAAGAACTTTTTAAACTGAAAATCTTTCAAGCTCAGAAACAGAGCCAGACTAATTAAAGGCACAAGCTCAATGGAATAATGATACAATACTCCCCACTTCACAGGGTCGTTATTCAATAATTTTTGACCTAGTATGGGAAGAGCCATCCACAAAATGGCCGGTTTAAAGAAGAAGAAAATGCCGCCCGACAATAAAAGAAAAAAGTGCAACTCCGACTTAATTCCTGCCGCATGTGCATACTGACCGCCAGCGGGAGCTTCGAACAAGAGCGCGAAATATTTATCGGGGTTTGCCAAGCCATCTTTAATCAAATGAAGAATTCCGCCCTCTAACACTTGATAATGATTATGCTGATACGCTTGCCCATCGGCTGCCCAGGGCATCAAAACCTTCATTATCAACAAAAAAACAAACACAGAAGCGACTGAGAACCAGGCTGCCATTTTTCGCTGTGAGGCATCGCGCCAAAAATGGAAGCCCAATCCCATGGAAAGAAAGATGCTCCACAGGGCCATATTTTCTTTGCTAATCCAAATCAAAGCCAGGTAAATCCAGGCAGCAGGATATTCTTTTTTCGAAAAATGATAAAAGAGCCACGGCACCAACATAGCCGCGATAACATTGTCGTGATAATCGAAACTCAAGGCAGAGAAGATCCCCCAAAGGCTGTAGAAATGCACTTGAGCCCAGGCTGCAATCTTGTCGGATTGAAACCAATTTCGAGCTAAAAAAAAGATTCCGATTCCTCCCCAAACCATGCTTATGATTTGGAATATCAATAAGGTGTAACTACCAAATATGAACTGAAAAGGGGAAACTAAAACAGGTAATAAACAAAAATGGTCGCCCAGAATATTCCCAAAAACTTTGTCGGGAAACATGAGTGTGGTTTCGTTCCATCGGCCTTGCATGTAATCGAACATGGCATTGTTCCGTATCCCCAAATCGTGAGCAAAAGTTCTGAAATTGAAGTGATTGACCAACGACAAGCTCGAATAAATGAGCAGAAACAAGAGGGCAATCCAAACATAAGAAGGGAGCCGTAGTGAGCGGAAAACATCGCGTAATCGGAACATCATGAAAGAAAAGTTTTGGCAAATGAATCGGAAGCAAGTTTACGAAAAAGAAGGAGAAGGTGGGGTGTTCGCCAATGATTTCACTATCCTTCCTTAGGCGACATTCATCCTCAAAAAATCTTAAAGAACCTTTCTTGTTGCATGAACCATATTCCTACTTTTGCGCACATTAAAATCCAAACACTATGATTCACATAAACACCCACTTTACTGCCGATTTTTACACCCCAACGGAATGGGAAGCCTTATTGCCCGAAGGTGAAAAAGCCTTGAATACCTTGTACGAGGGGACCGGAGCCGGGAATGAGTTCCTTGGTTGGTTAAATTTACCTGGCAACGTGACCACCGACACCTTGCAAGCAATTCAAAGCCAGGCAGCGAAGCTCCAAAAAATATCCGACTATGTCGTAATCATTGGTATTGGTGGTTCTTATCTGGGTGCACGTGCGGTGATTGAAGCACTGTCGAATTCGATTAGCCACAAAAAAGAAGGAGCCGATTACCCCCAAATCCTTTACGCCGGTCATCAGCTTTCGGGCGACTACCTCCACGAACTTGTTCATTTCCTACGCGATAAACGATTCTCACTTATCTCAATTAGTAAATCGGGCACCACAACCGAACCGGCCATCGCTTTCCGAATACTGAAAAATCTTTTAGAGAATCAAGTTGGGAAAGAAGGCCTGTCGGAACGCATTGTAGCTGTGACCGACGCAAATAAAGGAGCCCTTCGGATGCTCACAAAAGAACTTGAGTTACCAAGCTACGTTATTCCCGATAATGTAGGCGGTCGATTCAGCGTATTTACTCCTGTAGGATTATTGCCCATTGCAGCCGCTGGTTTCGACATTGCCGAACTTATTCGCGGGGCTCGTCAAATGGAAGCCAAACTTTTCAACGATCGTTCGGTCGAATCCAATCCGGCGTTGCATTATGCCCTTACTCGAAATCTCTTATATCGGAAAGGTTACACGAACGAAGTATTGATTAACTACCACCCCAAACTTGCATATTTGAGCGAGTGGTGGAAACAACTCTATGGCGAAAGCGAAGGTAAAGATGGCAAAGGAATTTTTCCGGCATCGGTTCAATTCACCACCGATCTGCACAGCATGGGACAATACCTTCAAGATGGAAAACGAAACCTTTTCGAAACCATTTTGCGTGTTAAACAAGGAAACTATTCTCCCGAGATACCTATGGGCGCCGACGACTTTGACCAACTGAATTACCTCGCAGGCAAATCCCTCGATTGGGTAAACGAAATGGCCGACAAAGGCACCCTGCTCGCACACCTCGACGGAGGAGTACCTCCCATCCAAATTGAGATAGACCGACTCGACGAGTTTCATTTGGGTCAATTACTATTTTTCTACGAAGTGGCCTGCGGAATCAGTGCCTACCTCCTTGGGGTGAATCCCTTCGATCAGCCCGGAGTGGAAGCTTACAAGAAGAATATGTTCGCCCTGCTTGGGAAGCCCGGCTTCGAAAAAGAAAATCAAGCACTCAAGGCGCGCTTAGGCTAATTCAATCGTTGTCGCTTTTCTTTTAACAAAGCATCATAAACTTAGCCCTGGGACGTTTGATTCCATATCAAAAGATTAAATTTGCAACATGCTATCAATCAAATCACTTTCGCCGCTCTTGTGGTTGACCCTTTTATTGGCAACCTTTTCGTGCAGCGAGTACCAGAAAGTACTCAAATCGTCGAATTATGACCTCAAACTTGAAAAGGCAAATGAGTATTTTGTCGAACAAGAGTATGCCAAAGCCATTGCACTCTACGATGAGCTTTTAACCATTTATAAAGGTACTGCCCAGTCGGAGGATATTTACTTCTCCTACTCCTATTGCCATTTCCACACGAAGGACTACCTCCTGGCAGGACACTATTTCAGTTCCTTTGCCAACACCTTCCCGAATAGTCCAAAGGCCGAAGAGGCTGAATACATGGCGGCCTACTGTTACTACAAAGACTCTCCGCCCTCCAGTCTCGACCAAACCTTTACCATGAAAGCCATTACCGAGATGCAAGCCTTTATCAATCGGCACCCCGGAAGCGAGCGCGTGAAAGAAGCTAATGAAATTATCGACCGCCTTCGGTCAAAATTAGAGGACAAATCCTTCCAATCGGCAAAACTCTATTACGATTTAGGCGATTACAAAGCCTCCATTGCTGCCTTGAAAAATTCCCTGAACGAATATCCCGACTCCCGCCACCGCGAAGAAATTTCCTTTCTCATCCTAAAATCATCTTATTTGCTCGCAGCCAACAGCATCGAAGAAAAAAAATTAGAGCGATACAAAAATACTGAGAAAGAATATTATACCTTTGTTGCCGCTTTTCCGGATAGCTTCTATTTAAATGAAGCACAAAGCTTCAAACAACAAACAGAAGAATTCCTGACTAGCATTAAATAATTCTAAACCAATTTCTTATAAAGACCAAAGGATTTATATGATGGATTATAAAAAAACCACTGCTTCGCCAACCACTATTACCCGAAATGTGGAAGAACTAGAAGCCAAAACCGGCAATATCTACGAAACATTGGCCATTTTATCCAAACGTTCGAATCAAATTTCTTCTCAAATCAAAGAAGAACTGAGCAAGAAGCTGGAAGACTTCGCCACCTTCACCGATAACCTCGAAGAAGTATTCGAAAACCGGGAACAAATCGAAATCTCGAAATACTACGAGCGTCTGCCTAAAGGAACACTCATTGCCATCGAAGAAATCCTGAACGACGAAATTTATTTCAGGATAGCCGACGATACTCAAAACGCATAAGCCCTCATTCAGGGTTGGGGTAAAACCGCAAACCTATTCACCTTTCCTTAAACTTTAAGCGAATGGAACATAAGCTTCAGGGGAAAAAAATTATTCTGGGAATAACAGGAAGTATAGCTGCTTACAAAGCAGCTATTCTTTTAAGATTACTAGTGAAAGAAGGTGCCGAGGTACAAGTGCTCATTACCCCGGCCGGCAAAGAGTTTATTACTCCGGTTACACTATCGGCGCTTTCAGGGAAACCCGTTGAAAGTGAGTTTTTTGTAAACTCCAACGGAAGCTGGAACTCCCACGTCGATCTGGGGATATGGGCCGACCTCATGATCATAGCTCCCTGTTCGGCTAATACCCTCGGCAAAATGGCCAACGCCATAGCCGATAATCTCTTAATCACTACCTACCTGTCGGCAAAATGTCCGGTTTTTATCGCTCCGGCAATGGACCTCGATATGTACGCTCATCCGGCCAACCAACGCAACATCGACATTCTTCGTTCATACGGAAATCGGATTATTGAACCCGCCTCGGGCGAACTGGCCAGCGGACTTTATGGTAAAGGTCGTATGGAAGAACCCGAAGTAATTCTGGCTAAAACGGTGGAATTTTTCGAAACGAAACAAGCTTATTCCGGAGTAAAAGCACTCATCACAGCCGGCCCCACCTACGAAGCAATCGACCCCGTCCGTTTTATTGGCAACTATTCGTCGGGCAAAATGGGCTACGCTTTAGCGCACGAACTAGCCCTGCAAGGCGCAGAGGTGTATCTGGTTTCCGGTCCTAGCTCCCAAACCATAAACCACCCAAATATTCGCCGAATCGATGTTACCTCGGCCGATGATATGTTTCGCGAAAGTGTGCAACTTTTCCCAAGCATGGACCTGTCCATCATGGCTGCTGCCGTTGCCGACTTCACTCCTGAAGTTCAACATAACCAGAAAATTAAGTCAGGCAACGACATCCTTACGCTAAAACTAAAACCTACACGCGACATAGCCGCAGAGCTGGGCCAATTAAAAAACAGCGAACAGTTCCTGGTTGGTTTTGCTTTAGAAACAGAAAATGAGCTTGAGAATGCTCAAAAAAAAATGGAGAAGAAAAACCTGGATCTCATCGTTCTCAATTCACTCAATGTGCCCGGAGCAGGATTTAACACCGATACCAACCAGGTTAAAATAATCGATCGCAACAATAATGTTATATCCTTTGAGTTAAAATCCAAGCAAGAAGTAGCCGCCGATATCCTTTCCCAGATTAGGAAATCAATGATACTTCCAACCTAGTTTTCTACCTCAAACTATCCTGAATGATATCCGTTACCATGCAGCAAGTACATAAATTCATTTTACTCCTCTCCTTGCTTCTAATCGCAGGCCAGTCGAAACTTTGGTCGCAGGAATTGGATTGTAAAGTGCAAGTAACTTCTCAGCAAATTCAAGGTACGAACAAGCAAATCTTCCGAACACTCCAAAGTGAACTCTTCGAATTCATCAATAATACCAAATGGACCAATCATGTGTTCGGTCCGGAAGAACGCATCGATTGCAACCTCATGATTACCATCACCGACGAAATTTCAGCCGACGAATTCAAAGGTCGAATCTCCATTCAAGCTCGTCGTCCGGTTTATAATTCGAATTACAACTCCGTGCTTATCAACTATGTCGATAACGATTTCCACATTCGCTATGTCGAATTCGACCCCTTGCTTTACAATGAATCGGGGAGTAACTCCAATTTAATTAGCACGGTTGTTTATTGGATTTACATCATTATCGGGCTCGATTACGACAGCTTCGGGCTTGAGTCGGGAACCGAGTTTTTTGAGATAGCCGAATCCATCGTGAACCGAAGTCAAAATGCACCGGAGCGCGGCTGGAAATCATTTGAATCACTCCGTAATCGTTACTGGCTGGTCGAAAATCTCCTGAATAACCGCTACGAAGGAATCCGCCAATGCTATTACAATTACCATCGACTTGGCTTGGACATCATGAACAACAAGGCAGCCGACGGTCGCATGCAAATTGCCGAAAGCTTAACCCTGCTCCAGCAAGTCCATCGGGATAAACCGGGTTCTTTTCTGATGCAGATTTTCTTCGACGCTAAAAACGACGAGCTGGTCAATATCTTTTCGGAATCCTTTCCCGAAGAAAAAAATCGGGTCATCCAAATTCTAACTGAAGTAGATCCGTCGAATGCCTCCAAATACACCAAACTCAATGAGCAAAGTGGAGGAAGCTCTCCTGGCACCGGCACCTCCAGTCCTCGAACGCCCATGGGCGGAATGCGTTAATACCTCTAGCTATGCTTCGTTCACTCCTTATTCAGGATTTCATACTCATCGACTACCTGGAGATTGATTTTCGTACCGGGTTGAACATAATTACCGGCGAAACAGGAGCCGGCAAATCGATTATTCTTGGAGCGCTGGGTCTTCTGCAGGGGAATAGAGCCGATACCGAAAGCTTAGGCGATAAGAACAAAAAATGCATCATCGAAGCACGATTCAACCTTAACCAAGGCCATTTGAAATCGCTATTCGAAAAACTGGAACTCGATTACGACACCGATTGCATCCTTCGTCGCGAAATTAGCCCCCAAGGCAGGTCGCGCGCCTTTGTTAACGACACCCCGGTAAACCTGCAAATCCTGAAAACCGTTGCCGGCGAACTCTTCGATATTCATTCCCAACACCAAAGCCTACTGCTGGCCAATCCGGATTTTCGAATGCAACTCATCGATACGAAAGCGGGAATCAAATCGCTCGCTCAAGAGTATCAGAAAAACTATCAGTCTTATTTGGAAGGATTGGCAGTGCTCAGACAGCAAGTAAGCCGAATCGAACAGGCTAAAATGGAAGAGGATTATTGGCATTTTCAACTCGAACAATTAGCCGACTTACCCTTCCGCGACGCAAACGAACACCTTCAAACCGAAGAGGAATTCGAAGAATTAAGTCATGCCGAAGAAATTCAACGGTCGTTGAGCGAATGCATCGAACTCATCGACAGTAGCGAGATGAGTATTTTATCCAGTTTGCATCTGGTAAAAAACGCCCTCGACCAGGCAAGCCGGTACTCACCGCGAGCCAGAGAACTGAGCAGCCGAATCGAGCAGGTTCGCATCGAACTCAAGGACCTTGTACAGGAAGCTATCCATGTTTCGGAAAGCACCCATTTTCAACCCGACACGCTCGAAAGCCTCCGACAAAAGCTCGATATCTTGAATACGCAACTACTCAAACATCGGGTAAACAGTCTGGAAGAACTCCTCGATTTACAGAAGGAAATGCAGGGAAAGCTGGGAAATATCAGCTCGCTCGAAGAAGAAGCTGCTGCAATGAAAAAAAACCTCGACCAACTCAAAGCGAACCTGGTAGAACAAGCCACCCACCTTCATTCGAAACGAGAGGAAGTTCTGCCTCAAATAGACACGTATGTTAGCTCCAACCTCCGTAATCTAGGGATAAAACAAGCTCATTTCGAGATTCAACTCGATCAAGCCTCCGATCTTTCCACGCACGGATTCGATTCTTCGCAATTTCTTTTTACAGCCAATAAACAACAAAAAGCTCGTGAGGTAAGTAAAGTAGCCAGCGGCGGAGAGCTTTCGAGAATCATGCTCTGCCTCAAATCCTTACACGCTGAGGCGGGCAACTACCCTACCCTCATCTTCGACGAAATCGATACCGGCGTAAGCGGCGAAATAGCCCATAAAGTGGGTGGAATTGTGCGGCAAATAGCTATCGATACACAAGTTATAAATATCACCCACCTTCCGCAGGTTGCAGCACATGGCGATAGCCATTACCTGGTTTTTAAAGACGAAGCCACCAATACCACCGGCATCAAAGAACTAAACAAGGATGAACGGAAACTGGAAATTGCTAAAATGCTCAGTGGCGCTCAAGTGGACGATACCGCACTGGAACATGCAGCAAAACTGCTTCAAGAAAGTAAGTTTCAGCACTCCACCTCTAATAAGTCTCAAGCTTAAGCTACACCTTCATGATCCGTTTCGGTTTAATCGGGAAATCGCTGCAACATTCATTCTCGAAGCAGTACTTCACAAAAAAATGGGCTGAACTCGGTCTTAGCGAAACGTATCGCTACGATAATTTCGAGCTCCAACGCCTCGATGAGCTGGATGCGCTTATCCGCAAGCATGAAAACCTTCGAGGATTTAACGTTACCATTCCCTATAAATCGGAAATCCTTGCATACTGCAGTGATTGGTCGCCGGAAGTGGAAGCGATTGGAGCTTGCAACACCATCCTTATTCAACGAACCGGAAAGGATTATCGACTGAAAGCCTTTAATACTGATGTTATTGGCTTCGATTCCTATTTCGACTACCTGCCGTTGTCGATTTCTAAAGCCATCATTTTCGGAAGCGGCGGTGCAAGCAAAGCAGTGCAGTGGGTACTCAAGCAACGGCACATATCCTTTCGGGTTGTTAGCCGCCTAAAGCTGAGTGAAACCACCCTCACTTATCAGGAATTAACAAACAAGCATTTCCGTGAATATCCGCTTCTCATCCAAACCACTCCGCTTGGAATGTTCCCGAAGTTAGACGAAACACTGCCAATTCCTTACGATGAACTTGACGAAAATAACATCCTAATCGACTTGATTTACAACCCGGCAGAAACTCTCTTCCTTGCAGAAGGTCGCGAACGTGGAGCAAAAACCTGGAACGGAGAATTAATGTTGATTAACCAGGCTGAGGCAGCTTGGTCCATCTTTCATCAAGCAGATTCCAATTCCTGACCACCACTCACATCCAACAATAAATCCCGAATCACTACCGAGGTCATGTACATGCCAAACAATCCAGGCATATACGAAATGGTTCCAACATTCGATTTTTTATTTGTTTCGTTTGGGGTGAGGATTACCTTGCTCTTATCGATTTCCTCGGCCGAAAAAACCACCTTAACACCTTTATAAACACCTAGCTTATGCAAACGCTTCCGAAGCATCCGAGCCAACGGATCGTTGTACGATTTGGAAATGTCTTTGATTCGGATTTGTTCCGGATCGAACTTCCCACCGGCCCCCATCGAGGAAACAATCCGATGTTTTCGTTTGAGACTATGATAAATCAGAAAGATTTTAGGAGCAAGCGTATCAATCGCATCCACCACATAATCGAAGGGAAAATCTAAAATATCCTCCATGCGGTCGTCCTTAATGTACTCGGGAATTACTATCAGGGCAAGATCCGGGTTAATATCCAGTAATCGCTTTGCCATTACTTCCGCTTTCATTTCGCCCTGAGTTGAAACTAAAGCAGCCAGCTGGCGGTTCCGATTACTTTCCTGCACCCGATCGCCATCTACAATCGTTAGTTTTCCGATACCTGCCCTTACTAACATTTCAGCCGCAAAGGCACCTACCCCACCTAGACCTACAACCAACACATGAGCATCTGCCAAACGTCGCAACTCATCATCGCTCAACAGCATAGCCGTACGACTCAACCATTCATTCATGCTTTATTTCTGCTTAAATACGATTTGAAAATTTGTAAAAAGCTGCGCTTTCAAGGACGGTAAAGATAATTTCAATTGCCTACTCACCTGCTCATAATGCTCCTGAATACTTTGCTCAAAATCGTCGGTTTCGAGTAAAAGCCTATTCATAGGAATGTTGGGTAAAAAGGAGGATTTATGAAGATGCCTCGGACTAATCGAAAACCAACAGCCCAAAGCAGCTAATTGCGCGGTTTGAAAAGCATTTCCGAAATAATCGTGCAGGATCCATCCTTGCGACGGACGCAGGGATTTTCGGAAAGCAGCAATATCGCTATAGGATTTAACACTGTGTATGATAAGTGGTAAGGCAAAAGTTTCGGACTGCTTTTGATGCGCTAAAAAAACCTGTTTCTGAAGATCAAAATCAGTCGTAATGGTCCGATCCAATCCACACTCTCCTATAGCAGAAAGTTTTCCCGTTTGGGCTAAGTCGATAATCGATAACAAGGATTCGTCCCAGTTTTCAGGGATATACCAAGGATGAATGCCTGTCGATAAAAATCCGTGCGTGAACTCAGGCAACTCCTGCCCTACAATCCAATTATATACGGCCCACGTTTCACTCGAAGGAATACGATGCGTATGTACGTCGATATAGGGAACTTCCTCCACATCCATTAGGGGTATAGATAATACGATTTACTAAGTGATTCAAATTCGTTTAAGCCAGACCGCCAACTGTCGCGAATCGCTTTAACCGATAAACCGGCTTCCATTTGCAGGCGAAGCTCGCTCCCACCGGCAAGCACATCGAAGAAAGGAATAAAAAAATCGGAATCGTTTTTAAAATACTGATAAGCATCGAGCAAATAGCTCATATTCAATTGCCTACTCATATACACCCGTTCACCTTCGCCCTGCAAGGATTTTCCTCGACAAAGCTTGTCCTGATGCTTCGGATTAAGCGCAAAGCCCGGAATACTTTGTGGGGTAAACTCAAAAGGTCCTTCAAATTCCGGATGTCCGAATACCTCAAAAGGATGATCGGTTCCCCTGCCGATGCTCATTTTCGTTCCCTCAAACAAGCATAAACTGGCGTACAAATAAATTGCATTTTGATTAGCCAAATTAGGCGAAGGAGCTACAGGCAATTCATACGGTTTATTCGGAAGATACTGTTCGCATGCAATAACAGTGAGGTCAGGCAGGCCAGTGGTGTTGAGCCAGGCCTCACCCACAAGCATTTGAGCATATTCGCCAATGGTGAGACCATGCAGAATGGGAACCGGATGCATACAAACAAATGAGGGTTTCTTCAAATCCGGGATGTTTCCATCCACGATTCGTCCGTTTGGATTAGGACGATCGAGCACCATCACCGGTATGCCTGCATCGGAGCAAGCTTCCAGCAAATAATGCAAAGTGCTGGTGTAGGTATAAAAACGAACGCCGACATCCTGCAAATCAAATAGCATGATATCAATGCCTTCGAGCTGCTCAGGCTTCGGCTTACGATTACTTCCATAAAGGGAGACGATAGGCAGGCCTGTTCGCTGATCCGTTTGATGATCGACCTTCTCTCCGGCTTCTGCCTGACCGCGAAAGCCATGTTCCGGACTATAAATCCTCACCAGCTCAACCCCAACTGCCATCAAGGTATCGACTAAATGAACCTCGCCAACCATTCCGGTTTGATTCGTCAGAACGCCTACTTTCTTCCCTTCGAGCAAAGGCAAATAAACCTCCATGCGTTCCGCTCCGGTTCGAAATCCGGCCTCGGGAGTATTTTCAACGTAGGTTATTTCAGCTTTAAGATCCTGCTTAATAAGCCGATTATCAGCCTGCGAAAAGAAGCTTGCCCAAAGCGTTAGACTTAGCCAAAAAATGTATTTCATCAATCAATTCGTTTTAGTTTTCAGCAATAATCACTTTTAACACACAAAAGTATTTACTTCAAATACAGCTCATTACACCTTTACCATCGTAACTCTCTATCGCTATTCACCTCGAGAGGAAGGGTGAATCCTGCCGGGTTTTTCGGTTGGAAGGCTGATAAGATTCGGGTTTCAACAACGACTTACGCTCCTAGTCGCAACCCATTTTTACGAGCCTAAAGATAATGGCTACATACTTATACAACATCTTTTTCGTAAGAAAAGGATCATTATATTTGGTACTGAAATACCCAATAAAGAAATCGATTAATCTCAGCGAATCTGCATAGCAACAAACATCTCATTCGGGTAAATATCGACCGATTTTAAGTACATCATTTCCTAATTAAACGAATAATTCAACATGGCAATAAGAGAAATTGTAAGTATAGACCGAGAGTTATGCAATGGGTGCGAAGAATGCATTCCGAACTGCCACGAAGGAGCGCTACAAATGATCGATGGAAAAGCGACACTGGTGAGTGAATTACTTTGCGACGGGTTGGGCGCCTGTATTGGACATTGTCCGGTAGGAGCGATTACCATCGAGCTAAGGGAAGCAGCTCCCTATAGCGAAACGCTCGCCATTCAGTCGATGATTCCCATGGGTCGAAACGTCATCAAGGCCCATCTAACTCATTTGCTTGAACATAAGCAACAAGTATATTTTGACGAAGGAAAAAATTATTTGCTGCAACAGGCTGCAGAAATCCCCTGGGATGTAAAAGCTCTGCTTTCCGAGGTACAGGTATTAGCGCATCCACTTTTAGGTGCACGCAAACCTGTGCTGAATAAAAAGCCTACCATATTGAATCAATCGCAAGGAGGAGGATGTATGAGTAAACAATCCTTTCAGTTCGAAGCTCCGGCGAGAAAGCAGGAACAAAATATAGAGCAAGCTTCCGAGCTTCGGCAGTGGCCCGTTCAAATGCATTTAATCAATCCGAGCGCAGCCTATTTTAAGCATTCCGACCTATTACTAGCCGCCGACTGTGTGGGGTATGCTCTCGGCAACTTCCACTCTACCTGGCTCAAAGACAAAAGCTTATGCATTGCTTGCCCAAAGCTTGATTCGAACACCGGTAGCTATATCGATAAACTAACTCAACTAATCGATCATGCCGAAATAGCCAGTTTAACCCTGATGGTGATGGAAGTTCCCTGTTGCAGTGGCTTAGCAAAGATGGTTGAAGTGGCCCTTGCACAAAGCAAACGCGAAATACCCTGGAAGGTTGCTATGGTTGGAATTAAAGGAGAAATTTTGTCGGTTACTCAACAAAACTAGGCTGAAATTCAAAATCGGAATATTTCTGAATATCGGAGGCATCGGAGCATTGTTCAAAAAGCTCCTTCATCGTTTTTCCAAGAACAGGATGCACCATGTTTGGAACCAGGTCGAGCAAAGGAAGTAGAACAAAAAGTCGTTGATGCATGAGTCGATGCGGGATGCTTAAATCCGGTTCATGAATCACATCCTCTTCATAAAAGATAATGTCGATATCGAGTGTTCGGGACCGGTAAGTTGAACCATCTCGGACTCTTCCGAAGGATTCCTCTATCTGATGAATTAACTTAAGCAGTTCCCTTGGCATTAATTCCGTTTCGATTGCCACCGCCAGATTAAGAAAACGTTCCGGTACCGAAAAGCCCCAGGCCACTGATTCGTATAATGCCGAAATCTGCTTTACATTGCCAGCTTCGATCGATAATCGAGACAAACCGTGTTGCAAGGTTTCCATTCGGTTTCCCAAATTACTTCCCATCGATAAAATGACTTGAGCCATAGCTTCGAATATTTCCGGCAAACTTAGAAAGAAATCCATGAAAGCCCAGCTCCAACGAATGGAATGAATTATTAAGATTCTCAGCATTTTAGACTTTTTTAATGACTCCTACCTTCTTTTTTTTCAATTGCTTGTAGTACTTTCGGGCAAGGATTCGTTAAGGAATCGTGTCAATTTCACCATTTATCATCTCATACCATTCATTAATACGCTAAAACAATGAAGCAATTCTTTAAATCTCTCTTTTCCAGCTTCCTGGGAACTATTCTAGCACTACTGGTGCTCTTTTTTATTCTGATGGGCAGCATTGCCGTACTCATACCCAAATCCGATCCGGTTAGCATCGACGACAACAGCATCCTGAGCTTAAACTTTTCCGGCCCTATTAGCGACCGCACTTCCGGCAACCCTTTCGAAGAAAGTAACTTCAATTTTATGTCGTTCGAAAATAAAGGCATGGGCTTGAACGAATTACTTGAAACCATCGATAAGGCGAAGCGCGACGATAAAATCAAAGGGATTTATGTTCAGCCGGGAAATATTCAGGCAGGAATGGCAACCATCGAAGAAATCCGCGATGCCTTAGCCGACTTCAAGACCTCCGGTAAATTCATTCTTAGCTACTCCGATTATTATCCGCAACGAGCGTATTATCTGGCATCGGTTGCCGATAAAATTTATCTCAATCCGCAAGGAGCGCTCGAGCACGTTGGTTTACGTTCCGAACTTATGTTTTTCAAAAAAGCCTTGGACAAGTATGGCATTGAACCGGAGATCATCCGCGGTAGCAATAATAAGTTTAAGTCGGCGGTTGAACCTTTCATGTACGAAAAAATGAGCGATGCTAATCGTGAGCAAATGGAAACCTACATGGGTTCTCTGTGGAATAAAATGTTGCGTGAAATTAGCAGTTCGCGTAATATTTCGATCGATGAACTGAATCGCCTGGCCAACGAGTTGAGCATTGGTAATGCAAACGATGCAGTCAATTATGGATTAGTCGATGCCACCAAATACCTCGACGAAGTGCATACCGAATTGAGTGTATTGATTGGTGAGGAAGCCGACGAAGAACCCGAACTGGTTTCTTACAGCGAATACAAAAACGCCCCCGACTTAAATCGCGAAATCAAAGGATTAGCCAAAAACAAAGTGGCAGTGATATATGCGAGTGGCGAAATTACGATGGGCAAAGGCAGTAGCACGGTAATTGGCTCCGAAGGTATTTCCGAAGCCATTCGCGAAGCCCGCAAGGACAGTGCGATTAAGGCGATTGTGCTTCGTGTTAACTCACCTGGAGGCAGCGCCTTAGCATCCGATGTTATTCTGCGCGAAATGGCTCTCGCCAGAGAAGTGAAACCCGTAGTAGTTTCGATGGGCGATGTGGCTGCCTCCGGCGGTTATTACATTGCCTGCATGGCCGACACCATTGTAGCCAGCGAAAATACCCTTACCGGTTCCATTGGTGTATTCGGACTCTTTTTCAATGTTGAAAAACTCATGAATGAACGGATTGGACTTACCTTCGACCGGGTTAAAACCAACGAGTATTCCGACATCATGTCGGGAACCCGAAAAATTACCGACTTCGAACGTCAGTACATCCAAAAGAGCGTCGACGATATTTACGACACCTTTATTGGCTATGTTGCTGAGGGCCGAAATATGACTAAAGAAGAAGTAGATGCAATGGGTCAAGGACGCGTTTGGTCGGGCGAAAACGCGAAAGCCAATGGTTTAATCGATGTTTATGGAGGATTAAACGATGCGATCAAAATCGCAGCCGATATGGCTCAACTGGATGAATATCGGACAGTCGATTTACCAGAGCAGAAAGAAACCCTGGAATACTTGATGGAAAATTTAGAGTTGGAAACTTCCACTTATTTCATGAAACGAAAACTGGGAGAAAACTACAGCTATTTCCAACTCCTCGAAAAGGAATTGAACTCGCAAGGAATCATGGCACGAATTCCTTACCACATTTCCATTCATTAAAAAAATATTCCATATTCGCAGTGTAAGAGACGTTGACCACCAACGTCTCTTTTTATACCCGTTAATCCTGTTCCTATGAAGACAAAAGCAGAGATTGTAAAAGACTGGTTACCCCGCTATACCGGACTTACCTTAAATGAGACCAGCGATTACATCCTTTTAACCAATTTCTACCATTACCTCGAAATTTTTGCCGAAACGCAGGGTGGCGAGATTAAAAATCCCGATGTGAATATGCCCGCTTGCACCGCCAACGGCCTTACCATGATAAACTTCGGGATGGGTAGTCCGAACGCCGCTACCATTATGGATTTGTTAACCGCAGTAAACCCAAAAGCTGTTTTGTTTCTTGGGAAATGTGGCGGCTTGAAACGAAAAAACAAGCTGGGCGATTTAATCCTTCCCATTGCAGCGATTCGAAACGAAGGTACGTCGCACGATTACCTACCCAGCGAGATTCCTGCTCTGCCAGCCTTTAGCATGCAACGGGCCGTTTCGAGTGCCATCAAACGAGCCGGGCTCGATTACTGGACCGGAACAGTGCTTACCACCAACAAACGAGTGTGGGAATACGACGACCGATTTAAAAAATACCTCGAAAAAACCCGTGCCATGGCTATCGATATGGAAACAGCTACTATTTTTACCGTCGGATTTCACAACGACATCCCAAGTGGAGCTTTGCTGCTGGTTTCCGACCAACCCATGATTTCGACCGGAGTAAAAACCTCGAAAAGCGATAAAATGATCGATGAAAAATTTGTTTATCATCATGTCACCATCGGCATAGAGGCACTGAAAGAAATCAAAAACGACGGAGTTTCCGTAAAACATCTCCGATTTTAATTCATCAAAACCTAAGCTTCGAAAAGCATGACGCTGGAAGAAATTGTAAAAGAAGTCGACCAAAAAAAATTTCGCCCCATATACCTGCTCATGGGCGACGAACCTTATTACATCGACCGGTTATGCGACTACATCCAATCGAAGGTTTTGAGCGAAGAAGAACGAAGCTTTAACGAATACATCCTTTACGGGAAAGATGTGGGGGCGGTGGAAATCGACAATGTAGCCCGTCGATTCCCGATGATGGCACCCCATCAATTGGTGCTGGTTAAAGAAGCTCAACTCATCAAAAAAATAGAAGACCTGGTCCACTATGCCAGTCAGCCACAACCGACGACTGTTCTGATTCTGGCTCACAAATACAAATCGATTCCTAAAAACCGGAAACTCTACAAAGCGATCGAAAAAAACGGAGTGGTTTTCGAGTCAAAAAAACTATACGATTCTCAAATAGCCGAATGGGTTACCAGCTATTTGCGGAAACGTAAATGGCAAATCGATCCGGCATCGGCACAACTCATAGCCGAGAATTTAGGAAACGATTTAAGTAAAATCTCGAACGAACTCGACAAGCTGCTTTTGGTCAGCAACTCGGGGCAGCAACTAGTCACTCCCGAACTTATTCAGTCGAATATTGGCATTAGCAAAGATTACAACACTTTTGAACTGCAAAAAGCGCTGGGCATGAGGCAGGAAATCAAAGCATACCGGATTGTTCAGTACTTTGCTTCCAATCAGAAAGAGCATCCTTTTGTTCTCAGCATCAGTTCGCTTTACGCTTATTTTTCGAAGCTTCTCTTACTGCATTTTTCAAAAGATAAAAGTCCCCGAAACCTGGCTTCGGTTTTAGGAATAAATCCCTACTTCGTGAATGAATATCTTGTTGCAGCAAAAAACTACTCTCCTCGTAAAGTAGTCGATATCATCCACTTATTAAGGGAATACGATCTCAAATCGAAAGGAGTAGATGCGAATGCAACCGAACCCGGAGAGCTTTTACGCGAACTTATTTTTAAGATACTTAACTAGTGGAATCGAATTCAAAAAGCATCCAAGCTGTTTTTCTCGATCGCGACGGAGTAATAAACGACAATTCGGAACACTACTATGTATTTCGATCCGAGCAATGGAAATGGAATCCGGATCTTATCGAAGCTTTGCAGTTGCTTCAACAGCATTTCATCCGACTTTTTATTGTAAGCAATCAAGGAGGAATTTCAAAAGGACTCTATGAGCGCAAGGATGTCGCTATGCTCCATGAAGAGAAACTGGCTGAACTAGCTAGTTACGGGATCAAAATCGAGGGGATAGCTATTTGCCCTCACCATCCTGATATAGAAGCTTGTTTTTGCCGGAAGCCAAGCGGTTTAATGCTGGAGCGCTTGCTTACACGGTTTCATTTAAATGCGGCAAATTGTTTTTTAATCGGCGATAGCCCACGCGACATAGAAGCTGCCGCAGCCGTTGGCATGCCTTCGGTTCAAATTGAAGGCAATACCAGTATCCTGGAACTATGTAAACAATTAATTAGTTGAGTTCCGGATTTACCGGAAAATTGGCCCAAAGTCGATACTTCGGACCTTGTTTCTCCATCAGGTCGACCCAAGACTCCGATTTTACCTGAAACACCTCCGCTGCCGATAATTCAGTAATCTTCCATGAATTTTCCTTGAGTTCGTTTTCCAACTGCCCGGGCGACCAACCAGCATATCCGAGGAAAAAGAAAACCTCGTCCGACTGTAGAATTCCATCTTGAAAAAAACCTTGTAAGAGAACAAAATCTCCTCCCCAATACAATCCGGGCATCACCTCTTCGCTATCGGGAAATAAGTCCTGACGTGCATGAATGAATTGCAGGGCATCGGTGCTTACTGGTCCACCGAGGGAAAGTTTAGCCGAGATGGGTGGAAAGTCGGGCATCAGTTCTTGAAAAGGAACCGACACCGGATGATTGAGAACGAAGCCAACGGCCCCTTCCTCCGAATAATTAACTATCAGAATAACAGCCTGTTTAAAATAGAAATCCTCTAAAAAAGGTTCCGAGAGCAGAATCCTTCCTTTCGCTAAAGAGAGCCGATTTTGAATTTTAAAAAACTGATCGTCCATTTTCACAAGAATATTAGAAGAAAAGGCTTTGAATTGTGCCTAAAATACCACTTTTTTGTGATAACGAAACGCCCAAAGCTGATGTTGTGAAACCTTCAGCAGGGATAGGAAAAATCCCTTACTAAATTGTTTTTTCAGGATGAATTAAAAATCTGTTGCTGAACAAATAAGACGAAGGCTTTTAGCGTTTGCTGTGCATAAAAATTTGATTTTCTTTGTCCTCCAATTCCTACAAGAAATTAAACAAGTACGTTTTTAACCTGATTTTATTTAAGCAAACTGTCAATAAGAGTCGCATGATTAGAACATTACTGGGACTACTCGTCCTGTTACTTGCTTTTTCCTCCTGCCGTAACAACAAGGACATTGTTCTGTTGCAAGGTCTCCCCAGCGAAGAAGTACTCCACCCCCGCGAAGAAATGAACAAAGAGTATCGAATAGAACGCGGCGACAACCTCTCGATACAGGTAAGCAGCATGAATCCGGAAATCGTATTCATGTTCAACAAAGATCAAGGAAATAATAATAGAGTTCTCCAGGCTAGCCCTGCGAACCTGTTCTTTTCAAGTTACATGGTCAATGACACAGGCTACATTAATATGCCTACCATTGGACTTGTCTTTGTTCAGGGGAAAACCGAATTCGAGATAGAAGCCATGTTGGAAAAGCATATTCGGGAATACGTGAAAGATGCCAGTGTAATGGTCCGGCTAACCGGGATACGAATCACGATGCTCGGTGAAGTGACCCGTCCCGGAATGGACTTCTTCTATCAACGCGATGTAAGTATTTTCGATGCTTTATCGCGTTTTGGCGATTTAAGCGACTTTGGCGACCGCCGGAAAGTATTGGTTCTACGAGCGACAAAAGAAGGTTTGGTTTCTTATCGAATCAATCTGCTCGATAAAAATATCCTAACGCATCCGGCCTATTACCTTCAGCATAACGACTTGGTGTACATTGAACCACTCCCCACTAAAGGATTGCGTTTGGCAATTCAAGATTATGGAGTTCTCATTTCGGTGGTAACCTCAGTAACTTCCTCCATTACTACCGTTATCTTGTTACTTAATCTCCTTAATAATTAAAGCTACTCCCTGTGAATCAATCATTTGAAAACAACAACTTCCAGCAGGAAGAGTCGGTCGATATAAAGAAATACCTATACCTGGCACTCACAAACTGGTATTTATTCGTCATTTTTATCCTTATCAGCTTCACAGTCGCCTTCTATTACAACAAATTTACTATTCCGGAATACGAAGCCAGTACGACCCTTTTGGTTAATCCGGATAACCCGAACATGAGTGAACTGAATCTTCTGGAAGGATTCCGTGGCATGCAGTCGGGAAAAGGCCTGCAAAACGAAATTGGTATTCTGCAATCCTACTCCCTGGCAAAAAAAGTGGTAGAAGAACTTAATTTCGAGGTTTCCTATTTCGAGGAAAAAGGCTTTTTAAGTCATGAGATTTATGTCGAATCGCCCTTCGTCGTTACCCTCGACACGAACTATGAACAACTTCGAAATCAATCCTTGTACATCGAAATAACCAGTTACGACGGATACAACCTGGTTTTTGAAAACACCACTCCTGAGGATGATGAGTTCATTCAAATAAACCGGAATGTTGCTTTTGGCGAACGAGTAGAAATCGACAAACTGGCTTTTACCATCAACATACGCGATTACCGGAACTTCGACCTGGAGGAAGTTAAAGAGAAGAAATATCGATTCCTGATCAATGAAATTGATTTGCTTGCCCGTGGATACAAAGGCAGGGTTCAAATTGAACCCGTTAACCGCGAAGCAACCATTTTGCAACTCAAATCGAAAGGTCCGGTCAAACAAAAAGAAGTGGATTTCCTGAATAAGCTCTGCGAACTCTACATTCAGCGTGGATTGGATGAGAGGAATCAGGCAGCGATTAAAACCATCGACTTTATCGATTCCCAACTTTCCAGCGTAGTTGATTCACTTTCGACAGTCGAAGATTTGATGGAAGCTTTCCGACTGAGTAACCAATTGGTGAGTTTATCGCGCGATGGAAGTATGCTCCTCGAAAAGCTGGAAAAACTGATGGAAGAGAAAGCGATGTTAGTGATGCAGGAAGACTACTATCGCTATCTTGAAAACTACTTAGCTCAAAAAGCCGATTTCAACGACATCATTGTTCCTACCACCATGGGAATTACCGACCCCTTGCTCAACCAACTCATCCTTTCCCTCATTGAGTTTAGCGGTGAGAAAATGGATTTGGAATATTCGGCAACCGAAAAATTACCGCAACTCGATGCCTTGGTTTTCAAAATTGATAATATTCGGAAAGCTATTAAAGAAAACCTGGTCAACATTCGTCAAACGACCGATCTGGCAATCAGAAATCTCGACAAAGAATTGGAGAAGGTTAACCTGGAATTGGCTTCGATTCCTCAAGCCGAACGCGAATACTTGAACATTCAACGGAAATATACGCTGAACGATCAGATTTACACCTTCTTACTTCAAAAACGAGCCGATGCAGGTATTATGAAAGCATCGAACGTAACCGGTCACCAAATCATCGATCAAGCCATCACCCAAAGTGCTGCTCAGGTTCATCCGAAAAGCTCACTCAATTACGCCATTGCCTTCTTGCTCGGACTGATCATACCTTTAGTCATCATTTTAGCTCGTGACTATTTCAATGAGCGCATTCCTGATCCGAATTTCGTAGAACAGAAAACTAATGTTCCTATTCTGGGTGCCGTCGGATCGAACATTAAAGACTCGGAAATCCCGGTGTTTACCAGTCCTAAATCGGCGCTCTCGGAATCCTTCCGTTCGGTGCGAACAAGCTTGCAGTACATGAATGCCGATAAGCCCCACAAAGTGATACTCGTTACCAGTACCGTGTCGGGCGAAGGGAAAACATTCATTGCCATCAACTTAGCTGCAATTCACGCTATGGCCGGCAAAAAGGTCATTTTGTTCGGATTCGACCTTCGGAAACCCAAAGTGCATCGGGCCTTCGAAAATGTATCGAACGAGAAAGGAATTAGCACCTATTTGATTGGTAAAAATAAAGTGGAAGATATCGCCGTATCGACCAGCATCGAATACCTCGACGTAATTCCATCGGGTCCGGTACCGCCGAATCCTGCAGAGTTAATTGAAACGCGAAGAACACAAGAATTATTCGATTGGGCTCGTGCAAACTACGATTACGTGATTGTGGATACACCTCCTATTGCTTTGGTTACCGACAGTTTGCTCTTAACAAAATACTGCGACGCAAACATTTACGTGATGCGTCAGGGTTACTCGCATAAATCGGTTATAAACCTGGTAAATAACCTATACGACACCAAAGCATTCGAAAACTTTGGTATTCTGATTAACGATGTTACGGCCGGTGGAGCTTACGGTTACAGCTATGGGTATGGATACGGATATGGCTATGGGTATGGATACGGATACGGTGAGTATGGCTATGGACAAGGTTACTATGTAGAAGATGCTATACCCATGACCCGGATGGAAAAAGTAAAAGCTTTCTTTAACATTACGTCGAACCCCTCGAAAAAGAAAGATAATTCGAATGAAGTATAACTAAAAAAAGGAGTAGAATGAATCATGGCTCATTTCGATTTAAGCCAGTTGTAGTAGCAATTTTCATCAGCCTTGCTCTGATTTATTCCTTTTTTTCCTTATCCGACAATACTCAAAAAGCCGATGAATGGACCATCCATTCACCGGCTTTTTTCATTCAACATCAATCCTATGAGCTGGAAATTTGCTTTCCCGATACAAATATTCCCAGTCGTCCGAGTTTCCAATTCGAAAACGAAACACTTGCATACCAAACCGATTCAAGTCGATTCATACTCTCGGTTAATTTTGCCGAATCGGGAACCTTACGGCTTGTGGACCTTGAAAGTCAAGCGACCATCGCTCAAGAATCCATTCGGGTCATTCCTCTCTGGTTATCAATTCTACCTCCACTCATTGCTATTTTGTTAGCCTTATTGCTAAAAGAGGTATTCTCGGCCCTCCTCATCGGACTTTTTAGTGGCACGTTAATCCTGGCCTGGGGTAAATCGCACCAGGGAGCTAGCATCTTTTTCCACGCCTTAAGCGATATCCCCGACGAATTCATTCTGCCCTCGCTGAGCAATCCCGATCACCTCAGTATTTTGGTTTTCTCTCTCTTGATTGGTGCCATGGTCAAGCTAATTTCCTCCAACGGTGGAATGGAAGGCATCGTACAACGCATTACTCCCCTCGCACGAAGCTCTGTAAGCGGTCAGTTTGCCACCTGGCTCATGGGACTCAGTATCTTTTTCGACGACTATGCCAATACACTTTTGGTAGGAAACACCATGCGCCCCCTAAGCGACAAACTGCGCATCAGTCGTGAAAAACTCGCTTACCTCGTCGATTCGACGGCAGCTCCCATTGCTTCCATTGCCTTCATCACAACCTGGATTGGAGCTGAACTTAGCTATATTCAGCAAGGGATCGATGAAATAGGACTCGAGCTGTCGCCTTATTCCATTTTTCTCGATTCCCTGGCTTATTCCTTCTATCCCATACTCACCTTGCTCTTCATCCTGATAATCGTATTCAGCAAAAGGGAATATGGTCCCATGTTTACTATTGAACAAAAAGCCAGAATTCACAATCAATCGCCTCGAATAGAAGCTATTGAGCATTCAACAAACCCCAGACAACTGGCTAAGAGCTACAATGCGCTCATTCCTGTGCTCGTGGTAGTAGGAGTCACGTTGATTGGTCTTTATCTCACCGGATCGAGTCAGCATCAGTGGGACCCGACGATTGGGATTGGCCGGAATATTTCGGCTATTCTCGCCGGGGCAAATACCTACCAGGCTTTGCTCTGGTCATCGGGGAGCGGAGTGCTGGTTGCCCTTATCCTGAGCATTAGTCAACGAATTTTCACTCTGAGCGAAAGCATGGAAATATTAATCGAAGGACTCAAGTCGATGATGCATGCCGTAGTCATTTTGGTCTTAGCCTGGTCGCTTGCTCGTTTAACCCGTGAGCTGGAAACAGCCTCCTTCATCACCTCCGTTTTAATCAACTGGGAGGTTTCTGCCTTTTGGGTTCCGGCACTGAGTTTTATCGTTGCTGCCTTGGTTGCCTTTGCTACCGGTTCGTCGTGGGGCACAATGGCCATCCTCTACCCGCTTATGATTCCGGCAATCTGGAATCTTGGCCATCAAGCCGGGATTGATCCGGAACTGAGTTACGGGCTCTTTTTGAATGTAGTGTCGGTTATTCTCGCCGGTTCCGTTTTAGGCGATCACTGCTCACCCATTTCCGACACAACGATAATGTCGTCGCTGGCCAGTTCCTGCAACCACTTAGAGCATGTACGAACGCAATTGCCTTATGCATTAACGGTGGGAGGAGTATCGGTTTTGGCAGGAACCATTCCGGCGTCGTTTGGGATTTCTACCTGGTTTCTTTTCCCGGTAGCCTTACTTCTGCTGATTGGAATAGTGTTCTTACTCGGAAAACCGGTAAGCACTTATCAGCATTATAAATAATTCTTAATCGAATAGGCGTAATAGGTAAACCATTCGCGAATAAGCTGATACCAGCCTGTGAGCGCGGTGGGTTGAGGGATAATTGCCTGATACAGTTTCTTTGCTTCTGCCACTCCTTGGTGTTCGATGGGGTAAACCATAACTTCGATTCGCTGATTATAGAAAGTTTCGTAAGCTCGTTTGGCTTCGAGAGCTGGAGCAATGATTAATATCCGATAATTGGAATCGATACTATCGAGTAATGCTTTCGTGTTTACGGCGCTCTCATAAATAGTTCGAGCTTCGGTTTCGAGGGTAATCTTCCTGCGAGAAACGTCGGCTGAAAGCAAAAATGCCTGCAGCTTTTCAGCATTTGAGAGGGTATCGGAAAATAACCGGGTTGTTTTCCCACTGATTAGAAATTCCTTCACCACCCTATTCTCCTGTAATTCCATCATCTTCAACACAGCAGAAGCATTCTCTCCTAATGAAAAAAGGGCTTTTTTAGGTTGATAAATCATTTCCTTGGCAAAGACATATCCATAGTCGAAACGTTGGTTTAACTGAGCTGTATCGATGGCTGGCTGCTCCCATTTGCCACGCATACTTCGGTATAAATAATCGTTCGAGAATACCAGCAGCAGGATAAATGCCCACAACAAGCTTTTACTTTTAAGAGCCGGTTTTTTAGAAAGGACTCCTTTTAGCAGGAGTAAAACAATCCAAAACAAGGGAGAGAGCAGGAAAGATAAGAGTTGAGAAAGAATAAACATAACAGCTATTTTTCACCAAATGTAAATACCTTCCCCTATTTATCAAGAAGACCAGGAAAAAGAAATCAACAAAATAATTCAGTTTTTCGAAGGCAGGAACCGAACCAACCAGAGGCCTATGTAGGTGATAAATCCATTCAGAATTAACAATTCAAAACTCATTTCGTAGGAGTAGGTGGTTTGCAAAAACAGTTTAATGAACCAGGATAATACAGGCGATAGAATGGCAATTACAGGTACCAACCGGTCGTTGGTCGGAAGCTTGGTAAACAAACCGTAAGCATACAAACCCAAAAGCGGACCATAAGTATAGCCGGCCACGGTAAAAATTGCTGCAATGACACTTTCGTCTTGAATTGCATGAAAGATGAGGATTACCACAAAGAGAGCAACCGAGATACCGGCGTGGACCCATTTACGCACGCGGGTTTGTTTGGCTTCGTTCTGGTATCGGTCTATTTCCAGAATATCGACCGAGAAAGAGGTTGTAAGAGAGGTTAAGGCAGAATCGGCGCTGGAATAAGCTGCAGCGAGTAGCCCCAGTAAAAAGATGATAGCCAGGTAATCGGGGAAAAAACCTCCGGTTGCAATGAGTGGGAAAAGATGATCGGCTTTAGCAGGTAATTCCAGCGAAACCTGATCGGCGTAGAGGTAAAGCAATGCTCCCAGACCCAAAAAGAGCAGATTCACGGGTAATAATGCCAAACTGAACCAATACATATTTTTTTGAGCGTCTTTTAGGGTGCGGCAACTTAGATTCTTTTGCATCATATCCTGATCTAAACCCGTCATTACGATGGTGATAAACATTCCGGCAAAGAACTGTTTGAAAAAATAGGTTCCTGCCAGGGGATCGTCGAAGAAAAAGATGCGAGAATATTCACTTCCCTGAATTAGTCGAAGCGTTGACTGGAATCCGAAACCGGTTTCGGCCGAAATGAAGTAAACACTCAGAGCAACAGCCCCTAGCATGAAAATGGTTTGTAAGGTATCGGTCCAAATGATGGTTTTAATCCCCCCGCGGAAGGTGTAAAGGAAAATGAGCAAAATGGTAATAAGCACCAAGAGGGCAAAGGGAACATTCCAGGATTCAGGCAACACCAGCTGAAAAGTGATCGCCACCAGATACAAACGAAAAGAGGCACCAATGATTCTTGATAGTAAAAAGAAGGAAGCTCCTGTTTTATACGATGTTCGTCCTAAGCGCTCGTGAAGGTAGGTGTAAATACTGGTTAACTGTAAGCGATAGTAAAGCGGAAGAAGCACATGGATTATCACAACATAGCCCAGCAAATAGCCTAATACCATTTGCATGTACGAGAACTGAGAACTACCCACCCAACCGGGAGCAGAAATAAACGTAACTCCCGATAAGGAAGCGCCAATCATGCCAAAAGCCACTATATACCATGGCGACTTCCGGTTTCCCAGGAAAAAGGACAAATTCCCGGCATTCCTTCCGGTTAATTGGGCAATGAGAATGAGCATTCCGAAATAAATCGCAACCGTTGCAAGTAAAACCCAGGGATTCATAGCTAAATTTTTCAGCAAATCAACGATAAGTTTCCCGCTCATGCAATTCCCCCATTAGCCAATTATTAATGGATTGTTAACAAAGGCTTATCAAAGCCATTTTTACAACATATAAAATTTTAGGTACTGAATTACTTAATTAGCTATTTTTGATGCCACAATTCAGCACACTATGAACTTTCTACGAAAATTACATAAATGGGCAGGCGTATTGGTTGCCCTCTTCATCATTATCTTTTCCGTTTCGGGAATTATCATGAATCACCGGGACTTTTTCTCCCCTGTTTCTGTGTCGCGCGGATGGATGCCGGAGGAATACCGCTACCAAAATTGGAACAATGCATCGGTTAAATCGGCCTGTCGAACCGACGAGGGCTATTTGTTCTACGGCAACTTGGGAACGTGGCACTTCAATTCGAGTCTCACGCAGTACGAAAAGGTTCAGTTTGGAGAGAAGCCCGGCATTGACCGACAAAAAACGCAAAAAATCATCCGAGCCTCGAACGGAAATTACTATGCCTGCGGGTTATTTGGTTTGTATTATTCCACCGATGGAGCCAAAAGTTGGGAGGAAATTGAATTACCAACTCACGAAAAGATCATTGACTTGACGTCCGACGAGACCAGAGTTTACGTTCTAAGCCGGAGCGAACTTTTTCATTTGGATCAAAACACTCATCAACTTCGCGCCTATCAGCCTGCCACGCCAGCCGATTACGATAACAAAATTGGATTATTCCGCACTCTTTGGGAGATTCATAGTGGCGAATTCATTGGGTTACCGGGTAAGTTGCTGGTCGATTTAATGGGTCTAATTTTCCTGGCACTTAGCATTACCGGTATCGTCTATTTTGTTGCTCCACATGCAATGAAACGTTCTGCATCAAAGGTAAAAAAGAAGTGGGGCAAGGCCCGGCGTTTCAGTTTAAAATGGCACAATTGGTTAGGGGTTTATCCCGTTGTTTTCCTGCTTATTACGACCATAACAGGCATGTTCTTGCGGCCTCCGCTACTTATCCCCATTGCCAATCAGAAAGTAAATAAACTTCCATTCACGCATCTAGATCATCCAAATCCGTGGTACGATCAGCTTCGAAGCATTTATTACGATACGAGTTACGATGCACTTGTATTAGGCACTTCGAATGGTTTTTATTACAGCAAACCCGATGCATCCGAACTGTACAAAATACCGATTCAGCCTCCGGTTAGCGTAATGGGCGTGAACGTGTTTGAGAAGACGCCGGAAGGTAACTACCTGGTTGGTTCGTTTTCGGGTTTATTCGAGTGGAATCCGATGAAAGGCATCGTATTCGACCGCATGGAAAATCGGCCTTATCGTGCTGTAAGTCAACAAGGACCACCCATTGGAGCGCATGTAATTGCCGGCTATTTTAAAGATCGGTCTGGGGAAGAGTGGGTATTCGATTACTCAGCAGGTGTAAAATCTTTAGGATCGCGACAAACGTTTATTCCCATGCCAGCTCTTTTGGAAGCCTCTCCTATGTCGTTGTGGAACCTTGCCCTGGAGTTTCATACCGCACGATTCTATCAATTCATGCTGGGTCCTGCCTATATTTTGATAGTGCCACTCGTTGGTTTGATTATTATATTACTTTTGGTTTCCGGAATCCTCGTTTGGATTCGCTATCACACTGGTAAAAAGAAAAGTAGAGTTAATTCCCATGAGTAACATTGTTCACCTTTCCGAAGCAGCCTCGATTGGATTGCACGCCCTAATTATTATTGCCAAAGCCGACGGAATGGTTAATGTGCAAACAATTGCCGATTTGACCGGCTCATCGCGACATCATATTGCTAAGGTGATGCAACGCCTAACCCGCGAAAACCTCATCGCATCTTCGCGCGGACCAAGCGGTGGTTTCGAACTCTTACGTGCACCCGAAGAAATAACCCTTCTCGAGATTTTTGAGGCCATCGAAGGGAAAATGACTATTCCCAGATGCCCGGCCGATCATAAGGTGTGCCCGTTCGATAAATGTTTGCTCGATAATGTAACCCAAAAAATGGCACTCGATTTCTTGGCTTATGTTAAAGACAAGACCGTAAAAGACTACCTCTAAGCACCGTTTAGGCTCCCTCGACTTTTCTTCGAAATACCTGAACACTCCGATTCACATTATAAATCCGCATGCGATTCTGACCTTTATCCCGATCGTAAAAAGAAGGATAACGGATACTCGTATCCACTCGGTTAAACCCACCATATTCACTGGCGTCGGAGGTTAGAATCAGCTCGTAATTGCCGGCATCGGGAACATAAAACTCGTAGTCCATTATAGAGCTGAAAATATGGAAATTAAACACAAAGATGAGCCCGGCTCGTTGGAAAATAAGTGTTTTATTCCAATCGTCGTTGTTCAACAGTTGGGGATAATCCGATTGCATTACGCGGTGCTCACTAACCAGTTTCAGCATATCGCTATCCCATTGAGCCAGGAAACGGTACCGGAGCTCGTGATTTTGGACCAACGACCATTGCCTGCGTGCATAATGATAGCTCCAATTATTCCCTTCGCGCGGAAAATCAATCCATTCGGGATGACCAAATTCATTCCCCATGAAATTCATGTACGCATCGCCCCCTAAAACAAGAGTAATAAACCGAATCATTTTGTGTAAGGCTATTCCCCGATCGATAACCGGGTGTGGATCGTCCACGCGCATGTGATAATACATTTCCTGATCCATCAGCCTAAAAGCAAGCGTTTTATCACCAACAAGTGCTTGATCGTGCGATTCGGCATAAGCGATGGTTGGGGTATCGAATTTTCGATTCAACAAGGTTTCATAAAGCTGATACAGATTCCAGTCTTCGTCCCGTTGTTCCTTTAAAATTTTTATCCAGTAATCGGGTATCCCCATACCTAAGCGATAATCGAATCCTATTCCACCGTGATGAATCGGAGCACATAGTCCGGGCATTCCGGTAACATCTTCGGCTATGCTGATAGCACCTTTCTTAACCTGATGAATTAATTTATTGGCTAGCTGTAAGTAAATCAAGGCATCGAATTCCACTCCTTTGGTAAAGAACTTTTCCTGATCGAACGGACCATCGTGTCCATGATGCCAATACATCATTGAGCCAACTCCGTCGAACCGAAAACCATCGAAGTGAAATTCTTTCATCCAATAATGAATATTGGAAAGCAAGAACTGAAGAACTTCTGTTTTGCCATAATCGAATAACTTACTATCCCAATCGGGGTGCTCGCCACGAGGCCCGGCATGAAAATACTGATAATCGGTACCATCGAACTGATTCAACCCTTCGTTTATATTCTTAATAGCATGAGAATGAACCAAGTCCATAATAACAGCCAATCCTAATTCATGAGCAGTTTGAATCAATGATTTCAGTTCGGTGGGTGTTCCAAATCGGGAACTGGGCGCAAAAAAATTCGACACATGATAACCAAAGCTACCATAGTAAGGATGTTCAGCAATAGCCATTAACTGAATGGCATTATATCCGGCCGCTTTAATTCCTGGGAGCAAAGATTCAAACTCCGCATACGTTCCCACCCCATAGGTTTCCTGTGCCATGCCAATATGCGCTTCGTAAATGAGCAGATTACCTCTTTCCGGAAGATTCGGTTTCTTGCGTCCCCATTTGAACGAATCTTCCTCCCAGTACTGAGCTGCAAAATCGCGGGTTTCTTCATCCTGAACCACCCGAAAAGCATAGGCTGGGATTCGGTAATCAACTCCACGTGCCGAGTGCACAATCACTTTATATTTTCCCAAATGCTGCCAACAATCTTTGTATTCTTTATAAGGTAAGCGAATTTCCCAGTTTCCATTTTCGATTCGATTCAATGGATGCGAATGTGGATTCCATTGGTTGAAGTCGCCGGTTAAATACAGCGCATGAGCCTCGGGAGCCCACTCACGATACACCCAGGATTCACTTTCGGTATCCGGATGCACCCCATAGTATTGGTAAGCCGATGCAAAACGAGTCAAACTTCCATAGTCCGATTCAATTTGATTCAAGCGAGTTTTGAATCGCTCATAGCGAGCATACACTTCGTCGGCCACCGGCTCAAGCCAGGGATCGTTCTTAACCAGGGTCATTATTTTTTGTGCCATATCGGTTGTTTTTTGCTGCTGAACTGCTTGGGGGGAATAACCAGCAGTAAGCTACAGTTAAGCTTCTTTAAGAAACCAAAGATACCAAATAAAGCTACTTGGCATTGCCCTTCGTGAAAGACTTTTTATCTTGCGCGACCGACAAAATTCCTATGAATATGGCTAGAAAAAGAGGGTCAGTTTTATCGCTGTTTTTAAACTTCATCGAAAAGGGAGGGAATGCCCTTCCCCACCCCGGGACCTTGTTTGCGATCTTAGCAGGTCTTGTACTAATCTTTTCAGCAATAGGTCATTACCTCGACTGGACCGTTATCCATCCGGCTACTGGCGAGAGCATCCACACGGTCAATTTATTATCGCGCGACGGGATTCATCACATCCTTCTTACCATGGTAAGTCACTACACCGGATTCGCTCCGTTGGGAATTGTGATGGTTGCCCTTTTGGGAATTGGGATTGCCGAGGCCAGCGGACTGATTAGCGCAGCCATTCGACTGCTCATCTTTAAGGCTCCGCCACGTTCCATTACCTTCGTAATTGTTATGTCGGGCATTATTTCCAACATGGCATCCGACTTGGGCTACCTGCTCATTATTCCAATGGCCGGAATCATTTTTCACTCATTAGGCCGACATCCGATTGCCGGAATGGCAGCAGCTTTTGCCGGGGTTTCGGGCGGATTCAGTGCCAATCTCTTTATCGGAACCATCGACCCCTTGCTGGCAGGTTTAAGCAGCGAAGCCGCTCAAATTATCGATCCCGAGTATGTGGTTCTCCCTACAGCCAATTTCTATTTCATGTTTGTATCTACCTTTATCATTGCTTTCGCAGCTACCTGGGTAACGTCCAAATTTGTTGAGCCCCGCTTAGGCAGCTATTCGGGTCAAGCAGAGGCAGAAGCCATGAATCCGCTTACACCGCTCGAGAAAAAAGCGTTATGGTACACCATTGGAGTAGTGATAATTTGGGGATTGCTCATTTTTTGGGGATTGTATCCCTCCGAAGGATTCCTGCGAGGCCCGGAGAATTCAGTTTTGCGCTCCCCTGTTCTTAAAGGGTTTATTGCCTTCTTATTCCTCATTGCCGGAACAATGGGAATTGTTTATGGAGCCATTACCGGTAAGTTCAAAAACGATAAAGATGTCATTAAAGGAATGGTCGAAAGCTTCAAAACCCTTTCAGCATTTCTGGTATTGGTCTTCTTTGCCTCGCAATTTGTAGCCTTTTTTAAAGAAAGTAATTTGGGGCTGGTCATCGCCGTGAAAGGAGCCAGCTTATTGCAGGAGGCACAAATCGGGATGATTCCATTGCTCATATTATTCATCCTGCTTTCAGGATTTATCAACCTGTTTATGGGTAGCGCTTCGGCGAAATGGGCCATACTCGGACCTGTGTTCATTCCTATGTTTATGCTTTTAGGCTATTCACCAGAGCTTTCGCAGGCAGTGTTTCGGATTGGCGACAGTGTAACGAATATTATTTCGCCCATGATGAGCTTTTTTGCCCTGATTATTGTCTATTTTGAAAAATACGACGAGGATGCCGGCCTTGGGACCATTATCAGTACCATGATACCATACACCCTGGTTTTCACTGTATTGTGGAGTATTCTGCTCGTTGCATGGACCAGCTTCGGCTTGCCGCTGGGACCCGGAGCTCCGATCTACTACGAAGGGGTAATCGGATACTAGTTATCCACCACTGAGTAATCGAATCACCCGTAAATCATCTCCTTGTTTTAAGGAGATTGCCGACCGTTTTTCACTTGGAATGAACTCGTTGTTGAGAAAGCTTAGTAAGTAAACTTGATGCGGAAAATGCATTTGAATCACTTCCTCCAGATTAGCCAATTCCTGAGTTAGGCTCATTTCTTTCCCGTTAATGAAGATTGCTATCATTTCGAACCTCCCATTTCCTTCAGGCCCAACAATAGTTCGAGAATCAAGTTAGCCTGCATCATAGCTACAATTCCAACACGTGGTGCAAGCGGAGGTAACTCGTCGCTCACTTCGGTTTCCTGATCGCCGCAAACATGAAAATTGCCAATACTTTCAGTTCGAAGGAGATTATTGGCTCCCCAACCGGCCATTCCACTTGCAGCTACCAAGGGAATATGAGGTAATTCCTGAAGAGCAGTTTCTATAAATAAATGCTTCGTTTCTTTCAAGTCGAGTGCCTCTACAATGATATCGCACGATTTAAAAATAGGAGTAACATGATGCGCTTCTAATCGTACAGCCAGGGGTAGCACATTCACTTCGGGATAAACCAGTTGCACGTTTTCCTTCAAAGCAAGTACTTTCTTCTTTCCCAGCTGGTTATGAAAATAATATTGTCGATTCAGATTGGAGAAATTAATGATATCGAAATCGACTACGATCATTTTCCCAATGCCCGATCGGGCCAACGCCATCGCACAATTAGAACCAAGTCCGCCTGCTCCGGCAATGCCTACAGTTTTACTGGCTAATGTCTTTCGAATGGAATCAAACTCGTTTTGGCTCATGTACCGCTTTTACATTGAAGGTTGAGGCGGGTTAAAGATAGAAAAATCGGCTCATCTCTGTTTGTGAATAAAACTGTTTATTAAACTTTATTAAAGGTTTGAATTTGACTTCGAATTCGTCTTAATTTGCGACTCGAGCAAACTATCGTCTCTTTCTAATGAAGTATTTAACACATCCAACCTTCTTTCGATTTCTATTTAGCCTGATAGGGATAGTGGTTTTGGTGGTATTCAACCCAACTCAGAATGCCTCTAAATCGCTGTCGGATGTCAGTCTCGATTCCCTTAGTCCGGAAGAAGAATACACTCTGAATCATTTTTACTACGCCGAAAAAGCACAACAAGTGGATTCCTTCCTCAATTTAGCTCAACACGTCTATGGCTACAATGGAAATGCTCTCGTTTCGCTTCAAGGTCAGGTTGTTTTAAAAGAAAGCTACGGTAAAATCATTCCCGGCGGGAAGGAAACCTTGCCTGGAGATGCAGCTTTTCAGTTAGCATCGATCTCCAAGCAATTTACGGCGGTGGGTATCTTGCTCCTCGTTCAGGATGGCTCCCTAAGCCTCGATCAGGATTTGAGCGACTTTATTCCCGAAGTTCCCTATCCCGATATTACCATCCAGCAGTTATTGCATCACACCTCGGGCTTGCCCAATTACATGTACCTCCTGGAACATCATTGGAAAGAAGAACGCCTTCCCAACAACGAAGAATTGATTCAGCTATTAGCCCAACATCCTTATCCTCATTACTTTCGCCCAGGTCGCCGACACGACTACAGCAATACCGGCTATGCCCTCCTGGCCTCCGTTATTGAACGAGTAAGTAAGCAATCCTATGCTCGTTTTATGCATGAGCGTATTTTCCTCCCTCTCGGGATGAAGAATGCCTTTGTGCTAACTATTTGGGACGAAGCTAATCAGGCCGATCGCATCAAAGGCTACTACAAACGCTGGCGCCGATGGGCAGAGTATCAGCCTACCGTTCACGACGGAATTGTGGGCGATAAAGGAATTTATGCCTCAGTTTACGACCTTTACCTTTGGGACCGAGGATTGGAAGAAGGGAGATTATTGCACCAAGATTTATTAGCTGAAGCCTATACTCCGGGGCTTATTCGGGAACGATATCCTTTCCCTTATGGATACGGATTCCGCATTCGCTACGCAAACGATCAGAAAATCGTGTACCACAATGGGCGTTGGGAAGGATTTCGCAATTCTTTTCATCGTTGCATCGAAAGTGGAAATACCATCGTATTACTCAGCAACAACGACTTTCGCATGGTCGATACCCTCCGAAAAAAAATCGAACGAATCCTGGCTAACACCCCTGTGAATCACGATTTGGAAATTATCCAAACAACAATGAAACACGGATACGCTTTCGGAAAACAACTATACGACTTAAAAAAAGCTGAGAATCCGGGCTATCGCCTCAACCAAGAATTGCTGTACGAAAGCATACGCTACTTCAACTCCATTGGGAAACAGCAATTGAGCGCTATTCTCGAGCAAATGGCGACTCATAGTTAAGCTCGCTTTACTAGATGTCGACCAATCTTACCCGTGCATTTGCGAATCGCTACGACCATGCTCCGGGGAGCATTTTTAATATTAAATCAATCATGAATTTTTAAACCGGCATGTCGAATAAAACCTTTCTCGATGAGTTGAATCCATCGCAACGAGCAGCAGTAGAACACATTAACGGACCTTCGTTGGTTATTGCCGGGGCCGGATCGGGCAAGACCAAAGTACTTACGTTCAAAATAGCCTGGTTGCTGATGCACCGGGTCGATCCACGCTCCATCCTGGCGCTTACCTTCACGAACAAAGCAGCCAAAGAAATGAAAGAACGGATTGCTCGTATTACCGGCTATCAAATTGCGAATCAACTCTGGATGGGCACCTTTCACTCGCGTTTTTCGGTAATCCTCCGTAAGGAAAGCGATAAACTGGGATTCCCTCAAAACTTCACCATCTACGACACTACCGATTCCAAAAACGCTATCAAGCAAATCATTAAAGACTTAAAGCTCGACGACAAAATTTATAAGCCCAACGAGATTTTAGGTCGCATTTCTTCCGCAAAAAACAATTTGATTACCGCGGCATCCTATGCTGCTAATGATCAATACGTTTCAGCCGACAAGCATTCCCGCCGTCCGGAAATTCAAACCATTTACCGCTTATATACAGCTCGTTGTAAAGCCTCAGGAGCCATGGATTTCGACGATCTATTGCTGTACACCAATTTACTTTTTCGCGATTTCCCCGAGGTACTCGAGAAGTATCAAAACAGTTTTCGGTATATCCTGGTCGATGAGTATCAGGATACCAACTTTGCTCAATACCTCATCATCAAACGATTATCGGAAAAACATCACAATCTCTGCGTGGTAGGCGACGATGCACAGAGCATTTATGCTTTTCGAGGAGCGAAAATCGAGAATATCCTCAATTTCCGGAACGATTACCCCGACTACCAACTCTTTAAACTGGAGCAAAACTATCGGTCCACACAAACGATTGTTAATGCAGCCAATAGTCTGATTGCTAAAAACAAAGAGCAGATTCAGAAAAAAGTATTTTCTAAAAAAGAAGCCGGCAATCCAATTCTAATCATGGAATCGTACACCGACCGCGAGGAAGGCATTATGATTGCCAATTACATTGCTGAAACTGCACTTAAAAACCAAATCAAGTTTAAAGATTTTGCCATCCTTTACCGAACCAATGCTCAATCGCGGATTTTTGAAGAATCGCTCCGAAAGGAGAATATTCCTTATCGGATTTATGGTGGGTTGAGTTTTTACCAACGCAAAGAGGTAAAGGATCTGTTAGCTTATTTTCGACTGGCTGTAAATCACAACGACGACGAAGCTTTCCGGCGCGTCGTAAATTATCCCGCACGCGGAATAGGCAAAACGACTCTGAGCAAAGTTGATGAAATGGCTCATATTCAATCCATGAGTATCTGGGAATTATTGAGTAAGATTCACCATTTCAATCACTCCTTCAATAAGCCTACCCTGACCAAGTTGCACGAATTCATGAAACTGATTCAACGTTTTTCCGACGGCATCGAAAACAAAGATGCCTACGATGCAGCTTATCAAATGGCAACTGAAACAGGCATTCTCAAGGAATTGAGTCAGGATAAAACGCCTGAGTCGATATCGAGGTACGAAAATATTCAGGAATTATTGAATGGTATTAAAGATTTTACTACGCTCGATGGCGAAGACAAGTCGGTACCCTTGAGCGAGTACCTTCAGAATGTTGCGTTGCTCACCGATGCCGACAACGACAACGAAGGAGAGGATAACAAGGTGAATCTTATGACCATTCACAGTGCGAAAGGCTTGGAGTTTAAAAATGTGATTATCGTGGGTATGGAGGAAGGACTCTTCCCTTCGCTTCGATCGGCCTCGATGCCGCATGAGCTTGAGGAAGAACGCCGCCTTTTTTACGTAGCCATTACCCGGGCTGAGCAAGAACTGGTCATCTCTCACACCAAATCCCGCTACATTTGGGGAAGCCTGGAAGCCTGTCGTCCGAGTCGTTTTTTAAAAGACATCAACTCCGAATACCTGGAGCAATCGCAAGGACTTTTTGGCAAACCTGCTTTCCCCGGAAATCCTTTTCAATCGTTCGATCAGAGTAGAAAAAGTTTTGGAAAAACAACACCCCCCGAACGGGTTGCTCCACCCCAACCAAAACCTCATTTAAAACCTGTTAAATCAGCACCAAGTGTCGCAAGTTCAGGGAGTTCATCCAATTCCTTTTCAGAGCCTGAAGTAGGTTCACGTGTTAAACACGAACGTTTTGGTATAGGCACCGTTTTGAAACTCGAAGGCGATCAGGCAAACCGAAAAGCTACGGTTGAATTTCCCGTAGCCGGAACCAAGCAGCTCCTCTTGAAGTTTGCGAAGCTGGAGGCAATTAATTAAATGATAAGCCTTTTTTATTTGACAATTTATCAGCAATTTTGAAGTTTGATTCTAAGAATCGAACACACAAGTGTTTACTTAAACAAAACTCACTCTTTTATGGATTACAATACTTCCCGGTCCGGGCTTATTTTGCCAGAATATGGTAGAAATATTCACCGCATGGTGAATCAAATGAAGGCCGTAGCCGACCGCAACAAGCGTAATAAATTAGCTAAAACCATCATTAGCACCATGGCTACGCTAAACCCGGCACTCAAAGGGAGCGAAGGAAGCGATATGCATCGTAAATTATGGGATCACCTTTTTATTATGGCCGATTTCGATTTAGATATCGATTCACCTTACCCTACTCCAAAACGAGAACAATTCAATGCTAAACCCTCGAAAGTTGGTTATCCTAAGGTAAAAATGCGTTACCGGTATTATGGCAAAATGATGGAAGATATCCTATCTAAAATTCATCATATTGAACCCAAAGAAATGCGCGATCGAACCTTAGTTGTGTTGGCCAATCAAATGAAAAAACTCTACCTAACCTGGAATCGCGATACCGTTACCGACGAACTGATTTGGTCGGATTTAAAAGGAATGGTAAATGAATCGGTCCAGGTGGATACACAAGCAAGCTTGGGAGAATACAAAGAAGTGGTTGCTCCGGCCAAGAAAAATAAAAAGCGGGGGCGACCCAATATGAAAAAGTATTAATACAGTTTCTTGTTTTTTTACTCAAAAACCTGACAAGTTCTCAACGCGTGTCAGGTTTTTTTAATTCAAGCATTATGGCAAGTTTTGAAATAACAGGCGGGAAAAAACTGCAGGGAGAATTAACTCCTCAGGGAGCTAAGAATGAGGCACTGCAAGTAATTTGCGCTACCCTTTTAACCCAAGAAAAAGTCATTATCCGAAATATCCCCGAGATTATCGATGTAATCAAACTGATTGACCTATTGCGCTGCATGGGCGTGAAAATCGAGAAGATAGCCGACTCTGCCTACTCATTTGAGGCAAAAGACATCCAAACCGATTTTCTGCTAACCCGGTCTTTCAAAGAAAAAGCTGGCAGTCTGCGAGGTTCGGTTATGATTCTGGGTCCGCTCTTAGCTCGTTTCGGAATAGCCTATACGCCCAAACCCGGTGGCGATAAAATTGGCCGCCGACGGCTCGACACCCACTTCATGGGGTTCGAAAAACTAGGTGCCCGCTTTGAGTACGACCCAAACAATAATTTTTACTCCATAAAAGGAGATTCCCTCAAAGGATGTTACATGCTGCTGGACGAAGCCTCGGTTACCGGAACGGCCAACATCGTAATGGCAGCCTGCATGGCCGAGGGGCGAACCAGCATCTACAATGCAGCTTGCGAACCTTACGTCCAACAATTGTGTAAAATGCTTGTTGGCATGGGAGCTAAAATTAGCGGTATTGGTTCCAATCTGTTGCATATCGACGGGGTAAAAGAACTTGGCGGAACGGAACACCAAATTCTACCCGACATGATTGAGATTGGATCCTTTATCGGCATGGCAGCCATGACCCAATCGGAGATTCGAATTAAAAACGTAGCCTACCCCGAGTTGGGAATCATTCCGGATTCTTTCCGCCGATTGGGAATACAATTGGAGAGGCAGGGCGACGATATCTTCATCCCCGCACAATCGCACTATCAAATCGAAACCTTCATCGATGGATCGATTATGACCATTGCCGATGCTATTTGGCCAGGATTAACGCCCGACCTTTTGAGCGTTTTCCTGGTAGTTGCAACCCAGGCAAAAGGCTCTGTTCTTATCCATCAAAAAATGTTTGAAAGCCGACTATTCTTTGTCGATAAATTAATCGACATGGGAGCACAAATTATTCTTTGCGACCCCCACCGGGCAACGGTAATCGGGCTTAATCAGGAACAACGTCTGCGCGGAACGGTAATGGTTTCGCCCGACATCCGTGCCGGAGTCGCTTTGCTCATTGCAGCTCTCTCGGCCGAGGGGAAAAGCATCATCCACAACATCGATCAAATCGACCGAGGCTATCAGCAAATCGACCAACGTTTAAATGCTATCGGTGCATCCATTCGTCGTATCGACGATTAATCAGCCTTCATCCGTTAACGCAAACTATGAAATTCAGTCTTCTTCATACCGACCCCCAATCGAAAGCACGAGCCGGTCTGCTCGAAACAGACCACGGCCCCATAGAAACACCCATCTTCATGCCGGTAGGCACACTGGGTTCGGTCAAAGCAGTTCATCAACGCGAGTTGCGCGATGATATTCAAGCTCAAATCATTCTGGGAAACACCTATCATCTCTATTTACGTCCCGGAACCACGGTATTAAAAGAAGCTGGTGGCCTGCACCGTTTCAACGGGTGGGAAAAACCGATTTTAACCGACAGCGGTGGGTTTCAGGTTTTCTCGCTAGCAGGAATCAGGAAACTAAAGGAAGAAGGGGTTACTTTTCAGTCGCATATCGACGGCAGCCGACATGTGTTTACTCCTGAATCGGTTGTAGATACACAGCGTATCATTGGAGCCGACATCATGATGGCACTGGATGAATGTCCTCCGGGTGATTCCGATTTTGCGTATGCGAAAAAATCGATGGACCTCACCCACCGATGGTTAGCCAGAGGGGTAAAACACTATCAGTCCAGCTACCCGCTTTATGGCTACCATCAGAGCTTCTTCCCGATTGTGCAGGGAGCTTCGTTTAAAGAGCTGCGGAAGCAATCGGCTGAAACCATTGCTTCCTACAACATGGATGGGAATGCCATCGGCGGGCTTGCAGTTGGCGAACCGGTGGATGTAATGTATGCTATGACCGATGTTGTAACCGATATTCTGCCCAGCGATAAACCACGCTATTTAATGGGCGTGGGTACACCCGCCAATATCCTTGAATCGATTGCTCTGGGCGTGGACATGTTCGATTGCGTGATGCCAACCCGAAACGGTCGGAATGGACAGTTATTTACGTCGGAAGGAATTATTAACATCCGCAATAAAAAATGGCACAACGACTTTTCACCCCTCGACCCGAACGGAAGTGCCTGGGTGGATCAACACTATTCCAAAGCTTATTTGCGACACTTGATTATTTCGAATGAAATCCTGGGTTTGCAAATTGCCAGTATTCATAATCTCGCTTTTTATTTATGGCTCGTTCGCGAAGCGCGGAAAGCAATTTTAGAAAATCGATTCGCGGCCTGGAAAAATGCGCTCGTTCCTAAACTCGAGAACCGACTCTAAACAATATGCAACCTCTTTTCTTTACTTTACCAGTCTATTAAAAACAGCCATGTGGATAGGAAAACTTGACCGTTATATTATTGGAAAGTTCATTGGGACCTATGTATATTCCATTGTGCTGATTATTTCCATTGCGGTTGTTTTCGATTTAACCGACCGAATCGATAATTTCATCGACAAACAGGTTCCCATCGAAGCGGTCTTTTTCGACTACTACCTGAATTTCATTCCTTATTTCGCCAATCTCTTTTCTGCTTTATTCACCTTCATCGCTGTTATTTATTTCACCTCACGCATGGCGAATCAAACCGAAATTATAGCGATTCTCAGTTCCGGCGTAAGCTTTTACCGGCTTACCCGACCTTATCTCATTTCGGCCTTACTCATAGCCATGCTTTCCTTTTCGCTAAATGCCTGGGTGATTCCCTATGCGAATAAAGATCGTTACGATTTTCAAGAAAAATACATGGATAGGCCCTACAGAAATTACGACCGTAACATCCATCGGCAAATTGAACCGGGTGTCTATATTTACATGGAAAGCTATAATACCAGCAATCGAATTGCCTACAAATTTTCGATAGAGCAATTCGAAAACAAAAAACTGGTATCTAAACTCTTGGCCGATTATGCCCGATACAATGAGGAAAGTCGGCTTTGGGAAGTAAATAACTACACCATTCGAGCTATTGAAGGAGATAAAGAAACCTTATTTACCGGTCAACGAATCGATACGGTAATCAATATCTCACCGGTCGATTTCAATTATCGAAACTCCATTGTGGAAACCATGACCAGCCCGGAGCTGGATGCATTTATCGAGAACCAGCGCATGCATGGAGTAACGCAAATTGAATCGTATTTAATTGAGAAGCATCGACGTTGGAGCGACCCATTTTCCACCTTCATTTTAACCCTAATTGGTTTGGCCTTGGCTTCGCGAAAAGTGAAAGGAGGCAGTGGCTTGCATATTGGCATCGGATTAATGCTCAGCTTCACCTACATATTATTCATGCGTATTAGTTCGCAATTTGCTGTGAAAGGGAACCTCGATCCCATGCTTGCGAGTTGGCTACCCAACATCCTCTATAGCCTGATTGCTGCCTACACCTATTGGAAAGCTCCCAAGTAAACAGTTATTCTTTCTGAGCATTCATCTGTTCAAACTCCTCCACAATTTCTTCGAGGGTTTTTCCCAAATTCTTTAGACTGACCGAGGCATCTTGATAGAGTTCATGTTCCGGATAGCGTTCCACGAACATTTCGAAGAACTCGCGTGCCTTCTCTGAGTTATTCATCATCGATTCGTAAATAAAGGCCTCTATAAAAATAACCTCAGCCATTTTTTCGAAATCGGGATAAGTATTGCGAAGTTGCTCCAGGTATTGCAAAGCCTGGCTTCCCTGGTTGATGTTCATCGATAATTCACCGGCTTTAAAAAGATAGAGAGGTGATTGAGGATCGGATGGAAATTCCTCGACGTAGGCAATATAAGACGAAATTAGTTGAGTAGCGGTTTGCATATCGATGCTTACACGCTCCGGATCGAGCAAGCTTGTTTCCAGGTTGCTAATTTCTTCTAACTTTTTTTGCTGTGAACCATTACAACCGACCAAGAAGGCCAGCATGACGATTATTCCTAAAGAGAGCAATTGCGTTTTCATACACCTGGTTTTAAACATGAAACAATTATCGAGGCAACAACATCCGGTAACTGGTATCGACCTGACCTTTTGAAATAGCTGTGAGTTTGCTTTTCAGTAATTTTCGTTTCAAAGGAGTTAATCGATCGGTAAAAAGTACTCCATCGAGATGATCGTACTCGTGTTGCATGATGCGAGCGGGAATTCCGGTAAAGACGTTACGATGAAAAGTCCAATTTTCGTCGTAATACTCCAGTACAATTTGCTCCGGACGTTTAACATCTTCCCGAATTCCGGGAATACTTAAACACCCTTCGCTAAAGGACCAATCCTCGCCGTTCTCTTCTACAATATGCGCATTAATAAACACCTTTTTAAAATCCTTAAAAGCTTCGTGCTCATCGCCCATTGGGCTGGCGTCCATCACAAAAAGTCGAATAGACAAGTTAACCTGTGGAGCGGCAAGACCCACTCCTTCAGCCTTATACATGGTTTCAAACAGATTCTCGATTAGTTCCTTCAAATTGGGATAATCGGGAGTTATATCTTCGGCCACTTTTCGTAAAACAGGGTGGCCATAGGCGACTATCGGTAATATCATGGTTCTAAAATTTGATCACAAATATAGAGCTTAAATTGAAAGACTTAAATACAAAAATACACTCAAGAAATCCATTCCATATAGGACTGCAGGATAATGGCAGCGCTAATCTTATCGACCATTGCCTTATCTTGCCTTTGCTTCTTTTTTAGTCCTCCATCAATCATGGATTGGAAAGCCATTTTGGAAGTAAACCGTTCATCGAAGGTGACAACCGGAATCGTAGGCAACTCTTTCTGCAACTTCTTTAAGAAAGGATTGACATACATGAGCGCTTCGCTCGCTTCGTTCTTAAGCGTAAGCGGGTATCCTACAATAATTTTCTCCACCTCCTCGCGAGCCACGTAGCTCTTTAGAAAATCGAAAACCTGAGCGCTCGAAACGGTATCCAAGGGAGTGGCGATAAGCTGCAATGGATCGCTTACGGCAATCCCGGTACGTTTACGACCATAATCAATTGCTAACAGTCTAGCCATGACCCGATAAGTATTTAGGTGAGCGAGGATGGAAATCCATCATCGTTTGTTTCAAATAATCTTTATCCAAATGCGTATAAATCTCGGTGGTTACAATCGATTCGTGGCCTAACATGGCTTGCACCGAACGCAAATCGGCCCCTCCTTCCACCAAATGCGTTGCAAAAGAGTGCCGAAACGTATGGGGACTAATATTTTTGGCAATTCCTGCGGCCTGGGCTAAATCCTTCACAATGTTAAAAATCATCACCCTGCTCAAAGGTTTCGACCTACGACTAAGAAAAACCACATCGGAATGAGCCGAAGTAGGACTCAGGTTTCGACGGAAATGATTCACATACAAATCGAGCGCATGCAATGCTTTCTCCGATATTGGGACCAACCGTTGCTTACTTCCTTTCCCCTCTACCAGAACATACGCTTCTTTCCGATGGATGCGCGACCACAACAAGCCAATTAACTCCGACACGCGTAATCCGCAACTGTATAAAACTTCAATAATTGCCAGATTCCGATGCCCTTCCGGTTTGCTGAGATCGATCGCTGCTTCCATCGCATCAATTTCCTGGACACTCAACACCTGAGGCAGTTTTCGCCCCAAGCGAGGAGCCAGGATAAAAGCACTGGGATCGACCGTCAAGTAATCGTCGAGCAATAAATAACGGAAGAAAGCGCGGAGAGCAGACAAGAAACGACTAGAAGAGCTAGCCTGAATTCCTTGTTTGCCCAAAAAGAGCAAAAAAGCTCGTATATGTAGTGCCTCGACCTGATTCGGTGCGATCTCCCCATACTCCCACATCAGAAATTCCGAAAACTGGCGGACGTCCTTTTGATAGGCTTTGATACTGTTTATCGACAAGGCTTTTTCCAACATTAAATAATTGGTAAAGTCCTCAATTTTATCCTTCCATTCCTGCTCCATAACGATGCAAACAAAGATAAGAATACTGGATAATTATTACTTTTGCAGGAACTTTTTCGAGTAGAAAAAAAACAAATGGATTCTTACCGTGTTTCTTCTTTCTACTCAACTAAAGGCATGGAAAATAGAAAAAAAGACCATATTGATTTGGCGTTCCAATCGCGAACGGCTCACCCTGAAAACGACCCACGATTCTATTACGAACCTTTGCTCGCTCCGCATCCGGTTAATCAGTTCCCAACCATCCCATTTTTGGGAAAACAACTCAAACATCCTATTTGGATTAGCAGCATGACCGGAGGCACCGCCCATGCTGGAACCATTAACCGAAACCTTGCTCAAGCATGCCGGGAATTCGGACTCGGAATGGGCCTTGGATCATGTAGAATCCTACTCGATAGCGATGAATACTTACCGGATTTTGCCATGCGACCAGTTATCGGCCCCGATCAGCCGCTCGTTGCAAACCTCGGTATAGCCCAAATCGAAAACTTACTCTTACTCGACCAGTTACATAAAGTCGATGAACTCGTAGAAAAACTAGAAGCCGACGGTATTTTCATTCATATCAACCCCTTTCAGGAATATTTTCAGCCAGAAGGCGACCGCTTGCGAAAAGCACCCATCGATACCCTCCGGGAAGTACTTCCACAACTCCGTTCTAAAGTGCTCGTGAAAGAAGTTGGACAAGGCATGGGCAAAGAATCGCTTCGAGCCTTACTTGAATTGCCCATTGCAGGAATTGAATTAGCAGCCTTTGGCGGAACAAATTTTGCCAAACTCGAAATGCTCCGAGCTAGCGAAGCTTACCGGGAATTATTCGAACCATTCTCTAAAATCGGGCAAACCGCCGAAGAAATGGTCGACCTTTTAAATACACTTTTTCAGGGGAAAGTCCAAGTCCACAAGCCCGAAATCATTCTTTCGGGAGGAATAAAATCTTACCTCGATGGTTATTACCTCATGGAAAAACTTACCATCACTTCAATTTACGGACAGGCTTCGGCCTTCTTGAAACACGCTACCGGCGATTACTCCGATTTGCAAGCCTTTGTGAAGGCTCAAATTGATGGATTTCGTCTGGCTCAAAATTATTTACGTATAAAATAACGCGATAGTTAAATCATGACGACAAACACGAACGGGAAATTGGTGAGTGGATTTTCCAAAATGTCGAAAATCGACAAACTAAACTGGGTCGCTCAGCAACTTACCGATTCCGAAGGAGCCCTTGAAGACTTAAAAGATTTTTGGCACCCTAAAGAGGAAATCCAAAAACTCCTCGATGAATTTAGCGAGAATACCATCTCCAATTTTGCAGTTCCTTTTGGCGTAGCTCCGAATTTTATCATCAACGGGAAACCCTACGTCGTTCCCATGGTCATTGAAGAAAGTTCGGTTATTGCAGCGGCTTCCAATGCCGCTAAATTTTGGTCGAAATACGGTGGATTTAAAACCGAAATCATTTCGACCATCAAATCGGGCAATGTTCATTTTATGTGGGATGGACCATTTGAAAAACTGCAGGCCATCCAACCGGAATTGGAGGAACTCATCCTGGACGCCACAGCTCCCATTACCGCCAATATGCGAGCCAGAGGTGGCGGAATTACAGCCATTGAAATACTCGATCATACGCAGGAGTTAAAGAACTACCATAAAATCCGGGTTGAATTTGAAACCGTCGATTCGATGGGAGCCAATTTCATCAATTCCTGTTTGGAGGAAATTGCCAGCATCCTCCGCGACTTCATTCCTCAGCATCCCTCGTTCGAAGGCAAAGAAAAAGAAGTCAAAGTCATTATGTCGATTCTCTCTAATTACACTCCCGATTGCCTTGTAAAAGCTAGTGTTTCCTGCCAGGTTAGCGAACTAGCCGAACTCGATAAGGATCATAGTCCGGAAGAATTTGCCTGGAAATTTGAACAAGCCGTTCGGATTGCCCAAGTAGATACCTATCGGGCTACCACCCATAACAAGGGAATTTTCAATGGAATTGATGCTGTGGCAATTGCCACCGGAAACGATTTCCGGGCAATCGAAGCCTGCGGACACACTTTCGCCTCCCGCAATGGAAAATACACCAGTTTAAGCGATGTCTCTATCGAAAATGGAGTCTTTACCTATTGGTTAACCATTCCACTAGCAATCGGAACCGTAGGAGGACTTACAGCATTGCATCCTCTAGCCAAGCGATCGCTGGAGCTTTTAGGAAATCCGGGAGCGAAGGAACTCATGCAAATCGTGGCTGCTGTTGGTCTTGCCAATAACTTTGGAGCGCTCAAATCGCTCGTTACGAAAGGAATCCAAATTGGACACATGAAGATGCATCTCATGAATATTCTGAATCAGCTCGAAGCCAGCGAAACAGAAAAAGCAGAGGCAGTGCACTATTTTACCCACCATAAAGTAAGTTTCAACTCGGTTAGCCAATTCCTTCAAAACTTGCGTAATCCGTCCTAATGATCTCGACCCAGGAATATTACCATTCCAACGGTAAACTCTTGATTACCGGCGAATACCTCATCCTAAAAGGAGCTCTGTCCTTAGCAGTGCCAACTTTGCCCGGGCAAAGTTTACAAGTAGAGTCGTATAAAGAATCAAACACATGGAAGTGGACCGTAATGGAACAAGGTCGGGTAGTTCAGGAATTCATCCTGGATCGTTCACTCCAAATTCTCCAATCGTTGAATCCTTCTTTCTCCAGCGATTTCTTATTGAGAGTGTGGAAGGAATTGCTCACGCTGAATCCTGATTTACAAGATACCTTACCCGGTCTTTCTTTTACATCCAACCTGGAGTTTGAATTTCGACACGGACTCGGCAGTAGCTCAAGCCTCTTGAACAATTTAGCCCAGTGGGGGAAAGTTGATCCATTTGAATTGCATTTCAACAGTACGAATGGTTCCGGTTACGATGTTGCCTGCGCCGGAGCGGAATCGCCCATTCTGTATCGTTTAGAGAACGACAAAAAGCCCAACATCCAAAAAGCGACCTTTTATCCACCCTTCAGAAAAAATTTATACTTCGTTTACCTCGGTCAGAAGCAAAATTCATCCTTATCGGTAAAGGAATTCTTGCGTAAAAACAAGTCTTACGAATACGAAGCCAATCTTATTTCAGAAATAACCCGGGAAATGCTGCAAGCAAATCGGCTCGACGATTTCAACCACCTCTTGCGCGAGCACGAACAAATCGTTGGGAGTATTTTACGAGCCAAGCCTATTCAACAAGAAAATTTTGGACGGTTCGAAGGGCAAATCAAATCGCTTGGTGCATGGGGCGGCGATTTTGCGCTGATAAGCTGGCCGCACGAAAAAAATGAGCTAAGTGCGTATTTATCAGCGAAAAATTTAAAGCAATTATTTAGTTTTGACGAATTAATCAAAAGCAGCGAATGACGACAGAAAACTTTTTGTCGGATGCAGTAAGCGAGCATTCCTCCTCCGGAACCGTTTGTTGGGAAAGTCCTTCGAACATTGCCTTAGTTAAGTATTGGGGCAAGCGTGGCGATCAGTTACCGGCTAATCCATCGCTCTCCTTCAGTCTGAATGCTTCGCGCACCCGTACCCAAATTCGCTTCGAACCAGCTAAATCCGGTGGCTTTGAATTTCGCTTCGATGGAGCACTCAAACCCGATTTTCATCCGAAACTGGAGCAATTTTTCGTACGCATCAAGCCTTATATTCCCTTCTTAGACACAAGCTTTCTGTTTATCGATAGCAGCAACACCTTCCCCCATTCAACCGGTATTGCCTCCTCGGCATCGGCTATGAGCGCCTTAGCACTCGGATTAACCGATATTGAAAGAAGCATGTATCCGGAACGATTCACCGATGATTTCTTTTTTCAAAAAGCCAGTTTCTTGGCCCGCCTCGGTTCAGGAAGTGCTGCCCGTTCGGTTTATGGTGGCTATACCTCCTGGGGCAAACTGAACAATCGAGCTAAATACAGCGATTTATTTGCCAGTCCAATCGCTCCTGTTCACCAGAACTTTCAACATATCCAGGATAGTATCCTCATTGTGAGCAAAGCAGTAAAAAAAGTATCCAGCACTGCCGGGCATGCTTTGATGCAGGGACATCCGTTTGCCCAAGCGCGCTTCAAGCAAGCACAGGAAAATCATATTCGCTTGCAGGAAATTCTCCAAAAAGGAAACTGGGATGCCTTTACCGACTTGGTCGAAACCGAAGCCCTCAGTTTACACGCCATGATGATGACCGGAACGCCATCTTACTTCTTAATGTCGCCCGAAAGCATTTTAATTTTAGATAAAATCCGGGAATTCAGAAAAACAAATCAGATTAGCTGTTGTTTCACCCTGGACGCAGGACCAAACGTTCATTTTTTGTATCCCGATTCAGCGAAATCAAGCGTATTGACCTGGATTGACAAACAATTGAAACCAGCTCTAAGTAATTTGGAAATCATACATGACTCAATCGGAAGCGGTTCGGTAAAAATTTCATAGAAATGCAACAAAACCAAAACATCTACTACTCAAAGATTCTGTTGTTCGGCGAATACAGTGTTATCTTCAATTCGATGGGATTGAGTATTCCCTACAGTCATTTTCGAGGAGAGTTTGAGTTCATCAACAATGAAAAATACACCGATCTGAACTTCGCTCAGGAGTCGAATCGATTGCTTCGAAAATTTGCCGACCACGTGCGCGAATTGGTTCAAAACAACGAACTCTCTGTCCCTTTCAACCATCAGGCGTTTATGAAGGACATTGAACGAGGCTTATTCTTCGAATCGACTATTCCGCAAGGTTTCGGATTAGGTAGTTCAGGAGCATTGGTTGCTGCTCTTTACGATCGATATGCCGATCCGAAAATTAAGAACCTGAAAAAAATCACCAAGAAGAATATTTTCAAGCTAAAAGAAATCTTTTCCACTTTGGAATCCTTTTTCCATGGAACAAGTAGTGGAATCGACCCGCTTAATTCCTATTTCAAAGCCCCGCTCTTAATTCATTCCAAAGAGGATATTCGGGTAATCAACTTGCCGGAAGACAAGAACTTAAAGGAAGGAGCCATCTTCCTCCTCGATAGCGGTTCCCCGCGGCAAACCGGACCCTTGGTAAATTATTTTCTGGAGCGAACGAAAGCAGATGCTGCCTTTTTACAATCGATCCACGAGCAATTTATTCCGGCAACCAATGCTTGCATCATGTCGATGCTCAAAGGCGATATGACTGCTTTTTACCAAAATCTGTTTTTATTGAGTGAATATCAATATGAATTTCTGAAACGAATGATTCCTGAACCCTTCCAACCTTTATGGGAAAACGGCCTCACTAGCAATGAATATAATTTGAAGCTTTGTGGTTCCGGTGGAGGCGGATTTATTTTAGGATTTACGAAAGATTACTTACAAGCCGAAGACAAGTTCCGTTCCTATGGAATGGAAATAATCCCCGTTTACAAAGCATAGAACAGCCTGCTAAACAAACACTTAGCCCCCAATACAATTAAGCTTATTTAACAAACCCTCCGGCTATTTTGCAGCCTAAGCGTTTACTTTTGCCATTGGACTAAACATCCTTTTTGAAAAGGATCGTTGTTTAACAAGCAATTATTCCAATGGAGCATATTTCAACGTCGTGTTTACGTTGAAAAAAGAGGGTATAAACGGATGAATAATAAGTGGACAAAGAGTTTTTGGGTGTTTTTAGTGGGAAGCTTATTCCTAATTTCGTGCAGCGACCACGAAAACAACCAGGAATCCGGGGAATTTCGTATAAAAGGACAATTATTGGGTAAGCCAGGCGAGGTGCTCTACCTCGAGCGCTTTGGTGGTGGAGGTGATTTATTAGTCGATTCTTTCGAAATGGATGCTTCCGGGAAATTTGAACTCAATGGCTACACCGACTCTCCCGATATTTTTGTTTTATACACGAATCCGAACAATTATACCTACCTACTCATCGATGAAAAAGAAGAGGTACAACTCACCGGTAACATTGAAAACCTCGACTTAGGATTAAGCATTGATGGTTCGCCCGGAAGTTTGCAATTGCTCCGTTTAAAAACCCGCCACAAACATTTACAAGATAAACTCGACAGTTTGCAACGGGAGCTTCTTTCGAAACGCGACACCCTGAAAGAGGTCATTCTGAACGAAGCCGACGCTTCGGTTCAAGCTCACGTATCCTTTCTCAAACAATTCGTGGACTCAAACCCACATTCATTAGCCAGCATTGCCGCCTTATTTCAAAAAATTGGACAGCATCGACTCATTTCCTACGAAGAAGACTTGGATTATTTCAAGAAGGTCGATGAAACCCTCACCCAACTTTATCCCCACAATTACCATGTGAAGGATTTTCACAGCAAGTATTTAAAAATGCACGAGCAGTATCGATTCGAACAAATCAATGCGAGTATGATTGGTATTGGATCCACTGCCCCCGACATCGACTATCCCGGTCCCAATGGAGAGAACTTTCGCTTGAGCGATTTACGCGGAAAATACATCCTGATCGACTTTTGGGCATCGTGGTGCTCCCCATGCCGACGCGAAAGCCCCTATTTGGTAAAAGCTTACCAAGAATTCAATTCGAAAGGATTTGAGATTTTTCAGGTATCGCTCGATAAACATCACGACCAATGGGTTCAAGCCATTAACGAAGATGGTTTAGCTTGGCCATACCATGTAAGCGATTTAAAATACTGGGATTCGGAACCTGCTGAGCGATATAAAGTAAGCAGTATCCCTACCAACTTTTTAATCGACCCACAAGGAAAAGTGATCGATAAAAATTTACGAGGAGAAACCCTTCTACGCAAACTCGACGAACTGCTTAATCCTTAACCATTCAACAAGGCTTTCCTTTTTTTACCAACCTAACAAGTAAGCAAATACGAGTGGTGCAACAATGGTTGCATCGGATTCGATAATGAATTTCGGTCCATTTTCTTCCAGCTTACCCCAGGTAATTTTTTCGTTAGGCACAGCTCCGGAATACGAACCATAGCTGGTGGTTGAGTCGCTAATTTGGCAGAAATAGCTCCAAACCGGAATATTATCGAGTTGCAAATCCTGGTGCAGCATGGGAACCACGCAAATGGGAAAATCGCCTGCAATCCCTCCGCCAATCTGAAAGAAGCCAATTCCATTGCTGGAGTTCTGCACATACCAATCGGCTAAAAACATCATGTATTCAATACCACTTTTGAGAATTCCGGGTTTGAAGAGCTTTTCCATACAGTGCGATGCAAAGAAGTTTCCACAGGTGGAATCCTCCCAACCGGGTACGATAATGGGCAGGTTTTTTTCGGCGGCCGCTAAGATCCACGAATCCTTCGGATCAATCTGATATTCCTTTACCAATTCGCCGGAACGCAGGATTTGATAAAAGAATTCATGAGGGAAATAGCGTTCCCCTTTTTCGTCGGCCGATTTCCAAACCGATACCAAATGTTTCTCAATCCTGCGCATGGCCTCCTCTTCCGGAATACAAGTGTCGGTTACCCGATTAAAATGATGATTAAGGAGTTCCGTTTCATCTTTAGGCGACAAATCGCGATAATTCGGAATGCGTTTATAATGATTATGAGCGACTAAATTGAATACATCTTCCTCGAGATTTGCTCCGGTGCAAGAAATGATATGCACTTTGTCCTGCCGGATCATTTCGGCAAGCGATTTTCCCAGCTCAGCGGTGCTCATAGCACCTGCGAGGGTTATCATCATCTTACTGCCTTTTTCCAATTCTTGCTCGTATGCTTGAGCCGCATCGACGAGCGAAGCAGCGTTGAAATGTTTGTAATGTTCTAAAATAAACTGAGAAACAGGTCCTTTCATAATCAATAGGTTTTATTCGACAACCAGCGTTGAAGATTATTTTTTCGGGGAAAATTGATAGCTCAACATTTTATAGTATAGCTTGGCAACCAAAAAGTTAGGAGCCGACAAACCATCTATCGGAGCTAATTCTACCAAGTCGAAGCCCAACACGTTTCGTTGTTCAAATACCATTTTCAGAAAACGAGTGGTATCGTTCCAATTTAATCCGCCGGGTTCAGGTGTACCGGTAGAAGGCATAATGGAAGGGTCGAAAGCATCTAAATCGAAGGTGATGTAGACCTTTTCTCCCAGCAAGTCGATGGCTTGTTGCATCCAGTCGGGATTCGAGGGTAAGGTATGAGCAAAGAAGACTTTATCGGTATTCATGTGCTCCAACTCTCCGGCATCCATACTCCGAATACCTACTTGCACCAGGTTGGTATGCAAAGAAGCATCGTAAACAGCGCAAGCGTGGTTATAAGGGGTTCCCATATACGCAGGACGCAAATCGGCATGGGCATCAATTTGTAAAATACTGATATCGGGATGAGCCTCGTAAAAGGCTTTAATGATACCAATGCTCACACTGTGCTCTCCGCCAAAAAAAGTTAGGAATTTTCCGGTAGGAATCAACTTTTTCGCGCTTTCGTAGGTAGCTTCGAACATTTTTTCGGGCGATTCATCTTCTAAAATACGAGGAAGGATATGAATACCCTGCTCGAACACCTCCGATTGGGTTTCGATATCGTAAAGCTCCATATTTTCTGCCGCATCGAGAAAAGCCCACCAACCTTTATCGGCTCCTTTTCCCCAGGTACTGGTTCCGTCGTAGGGAATATTTTGCAATAACACTGCTGCCGAGTCAAATTCGGCATATTCCGGTTCTATTCCGGCGAATGTGTTTGTTTTCATAAAATGAAAGGACAGCTTAAAGTGAAATAGATTTCAGCAAACACCCTTAATGCTGATCATTGTATCCGAGGATATTCAGCATTTCATCGACCGATTGCTCCTGACGGTAAACATAATCGACAAAATTACCGGTTTCGTCGCGATCGATGATTACGTGTCGTGGCGATGGAATAAGGCAATGTTTGATTCCTCCGTAGCCGGAAATAGAATCCTGGTAAGCTCCGGTATGGAAAAACCCAAGATACAGCGGCTCTTTATCGTCGTTCGAAAACTTAGGCAACAGGATTTGCTGGTTAAAATCCTCCGAATTATAATAATCGGCATGATCGCAACTAATTCCTCCAATGTTTACACGAGTATATTCATTCCCCCATTTGTTAATGGGCAACAAAATGAACTTTTCGTGCATCGACCAGGCATCCGGAATGGTATTCATCAGGGAGTTATCGACGATATACCAAAGTTCGGTATCATTCTGTTGTTTCTGCTCAATAACCTGAAAAACAATAGCTCCCGATTCGCCTACCGTATATTTTCCAAACTCGGTAAAGATGTGTGGATCGGGTACTCCTTCGTTGGAACAATTTTCTTTAATGTTCGAGACAATTTCCCGGATAATCGATTCGTAATCGTACTCAAAACCGAGGTGATTCCGAATAGGGAAACCACCACCTATATTCAATGAATCGAGCGATTCCGATTGTTTCTTAAGTTGAACGTAGAGGTTGAGTGCTTTGGAAAACTCTCCCCAATAATACAAACTGTCCTTAATGCCCGAATCGACAAAAAAGTGGAGCATTTTCAGGGTCACCTTAGGGTTGTTTTTGATTCGTTTTTCAAAGAAGGATGGAACTTCGGTATGTCGTATTCCAAGCCGGGAGGTGTAATAGGCCGACTGAGGTTCTTCGTCGATAGCCATACGAATACCAATTTGAACGTGTTTATCTTGAATAAGTCGTTCCAAGCGGTCAAGTTCATCGGCACTATCGAGGATGATGATGGAGTTTTTGAACCCAAAATCCTGAAGCATCAGAATTTTCTCCAGGTATTCGTCCGATTTATAACCATTGTGAACCAAGATGGTATTCTTATCGAGTTCCTTTTTCTGATACAATTTCAGAATCAAGTCGATATCGAAGCTAGAGGAAGTTTCCAGATTAACCTTATGCTTTAAGGCGGCACTAATCACATGGTGAAAGTGACAACACTTGGTGCAATAGCAAAAGTGATAATTGCCTTGATAGTTGAGCGATTTGATAGCACGATTAAAAAGATTTCGTGACCTTTTAATTTGATCGCCAATCTTGGGGAGATACATTAAACGGAACGGTGTTCCATATTTGTTAATGAGGTACTTTAACGATACTCCGTGGAAGGTTAAAAAATCTTCGTGTAAATCGAAGCCTTTTTGCGGGAAGTAATACGTTTGGTCAATCAAGTTAAAGTAGGTGTTCTTCATCTTTTGCTGGTTAATGAAAGATCAGGCGTTTTGCCCCTCAGGTAAAAGAGGACTTAACCGCATGACTTCCAAGTGCTTCCATAGGTTAACTGGTTTAAAAATTAGAGGTTGTAAATAAACGACTTTTTCAATAAAAATAGGATAAAAAACAGGCTTGAAAAAAATTATTCCAAGCCTGTTCTGTTGCCTTATTTTTCAATGCATTCCAAGGCATTCAAAAGGAAAGAATTACACTTCGGGATTGTTTAGTTGACCCATGAAAATAATGGCACCGGTTTGTTCCTCCACAATAGCAAACAGAAAGGGTTTATTCGCGATAAATTGGGTAAGCGGATTCACACTGGTTGTACCAAATGTAATCGATGTTACCGCAGCAGCTTCAGTGCCCTGTTCATTTACTTCGATAAACGACTTATGCTTTACATTCGTGATAAAAAGTTGTTCGTAATCGGTAATTCCAGAGAAATCAGCCAATTGCTCTATAAACGCATCCTCCATTCCAAGCGCCCGTAAAGCCTGATTGAGGTCCGATTCATATTCAAAGCTGAAGCGGGGAATGTGAATTGCAACATCGTTAATGACTTGATATTCTGTCATCCAGGTATTCCAATTTTCCTGATTCAAAACCGACAAAAGCTCTTCCATGGTTTTTTCGTACTGAGGCATGAGCAAATACATCGAATAGCCTTCTTTTCCATAGGGAAGTTTAAGCCCATCGACCCATTCGTTGCTCAGGCGTTCCACATCAGCATTCATCGACATAAATGTAGTGGGAATCGTAGTTTGAGGATCGGGATAAAAATTCGATTCGTAACTATCGGCTTCATCGAACTGATACTTCCATTTTCCTTTAAAATAAGTTGCATTGATCAGCAACATTCGATCGTAGGGAGACAAAGCGTCCACAATGCTTTCAATTTTGCCTTTCGTATTATCGGAAACCCACTGATTAATAATATCGACCGAAGCAGGATCGTCGAAATTGAGAGGACTCACTTCCGCCTGATAATACTGCATGTTGTTTTGCAGGAAATCCGGTTTCACGGGCATGAAGTCGGCATACCAAATGGAATTAGCGATACTCAACACGACTTCTTCGTCGAGGTTAACCAAATCGGCCATCAATGCCTGGTAAGTTTGATTGATTTCCTCGAGATTGAGTCCATTTAAATTCAAGGCTTCGACCATTTGTTCGTAGGTTGAACCATGCGCACCATTGAGAGCCATTGCCAATGCGTTGGCCATACTAATGGGAGAAATCATGATGTTCTCCTGAGGCTCCAAATCTTGTTGGAGCTCATGAAACATTTGGAAGCCAAATAAATTATCGGCTTCAACTAGGTTCATGGTTTTAGGGTGAATCGTAACCGGATTGAGAACTGGCTCATCGGTGGAATTGCAGGCAGAAAAAAAGAAGCCTGCGAGGAAAATGATAAAAAAAGATACTGCTTTCATGATGGTAGGAATATGGTTTTCAAGTTCTAAACGAAGTTACGTGCTTTTGCGTATGTAGAAAAGTAAATTGCAGGGGTGAACGATAATTTTTCGGGCTTCGGATAATATTCTCTATTTTTGGTAGCCCAATCACAGGGTATTTAACGTATTGCTTATGAAAAACTCGATTGCTTTTATTTTCATCCTACTCTTCAGTCTGAGTCTTACATCCTGTAAAGAGTGCACTATTTGTCAAATCAAAGCAGGTAGTTATTACGAATCGGCCGAAGATGAGTTTTGCGGCACCCCTTCGCAAGTAGAAGAATTTGAAGAAGACTACGAAAAGCGAGCTGAGAGCTTAGGTTTGCCAACTGCGAGAGCATACTGCACTCGCCAGTAAGAAACAGGCAATTATTATCCATCATGCTTCTATCCAACCACTAAAAAATTACCAACTGTGAACAAGCGCATAGCCTTCAAGCAACGAATCCTACCTTCCGTCACATTCATTTTTCTTGCATTCATTGGGTTTTCCTCTTGTCAAACCTGCGTGAGTTGCAAAGTGGAACGCCTAAATGGGGTGATTGAAGCCGAGTATTACGAATACTGTGGCACCGAAGAAGAAATTGAAGCCTTTAAGGCAGATATTCGAACGAAGCTCGATGCAATTCCAAATACTGAGACCGTTCAGATTATCTGCACCGAGAAAGAGTAAGCTATTTTAAGCTGTAGCGGTTTTCAATTCGCCGAATCTCATCCTGCATCTTTTCAGCATTTTCTTCCGACATGGGAATTAACGGAAGACGCAATTCGTTCTGAATAATATCCAATTCAGCAAGGGCGCATTTAGCTCCTGCCGGATTTCCCTCGACAAACAATAGCTGATAAAAATCCATCAAATCGAGATGAATGGTTCGGGCCTCAGCAAATTTCCCTTCCATGGCCAAATGAACCATTTTCGAGAACACTCCGGGAAGCACATTAGCAGCCACCGAAATAACTCCGTTCAAACCGGCAGCGATTTGAGGAAGAACCAGCGCATCGTCGCCTGAAATCACTTCAAAGTAGGCCGGCTTATCCTTAATAATTTGCATCATTTGCTCCAGATTCCCCGAAGCTTCTTTCACCGCAACAATATTCCGAAAATCGTGTGCTAACTTAAGCGTTGTGGCTGCATTCATATTTACTCCGGTTCGTCCTGGAACATTATACAAAATGATGTCGATTGGACAAATATTCGCGATTGCTTCAAAATGACGATACAATCCTTCCTGGCTGGGCTTATTGTAGTATGGAGTAACGAGTAAGAGGCCCGACACGTCGAGCAAATTGGTTTGTTGAATTGCGTCGATTACTGCTTGGGTGTTATTCCCTCCCAGTCCTAAAACCAGTGGCACCCGACCCTGAACTTGTTTTTTAAAGACTTCTAAAATTTGATTCCGTTCAGATGCTGTGAGGCAGGGCGATTCGGAGGTTGTTCCTAAGGCAACCAGATAATCTACTCCCTGGGCAAGAAGGTATTGAATTAAATTTTCCAAAGCGTCGAAATCGACTTCTTTATTCTTTTTGAAAGGAGTAACAACGGCTACCCCTACTCCTGCATACTGTTGTGGAATCATACTTTTATCAAATCATTGGTTTACTTTAATACTTACTAAATAATGCTGCAAATCGCGAATCCAATCTTCACCGGTGGAGCTGGGAGGGTATTGGATTATAAAATCGAGGGATGCATTGGTTGGACCATGCCCGATTTTAAACTGAGCTTGCGATAAACGCAGCAAAGCTTCCTGACAAAAACTTAGGTCGGGATCCATGGAAATACACATATCATAAGGGGTGCTTAAAAGCTCTTGAAGCCGGTTGGACTTGGGAAGATTTAACCAGTTCAAATCTTTTTTATCGATCGGGGTTGCCTTTTCCGGAAGGGGAGTCCACGCAGGAGGTATTTTTTTTCCTGGCAGATAGACCAACCAATCGCAGTCAATTTGATGCTGTTTAAACCACTTAATCAATTTCAGTGAAGCTTCGGGAGAATTATTTTTGAGCGCACCTACCATAATGATTGCGCGCTTGGAATTATGAACAGTGTGCACTGCAACCCGACGAGAACGTTTTTGCTCCCGTGCTTTTAATATTTTATTTGCCAGCCATTTTTTCATTCAAAATGATTATTCCCGGGAGCAAATTAAGCGGTTTTTTAGCTAGCAAAAAAGCCCGTTTATCCACTGCAGGTAAACGGGCTTTTGAGCCTGGCTGTTTTAGATCTTGGCTAAAGCTTGGTCGATATCGTGAATAATATCTTCAACCGATTCGATTCCAATGGCATAGCGAACCAAATCGTCGGTTATACCAGCTTGCATTCTTTCCTCGGGTTGCATGGCAGCATGCGTCATTGAGGCGGGGTGTTGAATAAGAGTTTCGACACCTCCCAGCGAAACTGCTAGTTTTGCGAGTTGGACATTATCCATGACCGTTTTACCGGCTTCGAATCCACCTTTTACCCCAAAACTCATCATTGCACCAAAGCCAAACATTTGCTTTTTCGCTAATTCGTGTTGATCGAAGGAAGTAAGTCCCGGATATTTGATCCAATCCACTTTAGGATGATTTTCGAGGAATTGAGCCACTTTCATAGCATTTTCCTGTGCACGTTCAACCCTAATAGCTAGGGTTTTAGCCCCACGAATAACCATGTAAGCCTGAGTTGGATCCATGTTTCCGCCGAGATAATTGCGAGTTTTCACTAATTCGGCATGAAGTTCGGGCGTTTTGGCGATCAAAGCACCACCCACGATATCGGCGTGACCATTAATGAATTTGGTCAACGAGTGCAGGACCACATCGGCTCCTAAATCGAGTGGCCGTTGAAGATAGGGACTTGAAAAAGTATTATCCACAACTAATGGAATTCCGTGTTTATGAGCGATTTCAGCAGCTCCGGCTATATCGGTTAAGGTAATGGTCGGGTTGGCCGGAGTTTCGATATAAAGTAACTTGGTATTGGGTCGAATGCTTTTTTCAATTTCCGCTAAATTGGCTGTATCGACGAAAGTAGCCTCTACGCCAAACTTCTGAAAATGAGAACTTACAATGGCTCGGCTGGCCCCATAAATAGCGCCGGTAGCTACCATGTGTGCTCCCTGATGGAGGAAGGTCATGTAAACCCCCGACACAGCAGACATACCGGAAGAGAAAGCGATTCCACGATACCCATTTTCAAGGGCAGCTAATTTATTCTCCAAAGCATCGATGGTTGGATTTCCAACGCGGGTATAAATGTAACCATCGGCTTCCCCTGCAAAGCAATCGGCTCCGTGCTGTGCATTCTTAAAGCTGAAGGTCGAAGTTTGATAAATAGGGGTAACCGCGCTACCAAATTCATCCTTAAAATCTCCGGCATGAACCAATTTAGATTCAAAACCTAAATCTTTGATATTCTCCATAACTAGTATTGGATTATGAAATGAAACAAAAACTCAAAAGTAAGTCTTTTGCTGCATATAGACCAGCAATGAACAGAGGTAAAATAAAGCTCTTCAACATCAAATTAAACTTATTCCGTGAAGGGAATGTTTATAAATTCGAGGCAGATAAAACGTAAAAAACTGCCCAATTAAATATATTTGTTACCCTTAAAATTTAGCAACATGGAAGCATTATCGGTGGGCAGCCAAGCCCCGGCATTCGAAGGAAAAAACCAACATGGAGAACTCATTTCGTCGAACGGATTAAAAGGCAAAAAAGTAGTGTTATACTTCTACCCAAAGGACAATACACCGGGTTGTACAGCAGAGGCCTGCGACCTTCGCGATCATTACGAGGAATTCCTCGCGAAAGGATTCGAAGTGATTGGTGTTAGTCCCGACTCTGAAAAATCGCATCAAAAATTTATCGATAAGTACGAATTACCCTTCCACCTCATTGCGGATACAGAGAAAGAAATTCTGCAAGCCTACGGAGCTTGGGGGGAGAAAAAAATGTATGGCAAATCCTACATGGGAGTTCTACGCAAAACTTTCGTTATCAGCGAGGAAGGCTTAATCGAGGCTGTCTTCGAAAAAGTAGATACCAAAAACCACAGTAAGCAAATTTTCCAGGAGCTTTCGCTCTAAGTAATAAAAAGGCACCGACTCCTACTCGTTCAAAGCGATCGAATCGGTCCGGTTAGGATGGGCAATTGGTTCAATAAAAAATACCGGCAAGCCATCCCAAGCAAGTCATAAACAAACAACACCAGCATGAAAGAAGGATTAGACATTAAACAAGAAAAATTAAAAGCCCTGAAGCTGACGCTCGACAAGATTGAGAAGAACTATGGGAAAGGAACCATCATGAAGATGGGCGACAATCCGGTTGAAAATGTTCCGGTAATTCCATCGGGTTCCATCGGATTAGATTTAGCTTTGGGCATAGGAGGATATCCGCGCGGCCGAGTAATTGAAATTTATGGACCGGAATCATCGGGTAAAACCACCCTTGCCATTCATGCTATAGCCGAAGCGCAGAAAATTGGTGGACTGGCAGCAATTATCGATGCGGAACATGCATTCGACCGAAGCTACGCCGAGGCTTTAGGAGTTGACACCGAAAACTTGTTTATCAGTCAACCCGATAACGGGGAACAAGCCCTCGAGATTGCCGACCATTTAATTCGCTCCGGAGCAATCGACATTATTGTAATCGACTCGGTTGCAGCTCTTACACCAAAGGCTGAAATTGAAGGAGAAATGGGTGAAAATAAAGTGGGGCTGCAAGCACGCTTAATGTCGCAAGCACTTCGCAAACTTACGGCTAACCTGAATAAAACAGGCACCACCTGTATCTTTATCAATCAGTTACGCGAAAAAATCGGCGTAATGTTCGGAAACCCGGAAACAACTACCGGCGGAAATGCGCTTAAGTTCTATTCCTCCATTCGCCTCGACATCCGTAAAGTAACTCAGATTAAAGATTCCGACGACATCAAAGGAAATCGCACTCGTGTGAAGGTGGTAAAAAATAAATTAGCACCCCCCTTCCGAAAAGCTGAGTTCGACATTATGTACGGAGAGGGCATTTCTAAAATTGGTGAAATCATCGATTTAGGAGTGGACCTCGAAGTAATCAAAAAGAGTGGATCCTGGTTCAGTTACGGTGAAACGAAGATTGGACAGGGACGCGATGCCGTAAAATCACTCCTGATGGACAATCCCGAACTCATGGATGAAATTGAAGGTAAAATTCGAGAGAAACTGAGTACCGTTCCACCAACCATCGAAGAATAAACAACATTTCCCATAAACCGCAAAGACGTTGCTACGGCAACGTCTTTCTGTTTTTTCAAGCCCATTATGATGAAACCTTTTTGGCTACTAATTTTAGTCGGAGTCGCATTCTTTTCCTGCCAACCGAAATCGAATCAGGAAACAAACCATACCCAAAATCCTCAGGAAGTTGCTGTCGATAGCATTGCTTTTTTTACTGAAAAAATTCGCGAGGATGCCAAAAATCCTACTTGGTATGCTAAACGTGGAGCGGTCCACTATCGATTTGGAAGAGCCGATCAAGCCATCAAGGACCTGGAATTAGCCATCTCTCTGGACTCCATGGATGTTCAATATTTTCTCGATTTAGCTGAATATAACCTGAGCATTGGCAAATCGGAAAAAACGAAAGAAGCACTGGAGAAATGTTTGACGATTGATCCTAATCACACCGAAGCACTCTTGAAATTAGGAGAGCTTCATTTAGTGGTGCGTCAATACAAAGAATCCATGGAGTACCTGGTTCAAGCGATTCGAATTGACAAAGAATTAGCCAAAGCATATTATTTAAAATCTATTATTTACGAAGAAACAGGCGACACTTCCCTAGCCATCACCAATTTGCAAATTGCAGCGAATAAAAACTCCAAAATGTATCCCGCATACATGAAACTAGGAAACCTGTATGCAGCGAAAAGAGACTCATTAGCGCTGGATTATTTCCGAATTGCCCTGCTCTTGAACGAAGAAAGCATCGAGGCGTATTACAATATGGCCATGTTCTATCAAGAGAATGGCTACTTTGAAAAAGCACTCCAGCAATACGATTCGTTACTGGCAAATGCAGATGCAGAGTTTTACGATGCCCTTTATAATAAGGGATTTATCTATTTAGAGTTCCTCGAAGATTATCCTAAGGCTATTGATATGTTCACGCAGGTTATCGGCATGAAAAGTAACTATTACCAGGCCTATCATAACCGAGGACTTGCACACGAGCTACAAGGAAATCTGGAACAGGCTCAAGCCGATTATTTACAAGCCCTCAACATTCTTCCCAATTACAACTTAAGTTTGGAAGGAATCAACCGAGTAGAGCAAAAGCTTAAAAAGCGCATGCAATAAATTGTCAAATCCTATGAAAATGAGCTTACTAAAAGGAGAACCGCTTATTCGTAGTTAAGTGCTTGCAGCTGGCAGGTATTCATTTGAATCACAAAACCTTAAAAATCTATAGCGATGAAAAAAAATCTCAGCTTACTTATTCCGGTCTTACTGATGTCTCTGGGATGCTCCCAGCCGCAAAACTCAACCACTGAAAGCGAATCGAAGCCGGTTATTGGGAAACAGGAATTGAAGCTGGAGAGCGACATCCTAACCCCGGAATTATTATGGAGTTTTGGTCGGGTTGGTGAATTTCAGGTTTCGCCCGACAAAGGGCAGCTCGTTTATACCCTTACCTGGTATGACTATAAACAGAACAAGGGAAACACCGAACTATACTACTCCAACCTTGAGGGAAGCAAGGTGAAGCAACTCACGAAAACCTCCTCGGCCGAATTCAATCCGGTATGGCTTTCGAACGAAACCATTGCCTTTCTCTCGACGGAAAGCGGCGAAGCTCAAATTTGGAGTCTTAACCTTGAAACTGACGAAAAGAAACAACTTTCCTTCATCGAAGGAGGAATCGATGGGTTTAAATTTTCTCCCGATTTCTCTAAAATTCTGTATGTAAAAACCGTCAAACTCGACGATTCCGTTCAAGATTTGTATCCCGATCTGCCCTTGGCCAATGCCCACATTCAAACCGACCTCATGTATCGTCATTGGGATCGTTGGCACGATTACCGATACAATCATATTTTCTTGTCCGATTTTAACGGTAGCGTCCTTACCAATACAATTGACATCATGGACGGACAACAATTTGATTCGCCTTTGAATCCTTTTGGTGGCATGGAGCAAATCAACTTTAGCCCCGACGGAAATTGGATTGCCTACACCTGTAAACCCCTCAAAGGGAAAGCTTATGCCGTGTCGACCAATTCGGATATTTTCCTGTATGAAATAGCAAGTGGCAAACTGATTAACTACACCGATGGAATGCCTGGCTACGATATGAATCCGGTATTCTCTCCCGATGGTAAGTATCTTGCCTGGGAGAGCATGGCACGCGACGGTTACGAGGCTGACCAGAATCGCTTGTTTATTGGCGATTTAACGCAAGGCGACAAGACCGATTACACCGCCGATTTCGATTATAATGTGCATGGCATAACCTGGAGCGACGATTCCAAAACCATCTGGTTTACGTCCGATTACCACGCTCGTTATCAGGTCTTTGAACTTAACCTTGCTCAAAAGCAGATTCGTCAAGTAACTCAGGGAGATCATAATTATCTGGCAGTGGCACAAGCTGGTGAACAGCTAATTGGAAGTAAACAATCCATGTCGATGCCTACAGAACTATTTCGAATTGATCCGCAAACGGGCGAAGAAAAGCAACTCAGTTTCACCAATCAGGATATTCTCGATCAACTTACCCTGGCAAAAGTGGAAGAACGTTGGATAAAGACCACCGATAACCAAGAGATGTTAACATGGGTAATTTATCCTCCACATTTCGATCCTTCGAAAAAATACCCTACCCTGCTTTATTGTCAAGGTGGGCCACAATCGTCGGTTAGTCAATTCTTTTCCTATCGTTGGAATTTTCAAATGATGGCAGCAAACGGCTACATCGTTGTAGCCCCTAATCGAAGGGGCTTACCTAGTTTCGGACAGGAATGGAACGAGCAAATTTCCGGTGATTACGGCGGACAAAACATGCGCGATTATTTATCGGCCATTGATGCCCTCTCGGCTGAACCCTTTGTTGATGAGGACCGACTGGGTGCTATAGGTGCAAGTTATGGTGGTTTTTCCGTGTATTGGCTTGCCGGCAATCACGAAGGTCGCTTCAAAGCATTTATTGCTCACGACGGAATGTTCAATTTAGAAGCTCAATACCTTGAAACGGAAGAAATGTTTTTTGTGAATTGGGATTTGGGAGGACCGTTTTGGGATAAAACGAATGAGATTGCTCAGCGTTCCTACGCCAATTCGCCCCATCGCTTTGTCGATAAATGGGATACTCCCATTTTAGTGATCCATGGAGAACAGGATTTCCGAATCACTTACACCCAGAGCATGAGTGCATTCAATGCAGCGGTATTGCGAGATATTCCAGCAAAATACCTTCATTTCCCCGACGAAAATCATTGGGTTTTGCAGCCACAAAACAGCATTCTTTGGCAACGAGTTTTCCGGGAGTGGTTAGATGAGTGGCTCAAGGAAGGAGAATAAGGTTGGCTTTTAGCGGTTGGCTTTTGGCTTTTAGCCTTTAGCTTTTGGCTCCCGATACGCTCCGCTGTCGGGATCGCCTCTTCGCCTAAATCGCCCACTCGCCAAAGTCCCCAAAGTCGCAGAGCATCAAATCCGTGTAAATCCGCACAATCCGTGTCATCCGTGTTCAAAGGGAAAGTGGTTGGCTGTTGGCCTTTGGCCTTTGGCTTTTAGCTGTTGGCTGTTGGCTCCCGATACGCTCCGCTGTCGGGATCGCCTCTTCGCCAAAGTCGCAGCATCTAATCCGTGTAAATCCGCACAATCCGTGTTATCCGTGTTCTTGTCGGCTTTCGGGAGGCTTTTGGCTGTTGGCTAAAGGTTTTTGCATGCTTTTCTTTGAACGAGCATGAATGCCACGCGCCGGGAGCCGCGCGGCAGTTCGTTGTTGCTAGCTTTCGCACCCTCGCCAAGTCACCAAGTCGCCCGCTCGCAAAGCAAGTAAAGCACAGGGAGCGTATCCTTTTTTTACTGAATACGGAACTCCGTTCGTCGATTCTTGGCTCGACCAGCTTCCGTTTCATTTTCGGCGAGGGGTTGCGTCATGCCGTAACCACGATAACTCAATCGGGAATCCGGGATACCTTTCGCTACGAGGTAATCGTAAACGGCATGTGCTCGCTGCTTCGATAATTCCAAATTATACGCCTCACTTCCCTGATTATCGGTATGTCCGCGAATCTCGATTCGAAGTCCTGGATTTTCTTGCATGAACCGAACGAGGTGTTCCAATTCGTATTTCGATTCCTCCTTCAGGGCGTATTTATCGGTATCGAAAAACACATTATTCAACACCACCGTTTTGCCAGACTTTATAGCCTGCAGAGGAATATCCAAAAAGAAAGGTTGATCCGGGCGGAAATTGTCCTTCAGACTAAAATTCTCTGAATAGAACAAATAACCTTCTTTCGCTGCCCGGAAAGCATAATCGCGCCCGGAAGGAAGACAAACCAGGTAATCTCCATTTACTGGACTTGACTCCGACTTTAGAATCGTTTCGCCACTTTCCAAATCAATCAACGTAAATTCGGTAAACAAGGGATTGCCGACTTCTTCGTCGAACACTTTTCCCTTGACATACACGACAGGATTTGGACGTATGGCCTGCGGCAAATCGAAAGAATACAGGTCTTTTTTATTGCTTCCGGGTCGCTCTGAACTGAGATAAGCACGATTACCGGCAGCATTGATAACTAAAAACTCTTCGTTCTCGTGCGTATTAACCGGATAACCCAAGTTGACCGGTTTGGAGAAACCTTCTGCCCTATTGAAACGCACTTTGAACAAATCCATGCCTCCCAGCCCAACATGGCCATTGCTGCTGAAATAAAGGGTTTCGCCATCGTGATGAAAAAACGGACTATTTTCATCGCGGGGCGTATTTACGGCAGGACCGGCGTTTTGCGGCTCGGTCCAGTTTCCGTTTTCATCCTTCCAACTATACCAGATATCCTGCCGACCATAACCTCCAGGCCTGTTGCTCACAAAAAAAAGCATTTGCCCATCGGACGACAAAGATGGTTGACTGTCCCACGAGGAAGAATTGACCTTCGACCCGAGGTTAATCGGCTTCGACCAACCATCGGCAGTAAGGCTACTGGCATACAAATCGGTACTGCCATACCCTTCGGGCAGGCTGCTGCTGGCATAAACCAGGCTAAATCCATCGCCCGATACGGTTAAAGCACCTTCATTCCCGGGAGTATTAACAGGAGGACCCAGATTCATCGATTCAGACCAGACGTCACCTTGTCGTCGTGAAAAAAAGAAATCTTCCTGACGATTGCGACCACCATGCGGAAGTTCATCGGTAATAGGTACATCTACCGTAAAATACAAGGTAAGCTCGTCGGCCGTTAAGGCAGGCATCATGTCGTTGTATGGAGTATTTACATCGCTTCCTAAATTCGTCAGCTCAATAGAAAGAGGATTCTTCATCGCTTCCTGGGCAAACAGGCAGCATTCCACAAAGAATTCACTTTGCTGAATTTTATCCCCTTCGTCGCCATAATCCAAATAAGACTGAAAAGCCTCCAGGGCCTTTTCATACCGGGCAGACTGGAAATGACTGATTGCAATGTAATAATAGGTACGAGGATCATAATCGGGTTGAATACGAACGACCTGTTCAAGCTCGAGGAGCTCAGCTTCCCGGTCTCCCAACTCGTTATAAATCTCGGCTCGAAGCAAATAGGCTTCTATAAAAAATTCATCCTTCTCCAACGCTTTTCCCAATTGCTCCAGAGCTTCGGCATTTTCACGCACTTTGTAATAGTCGAGAGCCTTCTCGAATCGCTTTATCGCAACTTTGGATTCAGTACTGTATCGCTGAGCATGCAGTGTAAAAGAAAGGAACGTTAGAAGAAGGATGAATAAATAAGGCATGGATTATTCCTTGATAATTTTGTGCAAACTCTGATGTTGATTTCCTTTTAGTTCGACAAAATATACTCCTGTCGATAAATCAGCCATCGAAAGGGTGAATTGATTATCGGTCTTCAGGGTATGAATGGTTCGAATCAACTTCCCTTCCATGGAGTACAAATTAATTTGTTCTACACCCATTTCCTGTTCGACCTGAATTGTCAAGCTTTCTTTCACCGGATTAGGCATCATTCTTACAGGCTGGGTATTATTCTCTGCCACATCGAGGCTAATAATGACTTCCTTTTCAATTTCGGATTCACCACAATAGTTAATGGCCTCGTGTACAACCTGATAAGTACCTGCTCCGGCATAAACATGGGTTGGACTCTCTTCGGTAGAGGTGTTCCCATCGCCAAAATCCCAGGTAAAATCAGACGCCCACAAGGAGATGCTGGTGAAGTTAACCGATAGTTCATTGATAGTGAAATTGAAATCAACTTCGGGTAAAGAGAGAAAATCAACCTCTACGTTGTCGGAATCAGAGCAAGCATTTCCATCGGTTACGGTAACACTATAATCGTCGCTTTCCGACACCTCGATGGTAGCGGTTGTAGCTCCGGTGCTCCAGATATAAGAGGTAAAGATTCCGGCATCCAGAATCTCCGTTTCACCTTCGCAGGATTCAATATCGGCGCCCAAATCGATCGAAGGCAATGGATATTCCTCCACCTCTAAGGAATCGGAAACGGAACAACCATTGAGCGTTATGGTAACGGAATAGGTGTCGGGATCTGAAACCGAAATTTGGTTATTCACCGAGCCATTGCTCCAGGAATAGACTGCATTGGAAACAGCATTAACCCCAATGGTGGTAGAACCACCTTCGCAGAAACCTGCATCGCCAAAAAACACTAAATCGGGTAGCGGTAACTCATTGACCGTAATCGCATCGGTTGCAGTACAGCCATTGGCAGCACTAACGGTAAGGGAATAGACTCCCGATTGATTTACAACAAGAGTTTCGGCAGTACTTCCATTGCTCCATTCGTAGGAAGCAAATCCCGCAGGAGCGGTCACTGTAGCTTCATCATCTTCGCAGAAGTAAGCATTAGCAGGTAAGTTGAGTGAAGGACTCAAATCGACCGTAAACCCTTGAACAACAACACTAACGCATCCATTTCCGTCGGTGTAAGTATAAGAAATCTCAAAGCTTCCGGGCTGGTTGAAGAAAACGACGGGGTTTCCACCTACGGTTAAAATAGGCAGGTTGAGCGAAGAATAAACACCACCCGTGGGCTGTGCTTCGAGGATGACCGGAGAAGCGGAACTGCAAAAAGCAGTGTCCATGGCATTAAAATCGGGAACGACGGGTGGAAAATTGTTGATAGCCAAGATAGCAGCATTATTTCCCGCATTAAGATCGTTAGGTGTTTCCAGTTCAACACCAAAGGTATAGGAACCAGACACACTTAGGTCGAATGTTTCGGAAACAAAATGAATGTAGGCCGTTCCAGGAGCAATGGATTGATATAGCGTATCGACGAAAACGGTCGTTCCGTTATCCATACTATAGGAAATATAAATGGTATCGGCATTGGCACTTCCAAGATTAACAATTTCGAAGGCGATTGCCTCGGTTGTGGACAAACCGGCACAGGGATCGGCAGGTTCCACCAGGTTCCCAACAGCAATATCGACACCGGTAATTCCGGTAAGCGATTGAATTCCGCTCATCCCATTTACGAGGTAATTTCCGGCATGCGGAAAACTAACCGTGTTATATTCGGCTTCGGCATTGAAAATTTGACCATCGACAGCGCGCCAAATCTTCCACTTGAAAACCTCATTATTGGCAAAACCATTATTGCCTCCGGTAGTTGCATCGACTCCCCAAGCGGTAAGGGCAGTATTTTGACCGGTAATTTCAGCATAACCTGCACAAGCAAGTGTTCCGAGGGAATCGAAAAAGACACCCACATAATCGCCCGGAACGAGCGGTTGATTGTTGATAGTCATTGTAGCTGTTCCGGGAACTAAAATGGTATGATTGTTTCCGGTATTGGTAAAAGTCCAGGGCAATTCAGGGGTTGCGGGGCTGAAGGCTATCAAACTCTCGACTCCCGACATTCCATTCTCAGCAAAAAAGCCGGTGTGAGGAAATCCGGTGGTAGAATACGTTGCTTCCGCATCGACTACTAAGCCATCGGAGGCACGATAAATTTTCCATTTGAAGGCTTCGTTAGCAGCAAAACCATTATTACCACCGGTGAGCAAATCTTCGCCCCAGGCAGCAACTGCAATATTTACACCCGTAAACTCACTGTAACCGGCACAAGCAAGTGTCCCCAGCGAATCGTAAAAAACTCCGACAAAGTCACCCGGAACAAGCGGCTGATTATCAATTGTTAGCAAAGCTGTACCCGGAACCAAAATAGTATGATTAGAGCTGTTAAAAGTATAATACCAGTTAGGTTGCGAATACAAACCAGTTACTCCCAAGAAGGAGAGCAAAAGCAAGGTTAAAAAATTCTTTTTCATCAGTTTAATAGTTGTTTTTAAGAGTGCGTTGGAATGTCGGGAAATAATTGAAATCGCATGTAAGTTTTTTCGATCGACATTTCATGGACTATTCTATGGTTGGTTTTAAATTTCAGCGTCTAAGATAAAACTCCTATCCACGATAGGAAAGCAGCTTGCAGATATCCTGTGATCTGAATAAAAAAATACGATGGCCGAGCTTTATCCCGGCCATCGTATTTCGCCTTATTTCTTGATTTCGAATCGTTTAGTAAGTTGAGTATTGTTACCTTTTAGTTCTAATAAGTAGAAGCCCGAAGGTAGCCCCCCTACTGGAATACTGAGTAGGCTTTGTCCTGAAAATGCCGAGGAATCATACTCCAGTACGCGAGAGCCGAGCAGGTTATAAACCGTCAGCTTTTGCCAATTAGCAGCGTTCCCTTCCAGATTAACCTGTAAAATGCTGGAAGCCGGGTTTGGATACACCGAGAAATCTTGTTCGTTGCCTTCGAGACGAAGCGATTCAGCCACTGCAATTCCATCTTTCTGGAAGTTACCGGAACCTTGACTCCAGGAATCGATTTGGAGCATTCTTTCTGCATCTCCGTCGAACACCCTGAAATTCAAGGCTTCACCTGCCTGAGCAGCTTGTGGGTAAGGAATCAACTCATTGGTTCCCCAAACACTGATGGCCGCATTTTGACGATCGATGCGCGTAGAACCAACCAGGTTTCCACTGGTAGTGAATACACCAATCTCAGATCCAACGGGGATTCGGACTAGTAATTCGGCCGGTATTCCAATAGTCATGTTATTGGCTGTATTCAAGTTACAGGAATAATACTCCGGTTGAAGCATCGTGTTAGCACTTCCGATGGATAGGCTTTTCATTGAAATGCTGTTAGAAGGATAAGTGTAGGTAACTGCATCATTCATCAAGATTTGATAACCTAAATCGGGACGAAGGCTATCGATAGTGCTGACTAAAAACTGAACCCAGTAAATCCCTCCATAAGCATCCTTCATAAGGACGATATTATTCACGATCGGATCCATAAGCGGAACGGTAGCCCCGGGCTCATCGCGCAAATATGGCATCATATTCCATCCGGCAGTTAGGTTGATGGGAGAGTTTTCCGGAACAAGGGCGGTTCCCTCAAAAATCAATTCAACCGGCTGAATCGCGTTGATGAAATAAGCTTCCATATTATTCCAGGAACCAATTGTATTCACCGAAAAAGCAGGCCAGTAGATTTGTCCGGTTCCGGTTTTAACAATTCGAATTTGGCTGGTAATACCATCGAATAGCGTATCTAAATGAGCTTCGAGCGGTACCACGTAAGCACTATAAATTCCCCAGCCTGCATGAATTTCAACCACTTGAATATCGAAGGCAGGTGTGCTGTAGTCAAGCTTGGCATCGATTACAAAACGACCAAAATTCGTGTACGAGGCGGTGTCGGCTCCGGTTAAAGAAGCACTGTAAAACGTATTCGGACGAGTATAAGGTTCATCCTGAACAGCAAGCGGATAATAGTCGGCTGGAGTTGCGGCAGCAGTTTGAGCAAAACCTACATAGAAGGTTCCGGCAGGCAAACTAACAGGTGTAGCAAAATCTAATTCAACGTACTCCGATAAGTCGGCTAACTGTAGCGTATAGTTAGCACTACTTGCCAATATAGTCAGGTTTTGATCGAGAAGAACTCCGTAAATTACTTGTCCAACCGATGTAGTATCGGTACCTACCATCATGGAAACCCCTTGAATGGAACCGGGAGATTTCAGTTCGTACCGATTCATGATAATTCCGTCGGAAGTGCCAAAACCAAGAGAAGTAATAATGCCACTAGTGTCGGCATAACCGATTAGATCCATTCCAACTTCCTGATAATAAGAATAGCTGTTATTAAGGTTGTTCTCGTCGTTCCCTACGCTTACCGTTACCGTATTTTGACCTAAGTTTTGCGGAGAGAAATTCGGAAATTCAACAATTACTTCCTGTCCGGAAGCCAAACTGGAAATGGTATAGCTTCCAGTAAACGTATTCGCACCACTTACGCTAAGATTAACGGCAACATTACTTTGAGTGGCCGAACCATAATTAAAGACCAATGCCTGAATGGTGTGCGGAGCTAGGTGGTCTTTAGCATGCTTTCCGTGGGTGTAAACCATATCGACTCCCAAATCATTTTGAAGACATCCACCACCGATATTGAAGACATAATCCTCTGAGCCGGTGAACGCATAATTGGCCCCCACTAGCACATTATTGTAATAGACTTCGTAATAACCCGGAGCCTCAATACCATCGCCATAATCGTCGAACATCACAAAGGTATAACACTGATTCGAAGCAGCACATAACTCTATTTGATACAAGGTATTACTATCGTATAGCCCACCAACATAAACTAATTCGCCTGCTGAATCGAAAAGTCCCCAGTAGGATTCTTCGCCATAATCGTCGGTCAATAATTCAAGGTTGATGGTTGAGGTTCCACTAACGAATATCGTTTCTGCGAAATCATTGCCTGTGTTTCCATCGTTAGTCAATTGTGTCTCGGCCGAAACCGTATAGTGTCCTTCGGCAAACATGTTTGCAGTGGTATTGAAAGTGAAATCGTAGACCGAACCGGATGGAATGCTGGCTGTAACCGTTTGAACTACTGCCGGTCCGCCATTAACAGAGTAAGAAACCGGAAAATTACTAACTGAATTGGTTCCAAAATTCTCGATACTAATAGTAATCGATTCACTTGCCGTTAACTGGCAGCTTGTACCCGAAGTTTGCATTTCAACAATTCCAATATCGTAATTAGCCACTTGTCCTACAACAGCACCTAACATAAAACGACCATAGGTATTCGCTTCGGTAGGAGTTCCACCGCTTAGTCCGGTAATGTAATAAGCTCCTTCACGAATGTAAGGCTCTGATTGAGTTCCCATGGGGAAGAATCCTTCCACTGCATCGGCTACTTGTGCAATTCCGGAATAGAAGGTTGCATTGTTGAAAGTTACGGGCGTAGTATAGGTTAAGGTTTTCCAGGTTCCCAAATCAGCCGTTTGGATCACATAATTGGGCGAGCTGGCAACAATCGTTCCCGAGGCATTCAAACATACCCCATAAATTGTTTTACCCACATTGGTGGCACCTGTAGCAATAAACACTTTGGTAGCTGTTATAACCTGACTGGCGCCCGACTCAAAAGCCGACATCATGATACCTTCGCCGGTATCATACCCTAATCCACCGGTTGCTTCGGAAGTATCGGCATAAGAAAAGGCAGAACCAACCACTTGATGATAACTGACCGAATTATTGGTTAAGTTATTATCGGCTGGAATGGTTAAAGTAAAGGTATTACTTCCGGTATTGGTTGAAGAAAACGAAGGAAAATTCAGCAGATAGGCTGAGCCGGACAACAGATTAGAGGCAGAGGCGGTAAGGCTACCGGTATTGGAGCCACTAATGGACAACGTTCCCGTAAGAGAAGTGATCGTGGACGCTCCTGCATTGGCTACTATACCTTGTGGAGAATGGCTAACTCCTGCGGGAATTTCACCTAAGGTAAAAACGTATCCTGCTAAAGCATCGTTTGTAAAGGATTCTTCGATAAGCACATCATCGACCATCCAGGCATAATCCCATTCGCCATAATAGCGGAAACGGATGTAAACATTAGCCGAATTACCAACCAGAGAGCTTATATCCACCTCCACTATTTCGGCTCCAAAATCGTTCTCATTTAAACTGGCATTTACCTCCAACTCTTGCCAAACGCCGGTAGCTCCAATTCTAAAATCGACAAAAGTCTGGCTGTTATATTTTCGATAAATTTGATGAAACTTCAATCGGACATAATTATACCCGACCAGACTGATAGGACTAACATACTGAATAACTGCATGCTGACTGCCTACCGTATTGGTAGAGACACCAATTGCATCGGAATCGTACATCGCAAAACCATTGGCAACAGTGGGTGAATTGGGTAGGCCAAGGCTTTCGGAGTAAAATCCAACCGGGCCGGTGGTACTAATAACCCAGTTCTGCGTATTTCCGGCAAGATTTTGAATCGACCATTGTGAAGATTGTGAAAAATCGTTGCTCCAAATTACCACATTGGGCGATTTGGAGGAAGGGGTTGATACTACCGATTGAGGGAATACGGGTGGCACCATCTGATTTTTAGGCGATTCTAATTTAGATGATGCTGAAGTTTGCTTTGCTTTTGAACGAGCAGAAGCATTGCGATAGGCATCGAGTTTTGCATCATCGTAATCTTGTTGAATCTGCCGATTGACAGTCGCTTGGGTAGTTGCAGGCTCTTTAGTCGAAATTTGGGCAAAGCCCAGGCTAACAACAAAAATTGCCAATAGGGTCATGGAAAACTTTTTCATAGAGATAGGATTTAAATGATACTACGGTTAGCTCTCTTGCACAGGAGCAAAGGAGATTCATTCAAAGATAGAAATTAATTGATAGCGAATTAAAAATGACCCGTTTAGAATGAGTTATTTTTCCGTTTTCGGAGCATACACATCCAAGGCAACCAAAGCAGCTGCGAAACCCCAGAAAGGAGCTGAAATTTTATCGGTATCGAGAAAATTATTTAGAAACCCATGCAGGACATAGGTTGTAAATCCGAGTGTGATACTGAGCGCCATCATTTTATGTTCGGGATTTTCCAATCGAAAATATAAGCGGAAACCCACAAGCATTACTCCAATAACCAATGCCAAGTAACTAAGCATGCCGAGTAATCCTGATTCGGAGAGTGGACCAAAATACTCGCTGTGCGCGTTGCCTAAATCCCCTGCATTGGTACTAATGATGGTTTTTTCGTGCGATAACTGGAAGCTGGCATACTGAAACATGTATGTTCCCGGACCCCAACCGAAAACCGGACGCTCGGCAAACATCCGAAAAGCAGAATTCCAACGGTTTAAACGCTCCAGATTGGAGGCGTCGGTGCGAATATTCGACATCGACTGAATGTGCTCAGAAATATCCTGTGAGGAATCTTGCTTGTTCCGGTTCAGTTCAATCATAATCGATGACCAGTTAACTGCAATGACGACCAGGACGAGAAAGGCTGCCGAAAAAATATAGACCGGTTTTATCCGCAAACGAATCACCATGTAGATGGCAAAAACGGCAAAAAGGCTCAACCAGGCTGCGCGGGTATAAGAAAGAATGGTTGCGATGGTAAAGACAACAATGAGCACCCACAATAAAAATCGCTGATTGGGAGTAAACTTGCCCTTAAAAGCAAACCCCAGCAGAACGGGAAGAAATAAAGCGAGTGCTGCTCCATAACTGGTATGGTCGGTAAAGAAAGGATTCATTACGTAATGAGCTGCATTCTTATCGAACAGGCTAATGGCCTGATGGCGATAAACCGCATAGGCGATCACGATAAGCATGGGAATCGCGTAGGCCAGCACATACTGTTTGATTCGATCCGGATTTCGGAATAATTGGGTCGCCAAGAGATAGAAAGCCACTACAAACCATACCCGGACAGCAAAAAATTTGATCGACACAATGGGCATGCTACTCGTTAGGGCAGTAATCCCAATCCAGAGCAAGTTAACAGCAATTAAGAGCGTAACCGGATGCCTCCAGATTTGCCGGTCGAATCGACCTTCGAGTAAAAACTTGTACACAAAAAGCAATAGCACCGCTACCAGCATGGGTTCGGTAGGGATATAAAAATCGATGGGTGAGCCGGGAGCAAATTCCCGGAGTGGAATCGAAAGAGGAACTAGCGAAACAATGAGCAGCAGCACTTTATCCAGGGAGAAAATCGCCAGAAGGACAAACGCGGCCAAAAAGGGAACTAGGGCAAAATAAAAGGAATCGAACCAGATAAAAACTGCGTTGATAGCAATGAAGAGGATGCTATACTTGTAAAACCGATGTCGTTTTTCTCCGGTGATCAACAGCGTCTGTTTTGAGAATTATTGCTTAGAAACCAAAGCTTTCCAACGAGTCCCTACTCCTTGCAAAATGATGAGTAAGAGAAAAGAAAACAGGAAAGTGGAAAAGGTAGAGACACTTACGATTAACCACCGAACCGGCTTCGCTTTACGCTCGGCCTTAACGGCTACGTCTATAGTGAATTGATGTGGCAAGGAATGCTCATAATCAATTCTGGCTTCGGTATATTTTGCTTTTAAACGACTGATGCGTTCGGTTTCATATATGATCTGGTCGCGCAGCGAGGTATAAGCACCTCCATACTCAGAAAGTAAAGCAAGTTTTTCCTCTAACTCTTTAATTCGACTAGTGTTAGAAGTAAGCAAAGCTTGTGCATAAGCATCGTTGAACACTTCCGACTGCGATTCGTAATTATTGATACCTAACAATTGAATTTGCTTGAGCGAATCTTGCATAATTCCCAGGTTCTTGAGCGCCGAATGATATTCTTTCTCAACCAGGGTGAGAGCTATAAGCGCACGATCTCGCTTCATCTTGGTCATGGCAGTATCGAATAATTGCGTGATAGAGTTAGCGATATCGGCAGCCATTTGTGGATCCTTATCGAGCACTTCGATTACCACCGATTGATACTGAGTTCGTTTGAACTGAATGTTTTTAGAGTACATCCGATTCAGCTTGGTTTGTGGGAAAGCTTCGGCCGAGTCAATATCATAATGCTCCATGAGCTTAAACTTCTTCACTACCGCATCGCGAATTACATCGGAGTGAAGCACTTGCAACATTTGTTCTACTTCTTGTTCGTCGCCAAACCGAAGAATATCTTTTCTACTCAAATTACTCGACAATAAATCGTTACTAATCGAACTGGACGATGCCGGAAAAACCGTTGCAGAAGATTTAAATAAAGGTTCGATGCTCAAGGAAACAACGATTGAAACAACTGCTCCTATAAACGTGACTGTTGCGAGTAACTTGAAATTCTTCAGTAAGAAAGTTATCACATCGGGTGAATCGAAGGTGAAGGATGAGGATTGTTTTTCCATAATGAAAGCTTAATCGGAAAATGAAACGCAGTAAGCTACAGCTTATTCTGCCTGAAGTAAATAATATTGTTTTTTGCCCTGCTGCACGAGGATGTAGCGCCGGGCAATCAGATAGGTTGCATCGATAAGAGCTTCGGGATTCGTTTCCTTTTCCTTATTCAGGCTTAAACCATTCCCTTGAATCAAGCGGCGCAATTCCCCTTTCGACTTAAACACCGGAGCTAAATCGACCAACAACTCCATAACAGGAATCCCGGCATTCAATTGTTCTTTAGCAATGGAAAAAACGGGGACACCTTCAAAAACAGACAGAAAGGTTGCCTCGTCGAGCTTAGCCAGGTTCTCTTTGGTCGCTTTTCCGAAAAGAATAGACGAAGCTTCGATGCTCATTTCGCAGGCTTCGGCAGAATGAACCATGGTAGTTAATTCAGCTGCCAATCGTTTTTGCAAAATACGTAGGCCCGGATTGGCACGATGCTCTTCGACTAAAGCATCGATGATAGGACGATCGAGCAAGGTGAAAATCTTGATGTATTTTTCAGCATCTTCGTCGGAAGTGTTTAGCCAAAATTGGTAGAAATGATAAGGAGAAGTTCTTTCCGGGTCGAGCCAAATATTACCGCTTTCCGTTTTGCCAAACTTGCTCCCATCGGCTTTGGTAATGAGCGGACAGGTAATGGCAAAAGCTTCTCCTCCCGTTTTACGTCGAATGAGTTCTGTTCCGGTCAGGATATTGCCCCATTGATCGGAGCCACCCATTTGCAATTTGCATTGATCATTTTGGTAGAGTTCTAAAAAATCGGTCCCCTGAACCAATTGATAGGTAAACTCGGTGAACGACATGCCTTGTTTCGACTCCGAACTCAATCGTTTCTTAACCGAATCCTTTGCCATCATGTAATTTACAGTGATGTGTTTCCCAATGTCTCGAATAAATTCCAGAAAAGAGAATTGCTTCATCCAATCGTAGTTATTACGCATGAGTGCAGCGTTGGGTGCATCTGAATCGAAATCGATAAACTGTGCCAGTTGTTGTTTTAGCTTCTCCTGGTTATGACGAATGGTAGCTTCGTCGAGCAAATTACGCTCTTCCGATTTACCCGATGGGTCGCCAATCATTGCGGTAGCACCACCCACAAGCACAATGGGCCGATGACCGGCAACTTGAAAATGTTTGAGCATCATTATGGAAACTAAATGCCCAATATGCATGGAGTCGGCTGTAGGATCAATCCCGACATAAGCCGTGGTCATTTCTTTTTTTAACTGTTCTTCAGTCCCCGGGGTAATATCGTGGATCATTCCCCGCCAGGTTAACTCTTCGACAAAACTCATTGCTACGCTAAATAATTGATTAAGTATTTTTTGTGCGGCAAATATAACATAAGTAGTAGCTTCGGCAATCGGAATAAGCCTCCTCTCCGCATCAAAACGAAGCCCTCGAAGCAATCGTTAAAAATTCATTTCTCATAACTTTATGTTTTAGCTTTGTGAAAAAATACGATTCCATGAAATCTATTGCGATTATCCTTCTGGCAACACTGAGCGCGATTCAAGTTTTCGCTCAAAAGAATCTCATTCAAGCTAGTTTTTATCAGGTTCCCTTTTATCACCAAACGGAAGGTCCCTACATAGAAACCTACACCAGCATTTTTGGTAATTCCATTCATTTTAAAGAAATCGGAAGCAATCAGTTTCAGGGCGATATCGAAGTCTTATACCTTATCTCGAAGGATAGTACGATAGTGGATTACAAAAAAATAAATCTCCGCAGTCCAATCTTGCAAAGCGATAGCCTTGCTAAACCCAACTTTCTGGATGTTCAACGATTCTTCCTCCCGGCTGGAACTTATACCTTAACACTGAGGATGATCGACCGGATTTTACCCAGCGACACCACTCGTCTCGATTATCCATTTACCATCGAAAGTCACGATCAGATGGGTGCGATTCAGTGCAGCGGCACACAATGGGTCGAACACTTCGAAGCGGAGGAAGGAGAATCCATCTTGCATAAAAATGCATATAAAATCATTCCCTATGTTTCGAACTTCTTTCCAGCCAACGCGAATCAGCTTTCCTTCTATAAGGAAATTTATTTCCATCCCGATTCATTCGAGGGAACCGAACAGTTTTTATTGAAGTACTACATTGAAAAATACGAAACTCAAACACCGCTAACTGCTTACAATCAATTCAAACGAATTTCGGTTAAACCTGTGCAGGTTGTTTTTTCGAAATTCGATATTAGCAAGCTGGCAAGCGGAAATTACACCTTAGTGATCGATATTAGAAACAAGGATAATGAGCTCATTTTCAGCAATCGAAGTTTGTTCCAGCGAAGCAATCCGGGTGTCGGCTTGGCTATCGACGATGTTCAGGCTGTTTCGGCAGAATCGACCTTTGCCTCACGAATTACCTCGATCGATAGTCTCAAATATTACCTCGATGCCCTCTACCCGATTAGTGCGGTGAACGAAGTTCAATATGTTGAAAACCTTCTTCGCACCAACGATATCGATAAGATGCAACAGTTCTTTTTCTATTTCTGGAATAATCGTAATGCCGAAAACCCCGAAAAAGAATGGCTTATCTATAAAGACAAACTCGATCGTGTTAATCTAAGCTATTCGACTCAAGTGCGAAAAGGTTACCAAACCGACCGCGGTAGAGTTTATCTTAGCTATGGAGAACCCAATGTTGTGGCGCGTGAGCGGTACCTGCCCGATACGCTTCCCTTCGAAATTTGGCAGTATTATGAACTGGAAGGCTTCCGCGACCGCAAGTTTCTTTTCTACAACCCTCATCGACAATGGAATACTTATGAATTGCTCCACTCCAATATGATCCGCGAGCTTAAAAACGAAAACTGGTTATTGCAACTATACGACTATTACAACCCACTCGGATCGACAGAAAGTTTAAAATATGATTTGAAAAACTTGCGAAATTCCGATTACGGGATGCGCGTGCTTCGTCTGTGGGACAATCCTTAGAACAAAATCAGCGGGAGAAGAATATGTTTTAAACAATTAATTATCAACACAATAGATCTATACCTAAATCAAAACTTATCATCTGATCCATCCTTTCGTTTGTTAAATTTTTGAAAAGTTTACTCAGGAGTTTATTCATTTCTTATTTAGAATGAAATGAGTAATTCACCCTATTATCAAGGCTTTCCAACTGTCCTTATTTTTGTTTAACCTTTAAAATCAATAGTTAAACAAAATGCGCAATTCCCTAGCTATTGTGGAATCCAAACGCCCCTCATATATTTGCTGAACACAAAAACAAAAGTCGGAGGAACAAGCATGACAACAGAACGATTCAGTCAAGATTTACTTAAGCTCAAGGAAAACTTAAAGCACTTCGCCCTTAGTCTAACCGCTAATTCAACTGAAGCCGAAGATTTGCTCCAGGAAACTTTTTACAAAGCCCTAAAGTATCGCGAACAATACGAAGATCAAACGAATTTGAAAGCGTGGGCTTACACTATTATGAAGAACACCTTCATCAACAATTACCGCAGAGCTGTAAAGCAAAATACGGCCTTTGATACCACCAAAGATTTGTATTTCTTAAACCTGCCACAAACATCGGCTTTCGAAAACGCAGAATCATTACTCAGTATGACTGAAATTCAACGTGCTATCGATTCCCTCGAAGACGACTACAAACGTCCGTTTGAAATGCATGTCGAAGGATTTAAATATAAAGAAATTGCAGAAGAGCTGGAACTTCCAATTGGAACTGTGAAGAGTAGAATTTTCTTTACTCGTCAGAAGCTCATGAAAATGTTAGGAGATTATCCTCAAAACTAATGTTTGTTAATTAAGTTAGCTATTGGGAGGCCACCTTTACGGGTGGCTTTTCTTTTTTGTATCGTTCCAGCTCCGAACAAGCGGAAGTTTTGCCGAAAGGGATTCTGTCCACTTATAACGGAGCTCCTCCCCGGGGAGCACATCGAAATAGTTGTCTTGCTTCAATCCTTCTACATACAATCCTTTAACTAATCCCGATGCCTTTAGAACCAAATAATCTCCTTCCAAGCTGACTTGTAAAACCTCCTTCCCAGACCTAAGTTCTAAGTCTTGGGGTCGAACCATATAATGCAGGTAACGCGCTTTTTCCTGGTCGCCTGAAAGTAAGCGACCCACCCACAAGGTTCTCCTCGGATTAAACGAAGGCAAATCGTCGAACAGGATTCGTTCCCACACCTGATTCGACAAAGCCGGCACTTGAATGTCTTTCCCATCGGCTGCTAAAACTTCTCCATCAAAATCGATTAATTGCCATTCCAGCCTCATGTTCACATCGTGAATGGAATCGGAATTAACACGCACAAACCATTCCCCATCCGCCTCCTCGACCCCAATCATAAAGGTTTTGAAAGCATCGCGTGCTCTGTAATGAAGGGCCTTTCGGTTATAATGGTAATCCATCGACGACCAGGAAACCACCGGCCAGCAATCATTCAATTGCCAATAGAGTGTACCCATATTATAGGGTTTCTTTATGCGGTGATAGCGAATCGCCAGCTCCATACCATGCGCTTGCAGCAACTGACTCACATAGGCAAAGGTTTGCAGATCGGAGGGAACCTCGAAATAATCGTTCATGTAGTGCTCGATAGTTTGATTACCGGTAGGATGTTTTTGATGGCTCAGCATCAAGGGGTTGTAGAGTGCTCGACCCTCTTGAGGAATATACTTTTCGATGAGCGACCAGTCCGGGAAAGCTTGAAAACCATATTCGCTCATAAAACGACCGGTTTTTTCGTTGAACCGTTCAAAGGGTTCCATTCCCCACCACACACCCCAATAATGGTGGTCGCCTTCGGTAAGCGACTCCGGATGTCCCCAACCAAAAGTTGGCGAACTCGGATGATAACTGATTCCGGGATGATGTTCCCTTACCAATCGGGGTAAAATACTTTCGAATAATTGCTGGTAATCGGAGTAAATTTGAGCTTCGTCCTGTGGGGAATAATTAAATTGTTGTTGCCATCCCCAATCTTTCCAGCCATTATCCACTTCGTTGTTGCCACACCAAAGTGCCAGGGAGCTATGTTTCCGCAAGCGCCGAATTTGCTGTATAGCCTCCGCTTCGACCGTTTCCAGAAAAGCTTCGTCGCCCGGATACATGGCACAGGCAAACATAAAATCCTGCCAAACTAAAATGCCCTTTTGAGAACATAGTTCATAAAAATAATCCTCCTCATACACCCCTCCTCCCCAAACGCGAATCATGTTCATGTTTGCGTCGAGCACCTCGGCAATGAGTCGCTCAATGCGCGAGGAATCGACTCGTGTAAGGAAATTATCCTGCGGGATATAATTCGCCCCTTTAGCATAAACGGGTAGTCCATTCACCTCGAAGAAAAAACTCCTTCCGTCGCGGTCTTTTTCCTGCAGCAATCGAATTGTTCGTATGCCTGTTTGCACACTGGCCTGACGAATCTGCCGCTCACTACTCACCTCTAGGTCGAAATCGTACTGAAATGCTTCGCCATAGTGAACAGGCCACCATAGCTTCGGATTAGCTACTGCAAATTTCCACTGAATCTCGTTCCATCCAGAGTCTAGTTCGAGGCGGAAAGTTTCCTGCCAGTCGGCAAATTGCGGAGACGTTAATTGAACTTCGACCTCTTGACTTAGATAGCTTTCTATCGAGAAGGAAGCAAACATCAATGCCTGTTCGGGTTGAATTTCTAGGGTCGAAACATAAAAATCCTGAAGGTCCATTTCCTGAAAACAGCTTATGAAAATGGGCTTATAAATCCCGGCAGTAACCAAGCTGGGGCCCCAATCCCAACCAAACTGATAGGGTGCTTTACGAGTAAAAACCCGTTCGTCGGGTAAGCGATAAGGAAGAGAGTCGGACTGATTACGATTGTATTGCAAGGGAGAATGAAATCGAATAAGTAGCTCGTTTTCACCGGGAATAAAAGCCTGGTCGATATCGATTGAGTAGCTACGGAACATATTGTCGCTATGCAGCTTAAGCACTCCATTCACCCAAACGTCAGCATGCGTATCGAGGCCTTCGAAGACTAATTTTCGGCCTTCGAAATAAAAAAGGGAATCGGGCAAGTTGAATCGAGTGCGATACCACCAATCGGTTTCGCCGACCCATTGAACCCGTTTTTCCTCATCGGAATAGTAAGGATTGGAAATAACTCCGTTTTGCATCAGGTCGAGAAAATTCACTCCGGGAATCTTAGCGGGCATCCAAACAGAATCGGTAGCAGCTTTAAATTCCCAATCGGAAACGAGTTTGGTTCGATACACCTCTTGAAGAGGTTTTTCTTGACAAGCATGAAAGATTAATAAAAACCAGAGAAAGGATATGATTCGAACCATTTTAGTCAGCTATTAGCTTCAAAAATAGTGATAATAGCATGGAATTCCGTAAAAGAATCGGAGAGGAATAAAATCTTAATTACATTTGTGCACACTGCTTGGATTGTTCTACTTAGGAAGCCTTCTAACCGCATCGAATGAGGGATAAAAGCTCATCTACAATCTTCAGCTTAAAACTTGGATATAAAGTTATTACAACATGAAAAAAGCACTTTTTTCTTTCATCCTTCTCGCCGGAATCAGCTTGGCACTTCCCTCTTGCGACGAACCGGTTAATTGTCCGCAAGGAAATTTTTGCACGATTGGGAACACCTTTGAGTTTCAATCGAACAATGCCGGAGCCAAACTTATTATTGATGTTCCCGAAGGTGCCGTTTACAATAACTCAGCGATACTGGCAACCGATTTAGTTCCCGGTTATCCGGCGCAAATTGGGTATTTTCATCCCAAGCGCTACTTTATTGGCAGTATGTTTAAAATTGAGCCCACCGACCTTCCGCTCAAATCGCTCATAAACCTTACTATTCAATATCCCGGAGGTGCCGAAACCGATCGATTGGGTAATAATTATTCGAACGACTTGCTCCTATACTACATCACCGACGATAACTGGAGTATCGTAAATGAATCGACCCACGACCCGTTCAGCCGTCGAGTAAGCGCCAATGTATTACGACTGGGAACCTACGCCATTGCAGCACCCCGTGAACCCATCGAAGGAGAATGGTGGTTGGAAAACGAAGACCTTGATTGGGGCTATTCCAAACGAATGGTATTCTTGCATGATTTAAGCGGATATTGGGAAGAAGTTCACGACTGCGGACCTACACCTCAAGACTCCAACTTGCAGCTTAGCTACGAAAGTTTTGAGTGGAATATGGTAAATGATTCGGTTGTAAGCTTATTCAGCTTTACCCCCAAACAGGTTTGTGACACCATTGGTTTCACCCGAAGCGACCTGATGAACACCGCGATTCAACTCGACGACAACAACCTGACTTTCCCCGGAGTAGGAGCTTTACGACGTATCAAATAATTTCTTCAGCCTATGCCAACTCCCGATTTCCCGATTTACGTAGCGGGTCGATGGACTCAAACCAATCATCCGCTAGCTGTATTGAATCCCCACGATCAAACCCTCATTGCCCAAACCTACCTGGCTGGTAAAGAAGAACTTGAAACAGCTATTCATGCCGGACTATCTGCTCAGGATTCGTTAAAAAACATGCCCTCCTACCGGCGATTTGAAACGCTGAGGTATATTTCAGATGAACTTTTTCGGAATAAAAAAGAGTTGGCCCATTTGCTTTCCGAAGAATCGGCCAAACCTTATCGGTATGCTTTGGGAGAGATTGAACGAGCTGCTCAAACCTTTTTAGTAGCTGCCGAAGAGAGCAAGCGGCTTCCGGGTGAAACCCTTAGTCTCGACTGGACTCCAGCCGGGGCAGGCAAAGAAGGCATTATCCACTATTTCCCTGTTGGCCTGATTGCCGGCATTGCACCTTTCAATTTTCCACTCAATTTAGCGGTTCATAAAATGGCTCCGGCCATGGCATCGGGAAACCCGATCATTTTAAAACCAGCCCGTTCCACTCCTCTATCTGTCCTGGCCTTGGCTAAAATCATCGATCAAACCGATTGGCCCAAAGGAGGTATTTCCATTCTCCCAATGGATCGCGAGGCAGGAAATCAGCTTGTAACCGATCCTCGCATCAAAATGCTATCCTTCACCGGCTCACCCGAGGTAGGTTGGGAAATGAAAGCGCGCGCCGGCAAAAAGAAAATTGCATTGGAGCTCGGAGGGAATGCTGGCGTGATTGTTAGCGAATCCTGCGATAAGCTGGATATTGCCGTTCAAAAATGCATAATCGGAAGCTTTGCCTACTCCGGACAAGTTTGCATTCACGTTCAAAGAATCTACGTTCAAAAAAGCATTTTCAATACCTTCTCCGAACAATTTGTAGAACTTGCCAGTCGACTCAAAATGGGCAAACCGACTGAACCCGAGACCGAAATCAGCTCAATGATCGATGAGGGTAATGCTCTGCGGGTGGAATCCTGGATTCAGGACGCTGTTAAGGATGGAGCGCGTATTTTACTTGGAGGGGAAAGGCATCAGAACTATGTGGAGCCAACGGTATTGACCAATACCAAACGAGAAATGAATGTTTGTGCCCTGGAGATTTTTGGACCCGTTGTCAGTCTGGAGCCTTTCGACACCTTCGACGAGGCAATTAACTTAATCAACGATTCCGAATTTGGCTTACAAGCAGGTGTATTTACCAACCACATCGATGAAATGAATGCTGCTTTTCAGCGCCTGGAAGTGGGCGGAGTAATTATCAACGATGTTCCGAGTTTCCGAGTGGACCATATGCCATACGGTGGTGTAAAAAACTCCGGCTTTGGCCGCGAAGGAGTGAAGTACACCATTCACGAAATGATGGAACCCCGTTTATTGGTAAAAAACCGGGGATAAGTCCAAAGGAATTCACGATTTTTCTTATCGATTGAAATCAATTTAGGCCACTTAAGCTGCTACAAAGACTTATAATCGGGTAAGGTCTCCAGGAAATGGTATTGTTTCAGTTCGGCATCAACCCGACAGCAGTAATGATCGAAGCCATTGGTCAGAAAAAAATAAGGAAGATGAAAGTGATAATTATAAGCAGCAGCTTGGTCGAAAACCGCCTGTGTAATTTTCACGCTAGGAGCCTTACATTCGACCAATAAAGCAGGTTGAGCCTGCGCATTGTACACCAGCACATCGGTGCGAAAGTTTTTTCCCTTCATTTTAGCCGGTGCCTCGGTACTTATAACGCCGGCAGGATAGCCAAAAGACTCCACCAGGTAAGAGGCGGCATGCTGCCTAACCCATTCTTCGGAAGTGAGACGAACCATTTTCTTTCGAAAGGAATCGAAAATGAACACAATCCCCTCTCTTTTCTCCATGCGAAAAGGATAAGAAGGGAAATTCAGTTCCGGTAAATGCGCTAACCACTCCGGTTTGTTATTCATGCAGATAGATTTTGGCTGTAGGCAAAGTTATAAATCCCTTGCTTTTATACGGTTGGAAATTTTTGACACTAAAGCTTTCGCTGCTTTATACCATCCACGATCCATGGTGCGTGACATCCACTAGACGATGCATAAAACGACTTCTTTTGAAAAAAGTAAAAGCAATACATCGCATTTAGTATTAGTTTTGAGGAATTTTCCGGCAGCCTTCTCCTGCCAATTACAAACTTAACCGGGAGCATCGACATGTCTGTGTATTTGCGTTATTTCCTTGCCGTACTGAGTGGTTTTTTGTTGCATCTGGGTTGGTCCGATTGGGGGTCAGGTCTGTTCCTTTTAATAGCACTGGTTCCCTTACTTTCGATTGAAGCTTTTTATTTCAGCGAATATCCAACCACGAAAATTCTTGCCCTCTTACCCTACCCGATTGTAAGTTTTCTTCTTTGGAACAGTTTAAATACATGGTGGATTTGGAATGCAGCCCCCATTGGGGCCATTGCGGCCATTCTGTTAAACACCCTCATGATGACCACCGTTTTCCTTCTTTTTCATCTTTCGCGAAAAAAGATTGGTACGGCAGCTGGTTATTTAGCTCTTTTGTTTTATTGGATTGGCATGGAATACTTCCATTTGAACTGGGAGCTCAGTTGGCCCTGGCTAAATTTGGGCAACGGATTAGCTAAAAACATCCCTCTGGTACAATGGTATGAATACACCGGAATTTTGGGAGGCAGCTTATGGATTCTTACGAGTAATGTTTTACTTGTAACCCTTTTAAACCGATACCTTCAAGTTCGAAACACCCATGCTATTTTAGTGAAAGGAATTTTGTGGGTACTTTTATTAGTCATCCCATCGTGGTTATCCTGGCATCGGTACAAGCACTACGAAGAAAAGGAATCGACCTATCAGTTTGCTGTTATTCAGCCGAATATCGACCCTTACCTGGACAAGTTCGATGGGATGTCTGCTCGTGAGCAAGTGGATCGGATGCTCGAACTGGCTGAGGCGGTAGCGACCGATGAAATTGATTTCTTCATTGCTCCTGAAACGGCTATTCCCTATTCGGTGAACCTGAGCAAACTTCAGGGAGATGCCTCGGTAAAAGAATTGATTGGGTTTCTCGACAACTACACGCAAGCTGCATGGGTAATTGGAGCAAGCACCCGAAAATGGTACGAAGCCGGCGAGCCCCACTCACCTACCGTGCGCAAACATCCTTCGGCCGAACGATATTACGACAATTACAATTCAGCGCTCTTTTTGGAGTCGGATGGGAAGGCCGATGTGTATCATAAATCAAAGCTAGTGGTGGGAGTCGAAACGATGCCCTTTCCTAAAACCATGAAATTTCTGGAGGACTTAATTGTCGATTTGGGTGGAACGACCGGTAGCTTGGGGAAGCAAGCTTACCCCTCGGTATTCAAGCGGGCAAACGATAGTATTCGAATAGCACCGGTTATCTGTTACGAATCGATTTATGGTGAATACATGAGCGGTTACATGAGGCAGGGAGCTCACTTCATTGCCATTATAACGAACGATGGTTGGTGGGACAATACTCCAGGTTATAAGCAGCACCTTCGGATGGCACAACTGCGCGCGATTGAGAGTCGCAGGAGCATTGCCCGGAGTGCTAACACGGGTGTTTCTTGCTTTATTAATCAACGTGGCGACCTGAGTGAAGAAACCCCATTCTGGGAACCTGCTGCCATACAAGCCGGCTTAAATGCGAATAATGTACTTACGGTTTATGTTCGCTATGGCGATTTTCTGGGAAGGATTCTGGGATTCTTTGCTATTCTGATTTTGCTCTACACGATTAGCCTCAGCATTTCCAAAAAGGAACTGAAAAAAAGATAATGCAGGGGGGCAATTAGCAACTTAAATCAGGGTAACTGATGCGGATTAGTTGGCCATATTGGTATAAACTTCCTGCACATCGTCGTCGTCCTCAATTTTATCGAGTAGCTTGCCGATATCGGCAATCTGTTCCTCGGTGAACTCAACCGGATTGGTTGGGAATCGCTGCAGATGAGCTTTTTGTGGTTCTAGACCCATGTCCTCCAACGCTTTCCCCAGAGACCCGAAATTCGTATAATCGGCATAGAGATAAGCTATTCCTTCGTGTTCTTCGATTTCCTCCAACCCAAAATCGATGAGTTCCAGTTCAAGGCTTTCCAGGTCGATGGAATCGTTTACCGGTAATTCAAAGACCGCTTTGCGGTTAAACATGAATTCCAGCGAGCCGGTTGGGACAAGTCCGCCCCCTACTTTATTGAAATACGATTTGATATTGGCGACTGTTCGAGTAGTGTTGTCGGTTGCACATTCGACAAATACCAAGACACCATGGGGTCCTTTCCCTTCGTAATTCACCTCGACATAGGAATCGGCATCTTTTCCGGCAGCGCGTTTGATGGCAGCATCGATGTTATCCTTGGGCATGTTTTGCGCCTTTGCATTTTGAATGGCGGTGCGCAAACGAGAGTTTAACTCCGGATCGGTTCCTCCTTCTTTTGCAGCAATAGTAATCGATTTAGCTAAACGAGGAAAGATACGAGACATCTTACCCCAACGTTTTTCTTTCGCAGCTCTGCGATATTCAAAAGCTCTTCCCATAGGTTTTTCAATTAGGTGGGCAAATTTAAAAATAGCCAGATAAAAACAGCCAGATAAAACGGAAAAATCCATGAGAACGTTGGATATAACTGCATCCTCCGTCCATGGATTTTTCCATTCCTATTTAAACCATTCTCTTGATTAGGCAGGCTGATAAGCGGTAACATTTTTCATTCCTTCCTGAATTGCGTTTTCGTTCATTGGAATGAGGTTATGGTATCGAGTTGGCAGGGATTTTTTGAGGCCCAACACAACGTTTTCGAGCTTTACAATCGGTTTAATTTGGAGGTAGGCTCCCAAAACAATCATGTTGAAAATTTTGGTATTCCCCAAATCAGCAGCCTTTTTGGCTCCTTCGATTTGAAAGATTCGAATATCGGTACGCGACGGATGACGGGTAATACCGTTGGGGTCGTACAAGAGCACTCCACCCGGCTTGACGGTTTCTTCGAACTTATCCATCGATTGTTGATTCAAAATAATAGCGGTATCGAATTGATTCAGGATGGGCGAGCTAATCCGCTCATCGCTCACGATAACCGTAACGTTGGCTGTTCCACCACGCATTTCGGGTCCATAGGAAGGCATCCAGCTTACTTCCTGGTCTTGCATGATTCCACTGTAAGCCAAAATCTTACCCATGGAAAGCACTCCTTGGCCACCAAATCCGGCAATGATAATTTCTTCGGTCATATTGCTAATTTTTTCAGATTACTACTCAGGTACTTTAATATCGCCCAAAGGATAAAAAGGAAACATATTTTCTTCCATCCATTGGTTGGCTTGAACCGGAGTCATTTTCCATCCGGAGTTACAATTCGAAACAATCTCTACGAAAGTGGTTCCTTTCTTTTGTTTCTGAAGTTCAAAGGCCTGGCGGATGGCTTTTTTCGCTTTTCTTACGTGCTTGGGTGTGTGCACAGCCTGACGGGAGACAAAACTAGTTCCGGGTAATTGAGCAACTAATTCAGTCATTTTCAAGGGATTTCCCATCAAATTAACATCACGACCGTAAGGCGAAGTTGATGAGCGCATTCCCGGGAGAGTGGTCGGAGCCATTTGTCCTCCGGTCATCCCGTAAATACCATTATTCACGAAAATGATGGTGATATTTTCACCACGGTTACAAGCATGGATCGTTTCGGCGGTACCGATGGCAGCCAGGTCACCGTCGCCCTGATACGTAAAGACAAACTTTTCGGGATAACAGCGTTTAATACCGGTAGCAACTGCCGGAGCACGTCCGTGAGCAGCTTGTTGCATATCGATGTTCATAAATTCGTAGGCCAACACCGAACAACCAACCGGAGCAACACCGATGGTTTCGTCGCCGATTCCCATCTCTTCGAGCACCTCCATGGTGATACGATGAGCAGTTCCATGACCGCAACCCGGGCAATACGACAGCACATTGTCGGTCATTAACTTTGTTTTCTGATAAACCAGATTTTCCGGTTTAATAATATCTTTTGCTAGCATGTTTTATCCTCCAATGATTTGTGTTTCCAGTGCATATAGAACTTCGTCGGGTGTAGGAATATTCCCTCCGAAGCGGCCAAAATGCTCTGCCTTGATTCGACCATTTACCGCGAGTTTCACATCTTCGATCATTTGACCGGAACTCATTTCCACCGCCAACATACCCTTTACCTGTCCGGTTAAGCGACCTATTTCAGCTTTGGGGAAAGGGAATAAGGTTATGAGACGCAATAACCCGGCTTTAATCCCTTTGTTTCGGGCTAATTGTACAGCCTTTTGACAAACCCTTGCGCTTGAACCATAAGCTACAAAAACGTATTCGGCATCGTCGCACTGGAATTCTTCAAATCGAACTTCGTTCGCTTCAATCTCGGCATATTTCTTCTGTAAATGAATATTATGCGCTTCCATTTCGTCGGCTTTTAAGGCCAGCGAGGTAATTACCCGGCGCTCGGTTCCATCTTTCTTCCCGGTGGTAGCCCAAGCATAGCGTTGCTTGATTTCTTCGTCGGTTAATCGTGGACGTTGTTCAATTAAGTACACTTTTTCCATCATCTGACCAATAACTCCATCGGAGAGGATCAGGACCGGGTTCCGGTATTTGAATGCCAGGTCGAAAGCATCGACCACATAATCGGCCATTTCCTGCACACTCGAAGGAGCAAGCACAATGAGTCGGTAGTCGCCATGACCTCCTCCTTTAACCGACTGAAAATAATCGGCTTGCGAAGGCTGAATAGTACCCAAACCTGGGCCTCCACGTACAACATTTAGTATGACGCAAGGCAGTTCGGCTCCGGCTATGTAGGAGATTCCTTCTTGTTTGAGACTAATACCCGGACTGGAGGAAGATGTCCAAACTCGTTTACCGGCACCGGCAGCACCATATACCATGTTGATGGCAGCCACTTCGGATTCGGCTTGTAAAACGACCTTACCGGTACGCTCATGGGGCTTCTCGGCCATCAAATATTCAATTACTTCCGATTGCGGTGTAATGGGGTATCCGAAATAAGCATCGGCTCCCGCACGTATTGCAGCTTCTGCAATCGCTTCATTACCCTTCATCAATTTTAATTCTCTTGCCATGTTTATCGATTGTTTATTTTTTAAGCTTCCACTTTTGCACGATAGACTGTAATCACTCCGTCGGGACATACAATAGCGCAATTATTACAGCCGGTACATTCCTCTATATTAGCCGGATAAGCATAATTATAGCCTTTACTGTTTACTTCTTTTGCCATCTCGATTACCGAAGTAGGACATGCTGCCACGCATATCACGCAGCCTTTGCATTTTTCGTAATCTATTACGATAGCTCCTTTTACCTTTGCCATGTTCGTTGAATTTTATGTAAGGGTTTTACATTAACTGCAACAAAGGTAAAGAATTAAAACAGGAGGTCGTTTATGTTTAAAATCAGCTTTTACCAGCCGCTTGAAATGCCGATTCAAAGCGCTTGCGGCTATTTGGAACAATTCTAAACACCATTCATGCCCTGCAACAGTAAAAATCTGATTTTTCAATCTTAATTTTGCCCCCAAATCATAAATTTATGTTTCAAATAGGTCTTTTTGCTAGTCATACTCCCTACCTGATTCTGGTATTGGCCTATATTTTTATTCATTCTACTCATCTTTATCAACAAAATACAGAGCCAAGTAATTCTATTACAACTGACTCAGAAGGCTTCCAATTCGATAGCATGAGCTACCCGGAAGCATCGATTGTATTAAACCTTGAATCAGACAATTCCTTGCTTGCTGAGGGTCAAACTCAGTGTGTTTCGAAACCTGCTATCTCGGTAGAATACTTGCCTCCTACCCGCCATGGGCCTTGCCTCGCAAACGCCTGCAAGTGGCTTCCATTCTCGCGTCCACCGCCAACCTACATGCTTTTAAGTTAAATACGGGTATAAAACCCCGAAGCGTTCCCAAAGGTTCCCACCCTTGTAAGAACCAAATTAACGATTACCTGCCAGGAATCTAGGCTAAGATGCTATCCCTGCATCTGGCAATGATTTCGGAAAGGTGACCAGCTAACTTAAAAACTCACCCACATGACGAACAAACTTATTTTTGGAATCGCGTTTAGCCTTTTCCTTTCAATTTCCGCCATAGGTCAGGAAACCTACACTCACCCCGACAGCTTATTATTAAAAGAGTTAGAGATTTACGAGGTAACCATCGAAGCATCGCGCAACGAATCGAAGCTCAAGGATTTACCCGTTTCCCTATCCATTATTAATGCTCGGACAATTAAAAACAACGACATTTCTACGCTTCACCACGTGGCAGGGATAACTCCCAATTTGTTCATGCCCAATTATGGTTCAAAACTTACCTCACCGGTTTATATTCGAGGGATTGGGTCTCGCATCAATTCACCTTCCGTAGGACTTTATGTGGATGGAATTCCCTATTTTGAAAAATCGACCTTCGCATTTGAGTTTTTCGATTTGGAACGCATCGAAGTTTTACGCGGGCCACAGGGGACTTTATTTGGTCGCAACAGCATGGGCGGGCTCATTAACATCACAACCAAAAACCCGATGCAATATCAAGGTGGTGCCATGAACCTAAGCTACGGTAATTACGGACAATACCGAGCCAATATCGAACACTACAACAAGGTGAACGAGAAATTTGCCTACTCCTTTTCGTGGAATGCACAACACACCAATGGGATGTATATGAATGAGTTCAACAACCGACCAGTGGACAAATTAAACTCCTATGGATTCCGGAATAAACTCATATATCAGTATAGCGATAAAGTGACCCTGGAAAACATTGCGATGGTTGAAAACAGCAAACAGGGAGGTTATCCGTATGCTTTATGGAACGATTCTCTGGAAGCTGCAAACCCGGTTAACTACAACAATCCATCGGGTTACGACCGGCTCCTATTCTCCGATGCCTTGAAGTATCGCTACCAAACGAAAGACTATGAATTGAGCAACACCTTGTCGTTTCAATACCTCGATGACATTCAACGGATTGACCAGGACTTTACGCCCGCCGATTTGTATTATGTGGAGCAAACTCAGGAGCAGAAGATGGTTGCCAACGAGTTGATTGCTCGTTCGCGTGGTGAGAGGAAATTCAGCTGGTTGGTTGGCATTTTTGCCTTTCACCAATCCTTCGATAATGCTGTCGAAGTGGATGTAATTCCTCAAAACATGTGGTATTTAAAACAATACGATAATACCGTAAATGGATTTGCCGGCTTTGCTCAAGCATCGTATCACCTCACGCCATCGCTTTCGATAACCGGGGGTTTACGCTACGATTATGAATCGTCCGGGATGGCTTATCAATACGATTTACAAATGGGCGAGAACATGATGCCTCCCATCGACACCGTCTATCCTGGATTAACCGACCGAATAATTCTTCCCAAATTAGCCTTGAATTATACGATCAATAACGCGAATATTTTCGCCTCCTACACCACCGGATACAAGCCAGGCGGATTCAACTCAACCTTTGAAAAACCCGAACACCTCACGTTTAAAAACGAGCGCAGCAATAATTATGAACTGGGAATCAAGAGTCCATTTTACCAAAACCTGTTGTATGCTGAGTTCGCCCTATTCTACACAGCCCTGGAAAATCAACAAATCTACTTAACAGCTCCCAGCGGACGAGGCAGTTATTTAGGCAACAGCGGCTTATCGGAGAACAAAGGAGTAGAATTTACCTTACGCAATTCACCCATCAATGGATTCGAAGGAATGATTGCCTACGGATATACCCATTCGCAGATTTTGGAGTACGTTCAAGACGAAGAAACAAATTTCAACAATAACTACACTCCTTACATTCCCCGGCACACCTTGGCAGTTCAACTCACAAAAACCTTTCGCATCAAAGGATTCGAAACCTTCGAATACATCAAACTAAACGCTATGTATAACCAGGTAGGTCAAACTTATTGGAACCTAACCAACACCTACAAACAAGAAACTTACGGCTTATTAAACGGTAAAATCTCGTTTATTCGCGACGATTTTCAGTTCGATTTCTGGGGTCGTAATATCCTGAACGCGAACTATCAGGCCTTTCTATTCGAGGCGCTTGGTAATACTTACGTTCAAGTAGGGCAACCCATGCAATACGGAGTTTCCTTATCGATTAAGTTCTAAGATCGCCTAACTATGTCGGAAAAAAACTGGACCAAGTTTCCCATCCTTTTCAGCTTGTACATTGCGCAATCGGTGCCTATGAGCTTCTTCTCGACCGTAGTACCAGTTATTATGCGGCAGGAAAACTACTCCTTGCAATCGATTGGACTATTACAGCTGGTGAAGCTGCCCTGGATTTTCAAGTTCCTGTGGGCTCCACTCATCGATAATTCAGCCCAATCGAAAAAGAAGTTGAGGTTATGGATACTTGGTTCAGAACTTTTTTATGCGTTGGTTATCGTAAGCATTGCTTTCTTTAATCTGGAAACGAATTTTGAACTCATAGTAATTCTACTCGTAATCGCCTTTACTGCATCGGCTACACAAGATATTGCAACCGATATTTTCGCCATTCGCATCCTTAAACCGGAGGAACGAGGCATTGGTAACAGCATGCAATCGGCCGGCAGTTTTGCAGGTAGTTTGCTTGGAACAGGCGTATTGCTGCTAGCCTACTATTACTTCGGATGGACAAACCTCCTCCTCCTCTTGGCATCCTTTGTCGCCTTTGCAATTATTCCCATGTTGCTTTACAGGCATCCGGTGGAGGCTAGCCCTCCCGAAAAAAAAGTTCAGATCTGGGATGTTTTCTTATTCTTTAAAGAAAGGAAATGTCGCAAACATCTGTTAATCCTGCTATTTTACTACTCTGGCATTATAGGCATTCTGGCCATGTTAAAACCGTACATGGTCGATTTAGGCTATAATGTGAAAGAAATTGGGTTCATGTCGGGAATAGTTGGCACCTCGGTAGCCGTGTTATTCTCGCTACTATCAGGCATGTTCATTCGCCGATATGGAAAGAAATTGGCCATTTACCTCTTTGCTTTTATCAACCTGGGCGTTGCCAGCTATTTCTATTATTTGGCCCATCATCCTCCAGGTTTGTTTGAAATGTATCTGGCCATTATTCTCCTGTGGGGAGCTTATGGATTATCAACGGTAGTGATTTATACCCAATCGATGGATATGGTGCGAGTCAATAAAGAGGGAACCGATTTCACCGTTCAAATTGTCCTGACTCATTTGAGTGGTTTAATCATGGCCATTATTAGTGGGCACGTAGGCGACCGACTGGGTTACCATGGTCTGTTCGGTATCGAAATGGCGCTGGCATTTATTAGCATCCTCATCATTTTGTACAACTTCCCGGTTTGGAAAAAAATGGATTGTACTACCAATTATCAATAATTAGAATCATGACACAAGCAAAACTCCCCTATCTGATTGAAAAATACAATCAACCAATCCCTCGTTACACGAGTTATCCACCTGCAAACCACTTTATTAGTGAGTTCGACCACAAGCAAGTAGAAGCACTGATCGACGAATCGAATCATGCCACGGAAAACCACATTGCTTTTTATGTGCATATTCCATTTTGCAAGAAGATTTGCTATTACTGCGGATGCAATGCCCATAAACTCCCCAAAAATGATAATACCCAGGAATACCTGGAAGCGCTGCGTACTGAAATTCGGGAAGTAAAAAAACGATTGTATCCAAGCCGTAAAATTTCCCAGATTCATTTTGGAGGTGGTACTCCCAATTCATTACCCGCGCAGGAATTGACTCAATTGGTGCAGCTAATGCTTACCGGATTCGAAACCATCGAAAATCCGGAAATCGCGGTCGAATGCAATCCTGCCGACCTCGATCTAGCATATCTGGATGAATTGGCACAAGGAGGTTTTAATCGCATTAGCCTGGGAATACAAGATTTCGACCCGGAGATTCTCAGAAATGTGAACCGATTGCCCTCCAAATTGCCCGTTGTGGAGCTGGTTGCTCACCTCCGTAACCATCACCCGCACATCTCCGTAAACCTCGACTTCATTTACGGATTGCCCGGCCAAACCACCGAAAGCTTTCTAAATAGCATTCAACAAGCAATTGCGATTAAACCCGACCGACTGGTAACCTTCTCCTACGCTCATGTGCCCTGGTTAAAAAAGCATCAGCAAATTTTGGAAAAGAAAGGCTTGCCAAGCCCGCAAGAAAAAATGGATATCTTTCTCAGTTCACGAGATGCTTTACTTCAAGCCGGTTATCGCGCAATTGGTCTCGACCATTATGTCCTTCCGAACGACGAATTAGCTCAAGCGATTGAGAACCATCAATTGCATCGAAATTTTCAAGGTTATTGCACTCGCCGCACCACCGGCCAGGTATATGCCGTAGGAGTATCGTCGATTAGTCAGTTCGAAAATGCCTACATCCAAAACAAAAAGACTATTCCGGCCTACATTCAGTCCATTCAAAAAGGAGAATGGCCCGGTGAAGGCGGATTGATTTTGAAACCGAATGAAATCATAGTTCGTGAAGCGATTACCGAAATCATGTGTAATTTATATCTCGACCTGAATGCCCTGGCCTCCCGCTTCAATTGCACCCCGAACGAGCTCAAAACCATTTTAAATTACGATGAACAGCATTTAACACAACTAGCCGACGATGGCTTAATGGAGTGGCATGAAAATATTCTGCGTGTTACCGAGACAGGCAGCCATTTTGTACGTAATATTGCGAGTCAGTTCGACCCAGCTTTTGATGCAGGTTCGAAACGTTACTCCCAATCGGTTTAAGCAAAATTCCATGGAAAATAAAGAAATCCCTATCTGCATTATTGGCGCTGGACTAACAGGCTTAAGCATAGCTTATTACCTCAAAAAAAGAGGCAAAAAAGTTTTACTACTCGAAAAAAAGAAACAAGCGGGTGGAGTTATCCGAACCCTCACGGAAGATGGATTCACCTTTGAAACGGGTCCGAATACCGGCGTATTAGGAACCACCGAACTGGTGGAACTTTTTAGGGATTTAGGAGATAAAGTAAAGGTAATTACGGCTAACCCTCATTCCGAAAGCAGGTGGATTTGGAAGAACAAACGCTGGAACCCCCTCCCTTCAGGTCCAATTTCGGCCATTACTACTCCCTTGTTCAGTTTTAAAGATAAACTGAATGTGCTGCTGGAACCATTTCGTAAACCGGGGCAAAATCCCGACGAAACCGTTGCCGAATTAGTCGTTCGTCGATTAGGAAAATCCTTCCTCGATTATGCCATCGATCCCTTTATTGGAGGGATCTATTCCGGCGATCCGGGTCGGTTGGTTACCCGTTATGCCTTGCCTAAACTCTATTTACTCGAGCAGGAATATGGCAGCTTTATCCGCGGTGCCATCAAAAAAAGAAAAGAAGTTAAATCGGAATTAGAGAAACAAGTAACCAAAGCAGTTTTCAGCATCGAAGGAGGTTTAGGAGAACTCATCCGGGTACTGATCGAAGAAATTGGCGAAGAAAATATCCTTACCGAAGCAGGTAACCTACGAATTGAAAAGGAAAAGGAATCTTTTCGAATTCAATTTGATCATCCTACCCGTGGAACGGAAGAGATTCAGGCTAAGAGAGTCGTTACTACTGTAGATGGCAAATCGCTTCATTCGATGCTTCCTTTCATCGAAACGAACGATTTAAAGCAAATTGAACTAACGGAATATGCGAAAGTGATTCAGGTAGTCCTGGGTTATAAGCAATGGGATGGCATTCCACTTAAAGCTTTTGGCGGGTTAGTTCCATCGGTCGAAAAACGGGATATACTTGGAATATTATTTCCATCCAGCTTATTCAAAAACCGAGCTCCAGAAGGGGGTGCTTTGTTATCGGTATTTATGGGTGGTATTAATCGACCTTGGTTCTACGATCGGAGCAAAGGCGACTTGGAACGCACAGCCCTCAAAGAAGTGGAGCAAATGCTACAAGTAAAATCGAACCCCGATTTAATCAAAGTATATAAATACGAAAAAGCAATCCCGCAATACGAGCTACAATCGGGAGTGCGCTTGGCAACCATTCAGAAAATTGAGAGCAATTACCCCGGATTAACCCTGGCGGGGAACATCCGCGATGGTATTGGCATGGCCGACCGCGTTAAGCAAGCAAAGCAACTGGGAACTACCCTCGATTAAAATTCCTGCTTCGAATAAATTCCAGCGAGGCATCCATGGCTTCGTACATAATTCGATCCTCGGTTACCAAAGGAACGTCTCGCCTAAAATCATCGATTAGCTCGCGTAAATAAGGCGACGTTTCTTCCGGTTCGCGAAACGACAGGGCCTGCGAGGCCGTAAAAAGCTCAATCGCAAGGATACGCTCCAAGTTATCGACCACCCGATGCAGTTTGGTTGCCCCGTTAGCCCCCATGGAAACATGATCCTCCTGCTCATTGGAACTGGAAATGGAATCGATGGAGGCCGGAGTGCACAACTGCTTGTTCTGACTCACAATCGACGCTGCAGTATATTGCGGGATCATGAATCCGGAATTCAAACCAGGATTACTAACCAAAAATTCCGGAAGTCCCCTCTGACCGGATATCAATCGGTAAATACGTCGTTCGGCAATGCTCCCCAACTCGGCCAAAGCAATGGCTAAAAAGTCAAAAACCAAAGCAAGCGGCTGTCCGTGAAAATTACCTCCGGAAATAATTTGATCTTCCTCGGCAAACACAATCGGATTATCAGTAACGGAATTTATCTCCTGCAAAATAACCGAAGCAACATAGTTAATGGTATCCTTCGATGCGCCGTGCACTTGTGGCACGCAGCGGAACGAGTAAGGATCCTGAACGTGAGCCTTTTTACGTCGAATCAGGCTTGAACCTTCCAGCATGAAACGCATATTTTTAGCTGTTTCCAACTGTCCCGTATGAGGTCTAACTCGGTGGATCAGTTCATTAAAAGGCTCTATTCGTCCATCGTAAGCATCGAGCGAAATCGCTGCAGTAAGATCGGCCAGCTTTTGCAGTTTGAAAGCTTTCAACATGGCCCAAACACCATGAGCACTCATAAACTGCGTTCCGTTGAGTAATGCTAATCCTTCCTTCGACTGAAGTCGAATGGGTTCCCAGCCCTTTTCGCGCATCACTGCAGCGGCATCGACCACTTCACCTCGATAACGCACCTTCCCCAATCCAAGCAAAGGCAGTGAGAGATGGGCCAATGGAGCTAAATCGCCGCTGGCTCCGAGCGAACCCTGTTCATATACAACCGGGTAAATAGCTTCGTTGTAAAAATCGACCAAGCGCTGAACCGTAACGAGCTGAACACCGGAATAACCGTAGGAAAGTGCATGAATCTTCAACAACAACATCAATCGAACTACCTCGTCGCTAACCGGATTGCCCATGCCACATGCATGCGATTTAACCAGATTCTCTTGCAAACGGGTAAGATCGTCGGTCGAAATCGAATTCTTGTACAAGGAACCAAAACCAGTATTGATTCCATAAATAGGCTCAGCGTGACTGGCTATCTTCAAATCGAGGTAATCGCGGTTTGCCTGTATCAAAGCTTTCGATTCCTCCGATAAAGCAAGCTGATACCCTTCTTCAAGAATCTGTTCTAGTGACTCGAAGCTTAACGATTCAGGGGTTATAAAATGAACTAAAGAACTCATGGCCAATAAATAATTGATTTGTATGAAATTAATTTCTCTCTTCTATGCTTGAACCAGTGAAAGTAGCTCTCCGACACTCAAGAGCTGCTGACTTCCATCATGCAGATTTTTCAACGTAAGCTTGCCTTCTTTCCGCTCCGACTCGCCGGCAATTATCACATAAGGGATGCTACGTTTATCGGCATAAGCCATTTGTTTCTTCAACTTAGCCGCATCGGGATAAATCTCGCACGGAACACCTGTTTCTCTTAACTTTTTAGCAATTCCCAATGCATACAAAGCATCGTCGCCACCAAAGTTAACCAGTAATAGTTGCGTGCGGTGTAAATGTTGAGCCGGGAATCGATTCAATTGTAACAATACATCGTAAATTCGGTCGGCACCAAAGGAAATCCCTACTCCCGACATCCCCGACAAGCCAAAAATGCCGGTTAAATCGTCGTACCGTCCGCCTCCGGTTATGGAACCCATCTCCACCTCAAGCGATTTCACTTCGATGATGATTCCGGTGTAATAATTCAGGCCGCGAGCTAAACTTAAATCAAGCTCCACCTCGGTTTGGATGGCTACCGACTCCAAATAGCGAAGCAATTCCCTTACCTCTTCAACTCCATCGCGACCAAACGGAATCGATTCAAATAAATCAGCTAACACCTTCAGTTTATCCGTATTACTTCCTTTAAGCTCTAAAACAGGCAATAAGGAAGCGATTGCCTCATCGGTGATCCCTTTGCTGCGCAATTCTTCCAACACGGAGGGTAAACCAATCTTATCCAGTTTGTCGATGGCAACGGTTAAGTCGATGAGCTTATCGGGAGCCCCCATCAGCTCGGCAAGTGCACTCAAAAGCTTCCGATGATTCACCTTAATAAGAACCTTTAGGCCTAATCGACCAAAGACCTCGTCGATAATTTGAAGCAACTCCAGCTCGTTGAGCAAGGATTGGCTCCCAATCACATCGGCATCGCACTGATAAAACTCCCGATAGCGTCCTTTCTGCGGACGGTCGGCGCGCCAAACCGGCTGCATCTGGAATCGCTTGAATGGAAAAACTAATTCGTTCTGATGTTGAACCACAAAACGGGCAAAGGGAACGGTTAAATCGTACCGCAAGCCTTTTTCTGAAACTTGAGTTCCTAGCCGTAGAGCATCTTTATCTTCCCAGGCCTGCGCATCGACCTTTTGGGTGAAATCGCCCGAATTCAAAATTTTAAACAGCAATTTATCCCCTTCCTCGCCATACTTCCCCAGCAACGTGCTTAGATTCTCCATGGCCGGAGTCTCAATAGGTTGATAACCATATTTTTCAAAAACAGACTGAATGATCGTGAAAATATAATTCCGGCGAATGGCTTCCTCCGGCATAAAATCGCGTGTCCCCTTTGGGATAGATGGTTTTTGTGCCATAAATCGTTTATTGCATGTTACTTAAATCGTTTACTATCGATAAAATACTCGCGGCCCAGTCCGACGAATCGTTCAGGCTCTCCACCAACTGAAGCTTCTCTCCTCCAGCTTCCAAAAATACTTCGGCATATTCATGTCCTAACTCAATAATGGTTTCAAGGCAGTCGGCTGTAAACGCAGGAGCCGCAATCAGAATTCGTTTCTTGCCCTCCGACAATAAACGCAACAACGTTTCGTCGGTAAAAGGCTTTAACCAATTCCGGGAAAGACGAGACTGAAAACTGACAGAATAGCGTTCAGCTGTTAAGTCCAAAGCTTTAGCCAAAAGCCGCGTGGTTTGATACACAGTTGCATGGTAACAATGCTGACCATGTTCGGGCAACTCCTTGGTACAAGTACAAGTCTCCAGTTTTATGCCCGGATGCAATTTCTCGACCTGTCGATTGGGCAATCCGTGATAGGAAAAAACCACATGATCGTAATCGGCGGGATTGTAAGCCTGGATTTTTTCCGCAAATCGAGCAATGAATTCCGGATGATCGTAATACTGATCGATGAAACTAAGCTTAGGTGCATAATTCATTTGTCGAAGAAGCCGATCGATTTCCTTCCGGACCGACTCTGTGGTAGAAGTTGCATACTGCGGATACAAGGGAAAAACAACCAACTCCTTGAAGCCACCTTGCTGAATAGTTTCCAACTGCGATTTCAAAGAAGGATTCCCGTAGCGCATCCCTCCAAATGCGTGAAAAGGGCTATCCAACTGCCGATTCAGCTGAGTCACCAAGGATTCTAAGTAGATCAAAAGCGGCGAACCATCCTGAGTCCATAAGCGCTTATACAAACTAGTAGAGTTCGAAACCCGAAAAGGGATAATAATGCCATTCACCAACAAGCTTCGGGCTGGCTGTGGAATATCGATTACCAATGGATCATTTAAAAACTCGTTCAGATAGGCTTTAACTGCTTTTTTCTCAGGTGCATCGGGCGTACCTACATTCACCAATAGCAAGGCTTTCTTCATGAATAATTCCTAACTTTTTTCGGTCGCTAAGATGGTAAAACTATCTCATTTTACTCAGAGGACCGAAAGGTTTAAAGGCAGCTTTTCGGGGAACATACAGGGGAATTATTTGCAAATTTGCCTCAAATTGAACACCATGATTACCTTAAAAGAAGCTCAAGACATTTGCTGGTCGGAAGAGTACCGACCCAACACCGAAATCCTTCCCCTTAACGAAGTCCTCAATCGGATTTTAGCAGAAGATGTGTACTCCGACGTAAACATGCCTCCCTTCCACAAAGCAGCAGTCGATGGTTTTGCCTGTCGGAAAAGCGATTTACAACACGATTTGCTGGTGCTTGGTGAAGTAGCTGCCGGCAGCCTTGCAGAAACCAAACTTCAGCCTAAATCGTGCTTCCGAATTATGACAGGCGCGCCGGTTCCCGATGGCTGCGATGTGGTTATCATGCTGGAGCATACCCAAGTATTGCCCAACGGGCGTATCCGTTTCATGAAGGAAAAATCGTCGCAGAACATCTGCTTTTTAGGGGAAGATGTGCTGGTGTCGGACCTCTTGTTATCGGCGGGAACACTCCTCCGAAGCCAAGACATTGGAGTCCTTGCTTCAGCAGGGAAATCGACCGTAAGCGTTTATCAATCCATTCGGGTAGGCATCATTGCTACCGGAAACGAATTGGTCGAACCGCATTGCCTTCCTAATCCGAGCCAAATACGAAACAGCAACGGCCCCATGATCGAAGCCTTGGCTCAGAGTCTGGGGGCTAAAGCCATAAATCTGGGAATCGCTCCCGATCAGGAAGCTCCGCTTGAAACAATCATTGAACGTTCGCTCCGGGAGAACCACCTCACCATCCTATCCGGGGGCGTTTCGGTAGGCGACTACGACCTGGTTCCCATCGTTCTGAAAAAACTACAAGTGAAAACACACTTCCACAGTGTAGCCGTTCAACCCGGGAAACCAAGCTTCTTTGGAAAAAGAGGAAGCAGCCTGGTTTTTGGCCTGCCCGGGAATCCTGTTTCCAGCTTCGTGCAATTCAACTTGCTGGTTAAGAATCTAATCCGAAAACTAGCAGGACAAAATAACCTTTCCAACGAAACCATTCGGATTCCGCTATCCTACGATTATCAACGAAGAAATGCGGCTCGCGAAAAATGGGAGCCGGCTCAATTAAACGAAAATGGCGAAATAAAAGCACTCAATTATCATGGTTCAGGCCATTTGCATGCTCTATCTTTCGCCAAGGTTTTGTTTCAGGTCCCTGCAGGAGTGGCTAGTTTAAGAAAAGGCGAATTGGTCCAAGCGCTAATTCTTTGATCGAAATCTTTTTGAATTACAAAGGAAGAACTCGACACCTATTAGTAAGGCGGCAAGGTTCCCGTCGAAACAAACCGACTAAACGTAATTTGAAGAAAAAAGATGTTATGAGTTTTATCTTGAAGAAAATCATTTTTCAGGGACAAGAGTACAGCTCCATAGACCTGAATCAAATTGGGGAAGAGATTGCCCTTACCTCGGAAAACTATTATCGGGAAATGCTCAACAATCGAATTCATCCCGAGAATCTTATCGTCTTTGATGGCAATCTGCATAGTTTACAAGATTTCGACCTTCTTGTGGGAACTGGAATCGAATTCATGATTACACAAGGTATAAAAGCAAGCACCGACTCGACGGAATCGAAAGAAAAGACGACCTGTTTGGCAAGAGCAAAAATCAGTAACCCCGGTAATTTAGGCGAATTCGATAACTTCCGAATTCAACCCAAAGTATTTCAGGTTCATATCATTACCCTCTCCGACCGAGCCTACCGAAAAGAATATTCCGACCGCACCGGGCCACTCATTAAAGAGCAAGTGGAGGTTGCTTTCGAGGATTGGAATCATGCCTGCGAAATCCATAATCACCTATTGCCCGACGACGAAAATCATCTTCAGCTTTTATTGGACGGATTGCTTGAAAGAACCGATCTCCTCATCACTACCGGAGGAACCGGAGTGGGTCCTCGCGATATTAGTGTCGATGTGATTGCCCCGCTACTCGATTTCGAAATACCGGGAATCATGGAAGTTATTCGGGTAAAATATGGAACAGAAAACCCGCATGCTATGCTAAGTCGCGGAGTTGCGGGTATGAAAGGGAACTGCCAGGTTTATACTCTTCCCGGAAGCCCAAAAGCGGTGAAGGAATATCTTGAGGTAATTCTCAAAACCATGAATCATCTATTCTACATGCGTTACGGAATCGATACACATTGAAGCATACCCACTTCATGGTTTATATTCGGAAGTGTTTAATAAAGCCTGATAATCCGTCCACTCCATGATTTCAGCAAGAGTCAACTCCGGATGAGTTTTCTGAAACGACTGCACAATCCGATATCCCAAATACACCCCGATTCTGGATGGTGAATCATTGATGCCTGGGGTGAAAGGGCCATCATTCAGGTAGCGCATGGCAATTTTATGTTCAAAACTGAATAAATGCTTCTGTTCAATGATGTACTTCCATAAGGATGCTTCGTTGCGTTTCAAGAACTCAAGCTCTTCCGCGCTGTACTGTAATAAAACCTCCTCTGAAATACCGGGAATTAACTGCGCCGTAAAATGTAAAATGAGCCCTTCGTAAATCATCTTACTCAGCAAATGATCGAGTGAATCGGAATAATAGAATTCGGTTTTCCCTAATGCCTTCACAACATCGCTTACCAAATACTCGGGAGCCATTTTTGAACGGGCAAAGGAGGGGATTCCGATTTGTAAGTAGGGACCAAAATCGGAACCTAAGTATTTCTCTAAAGCAACCGCCAAGAGACCTTCGTCGGCTACCATCGATTGGTTAAAATACCCCACAAAAGTGTATAAATCGGGTTGATTTTTATCGGGGAAATAATACGAGTAATAACGAAAAGCCTCGGAGATAGCTTGCTGGTAGGGTAAAAAATCGGCAAAGCGTTGCTGCACTTCCCGATAGGCCTCCTGCTGAACAGGATCGGCTAAAAATGCCTGTACGCGCGTGCCAAAGAGTCGCTCCTGAGGCGAGCCAATCCGAATAATTCCTTGTGTGTATAAATTGAAAAACGATGAATACTGCAACTCCAGCGAATGAATAGCCTCGAGCAATTGGGTGGTATCCATGCTAAACCAGTCTTGTTCAAACCGATAAACTTCAAAATCGACCGGAATCCCCGATAAATCGGGACGTGGCGAAAACTGACGACACTGTATAAAACTCAAAACCAAGCTTAGGTAAATCAAAAATCTCATCGATACTCCTCTTTATTTTCAGCAATTTAGCCTTGATTGTTTTTTACAACGAATCCAAGCCAGTAAACCCCAAATTTACTCTAAAAAAAGGTATTTTTGCACCTGATAAAAAACGAGTAATCATTAACAAAACCATAAGATTATGTTGCGAGTACTTAGTGTAGTGATTCTTATTCTGGGATGGTCATTCATCGCTCAGGGGCAGGAGGAAGAAAAGAATTTTCGGATAGGTATCTTAGGTACTTCCGAAGTAAGTTGGTTTTCGTCCGATAACTCAACCAGCTTAAACGATGGAGCAAAAATAAGCCTCAAAGGCGGAATTTTAGTCGATTATCGCCTGTTGGAGAACTATTACTTCAGCACCGGAATCAATTTCAACAACATGCGCGGTGCAATCGAATACACGGAATCTAACATTCCGTTCGAAACATCGATCGAAACCTATATTTTAAACAACGACACCGAAAAATCGAACGTGACAGTCGATTACCAAATAAACTATCTGGAAATACCACTGGGCTTGAAACTTCGCACGAATGAAATCGGGTACTTTACGTATCACGCCACTTTTGGCCTACGTACATTATTTAACACGAAAGCACTAGCGTCCGCCAATCAACAAGCCATCGATAAAGAAAACATTAGCAAGGAAGTTAACTTCTTCCACTTGGGTGGATTCATCGGAGCCGGTGTGGAATATGCCATCTCCCGTAATTTTATCGTGCACGGTGGGCTACACTACAATGCCGGATTTACCGATATGACCAGCACGAATAAAAAATCCTTCAGCGATAAAGTAAGTCTGAATGGAATTGCCTTGCAGGTAGGCGTTCTTTTTTAAAAACCTCGCTTCGCATGAAAATCGCACTGGCTCAGCTCAACTATCACATTGGTAATTTTGAACAAAATACCGAGAAAATCATTCAGGCGATCCATCATGCTGAAGAAGCTGGAGCCGATGTAATCGTCTTCTCTGAACTATCGGTTTGTGGTTATCCGCCTCAGGATTTATTGGAACAAGCGGATTTCATTCAATCGACCGAAAAAGCAGTAGCAACCATTGCCGGCACTTGCACACGCATTGCAGCAGTTATTGGGGCTCCGGTCTTGAATGAAAACCAGCGCGGAAAAAAGCTTTTCAATGCTGCCCTCTGGCTTCAGGATGGAAAAGTTTCCTTTGTACAACATAAAACCCTCTTACCTACCTACGATGTATTCGATGAGTACCGATACTTCGAACCCAATCGAACCTTCGAGGTAATCCAATTTCGGGGTCACACCATCGCTCTGAGCATTTGCGAAGATCTTTGGGACCACCAACCCGTCGAGAACTCCTTTGCTCGCAATAGCCTTTACACCATCTCCCCGGCAGAAGAACTCGCCAAATTAAACCCCGATCTGCTCATAAACATTGCGGCCTCGCCCTACTCCTACAACCAGGGTGATAAACGCAAAAACATACTGATTAACAATAGTCGGCAACACCAGCTTCCTATTGTCTATGTGAATCAAGTTGGCGGAAATACTGAACTGATTTTCGACGGCGGATCCATGGTGCTCAATCGAAATGGGGAAATCGTACATGAAATGCCCCTTTTTGAAGAAGCCATTCAATTCATTGAGCTGGATAATATCCACCACAGCCCCTCTAAAGCATCTACCGCCGAAACCGAAGACCTCCGCTTGAAAAATATGCATCAGGCTTTGCTCCTGGGACTAAAGGATTACTTCTTCAAAAGCGGATTCAACAAAGCAACGCTGGGCTTGTCTGGTGGCATCGATTCCGCCCTTACTTTGGCCATTGCTGCCGAAGCACTCGGCTCCGAAAATATCAATGTGCTCTTAATGCCCAGTCAATTTTCTTCCGGGCATTCTATTCAAGATGCAAAAGACTTGGCTGAAAAACTGAACATTTCCTACCAAATTCTGCCCATTCATGAAGCTTACCAGTCGCTGCTAAACACACTTCAACCCATTTTTCAGGACCTTCCTTTCGGATTGGCCGAAGAAAACCTGCAAGCACGAATTCGTGGAACCCTGTTAATGGCTCTTTCGAATAAACTCGGCTACCTTTTGCTCAATACTTCCAACAAAAGCGAAGCAGCCGTGGGTTATGGAACTCTTTATGGCGATATGAACGGAGCCCTCTCTGTGCTGGGCGATGTTTATAAAACCGACGTCTTTAAGATGTCGCGTTGGATTAACCGCAACCAAGAAATCATCCCCTGGAATACCATTAATAAACCTCCTTCGGCCGAACTACGACCCGACCAAAAAGATAGCGATTCACTGCCCAATTACGACCTGCTCGATGCAATCCTGTTTCGCTTCATTGAACTGAAACAATCGGCTAGCGAACTCATTCGCGAAGGCTTCGATGCCGAAATCGTGAATCGGGTCATCCGCCTGGTAAACCTCAATGAACACAAACGATTCCAGGCGCCTCCTGTACTAAGAGTTTCTTCTAAAGCCTTTGGAATGGGGCGCAGAATGCCTATTGTGGCAAAATATTCCTAGCCAAAATTAACATTCAACTTCACTCTCCCTGCCGTAAAACCTGGAACCATGCTATTAGAAACGTATCGGTTCGATTCTACCCTCAAATAAGCAAAGCTATACAGACGAATCCGGCTGTTTTACCGTGCATGAAATAATGCTTCATGAAAGTCAAAAAGGAGTGGACTTATCCTTCATAACTAGTTTTCCACTGTGATATAACCTAGCCTAAAAGCAAAAATCCATTCTATTTAGAGGCCACAAAAAGATCAAAAAAAAAGAGTGATTCCAAAGAACCACTCTTTTAATATCGAATCGTTTGACGAACTATCGGGTAATGTTCACTTTCTTAATAACGGCATCGTTATCGGTTTGAATGCGAACAATATAAGTACCAGGAGCTAAATCAGCAACTGAAATTCTTTCCGAAGCATCGGCACGTTGGATGTTTCTTACTACTTCGCCTAAGATGTTGTAAACATAAATCTGCGCCTGTGGTGCATGGTTCACAAATAAAATATCGCGAGCAGGATTAGGATAAACCTGTACATCGGCCAACGGAGTTTCATCTACAGAAATATTGAAGTCGTCGACCACAGTAATGTAGAAATACTGTTCGTTGATGGTGGTTCCATTGTCAGCAAAAATACGTACACGGAAACTGTCACCAATTTCATAGCCTAAATTCTCAGGAGTATCAGCTAACGTGAGTGTAACGGAACCATCGCCATTATCCACGTAAGAAACCAATGCACCATCGTTGTAATCTTCAACGGTGAAGCTTAAAGGCAAACTTTGAGGATCAGTAGCAGTAGCGGTGTAGGTGTAAACGAGGTTTTTAGGAGCGGTGTCCAAACGAGCCGAAGTGAACTGAGGAGGTAAAATTGCATCGGTCAGATTCAAGCGAACCAGTGGAACAATGTCGGCATAATACCAGCTACCATCGAGAGAAATTGTAGTTGCCAGGTTGAACAGGTGAGTTGGATTGTTGTCGCGACCTAAGAATAGATCGGCACCAACAGTTTCATAGTAGAACTCGATACCGGCAATGTATAAAGTATTTGGAGTCAACACTTCGTCGTCCTGAGCAATGGGAATTAAAGGCATGGTAACCCAAGTTCCGAGGTCTTTTTTAGCTACCGTGTGCTCATCGCCACTAATTTTCACAATCACATCGGTACCATCGTCGAAGTACACTTGTGGGAACATTACGCCACCTTCAGTAGAACGATAATCCACATAAACCGAGATGGATTGAACCGATGATTGATTAGCCAAAACATAGTTTGTTCCGGCAAAATCACCGTCGCCACCTCCAACATACTGACCAGGATAGTAGTAGCCTGTCCAGCTAATATCGCGAGCAAATACGGTATTATCGGTTACTTCCCAACTAGCTTCTCCTCCGAAATTATTTTCAGGAAGTTCGTCTGTTGCATCGGAAACAGCCTCAAATTCAACTCGATAGGTATCGATAGTTGTTGTTTCGAAATAGTTGGCAACTTCCAATTCAGCAATCGAATCGAAAACCAAAGTTAGCCCAACTGTATCGGCAACTTCGTCGTAAATCAGGTTATCGGCCGAATCGTAAACACGAGCATTGAAGTTCACATTGGTTTGATCGAGATCACCATTATTAATCAGGTCGGCACCAAAATAAACCGGCATAATTTGCGACAAAGGCATTTTGGAATAATAACCGGTTAAGGATCCATCGGAAGTTACTTTGGAAATATAGGTTTCCATCAACTCCAATTCGTAAAGCGGAGCAGCATACATTTTAATATCGTCGATTGCCCAGAAATAATGGGAAGCTCCTCCTTTGTACCAACGTAACCAAACAGAATCTTGTCCGGCCAGGTATGGAGTAAGGTTAATTTGAACCGTAGCCGGATTCGCGGAAGGAATATTCACGGCAACATTCTGACGAGCATCAAAATTCATCCAGTTAACTCCGTCGGTACTAATACCAAACCATAATTGGGCATCGTTGGAGTTACAGCAATAACGGAAATACTGTTGCCATTCGATCATCACAGAACTGGTGGTGTCGAGGTTTAACATTTGCGTTTTTACTTCAGCATCCATTGTAACAGCACCCCCTCCGGCATTGTAAATATCGCCGGAAATCATCATGTAACCATTGTCGGCTGTAGTCGCGCGGAAAGTGTCGTTGTTGGTACTGTAAGTACCGGTAATTCCCGGACGTGGATCGTTCGACCAGTACCAGTTAAAATTCATTTGGTTGCCATCGGCAACCGTCCAACCTGTTGGAAGAGCACCTCCTCCAAAATCTTCACCCCAAATAGGGTCGCCGAAGGCTTTGTTAAAAGGAATGTTGGTGGCGGCAGGGATTTCATAAACCTGGTTGTAATCCAAAGCTGCAGGAGCTAAAGGACGTTGTGAACTTTGTGCATTTAGTGCAAACACAAAGCTTACCATCACAAAGAGTAGTAAAAGTTTTCTCATATCTGTTTATTTTAAGTTTGATGAACAATAATACACAATATTCATGATATCTTAATCATTTCTTTCCACGCATAATTCATTTTTTAAATCGAATATTCAGTCCCTACATATTTTGAAAATTCAACCGAAACACTATCTTTGATGTTCTACAACATAAAATTATAACAAGTTTAAAATCAAATAGAAAGATGGTGTTTCGTGACGATAACTGTGAGCTTTGTTTAGAACATAAAGACTCCATTTTTTATTCCTTGTCGCCAAAAGAGAAAGAAAGCCTTAGTAAAAACTATACCTGTCATTTTTATCGCAAAGGGGAAATTATTTATAAGGAAGGAGATAAACCTTCCGGTTTGATATGCCTGGTTCGAGGAAAAGTAAAAGTTTTTAAAGAAGGAATCGGCGGAAGAGAACAAATTGTGCGCATGGCTAAACCCATCGGATTCATCGGATTCAGAGCCTTGTTTGCCAATCAAAAATACCAGGCATCGTCGGTCGCTATCGAAGATGCTACCGTTTGTGTCTTCGATCGCTTAACGCTCTTTAAAATCATTCGCGGAAACGGCGAAATCTCACTTAAATTCCTGAAGCTCCTCGCCTCCGAATTAGGATTCTCTCATACACGCACGGTTACCCTAACCCAAAAACACATTCGCGGACGGCTCGCCGAATCGCTCTTGTTCCTTAAAGATACTTATGGCTACGAAGAAGATAACTCCACCCTCCGGGTGTATCTCTCCAGGGAAGATATTGCCAATCTGTCGAACATGACCACCTCCAATGCCATTCGTACCTTATCGACTTTTGCCAACGAAAAAGTTATTGCCCTCGACGGACGACGAATCAAGATTCTCGATTTAGGAAAACTTGAGCGAATCAGCGATTTGGGATAAAAATTTCGGAGATTTTGCCTCAAAGCGCAGATCTTAATAAGCAGCAAAAAAAAAATCCATGCATACACGTGTATCTACACTGCAATGCATGGATTTTTTTATTCCTTCGTATTCCTACAGGCCCATCAGCACCGACTCGGCAGTTTTACCCGGGAACAACATACTTACCGGGTTTTCGATAAATTCTTTGATTTTAACTAAAAAACCTACTGAATCTTTTCCGTCGATAATCCGATGATCGTAGGATAAGGCAACATACATCATTGGACGAATAACAACCTGTCCATTTACCGCAACCGGTCGCTCGACTATATTGTGCATACCAAGGATACCTGCTTGCGGCGGATTAATAATAGGTGTGGATAATAAAGATCCAAAAACACCCCCGTTCGTAATCGTAAACGTTCCACCCGATAAATCGTCGAGCGAAATTCTACCGGCTCGGGCTTTCGCAGCTAACTCGGCTAGCGCTAACTCTATTCCACCTAGACCTAAACTTTCGGTATTACGAATAACCGGAACCATCAATCCTTTAGGTGTTTGAACGGCAATTCCGATATCGCTGTAATGATGCGATACAATGCTATCACCGTCGATCATGGAATTGACCTGAGGATGCAGTTGCAAGGCTAAGCTGGCTGCTTTGGTAAAAAACGACATGAATCCCAGTTTTACTCCGTGCTTCTCGGTAAATGCTTGCTGGTATTGTTTTCGAAGGGCCATTACGGCACTCATGTCAATCTCGTTGAAGGTGGTGAGCATAGCGGTTTCATTTTTAACTGAAACCAACCGCTCGCTAAGTTTTTTACGCAGAGGAGTCATTTTGTTTGCTTCCTTCTCCCTAGAAAAAGTACCGGTCACCAGAGAGCTTCCGCTATCATTACCTTGGGGTGCATTCAAAGCGGCTTGTACCTCTTTCTTGCCCAATCGCTTCAGACCGGATAGAATAGCCTCTAAATCGACTCCTTCTGCCTCCATCATCTTTTGAGCCACCGGACTCGTTTTAACCTTAGAGTGAGCATTCATTCCAGACGATGAAGCGGCTGCAGGCTTAGTGGGGGTTTCTAAATCAGCCTTCTTTTCTTCAGGCTTTATCGTTTTTGTCTCGGAAGAAACAGGGGCTGCTGCTTCCGCGGGTGCAAATGACGAATCGATGAGCGCAACCACTTCGCCAACCTTAACAGTATCGCCGGCAGCGGCTTTTAAACTCACCTTTCCACCTTCTTCCGCGATGAGCGGAAGCGTTGCCTTATCCGACTCAACCTCACCAATCTCTTGGTCTTTCCAAACTACTTCACCATCGGCGACCAGCCAATTGGCTATTATTACTTCAGAAATAGACTCACCCGGACTGGGAATTTTAATTTCAAGAATCATATCATTCATTTTTCAGCTTAGGCATTTGGTTGTAACTGTAGGAAATTGTCTGCTTTTGCGTTCACCGACTAATCCTCTTCGTCGAATAAATAAAAATGTTGTTTTTTAATCTCTTCGCGACTTTTTCCTATAACGCATTGTAAACCGCAATACACGTTTTGTAAATGACAATCGCACCGGCGGAACACTTTTCCTATAATTTCTTGTTGTCCTAAAAGATGCAACTTATTAAGCCCTACTGCAGGACTTCCACTGGGAAGCCTGGTAACCCCTTCTAAATCGACTCCCCTAAGATTATCTCTAACAAATCTCCAGGCACCCATGTTCTCAGGTTCTTCCTGAACCCAAAGCGTAAGCATGTTATTATGGTACTTGTACAAGATTGATTTGACTTGTTCCAATGGGAACGGATTGAGCTGTTCAATTCTTACCAGCGCAATATCGCGAGCATTCAACTCGCGCTTCTTCTCAAGCAAGTCGTAGTAGATTTTACCGGTACAAAGCACTACGCGGCGAACTTCATTCACATCCACCTCCATATCGTCGATTACCGGTTGAAATCCTCGCTCGGCAAAATCCGACTTAGACGAAACGCAGAGTGGGTGCCGCAATAAACTCTTCGGGCTAAAAATGATGAGCGGAATCCGGAAATTTCGCTTCACCTGCAAACGCAATAAATGGAAGAGATTAGCGGGAGTAGTCGGATTTACCACCATCATATTATTGCCTGCACTCAAGTTAAGAAAGCGTTCCATTCGTGCACTACTGTGCTCCGGGCCTTGTCCTTCGTAACCATGAGGGAGAAGAAGGGTTAGTCCGTTCATGAGACCCCATTTTTCTTCTGCAGAACTAATATACTGATCGATAATTACCTGAGCTACGTTATGAAAATCGCCAAACTGTGCTTCCCAAATATTCAGGCCGTTTGGAACGGTAAGGGCATACCCATACTCAAATCCCATCACTCCATATTCCGAAAGCAAGGAATTATACACCCGAACAGGAGCTTGATCATCACTCAGTTGCGACAAGGGATAGTACTTCTGATCGGTATTTTCGATAATGTAGGATGCATGACGATGGGAGAAAGTACCTCGCTCAGAATCCTGGCCGCTAAGCCGCACCGGATGCCCCTCCATGGCCAAGCTGGCATAAGCAAGCAGTTCGCCCAACGCCCAGTCTAAACGATCTTCCTTAGCCATCTGCAATCGATCGTTCACCAGCTTGATAATCTTTTTAAAAATCTGTTTATCGGAAGGAATAAAACTAATCTTGTCGATTAAATCTTGTAAAAGCGGGAGTTCAATAGCAGTTGAAACGGATTGATAAAAAGTATCGTCTTCCACGTATTCGTACCCCATCCATTCATCCTCCATAAACCGATGGATTTTCACCTTATCGATTTCCTTACTAGCCAAAAATTTTTGCTCTAGCAAATCATCGAAATCTTTCTGTATTTTCTGAATATTGGCGGGAGTGTAAATTCCTTCTTCAATGAGTTTTTTGGCATAAATATCCCGCGGATTAGGATGTTTGCTAATCTTATCGTACAGAACCGGTTGAGTAAACCGTGGTTCATCACCTTCGTTGTGGCCATATTTCCGGTAACACAGAATATCGATAAACACATCGCGCTGAAACTTTTGACGGAATTCCAATGCCAGACCTATGGTGTAAATAATTGCTTCAACATCGTCGCCATTAACGTGAAAGATGGGCGATTTGACCACCTTGGCTATATCGGTGGAATAAGTACTGGAACGACCTTCGAGGTAGTTGGTTGTAAAACCTACCTGATTATTGATAACCAGGTGAATGGTTCCTCCGGTTTTGTACCCTTCAAGTTGCGACATTTGAACCACCTCGTACACAATTCCCTGGGCAGCAATGGCTGCATCGCCATGAATAACGATAGGTGCTACTTTCGAAAAATCGGATTGATATTGATGATCTATTTTAGCGCGGGAAATACCTTCGATAATGGCCGAAACGGTTTCCAGGTGCGAAGGGTTTGGAGCTAAGCTTAGCTTAACTTTCTTATTGTCCGGTGTAATTACATCGCTTACATAGCCGAGGTGATACTTTACATCGCCTAAGGCAATTCCCTCTTCATATTCGTCGGCATCAAATTCTTTAAAAATACTCTCATACGGTTTTTGCAGAATATTAGCCAACACATTTAAGCGACCTCGATGCGCCATTCCGATAACGAATTCCTCAATACCCAGCTCGGCACCCCGGTAAATGATATGATCCATTGCAGGGATCAGTCCTTCGGCACCTTCGAGTGAAAACCGCTTTTGACCGATGAACTTTTTATGGATAAACTTCTCGAAACCAACAGCATCGACAAGGTTCTGAAAAATGGTCTTCTTCTGAATATCCGAGAACTGCGGAGTATTCTTCGATACTTCCATTTTTTGCTGCAACCATCTCACGATGCTTTCTTCACGAATAAAAAGGTACTCCACCCCAACGCTGTGACAATAAGTCTGATGTAAGTGAGCGACAATACTTCGCAAGCTTGCTTCACCAATACCAATTTCATTCCCGGCATGAAACATCGTATCTAAATCGCTATCGCTTAAATCGTAGTTTTCCAAATCGAGTGTCGGGAAATATTTACGGCGAGTACGAACCGGATTCGTTTGAGTAAACAGGTGCCCGCGTTTACGATAGGCATTTATCAGATTAATAACCTTGAATTCTTTATCGAGAATACCGGATGAAATACCGGGTTTAAGGGGAAATTCGGCTGTTGCGAATTCGAAACCTTTAAAAAAATTGACCCAATCCTCACTTAGTTCATCCGGATTCTTTTTATAAATCTGATAGAGTTCATCAATGCTTGCAATCTCCGAATTGCCAAGGTCGCCGAATTTATCCATATAGGTTTCTAATTTAGTAATCGAATGCCAAAATTAATACTTTTCAAGTCCCCGCCTACCTAAAACGAACAGTGATTTTGGGAATACAAAAAAACCGGATAAAAAGGGATTTTATCCGGCTGGCATTATTAAAAAAACTTAAACCCGAAGAAGGGTATTTCCTAAACCTGACCTAGTCTTTGGGGGGGAGTTTACTCAATAATTCCTTAGCCAGGGGAGCAAATTTTCCGTTACCGTCTGAAACCTGTTGCAGGCTTTCTTCCGCTTTGGCATAATTACCCAGTTCCATTTGCATGATGCCGTCGTAAATGGGCAAATATTCCCGGAAATAAAAATCCTGACCCCGAACCGAATCAAATGCCTGAATAGCTTTCTGAAAATCCTTTACCAGCATTGCGGTTAAACCAATGTAAAAAATACCATTTGCATCAACGGCTTCCCAATCGTCCATTTTATTGAAGCAAACCATTGCTTCGTCGTAGTTGCCCTTTTCATAAAATTTCATACCCATATTGAAAAGCGAATGACTATCGATTCCTCTCAAATCGAGGCTTAAATAATTTTGAGGGACTGGAGCAAGTTGGGTAAAGGATTGCTCGGCATTTTTCTCTTGGGTAAAATGAGGGATCAAAAGGGTTACCATGAGAGCCATGACAAGCAGGGCGGCAATGGGCAACACCCATTTCCATGCCCGTTTTTGAATGATGATGGGAGATCGTGATGACTGCACTGTGTTTTGCAACCATTTTTTCAGGGAAGCATTCTCGTTTGCTCTCAAATGCCTGATGAGCTGTTGTTGAATCCTAACTTGTTGTTTCAAAGCCGGATCGGTACTCATGGTCTTCTCGTAATCGGCCTTTTCGTCCGGGCTCATCCGGTTCAGGAGGTATCGATCAATACACTCTTCGAGTAGTTGTGGATTGTTGTTGGGGCAATCGGTTTTCATAACTCTTTTTTAATTAACTTTTTTAAAGTTTGCATACAATTATAACGCTGCGAGCGGGCCGACTCGATACTAGCGTAATCTAAGGATTCTACAATTTCCTCGTAGCTATATCCCTGGTAATAAAACTTACGTAGTAGTTCCTGACAGGGAGGAGATAGCTTTTTAAAACTCGCCTTTAATTGATCCAGCTCAAGACTGGATTCATCATCGGTATAGGGATCGACACTCCGTTCCGGGAAGTAATGATCCAGATTATCAAAAATAAATTCTTTACGCTTCCGGTGCTCTTGAAGCAAAAGGAATCTTCCCACTGAAAACAGATAGGTTTTCAGACTGGAACTAAGCTTTTCTCCCAACTTACCGTATTGAACATTATTCAGCAGAACGATTAAAGCATCCGTAAAAGCATCCTCAATTTGATCCTGCCGAAACTGATACCTACTTTCAATGAACCTAACAAATGCCTTCTGATGACGGTTACGTATCTCAACAAGGGCAAAGTAATCTCCTGCTTTTAACCTGGGATATAGCTTTTTATACTCCTTCACAATCTTTGCCCTTCAACTGTTTCAGAATTGAACATTTTGTTCGTTATTAATGTAAAGAATGGAACAACATCAAGTCGAAAATAGTTAAATTTCTCAACTATTTTCAACCTTAAATACAATCGCCAAAAACAGTTCGCATTTCATGAAGCATCGACCCACTCGCACTTTATCTCTCCTTCTTGGAATGCTGGTACTCATTTCCTCTTGCGAGTTGATTAACCCTGTCGATTTGAAAGAGGAATACGAGAAAGGAATGACGTTTCACCAATCCTACGATTGGCAAAACGCGTATGCTTCCTTTAGCCAGCTAATCCAAAATCCCGACCTAATTGCAAGCGATACCCTAATTCAAACTCACCTTACGCTTGCAATGCAATTTAGTTGCCTGGACGACTCCAATCGCACCATGCACCATCTAAACACGATATCGTCACTTGCCCCTGATTCTCTGTCGGATAACTTCCTGTTGGCTGAAACCTTAAAAGCCTTCTATCAACTTCGATTCGAACGCAATTATCCGCAAGAAACCATCGAAGGATTGAGAAAAAGCATCTCAAACCAATCTTCAGTTGCTACCGATTTTCTTACTTACGAATTGCTCTCCAAACTACTATTTGATCACCCGATCGAAATCGATTTCTTCTCGTTCATCGCACAAAATCCTAACCCCAAGTCGGCAGAATTACATTTCGAATTGGCATCTCAGTTCATATCCTATCATCTCCAGCGATTGGAGTTCATTGAGGCAAATCGCCTAATCGCCTATCTGGAAAAGAACACCCTGTTTTCAGGGAAACGATTTCAATTGCTACTCCCTCTCCTTAAGTTGAATGTTTATGCGGCCCAACAAAATATTCACCTGGCCGATAGCATTTTAGCCAGCTATTCTCCTGAAAAAGCAGAACTACTCATCGGCGATGACAAACGACTCTTTGAGAAAGTAAGACTCCAATATGCAATCTCCCGCACAAACGATCTACTTGCCAAACCAGCAGCCGATTCTCTTATAAATTATTACCTCTCCCGGAAGCAATGGAGCCATTATTTTTCCCTGCAATCCGAATATGCAAAATTGCTGAAAGCAACCGGTCAATTCCCCCGGATGATGGAGATGATCGAATCTCTCAAAGAAATCGCATCAACGATTAATTACCCGCAAGGGCTTATTCAAACAGAGTTCTTAGAATCGAGCTACTTATCGGCAATCGATAAAACCGACCAAGCAATTTCACACCTCGATTCGCTCATTCAACAAATGACCGATCCCACACTTTCCTTTAAAAAGGCCCATTATGAGCTAATATTGTTAAACTACTACCTGAATCTAAGAGATACCGAAAAGGCTCTGAACCTTTGTGAAAAACTCAGGGAGCAAGAAGAACTGACCTCCATCAACTTCTTTCGATATTACTTGAATATCTATTCAGCCCGGATAAAATTCCAGCAAGGGCACTATTCCGAAGCACATCGGATTTATGCACAATCACTCCGCGATGCTCAAAAAACTCACAACTTAAGAGCTGAAGGTTCTCTAGCTATCAACCTAGGGGTGCTTGAAAACAGTTTATTTGGTATCGATTCGCTCATTGCTCGATTAACCGCAGTAGATCGATTGGTTCGCATAACCCAGGACTATGATGCCATAAGTGAAGGTTGGTTCTATGCGGGGTATTTTTATCAGCAAATCGACTCTTTGGATGCCGCAAATCGAGCTTATCAAAAATCGGCCTCCTATAAAGCTGAAATTATGGAAACTGCAGGAACCGAGGCTCGCAAGAACTATTTAGAGAAAGAAATCGGACTCTACTTTTCGATCCTTCGGAATTATTTCGTTCAAAACGACCTGGAAGCCAGCTTCTTTACCACCGAAACCATTCGTTCGCGCTGGTTAGTAGAAGAGGTAAGTAAACGCAACGAAATAATACACATCCCCAAAATAGCCCAGGTTCAGCAAAAGCTCAAACCAGAGGAATCAATGATAAGCTACACAAATGTCATGGATTTCTACCTCATGACCATTTATATCGATTCCGACACAGCTTTTATGCAGCGGTTGGAGTTTAAAGAACTGATTCAGAATCTTCAGGATTATCCGTTGGTACATGCGCAAATACTGAAGAAATTAGGATCACCACTAGACTCCGCTTATTTAGCCTTCGGTCAAGAACAAGCACAGGCTAATTTCGAACTTCAGCATCAAATTTATCGGCTACTGATCGACGAATACCGGTCGCTACTCCAAAATCCTCTTCCAAGTAAAACAGAGCTGGAATTATTAGAGGTATTCGCTCAGGCTCATTACGAGTTGCACCTGGGCCATCTGAGTGATTTTATAAAATCCAAAACAAACCTCATCGTAATTCCCTCCGGTTACATGGGGTATCTTCCTTTCGAAACCTTCCGGAAAAACAAGCACTACCTAATTGAAGACTACTCCGTTCGCTACTCTCCATCGGTAAGTGTTTGGCAATTCATGAGCGACAGGATCTATCCTGCCGAGCGAGAGGAAATTCTGGCATTTGGAAACGCAGATTATGAACGAGCGAATAGAGTTCAAGCAAATACACAACCACGTCATCTTCGAGAGATAAACCGCGGAGCTCCACCCGACTCTATCAAAACCATTATTGCGTCCCTGCAACTGCCCAATTTAGATGGAAGCAAGGCTGAGCTTAAAGCAATCAAAGAGAGCTTTAACCGAGCCAAGATTTACTCCGGAGTAGATGTGAAAGAGTCAACCGTAAAAAAACTCAACCAAAAAGGTATCTTGAGCAATTACAAAATTCTCCATCTGAGTACCCATGGCATTTTTGTACCCTACCGTACCGACCTCAGCTCGCTCATTTTTCCCATTCATGAAGAAAAGGAGGAAGAGGATGGTTTATTAAACGTGTCTGAAATTGCGAGTCTAAAACTGCAATCCGACTTAGCCGTGCTATCGGCCTGCGAAACGGGCTTAGGCGATGCTTACTCCGGAGAGGGAATCGCAGGGATTGCGCAAGCTTTTCTGATAGCCGGATCTAAAAATGTTGCCATCAGTCTATGGTCGGTAAGCGATCGTTCTACCGCCGAATTTTTTGAACACCTCTATGGGCTGGATTCTTTTCAGAAAGGTAACTTTGCATTAGCTTTACAGGAAACGAAAAAGCATTTCTTGCGTGGCACTGCCAACGAAACGAACCCCATGCCCTTCCATTGGGCTCCGTTTATCCTTCATGGAAACTAATCCAACTCAACAAAAACCGTGACACACCCAATTCATAACCATACAAGCAGTCAGATGGAGTGGAAGCGTCTCAAACTACACTCCATTCTACCATTCATTTTAATAGGCATCATTTGGCTAATAGCACTTGTTGAGTTTATCAGTGGTGAATCACTCAGTTTCTTGGGAGTACTACCCCGCCAATTAAGCGGCTTACCCGGAATTGTTTTCATGCCTTTTGTACATGGTGGTTGGAATCACCTGTTGTCGAATAGCTTTCCACTTTTTTTCCTAAGCCTGGCCGTGTTTTATCTACATCGGGACCTTGGCTATAAAAGCATGGCAATCATTTGGATCAGTGCCGGAGCATTAACCTGGATTATAGCCCGTTCGAGTTATCACATCGGAGCGAGTGGAGTGATCTATGGCTTGGCGACCTACCTGTTTTTCAGTGGAATTTTAAGCAAAGATTACCGCTTGTGGGCTTTTTCACTTTTAATAAGCTTTCTCTATGGCAGTTTAGTTTGGGGAATCTTCCCCTTCGACCCCCAGGTATCGCACGAAGGGCATGCTGCCGGGGCCATCAGCGGTGTGGGAACAGCCTTGCTGTTTCGAAAGCAACTACCCGAACGTGAAAAATACGATTGGGAATTAGAAAATGAAGACGAGGATCAGGAGGAAGAAACTAAAACCTGGCAGACTAATGAATCCGGGAACATCCCAGTTGGTTCCAATGAAACCAGTTCCATTATTCGAGAAAAAGGCAAAGAATCCGACGAGGGTTCAGTTTCACAGACCAAGAATGAAAACAAGGAGGATTCATCTGTAAAATACAAAATCAGCTATCACTTTAAGCCCGGTAAAAACGAAAGAATCTAGCGTGTTAACCTCGTAAGATACTTACCCGTCCATCATTATCGAAGCGGATTACAGACCATTCTTCAAGCATATTTTTATCGGAATCTTCCTGAAGATGAATCGCTTGCTTGTCTCCAAGAATGGAACTCACTGCTCCCTCCAATCGTTGCTCAACACCCTTCACCATCCATCGGATTGGAAGAGCTGCAATAGGACGTCGCATTCGGTAAATCAACTCATCGATTAGTTGATTACCAACCAATCGTATAGCCAGGCTGCCATCGGGAGCCAAAAGATTGGGAGCTACATTTTTACCACTCGGGAAGATTACCAAAAGGGGACGATCGCTAACCTCCATCAGATCGAGTGCAGCATAAGGTAATAGGCTAACATAGCGTTCCACCAAAGTCAAATCGTTAATAAGCAATTGGAATCCGACTTGCCTTATTTTAGCCGATTCGGTCATCTTGCCCAATAGGCCCTCTCCCATACTATCGGCCAGCAGGTAGGTTCCGGTTTCATCGGAATAGAAAATCGCCTCTCCATTCCTCAACGTGCGTTGCGCTGCACGCAATAGTTCTTCCGACATGACTACACGGCAATTTGATATGTTCGCAAAGCATCGTTCAAAGAAGTTTTCAAATCGGTTGATTCCTTCCGCATACCGATGATTAAGGCACAAGGGACCTGATATTCACCTGCCGGAAAGCGCTTGGTATAGCTGCCCGGGATAACCACTGAACGAGGAGGAATATGCGCCTTATACTCGATAGGCTCGGAGCCACTTACATCGATAATTTTTGTGGAACCGGTAAGCACCACATTTGCACCCAAAACAGCCTCTCGACCAATTCGCACCCCTTCTACTACAATGGAACGTGAACCAAGAAAGGCTCCGTCTTCCACAATCACAGGAGCTGCCTGCACCGGTTCCAACACACCACCAATTCCTACTCCTCCGCTCAAATGGACATTCTTACCAATTTGTGCGCAGGACCCAACGGTAGCCCAGGTATCGACCATTGTATGTTCATCGACGTAAGCGCCAATATTTACATAGCTAGGCATCAGGATAACACCCGGAGCTAAAAACGACCCATAACGTGCAATAGCGTGCGGTACAACACGTACTCCTAAACGTTGATAATCATTTTTTAAGGGAATCTTATCATGAAACTCAAACGGTTTTAGGTCGATCGTTTCCATGGATTGAATCGGGAAGTATAAAATGATTGCCTGTTTAACCCAGTCGTTAACGTGCCACTCATCCTGGTGTTGTTCAGCGACTCGTAGGCTCCCTGAATCAACTTGAGCTATTACTTCCCGGATGGCTTCCTGGGTGGAAGCCTGTTGCAATAAATCACGGTTAATCCATGCTTCTTGAATTGTTTGCTTTAAATCGTTCATTCTATCGGTTATTTTGAAATGCTTACAAAAGGAAAGAAGCCATCTCAAAGGAGACGGCTTCTTAGTCATGAATATAATTTTCTTCGGAGCCGTCCTAATAGGTCGGCTTATGAACCAGAAACAAAATTATTTTTTAATAGTCATTTGCTTCGTTTCAACCAGGTTGTCGGTAATCATTCGGTAGAAATAAGTACCGGATGGTAAGTTAGAAGCATTGAATTCTACTTGGTTTTCACCAGCTGGGTATTCAGCATTTTCAATTTCACCTACTACTTCGCCCAATACATTGTAAACTAAGAACTGAACGCGAGTAGTTTCGGTTAAGTAGAAAGGAATACGAGTAGTAGTGCGGAATGGGTTTGGAATGTTTTGGCTTAAACCGGCAACATCACCATTAAGCGTACCGCTAACCAGTACTTTGTCTAATACAACTACTGCATCTTCACGATACGTCATATCGCCTGATGCTACATTGAAGTTAGCTACCGATTCGGTGTTGTATTTTTGGCTCCAAACGCGAACTTCGAATTCTTCCCCTGTTTGCATAGCTGATTTCTCGGTATCGAGGATGTCGTTACCAAAGACTGCAATTGCCATGTTACCACCGGTATAAACTGCACTACCTACTAATTCGCCATAGCTGGAGAATACACCCACTTCGTCGCCATATTCAGGAAGCTTGTTCCACGCACTGGCAGGAATACCAATAGTCATATTGCTACCACTAGCCATTTGATGTACGAAATGGAATGGACGCTCATTCATAACCGAAACTGACTTAGCAACGCTATTAGCAGTGTAGGTTAAATCGTCGGCAGCTGTTAAGTAGATTTTAAATCCATTGCCTGGTTCCATGTTACCAATCAAGTCGATGCTTAAGGATGGCCAGTAAACATTACCGTCCTCAGCTTTAACAATTAATACATTGTTAACGATATCAGCCAACTGAGTAGCAATAGGAGAAGCGGTTTGACGCAAGTAACCAATAAAGCTATAACCGGCAGGTAAGCTCAAGGTAGTACTTTCAGGAGCAACTGGCATACCATCGATTTCGAGGGTAGCAGCACCATTCATTTTTACCTGGTATCCTTTCCCATTGATGAAATCACCAACATCAGTAAGATTAAAGTCTGGATCGGCAGATGGGAAATAGGTGAAAGTATTGGTGGCGAAACCT
>JAGYLP010000050.1 GCA_018401015.1 Bacteroidales bacterium
CATCCAAAAACCAACCGCCAACCGCCAAAAGCTAACAGCCAACCGCCAAAAGCCTTGACCTCCCGGAAGATTCGGGAAGTCAAGGCTTTGATGAAAACTGAATTTAAAGGAAACTACTTCATGAATCGAACCGATTGTACGCCAAGTACGGGATGTTCGATACGAAGGAAATAAACTCCCCGACTCAAGGAACTTACGTCTAATCGGGTGTACGTGATGCCTCCCATGTTTGAAAGAACGCGACTCTGAACCAATTGTCCGAAAGCATTGTAAATGCCAAGGCTGTACGTTTGTGCTCCATTGGCGGATAACACGACATTCAACTCGTTTTGAACCGGATTAGGATAAACTGATAACTCGAAATCGATGGGTTCGAAGACATCGCTGTTCAGAATACTGATGCCGTCGTTACCTACCTCAATCACAATATCGTTGATAGTTGGCATGCTCTCGCTCAACGTGAAAATTGCGGGGTAAACGGTGTGTCCGGCCAACTCGACATAAAGCTGGTAGGTATCGAAGGGTAGATTATTGAATTCAAAGGTATTGGAGACAGTACTCTGGGTATGGAACAACAAGTTATCGTCCATATCCATGATGTAAAATTGAATATTTCCGGTTTCGGCCTGGTAAGTATTCCGATAGGTTTTGGAATTGTTAGCAAACGTGATGCTTCCTCCGATGGATCCACCTCCGTTGGCTGTGCCACCTAATTCGTTCAGATAGATATTCACTCCGGTAAGACTCGTTCCACTGAGGACTAATTCGACGGCATCGGTCCAGAAGAGGGCGCTGTCGTGATAAGTCGGGGTATAGTTTGGATAGAGGAAGGGCGATGCAAGGGCATAAACGATGTAAGTTCCATCGGGGATACCGTTAAATGCGTAGCTTCCGTTTACAACATCGTCGGTAAAGGTGAAACCGTTGTTGCTCATCAGCACAACTGCTCCGCCACTTACCGGGCTATTGCCTGCCATTACTTCGCCAGCGATGGAGTTGCTGGTGGTGGTGCTATCCGTTACGGTTACCAGATCGCAGAATTCGCTCATGCAGCTATCGGCGGTGAGGATGGAGAGGCAAACAAAATAAGTACCTGCACTATCGAAGGTATGGGTTGGATTGGCCACCTGAGCGAAATCGCCATCGCCAAAATCCCAATACCACTCCACTACCGTTCCTGCCGATAAGTCGGTGAAGCTAATTTCCAGCGGATTGCTGGTTGCTGTGTGGTTGTACGATGCCATGCAATTGGGCACCACATTGCCCACATGCACCGGTAAGCAGATGGAGCTGGTGCAAGAATCCATGGTTACAATGGTTAAACAAACATCGTACAGGCCACTGGTTGCATAGGTATGAAACGGGTACTGCTGGGTGCTGGTGTTTCCGTCGCCAAAATCCCAGAAAAAGCTGATAATGGGGCTGGCCGACCAGGATAACTCATCGAAGGAAACCGCATTGCTCATGGAATCGGGATAAGCATAAAACACCGCCATACAGTCGGTAGTGTTCATGGTATCGACCATTACCGGATAACACGCGGTAGAGGTGCAACTATCGCTGGTTAAGATACTTAGACAGACGTCGTATAAGCCGGGAGCGGCATACAGGTGTGTTGGGTTTTGGGCAGATGAACTGTTACCATCGCCAAAATCCCACGACCAGGAAATCACGTTACCAAAGGAATAATCAACAAAGTTGACCAATAGCGGATTTTGTCCGGGAGATTGTGGCAGGTAATCGAAATCGGCAGAGCAAATGGTTGATTGACCACCCACCATTACTCCTTCGCAATAGGTGCTGGTACAGGAATCGTCGGTAGTGATGGTTAAACAGACGAAATAGTAGCCAGTATCAGCGTAGGTATGCATGGGATCCACTCCTGTTCCGGTGTTTCCATCGCCAAAATCCCACGAATAGGAAATAATGTTGCCCACGGAGAAAGAAAAATCGAGGAAAACAACGTTGGTTGTACCAGGTTGACTGATAGGAAAAAAGTTCGCATCGCAACTACCTAAGGGGCCTGCATATATTTGTTCACAGGAGGTTGCTATGCAGCTATCGACCGTTTCGATAGTGAGACATATCAGGTAAACTCCCGGGGTTGCGTAGGAATGCGACGGATTTGGATCGAACGATTGCGTACCATCGCCAAAATCCCAAACGGTGTTTACCAGGTTGCCGGGTGAGGTATTCGTAAAGAGGATTTCGTTTTGTGCCGTATTTCCGGTACTCATGATAAAACTACTGGTACAGGTAGTGGACGCACTCGTGCATATCTCAAAATTGACGTTAGTTGCTACCTGAGTATTCACGAAGGCGGAGTAATCGAGAGCCGGATTGCACTGATCGTAAGTGGTTACGAGAATGGATATCAGGTTGGGAGAAGAAACTAGCAAGGTCATTTCGTAGAATCCATTGGAATCGGTTAACACGTTGTAGGTCATGGCAAAGGTACTATCGAACGAGGTTGCCATCACCTCGTGGTTTGCAACCGGATCGCCGGCTTGTTGAGAAGTAACGGTACCCGAAATGGTTACCCAAAAACCTTGGGCAAAGAGCCCGGTCGTACTAAGGAGCAGACCTAAAAGGAAAATAAGTGTTTTTGTTTTCATAATGATTTTGGTTTAGATAAGATGTAGGTTTTAGTTCATGATTTATTTTCTGCGCAGGATAAAATAGCGTAATCCGATTTTGAGTCCGGGGCCTCGTTGACTCACCTGCACATCGTGTCCTTTGCCAAAGATGGAATGAACGCTCATGCGGTAAGTTGGTTCAAAGAGGAGGTGAAGGGTCGGACTCATGGGCACTTGCAAGGGCACTCCGAAATCGAGGTGAATGCGGGAGAAGAGGTAAGGTAAATCGGGGTTTTCCAACTCGAGTAAGCCTAATTCAGGGTCGCGGTGGAGCGTTAAGCCTTGGGCCTTAATGAAAAACCCGAACCGTGCTCCGGCGCGTAAACTAACGTGAAGAAATCCATTGTGCGACAATCCAAACGGGATGTTGAGTACATTTCGGTTTACATGGATGGGTATTTCGAGGTAGTGATATTGATTCAAATGCTGATACAATTGTTCCTCGACCGAAGTGGTATTCTCGACCACGAGGGTTGAATCGTACACCGTAATGCTTGAATCGGCCGTGTAGGGCTGATAGTAGTAGGCGCTGGCAAGGCTGTCGAACACAAATCCCCAGTAAAGCGTATCGGTAAGGGTTTCGGTTCCTGCGGCGTACACATCCCAGGACTCTTGGGTAGAGGTGATGAGTTCTTGATGTAGAAAATTGAAATCTTCTTGCATGCCTGTCCAGGCTATTCCGCTCTGGAACAACCATTCGCGGTATTGATAATTCACGGTGAGTTCGAGGTTGAAGGATCGACCATTTTGCGAAGCGATGTTCAAGGCGTTTTCGAGGATGGGATCGTCGGATTGATAAAGAAATGCGTAGGAACTGGGCTGTGTGGACAGATCGAAGGACCAGGGGGAATAGCGTCGGTTCCAGCCATAGAGCCGGGGAGCTTTGTCGGTGGCGCGGGCAGGTACGTTGGAAACGTTATAGGGTATCAACGGGATGCCGTTCGTGGTTCGCTTTTCCAAAATAGAAAGGAAGAAATGCTGTCCGATTGCATTGGTTAGCAATGGATTAGTTGATTCGTGCGGTGCATCGGGAAGCGTGGTGGACGAGGGTAAATTGACTTGTGGTGGCTCTGGCACGCTGCGGTTGCTGGTGCCGGTGCCGGATGGAGCTTCGGGAATGTCGGCCAGGGTAATGCTATGTTCGGCTGCGATAGTTTTTTTATCTATGTTATTGTCTGCCAAACTATTAGACGCAGCGGCAATGGAGCTGGATGCTTCTTCGATGGGCTGATGGAGGTCGCTTTGTTCGTCGGATGTGGTGGCAGACGATTGGTTCAAAACAGCCAGGTTATCCATTTGATTTTGAGGTTCATTGCTTAAAGTCGATTCTTGTTTATTTAGGCTGATGGGGGTTTGGTCGGCTGGTTGGATTGCTTGGGTTGCATCGGCCGTGCTGATGGATGTGGTATTTTCGTTTGTGTATGTATTGGGATTGATGGACGGAATGGCTTGGTTTGATTCCGGTTGAAGCGGTATTTCTTGTTGCGATGGATTGGAAATGGGGGTATCTGCGGGGGTTTCTGTTTGTAATTTATCCCAGCCGAGAATGCTTACGCCCACGAGGCTCACGACGATAGCTGCGGCATAGTAGATATTCATGCTGCTTAGGGCAAATTTGAAAAAGCTTTTGAAGCTAAGCTGCTGCTCAATGGCCGACCAAAGCCCTTGCGAGGGTTTTGGTTCAAAGTCTTGAAACTGCTTTCTGAAAAGATCTTCGACTTGGTTTGGTTTATTCATGATAGCTTCTTTTTAGTAGGATAAAGTGGGATGATGTCCACCGATTTGATTTCCGATAGGGCGAGTAATTTTTCCTGGATCAGTTTTCGGGCGCGCGAGTATTGCGATTTAGACGTGTTGGTATCGATTCCGAGCAATTCGGCTATTTCGCGATGCTTGTAACCTTCTATGGCATAGAGGTTAAACACTGCCTGATAGCCTTCGGGAAGCGCTCGGATTACATTGAGCAGTTCTTCTTCGGTAAAGGACACCTCGAACGAGACCTCTTCGTCGGTGAGTGTGTGATCGAGGGTAGAAACATCTTCGTGGAAGGCATGTTTCCGGTCCTTTTGATAGGCGCTCAGGGCGGTATTGATTACGATTCGTTCCATCCAGGTTTTCAATGAGCTTTTTCCTTCGAACTGTTTGAGGCTTGCAAAAATTTTGATGAAGGCATCTTGCAGGACATCTTCCGCTTGTTGACTATTTTTGGTGTATCGCATACTTACTCCGAGCAGGGCGGGGGCATATTGATTATAGAGCTCCCGTTGTGCTTTTCGGTCGTAATGGATACAGGCCTTAATAAGTTTCTTCTCGGATATCATATTTTATCGACTGTGGCTTAGACCAAAGTTAGGGTAAAAGGGTTGCATGGTTTTTTTTTAAGTGAACGGTGAATGGTGAACGGTGAACGACGGAAGTGAAAAGTGAAAAGGCGAGGGGGCGAAAGCAGCAAGAGCACGAGCAAGAGCACGAATTACCGAGTTGCATTCATTCTAGTCCAAGGGAAAACCTGCAACAACGAACTGCCGCGCGGCTCCCGGCGCGTGGCATTCATGCTCATTCAAAGAAAAGCATCCAAAAACCTTCAGCCAATAGCCAATAGCCAAAAGCCTCCCGAAAGCTTTCGGGAAGCCAAAAGCAAGCATAAAACCTCCGCGAACTGAAATTAAGATACAGTGCCCGCTCTTTGCCCTTTTCTCGACCGATGCTGAACGGGGGGTTCACGCAAAGGACGCAAAGGTCTCGCAGAGCACGCAAAGAGATAAGTGATAAGGCTAGTATTCTGCCTTGAATCAAATCCGTGTAAATCCGTCCAATCCGTGCCATCCGTGTTCTAAATGGCCGACCGTCCGACCTGGCGAATGAGGCGAATGAGGCGAATTCAGCAACTTGGCGAAGAGGCGAATTCAGCAACAACGAACTGCCGCGCGGCTCCCGGCGCGTGGCATTCACGCTCGTTCAAAGAAAAGCATCCAAAAACCTTCAGCCAATAGCTAAAAGCCAAAAGCCAAAAGCCAACCGCCAATAGCCAAAAGCTAACAGCCAACCTCGCTAATCTGATTCAAGTCTCTAAAGGAAAGTACTTGTATGTTGTTACTTCGGTGTTGATTCGTATCGCCACTATAAACAATCGTTCCACCTGTTGTTTGGCTTATTTTATTCCAATAAAGAATACCTTTAAAATATTCGTTGGTGATGGTTTTCCCCGATTTGATTTCTATGGGAATTAAGCGGTTCTGGCGGTTTATGAGCAAATCAATTTCATGTCCTACATTATCGCGCCAAAAAAACAGGTTGCTATCTTTTCCTGCATGAAGTTGTCTCTTGAGAAATTCTCCGACGATGAGATTTTCAAAAAGACTTCCACGGAAGGGATGCAGGGCCAACTGAGTCGATTCTTCGATCCCCAAAAGATAAGAGGCCAATCCGGTATCGTAGAAATACAACTTGGGCATTTTGACAATGCGCTTGTTAAAATTCTCGTGGTAAGGTTGTAAGCGAAATAAGACAAAACTTGTTTCCAAAACACTTATCCACGCTCCAATGGTCTTAACATCGACCCCGGTTTCCATTGCCAGATTGCTCATGTTGAGCAATTGTCCGATACGCCCGGCGCAAAGACGCACAAATCGTTCGAAAGTAGTAAGATCGGCAATATTCTTTATTAATCGTACATCCCTTTCCACGTAGGTTCTGACATAATTAGCATACCATTTAGTGGGATCGATTGCCTGTTGATGGATTGCAGGATATCCTCCTTTCAGAATAAGCTGATTACTATCGCTTTGCTTATCGTTTATTTCGTTCAATGAAAGGGGTAATAGATTCAGGTAAGCGACTCTTCCTGCCAAACTTTGGGAGATACTGGCTTGAAGTAAAAAATTATTGGAACCGGTTAAGATAAAAAGGCCGTTTGTATTCGACTCATCAAGAATTTGCTGCAAATAAGAGAATATTTCCGGAATACGCTGGACCTCATCGAAAATTGCCCCTTTCGGATAATTGGCAAGAAAACCGCGGGGATCCTCGGTAGCATACAATCGTATATCGGGGTTCTCAAGATTGACATAAGGTTTATCTTGAAAAAGATATCGAACGAGAGTAGTTTTTCCTGATTGCCGGGGACCGACAATGGCTACTGCTTTGAATTGTTTAGCCAACGCAAGGATTTCTTGTTCAGCGTTTCTTGGTATCATGCTGCAATATTACAATTATGGAGTTGAATTCCAAAATTGTAAGGCGGCTTTTCTTTATCGGGGCCGTGAATGACGGAGCGAGGGGCAACTGGGAGAGGGGCAACTGGGAGAGGGGCAACTGGGAGAAGGAGCGAAAGCTGGCAACAACGAAATGCTGCGCACCTCAACCACAACGAACTGCCGCGCGCTTCCCAGCGCGTGGCCTCCATTCCAGTTTAAGGGAAATCCTGCAACAGCGAACCGCTGCGCGTTTCAAACTAACTATTAGTTGTAACGAACAGACAAACAACACATTTACAAAATCAAAGGAGTTTTCTTTAACCACGCGCCGGGAGCCGCGCGGTAGTTTCCAGAGAACGATTCCTACTAAATTGAAAAATACTTGTTCCGCTAACAAGAACTTTCATTGCTGCTCCTCCCTACCACAACGAACTACCGCGCGACTCCGCAACAGCGAACTGCTGCGCAACTCCGCAACAACGAAATGCCGCGCGCTTCCCAGCGCGTGGCCCCCATGCTAGTTCAAAGAAAAGCATGCAAAAACCTTAAGCCAAAAGCCAAAAGTCAAAAGCCAAAATCGAAACAAGTCAGTGGACTATGAACAACGCGTCATGGGGGCGTAGCCCTCAAATCTTCGTAGCAAGCAGTTAAGCCACGAACCCAAAGGGGCGTAGCCCTGACATCTTAAAACACCAACAAAGATTTCAGGGCTAACGCCCCTCAGGATCGCGGTACAGCAATCATACTACGAAGATTACAGGGCTACGCCCCTAATCTGAGCATCTAAGCAAGAGCACGTTTTACCGTTTAGCCTTCATTCCAGTTCAAGGGAACTACTGCAACAACGAACTGCCGCGCACCTCAACAACAACGAACTGCCGCGCGCTTCCCGGCGCGTGGCCCCCATGCTAGTTCAAAGAAAAGCATGCAAAAACCTTAAGCCAACCGCTAAAAGCAATTCGCAAATAAACCCAATCTTGATTCATTCTTAATTTTCGCTTCATCGCATAATATTTCTTTGATGGATTTCGTTTATTCATTAGCTTTAACGCGCTAAAAATTGAGCCATGGAACTGAAGAAAAACGAACATGTAAACCTCGAAAATAAGCGGAATATCTTCCTGCTTACAGGTTTTGTAATTGTCCTCAGTGTGCTGCTTCTCGCCTTCGAGTGGGGAACAACCACCAAGGGAGCCGGTAATTTAGGCGACCTCTCCGACATCAACATCGAGGAAGAAATTATCCCGATTACTCGTCCGGAAGAAGTGAAACCGCCGCCACCACCACCACCACCACAAGTAACCGAAATCCTTAATATCGTAGAAGACGATATCGAAATCGAAGATGAACTAGACCTTTTCGATTCAGAATCGGATCAGGACATGGAAATTGAAATCGTCGAATTCGAAGAAGAAGAGGAAGATACACAGGTATTCTTCATCGCCGAGGATATGCCTTTGTTCCCCGGTTGTAGTACGAAGGAAGAAACCGATGCAGCCATTCAGAAATTTATCCGTGAAAACATTAAGTATCCGGAAATCGCTCGTGAAAACGGAATACAGGGACGTGTTTTCGTTTCGTTT
>JAGYLP010000051.1 GCA_018401015.1 Bacteroidales bacterium
AGCCGCAAGTAATTGCGGCTTCGCTTTTTTTCTCAACTAGCCTCTAAATCAGATCCAAAATCGCTTCGTAATCGGATTCTGCGAGTGGGTAAGCATATCCTTGTGCCTGGAGTTTTTTCCATAATGCAAGCAGGTCCTTTCGCTGGTTTCCTTCTATCCCGGCTTCAGCTAAACTAATCGGCACACCAAGACTACGGTAAAAATCCTTCAAGGCCGAAATGCTTTCCATTACTCCTTCTACTCCAAAAACTTCGCGTCCCATGCGACTAATCTTTTCGGGCACTCGTGGAGCCAACCAGGTAAGCCAGGCGGGATAAACGATAGATAGCGTGGCAGCATGGGGAGTGTCGAACAGCATGCTAATGGGGTGTCCTAATGCGTGAACAGCAAAATCGCCCGATAAGCGACCGTAACCGGGATAACCATTCAGTGCATTGGCGGCGACCCACATTTTTCGGGCTCGCAAGTCGTAGTTGTTGGGCTCATTTAAAAGCGGAAGTGCAATTTCATGCGCTTCTTGTAAAATCGACAGCACATACCGATCGGCCAAGGGTGCATCTCCCAAACCGAAGTAATTTTCCATGGCATGAGCCATTAAATCGACGATTCCATAGGCAGTGTGCTCCCGATTTACGGAAAAAGTGTAAGTCGGGTCGAGAAATGAATGTCGGGGAAAGAGGCTTGGATGGCCGATGCCGATTTTTTCGCTACTCTCGGGGTTTTGAACTACCGCAAACTGGTTTAATTCTGTGCCGGTAGCGGCAAGAGTCAAAACGGCCAACACAGGCAGTGCCGCTTCAATGCTTGTTTCGCGCTTAACCAAAGCCCAGGCATCGCATTCGCTCAGGATTCCGGCTGCAATTACCTTGGCCGAGTCAACCACGCTCCCGCCGCCAACTCCAATAACCATATCGACCGTTTCCGATTTGCCTAAGGTAACCGCCTTGCGAACATCGTCGATGAGCGGGTTCGGTTTAATGCCTGAGTATTCAACCCATTGTACGTCAGCTTCTTCGAGCTGTTTTACCACTGCGTCGAAAATACCATTCTGTTTTACAGATCCTTTGCCGGTTATCAGCAGTGCTTTGTTTCCCAGGGATTTAGCTGCTGTTCCCAGCTCTTTAATGATCTCGCGGCCAAAGTGAAGGATTACCGGATTGTGAACGGTGAAGTTTTTCATAATGCTAAGGTTTGTTATTGGAATGGTTTTTTAAAGATAATGAGCACGGAAACAGGTTTCTGGATTCATTTCAGAATAGGTCTGATAGAAAAATTCCCACCTTCGTAACTCCTACCAAAGATAACAGGTCTTGTTTTCTTTTGTTTCGTTCAAAACATACCGATTTTTTTTGCGTTTAAAACGTCACAATCATTAGATTTGGTCGCCCATAATTCAGTATTCATGGTTAAATACACTTGGTTCTTCTTTCTCTTTCTCATGCCGTTAGCCCTCTCGGCGCAATTGGGTGGTAGCAAAGTGTATCGCTTCCTAAGTGTGCCGGCATCGCCACGAGTTGCCGCTTTGGGTGGAAGTGGAGTTGCCGTATGGGGAGCCGATGCCTCGATGGCTGAACAAAACCCTGCATTGCTTCACTCCGAAATGCATCAACAGTTGGTCCTGAATTATGTCGATTATTTTGCCGGAATTCCTCTCGGGCAGTTTGTTTATGTGCATCAGACTCCCCGATGGGGAACGTTCAGTGCAACTTTTCACAGTATCAACTACGGGCAATTTGCCGAAACCGATCCAACCGGGCTAAGCCTCGGAGAATTCAGGGCTGCCGATTCTTATTACCAAATAGGTTGGGGCTTCCCCCTCCGTGAGGATTTACACGTGGGAGCGCATATAAAGTTTATCAATTCCAACCTTGAGCGTTATTACTCACACGGACTAGCAGCCGATATCGCTCTCCTTTATCATCCTGATGAAAGCTTCAGCATCAGTTTAATTGCCAGAAATATGGGCTATCAATTGCGAACCTATTACACCGATGGAGAACGTGAATCCTTGCCCTTTGAAATGGAACTGGCAGCTTCGAAAAAATTGGAACATGCTCCCTTCCGTATTCATGCCTCCTACCAGCATTTAAATCGCTACAACTTACTCTACGACGACCCCGATAACCCGGTTGAAACAACGAATCCCTTCACGGGTGAGGTTACCAGAATATCCGATTTAAGCCTCTTCTTCGATAATCTGACACGCCATTTTATTGTGGGTGCAGAATTTATTCCCAGTAAGAATTTTTATGCGGCTCTCTCCTTCAATGCACAACGTCGTGCCGAATTGACCATTAACGATAAATCGGGCTTTGTCGGTATTTCCTGGGGGGTAGGAGTGAAAGTGTCGAAGTTTAATATTGCTTTTGCTCGTTCAGTCTATCATTTGGCCGGCGGATCTAACCATTTCTCCCTGAGTGTGAACCTAGCTTCTTTCTATAAAAAGAAATCGGTTTAATGCGGATTCCTTTTCCCAATATCCTGCTCCTTGCCGGAACTGGCCGTAATGTAGGTAAAACCGCTTTTGCCGAACAAATGATTCATAAAACGGCTGCAGAAATGCCCGTTTGGGGATTAAAAATATCCAACCATTATCATCCTGGCGAATTTCCCGCATTGCGAATTCAGGAGGAACATGTTCTTACCTCGCACAAAGATTCTTCGCGTATGCTTAGAGCAGGAGCTGAGAAGGTTTTCTACATCCAAGCACAAGATGCCGATTTGCCGCAGTTGATGAACGATTTCTTAACCCAACTACCTGCCGAAATAGCTGTAGTTTGTGAGGCTGGAGGGCTTATCTCCCTAATCGATCCGAGCCTCTTTTTGTTAATTCATTCTCCAGATGTGCCCACTAGCGACGAAAAGATGAGTCGCTATGCAAACTATCATCCCATCCGAGTCGATTTTGCAGCCGGCCGATTCAGTTTGAATCCCCACCAAATTTGCTTTCAGAAGGGAGCATGGCGTGTTTTATCGGGCAATAATGTGGGCTGAATGAACGTGTTGTAAACCCATTTTTAGCAAGATGGAATTCCTCTCTTTGGCACTAATTCAACCATGATTATGTCGGGGTTTTTCTTTCTAAAAATCAATATGGTTCACTACTTTTGCCCTGCTTATAATGAAAAAAAATTAATACTCTGAATCATGAGTTTATTCAATAACTTGCTTAATAAGTTTCTGGGAACCAAATCGGAACGCGATATTAAAGCAGTGCAGGCTATGGTAGCCGCTATCAAAAAGGAATACGAACAGTTAATTTCGCTCAGTAACGATCAGTTACGCGATGCTACTCATGCCCTGCGAAAGGAAATTCAAGATGCGACCACCGGTATCGATACCGAAATGGCTGGCTTAAAGGAAGAAATTCAGAAAAAGGACATCACCGAACGCGAGGATTTATACGAACAACTGGATAAACTCGAAAAGGAGAAACTCGCTCTCATCGATCAAAAACTGGATGAGATTCTACCCAAGGCATTTGCTATTGTTAAAGATACTGCACGTCGTTTTAAAGAAAACGAGGAAATTGTGGTGCAGGCAAATGAATTCGACCGGAATCTCGCAGCTCGCTATCCCCACGTCAATATCGAAAACGACAAAGCCATTTACAAAAACCGTTGGCTGGCCGGAGGGAATGAAATTACCTGGGACATGGTTCATTACGATGTGCAGTTGATTGGTGGAATCGTCCTGCATCAGGGTAAAATTGCCGAGATGAGCACTGGTGAAGGAAAAACCCTGGTAGCTACCTTGCCAGTCTTCCTCAATGCTTTATCTGGCAACGGAGTGCATATCGTAACCGTAAACGATTACCTGGCTAAGCGTGACTCCGAATGGATGGGAATGCTTTATGAGTTTCATGGTTTATCGGTCGATTGTATCGATCGCCATACACCCAACTCACCGGAGCGTCGAAAAGCTTATCTGGCCGATATAACCTTTGGAACGAACAACGAATTCGGCTTCGATTACCTGCGCGACAACATGGCCGGACGACCCGAAGACCTGGTTCAACGCAAACATAATTACTCCATCGTCGATGAGGTGGATTCCGTTTTAATCGACGATGCTCGTACACCGCTTATTATATCCGGTCCGGTTTCTGCCAAAAAAGGCGACGAAGCTCAATTCAGCGAACTGAAACCCAAAGTGATGAAGCTGATGCAGAATCAGCAAAAAATGGTTACCCAGGATTTAGCCGAAGCGAAGAAAATGATTGCGGCCGGCGACGAAGAAAAAGGTGGGTTTCTTCTACTGAGAGCTCATAAAGGACTTCCCAAGAATAAAGCACTCATTAAATTCCTTAGTGAGGAAGGAATGAAAAGCCTTCTCCTCAAAACGGAAAGCTTCTACATGCAGGATAAGTCGAAGAACATGCACAAGGTTACCGACGACTTGTACTTTGTAATCGACGAAAAGAATAACTCCATCGAATTAACCGAGAAAGGAATCGACCTCATCAGCTCCGATGTGGAGGATCCGAGTTTCTTTATCCTTCCGGATATCGGTTCGGAAGTTGCCGAGATTGAAAAAGAAGGACTCAGCGATTCGAAAGTTAAGTCGAAAGACTTTGCTGAGTGATTTATGCTAAAAGGCGTCGGAACGTCTATAATTTCAATCAATTGCTGGAAGCTATTCCTTTTCGGTAAGATGTGAACATGCGGTAATGGATAATAAGGTGAAATTGTTGATGATAAAACCATGGTCGTATCATGAAGCTGGCGCTATTCCGATGGTTTGCATCAGTAATCGAGTCGAAGGAAATGTAAAAGTGCTTCGACCCAACCATACGTTACCATCACGCTGCAGAATTATTTCCGAATGTACCACAAACGGGCGGGTATGACAGGTACCGCCGAAACCGAAGCAGGTGAATTCTGGGATATCTATAAACTCGATGTGGTCGTGATTCCTACGAATCGCCCCATTGCCCGAAAAGATTATGAAGATTTGGTTTACAAAACCAAGCGCGAGAAGTACAATGCGGTACTCGACGAAATTGTGAAGTTGCACGAAGCGGGTAGGCCAGTCCTGGTAGGTACAACTTCGGTCGAAATTTCTGAATTGCTCAGCCGAATGCTCAAAATGGCCAAGATTAACCATAATGTGCTGAATGCTAAACTGCACCAACGCGAGGCCGATATCGTTGCCGAAGCGGGTAAAGGAGGTGGAGTAACCATTGCAACCAACATGGCGGGTCGGGGGACCGACATCAAACTGAGCGATACAGTTAAAAAAGCAGGTGGTTTGGCCATTATCGGAACCGAACGACATGAATCGCGAAGGGTTGACAGGCAGCTTCGCGGACGAGCCGGTCGTCAGGGTGATCCTGGTTCTTCTCAGTTTTTCGTTTCGCTCGAAGACGATTTGATGCGTTTGTTCGGCTCCGACCGCATTTCCAGATACATGGACCGATTGGGAATCAAGGAAGGGGAAGTTATTCAGCATTCCATGATTACCAAGTCGATTGAACGCGCGCAGAAGAAAGTGGAAGAGAACAACTTCGGTATTCGGAAACGACTGCTCGAATATGACGATGTGATGAACAGCCAGCGGGAAGTAATCTACGCTAAGCGTCGTCATGCCTTGCACGGTGAAAAAATCGGTGTCGATATTTTAAACATGCTGAACGATGTGAGCCTTTCACTCACACAAGCCTATCATTCCGATAGCGATTTTGAAGGTTTTCAGCTCGATGTGCTGCGTAACTTCTCGCTCGAAGTGCCAATGAATAGCGAAGAGTTTAAAAAATGGGACGAGACTAAAGTTTCCCAAAAACTCTACGATACATTGCTCGAAAGCTACAAGCGTCGGGTCAATACGATTGCACAGCAAGCTAATCCGGTAATTCAGCAGGTTTACGAAAAGCAGTCGCATCTGTATCAAAATATTGTTGTTCCAATTTCCGATGGAAAACGCGAATATCAAATTGTAACGAACCTGAAGAAGGCTGCCGAAACACAAGGCGAAGAGTTGGTTCGATCGTATGAGAAGATTGCCATCCTTCTCACCATCGACGATGCGTGGAAAGAGCATTTACGGGAAATGGACGATTTGAAACAATCCGTTCAGAATGCTTCATACGAGCAGAAAGATCCCTTGTTGATTTACAAATTCGAGTCATTCAATTTGTTCCAAAGTATGCTCGATCGAATTAATAAATCAATCGTCGGTTTATTGCTAAAAGGTCATATCCCTATTCAGGATCCGGCACAAATCAAAGAGGCTGAAGCTCCTCGCAAGCAGGATTTCAGCAAGTATGAAACAAGTCGCACCGACACAAGCGATGGATCTCCCAAACAACAACAGCGCGTTCAGCCTGTTCGGGTAGAGAAAAAAGTGGGACGAAACGAACTTTGTCCTTGTGGCAGTGGGAAAAAATACAAGAATTGCCACGGAGCTTCGGCTTCGGCTCAAGCATAAGCCTGGAGAGGTATTTGCGGCCAGCACCCCAGCCTAAAGGCCGGGGCTATGGCTCGTTCTATTCCAATTTTGGCATTCACCCAATCGTTCACCATTCACTCTTTACTTTTTACTTTCGTTGTTCACCATTCACTATCACGCCCATACATTTTCTGCTGAAAAGGGTCTTCTACCTATTAATATTTGTTAATAAGTAGGTCAATAACCCTTGTCGGAATGTTAATTTAACCATTCAAGTACTTATTCTTGCTGGTGATGTAAGTAGCTGTAGCTTAAGTTTTTGTTGTTGATAATTTTTTTGGGTTCAGATTATAAATAGCTGATGTTTTGTTAATTTTAATTTAACATTTGTAAGCACTCAAACCTTGAATTTTGAGCCATCAATTATTTCTAACTAAACTATCTGAAAATGAAGAAAGCTTTACTCCAATTTGGAATCGTAGTAGCCCTGCTTTTCCAGTCTTTTCTGCTTTTTAGTCAAGGTAGCACGACTGCTACTTTAAGTGGTAGAATTTCGTCGGACGAAGGGACCTTGCCCGGAGCCACCGTTCTTGCAACAGAACTTTCGACTGGAACCGAATATGCTACCACCACCGACGAAAACGGGTTCTATCGTATCCCGAATATGAACGTTGGGGGACCCTACCGCATTAACTATTCCTTCGTTGGTTACGAATCCATCGTAAAGGAAAATATTTACCTCGCTTTGGGTCAGAATTTACGAATCGATGAAAAGATGAGTACCACTGCCTTGAACATCGAAGATGTCACTGTCATTGCAAAACGGAACGATATTTTCGATGGTAACCGTACCGGTGCCGAAACGGTTGTTACCGTTAAATCGATTGAGGCTATGCCAAACGTTGGTCGGAATATCTCCGATTTTACACGTTTAACTCCTCAAGCTAAAGTAACTCAACAAGGCGGTATTCAAGTAGCCGGTTCGAACAATCGATTCAACTCGATCTACATCGACGGTGCTGTGAATAACGACGTGTTTGGTCTTTCCGATCAGGGAACAAATGGTGGGCAAACTGGTATTTCTCCCTTCTCTATCGACATCATCGACCAAATCTCGATCCAGGTAGCACCCTATGATGTTACCCTGGGTGGATTCACCGGAGCTGGAATCAACGCTGTAACCCGTCGGGGAACAAACGAATTTTCCGGTTCTGCATACCACATTTCTCGTAACGAATCATTAGCCGGTTTAACGCCAACCGACGATGAAAGTATCGAGCGTGAAAAATTGGCCGATTTCGGATCAAACATCTATGGTTTCCGTTTAGGTGGACCCATCGTAAAGGATAAATTATTCTTCTTCGTAAATGCTGAAATCCAACAAGATGAAACGCCTAGTCCATTCGACTTCCAAACCTACACCGGTAGTGTA
>JAGYLP010000052.1 GCA_018401015.1 Bacteroidales bacterium
ATAAAGAGTGCAATCTGATCTAAATACACAATACTCACACTCTAGCTGTTTTGTAGTCCCACCGGGAATCGAACCCGGATCTACAGTTTAGGAAACTGCTATTCTATCCGTTGAACTATGGGACCCAATTTTCGATCGCAAAAGTACAATTTTAGAAATCTTTGCCTAATCTTTTTCTAAGCCTCATTGCTGGCTTTCCGAAGGCTTTCGGCCAATACAATTCAAAATTTAGGATTCAATATTCAAAATTGAACTCTACGGAAGATTCTCTATGAGTTGGAAATAAGCCACGCGCCTGGAGTCGGGCGGCAGCTCGTTGTTGCCTGCTTTCGGACCTTCTCCAAGTCGCCTCTTCTCCCATTCGCCGCTGCGCCCAGTTTTTCGCTTTTCACCTCCGTCGTTCACCGTTCACCATTCACCGTTCACCGAGCGGTTTCGCATTCGGGATCGCCTCTTCGTCCAATTTTTCACTCTTCACTTCCACCAATTAGGCTCTACGAAAACTGTCGGGGATAAATGCTCAACAAATTCGATTCACTAAACGAAGGATGAAGCTGATACGTGAGCTGATAAAAAACCGGAGTGTAGGAAATAGCATGCTTCCGGGCGTTTATCACAACCATCATTTGCTTCTCACCCATCAAGGGAATATCTTCTAAAGAATCTTTTTTCGTTACACGATTCATCTTCGTTTTATGACCCTTAAAGGCTTCCTTTAAACTTTGTTCAAGCTCAACCGATGCATCCGATGCCAGGTATAAATGAAGTGATGCGGTTAACTGACTGGCCAATTGTTTGATCAATTGGATCCAATGTCGATATCCGGACTCAAGCTCTGCATGCTGAGGAATCAAGATGATAATCTCTTTGGTAATGTTGCATGGATGAATTAAATGACTCACAATTACTGTAGTTTGGGTATTACTCAGAATCATGTCGAGCATGTTCCCAAAAAACTTACTAATCTCTTTGCTGGACTTTCCACTCCATCCTAGGATGATGTCTGAAACACCTAACTCAACAGATGCACGAGCTATCGCTGTAGGAATGTTTACATCCACACGCGTAATGCCTTGAACACTCACATCGGATGCAGCCGACTGCTTCGCAATGCGCTCTAAAATAGGCTGATGTTTCGCTAGCCGGGTTTCAACCTCGTGATCGTCCTTTACAATTGCCAGTGGATAAATTGGACTTCTGGATTTCTGATCTTTCAATAGGATTGCTAAATCAATTAGCTTCTCGATGTTTTTTGGATTGGCAATGGGAACTAAAAAGCGATTCGATTCCAATTCAGCTCGTTGAGGTAATTTATCGGCTTCGTCCTTGAGTAATCGCTTTCCATAACGTTCTGTTACCGATGAGCTTATTAGTGAGGATGCTAAAATGAGCAGAATGGTCGCATTGAAAATGTCGTCGCCAAAAACATTGTAGTTAACTCCCACAATGACAATAGCCAGGGTGGCTGCTGCTCGTGCAGTGGTGAGCCCGAACAAGGTCTGCATCTCGAAGTAAGTGGTGCGAAATCCAATCCGGTTAACCCAGGCTGCCAGCCATTTGCCACCAACAGCAATGAGAATTAGGATACCAGCATAAAGCAGTGCTTCAGTATCTTCCGATAGTATCTTCAAATTAACCAACATCCCTACACTCAAAAGGAAGAAAGGGATAAACAAACTGTTACCAACAAAATCGATTCGATTCATCAAGGTCGAATTGGTCGGAATAAGCGGGTTCAGGGCAACTCCGGCGAAAAACGCACCGATAATGGGCTCAGCTCCTATCAGTTCGGCACCGTAAGAACTAATGAATAAGATGGTTAGGGTGTAGATGTATTGTAAGCTGCCATCGTTTGCAATGGCTTTGAAAAACCAACGGCTAATCTTGGGAAAAACGTAAAAAACAACAGCTGAAAAACCAACTAGTTTGCCAATGAAAATCAATATAAACCAATCACTCTCGCCCCCGCTCATGAGGGCAATAAGGAAAGCTAAAATGACCAGTACTAAGGTGTCGGCTAAAATCGTTCCGCTAATGGCGGTCATCACAGCACGCGATTTCCCCAATCCTAATTTACTGGCAGCTGGTAAAGCAATTAGGGTATTGCTCGCTAACATAATTCCAATGAGGGTCGAGGCAATTATTTCGAAATCAAATAAATAATGCGCTGCTGCAAAACCGCCGGCAAAGGGTAGCATGAAAGTAAGCAGACCAAAACTAATCGCCTGCAGACTGTTCTTCCTCACCTCGCTAAATTCTATTTCTAATCCCGCCAGAAACATAATATACAAAAGCCCGACCTCGGAAAATAAACGAATAGTGTCGTTTTTTTCAATCAGATTAAAGCCAAAAGGACCAATGATGATGCCGGCAAAAATTAACCCAACAATAACCGGGATACCCGATTTCTTGAGTGTGACAGGAACCAGCAGGATGATAAACAATACCACCGCAAAAATCATGATGGGGTCGTTTATCGGGATCTGAAAATGATGCATGGTTTCCGGGTTATCGATTTATGCTGGTTGTTCGAATTGAGATTTAAGTTAGCAAGTGGTTGATCCGCTCAGAATCAACCGCTTGCCTTGGGACTTAATTACTTTCTAAAATTTCGAATAATTCATCCAATTTGGGAGTCAGGATGATTTCGGTTCGTCGGTTTTTCTGGCGAGCCTCGGTCGTCTTGGCCGGATCGACAGGAACAAATTCTCCCCGACCCGACGCAGTGAGTCGTTTAGGGTCAATCTTACTCTTTTCGGTAAGAATACGCACAATTGTGGTAGCTCGCTTCACGCTCAAATCCCAATTGTCCACCAACTGACCCTTTCCTTTGTAGGGAACATCGTCGGTGTGCCCCTCAATCATGATGTTGATGTCGGGGTTTTGTTCCAGTACTTTTCCTAATTGTACGATAGCCGATTCACCCTTCGGATCAACATCGGATTTGCCGGTTTTGAAAAGAAGCTGTTCTTCCAGACTCACATACACTTTTCCGTTCCGAATCTCAACGCTAAGCCCATCTTTTTCAAACTGATACAGTGCATCAGCTACTTTAGTGCGCAAAGCATTAACCGCTGAATCTTTGCGAGCTAACATGTTTTCCAGCTCAACTAAGCGCTGACTTTTCTCCTCCAATGCTCGATTCTTTTCCTCCACTTCAGCTTGAAGCTCTTCTAGATTTTTTTTGCGGTCCCAAAGCTTATCTTCCAGAGCTTTGAGCTCATCTTCGCGAATAAGCAAATCTTCTTGTGCTGCCTGAAGCTCTTTTAACAAGCGTCGCGCTTCGGCTTCGCTTCCTTTGGCTAAACGCTCTTTGCTTTGAGCCAGTTCTTTATTTTGGTCCAATGCACTTTCGTAACGCTCGGTCATACGCAACAAGGAACGTCCTAATTGAAAGGTATCCTCGCTGAGTTGTTCATTTGATGCCAGCAAACGTCGAATGGAAGCTCCCATTTCGGTGGTATCCACCACCAAACGCTCATTCGATTTCTTTAAAACATCTCTTTCCAACGACAAATCCTGTTTCTTCTCCTCCAGGGTTTTAAACTGGTTCATCGGCACACAAGCCACACCCGTAGCCAACACCACGAGTAACAATAAATTACGTATTGTCTTCATCTTATTATCAATTTGTTTTTACATCCATTTTTATCTCGATTCACAGGTAAAACAACCAAATCACTTGGCTAATTGAAATCGCAAGGTTCTCGGCAATATAGCCATTACGCTATCCGAATCGCTGGCATCGATGAGCTAATCCCAGCTTGTTATAATCATTCTATGCCGTTCTCTAGCGCCTTGCACCCCTTACCTTTTTCCAGACACAAATGTGCAGAGATTGAGCATCAAAAACAACGGTTCAAGGAAGGAAAAGGAGCGACTTGGCTACTGAACGACTAGGCGACTTGGCGAGGGGGCGAAACGGTGAAACGGTGAATGGTGAACGGTGACAGACGGAAGCCAGCTACAACGAACTGCCGCGCGGCTCCCGGCGCGTGGCAATCATGCTAGTTCAAGCGAAAAACTTTGCGCCCTTTGCGTGAACCTTTGCGTTCTTTTAAACCTCCGCGAACTTTATTAAAGTGAAAGGTTAAGAGTGAAGAGTGAAAAACTGGGCGCAGCGGAGACTGGGCGACTTATGCGAAATGGCGAACAACGCGTCTTGGCGAAGAGGCGAAAGCCAGCAATAGCGAACCGCCTTCCCTAACCATGTACAAGCTTCCCCTCATCGGCAAAACTATAATACCCGCGATCGGACACAATGAGGTGGTCCAAGAAACTAATCTCCAGTAATAAACATGCATCCTGCATCTTCCGGGTAATGCGCATATCCTGATCGCTGGGCTTTAACGCTCCGCTCGGATGATTATGACACACTATCATCCCACTGGCCAACTGATCCAAAGCACGCTTCATTAAAATGCGAATGTCGATCACAGTGGCATGAATCCCTCCCTGACTAATCCGCTCGACCGATAGTACGCGGTTTGCCCGATTTAGCAATAAAACCCAAAACTCCTCGTGCGGCAAATCGGATAACTTCGATTGAAATAAAGCTGCAGCACTTGCACTGTTCGTAATCGAATTCGACTCAAAAACTTCCGAAGCTTTTCTCCGTCGCCCCAACTCCATCGTCGCTATAATGCTCAAGGCTTTTACAGTGCCAATCCCTTTGTGCCGGCACAAGTCGTTTACGCTCTGCTTCGCTAATCGATGCAAATTATAATCGACCGATTGCAACACTCGTTGAGCCAACTGAACTGCCGATTCGTTCCTCTGCCCACTCCCTAATAAAATGGCTAACAGTTCGCTGTCGGAAAGCGATTGAATGCCTTTCTCTAATAACTTCTCTCGCGGACGATCTTCCATCGCCCAGGTTTTAATCGATCGATTGGATGATTCATACTTGGCTTTCATAGGGTATGGGTCTTTTCATGAGATGTAATGCTCAAAAGTAAGCGATGAACCCTGAAGGATACCATCAGGCATAAGCTCAAACCCTGCGATCGTAAACTCAAAAGACTAGACAATCCCGAACATTGATACTTCGTACTCAAACGAATTTTCCGATCCGTGAGCGACTGTATGTTTGCGATTTTTTGACATGTGATAAACAATTGGATTTAAATTGTTTTGAAAAAAAGTATCTATTAAATTTATGCATGATTTTGTCCAAATGAAGTAGACACCAAACAATTTGTATATTCATGAATAATAATACCCCACAGACATTCCAGTTTTTAAAAATGTAAGAGAGTTATAGTTCTGAAAGCTGGAAATGCTTCCAGAGATGCATCCATCCTCCTAAAGTCGCTGTAAACAGATGCATAAGAGAAATAGCTAAGCTGGCAATTCGCTCATGGCCGAAGGCTTACTGAGTATGGATTGGGAGTATGGCGATTCGAGTAGCTACTTGAAATCGATATGCCCACACTCAAAACTCATTTTCGAATAAGCTTTCCGATGGGCTTTACGGAAGTTCCATCTATGAGCTGAACGAAATAACTGCCGGGTTTCAATTCATTGGCGGAAATAACCTGCTTCTTTTCGACGATTCCTTGACGATAAACCATTTGTCCCAAAGTATTAAAGATGGCTACTTCTTTACCCATGAAATCATCGGGAAATTCCATGTAAAGGAGCTCTGAAAAAGGATTGGGATAAGTTTTAACTTCGGGCATAAAAACCTCTTCGAAACTCAATACAACGTTAATTTCCACTAACCAAAAATCAAAATCACCTCTACAATAATCTTCTTTTACTCCGGAAATATCGGAATCGGAACGCCCGCCCAAAATAAAGCTGTTTTCTCCTTTATTAAAAATAAAATTAGGATAATCCATCTCAGATCCTCCAATAGTCTTATCCCATAGCACATTTCCAGAAGTATCCACCCCAACGACCCAGTAATCTGCTCCTCCAAATCCAGGTTCTGTTTTGTGTCCAGACACATTGGAACCTGAACTACCAACTAAGATAATTTGATTATTTACGGAATCAAATACAGCGCCATTTGCGAAATCATTAGAAGATCCCCCTATTGTCCTATCCCAAATAATATTCCCATCCATATCAATCTTTACCAGCCAATAATCACCTCCTCCCAAACTAGGTTCACTCTTTGTTCCTGAAACAGGTGAAGATGAAGACCCTATTAAATAAACAGCCTCCTCAATCAAAAGAACACGAGAAACTTGCTCAAGATCTGATCCTCCGTAGGTCCTATCCCAAATAATATCACCATTAGAAGTCTGAACCTTTATCACCCAAAAATCAGTTGATCCATAACAATGTTCAGATTTTTCCCCGGAAATATAGGATGAAGAGTTGCCTACCAAGAGCAATTCGTCTTCATTAATATGCAATAATAACCTTAACTGATCAGAGGAACTTCCTCCATAGGTTCTGTCCCATAAAACCTGACCTGCCGAATCGATGCAAACAATCCAGTAATCGTAAAGTCCTCGACTATTCTCGCTTTTATAACCGGAAATACTAGAAGCTGAATATCCCCCAAGGATGAAGCGACCGTCGTCTAACGCTATAACAGAACTAAGCCCATCACCTTCTGACCCTCCGATTACATTTTGCCACAAGATTTCACCAATATTATTAATACAAAACACCCAAAAATCAAATTCACCAAAGCCCAGTGAATCAATATCTCCACTAGCAGAGGAGGTCGTACGTCCGCCAATAAGGTATTTCTCATCCGGTAAATGAAGAATAGTGGCAGCTCCTTCTCCGTTATCTCCTCCATAAGATCTCTGCCATAAGCTATTAAAAGACTCATCCAATTCTAACAACCAAATATCAAGATTCCCTTTAAGTTCTTCTGTCCTGTCGCCTGATACACCGGATGAAGAACTGCCTACGACTAGATAGGAATTAGCAAGCTTCACTATTCTAGCTGGATAATCCGCGTTAGATCCTCCTATCGTTTTTTGATTCCCCATTTGAGGTTGATACTGGGCGTAAGAAGTTGAGCCAAAAAGCACTGTAATTGCAAGAAAATAAAGGAACATACCCAGTCCTTCCCCTCTAAAAGAAGTAAAGAAAATATGAAAAAAAGACAAGGGACTAGTTCTCATCGAATCGTGGCTAAATGCAGGTTTCATAGCATGGTCTATTAAGGTTAAAATTCTAATTGTTCGTTTTATAGCTTATGGTACTCACTTGACTATCATCGGTAAAAATAAACTGATTGATCAAATAACCATTAGGAATAGGAAAATCGGGTTGAATTGTTATAACCTGATTTTCTCCGTCTTCAATATAGATTGTCATTTCATATCATTAGTGTCCCATAAAAATTGGGACATTATTTAAAAGTTAAACAAATTTGGCTCATTAAGCCTAAATCGTTCTATGACATTTTGAAATTTAGTTCTGTCGAACAGGTCTCTAAGATGAGTTTTATCGGTTAACGATATACTCAAGATCTGCAAAACCTCGT
>JAGYLP010000053.1 GCA_018401015.1 Bacteroidales bacterium
AATAAATATCCTCGTCGGACAAAGGAACAAGCTCTCCGTTTTCATCTAAAACTTCGGCATGTAATTCAATGGTACGTTCATCGCCATCTTCTATTAGCTTCATTTCCAGATATATATCTCGAATAGAGAGCCATTCCTCCGCAAGCTCATATTTTTCGGTTTCTTGGGTTCTTGCAACAAATTCGATTAACCCTTCCTCGTTTCGATATAAAGGATATTCAGAATCAATGAGAATGCTGGCGGTACCTTTTTCGTCGGTTATCCCATCGGCCAATAGCACTTCATCACCTTCTTCGTTCATGTAAAAGAACTCGACCTTCATTCCTTCAACTACTTCCCAAAATCGGTCAGGTTTGTATTTTGCTGTAGCCGATAATTTCCGCTCGCCTTCGGCCAATTTCCTATATTCAAGGTAAAAGCTTAACGAGTAGGGTTCACTTGCAGCCAACCTCATTCCAAATGGAAGAAGTAAACTGGCGATGATAAAAAATATTTTCGTTTTCATAGTTCCTGGGCTTAAGTTGATTAAATCACTAATTATTCCGATTTTCGATTCTCTTCCGACTTATCTTTTTTGACCAAAGCCGAAAGCTGCACAATCGGAACTAGCTTAGACGCCAACGTAAATAAGAGCATAAAACCGGCTATCCCGCCCAAGGTAAGGGACCATTCAACCCATGTTCCGCCATAATCAACCCATGCACTGCGACTGTCTTGAATGGGCAAATAAGGGGATTCAAGCGTAGGAACCACAATAAGATAACGATTTAGCCACAAGGCTAATATCACCACTAACGACGTAAATGTAATAGACTTAATGGTCCTGAATTTTGGTATTCCAATAATGATTAAAGGTAAAAGAACACCAATATAATTTGAGATCACAAATTCCCAATAGTATTTGTCGAATAAGATACTGATTAGTAATTCATCGTTCTTTTGCGATCCATACCATTTCGTGAGATACTCAGAGAAGGTGAAGTAACCAAAAAATGCTCCCAACACCAGGAGAATGATTCCCATGTTCTTGAAATGAAGCTCGGTAATGACGTGTTCTAACTTGTATACCTTGCGGAACAAATACATGCTCACAATAAGTACAGCTGTGCCAGAATAGACAGCAGCTATTACGAAATAGGGCCCAAAAATAGTACTGTGCCAACCTGGTTGGAGGGTAACACTGAAAATCCATGCAAGTACCGAGTACACAATAATGGCAATTGCAATGACCATAGCAGCCATGATATCGACCGTCCGGTTCAATTTTTTTCGTTGTTCGGGGGTGTCATGGTACTTGAGAGCGAAATAATAATAGAGTTTCTTTTTCCATTTAGGAACTTTCAATTCCGGATAATCTCGTAAGTGAGCAAAATCACGTAAAAGAGCCATGTAGAGGAAGATGATACACCCTACAATATCCGTCGAGATTGCAATAACGTCCCATGTAATGGGCGATTGAATCCTGCCAAATAAAGCGATATTATGCAATTTGTCGAGTCGTCCGATGCACAAAAGAATGTACAAGGGGCCTATTAAAAGAGAAATAATCGTAATCCATTCAGCCATCCGGATAACTGGCTTTCTCCATTCGGATCGAAAGAGATGCAAGGTTCCGGAAATGAGTGCTCCAGCGTAGCTAACTCCCATGAAGAAGATGAAGTTAACAATATAGATTCCCCATACAACGTTGTCGCGCATACCGGTAACGATGTGCCCTTCGGCTATTTGAGTGTATAAACCATAAAAACCGAATAAGACTAGCACCGACAGGAAAGCAATCCACGACCAACCTAATGGGGAGGTTTTCTCTATTTGAGGAGCGAATTCCTTGATTGCTCCATCAATGGTAAGGGTGTTATTTATTTCCATCGCCAAAGTATTTTTTGTAGGTTTCAGTGTTCTTGTATCGCTCTAGGATTTCAGGATTCTCAGCATGAAGGGAGAAACCTTCCTCTACCTCGTAGAGCCTGTCTACCGGAGGTAGATAATAAACACTTGGGCGTGTTCCTAAATCTTCGTGGTATCGATAACCGGATCGGTTTTTTATCAATTCGCTAAAAACCATGGTTTCCACACCGTTACTCACTGTATCTTCATTCAAATCGCCAAAATAGATGACTCCTTCCGGACAAGCTACAACACATCGAGGTAGTTCGTTTTTACGCAGTAAATCGGCACAAAAAACACATTTGCCAACTGTTCCTTCTTCAGCAGGATAGGCTGTTTCAGGACTGTAAACGGTACCCTCGGGAACCTCTACTTCAGGTTCATGCCAATGGAAAACACGTGCTGAATATGGACATCCGGTCATGCAGAACTTGCATCCAATGCATCGGTCGGTATCGACTAAAACGATGCCATCGGTACGTTTAAAGGTTGCACCAACCGGACAAACACTAACGCACAATGGGTTATCGCATTGAAAGCAGGGGCGCGGAAACCAGTAGGGTGCACTTTCAGGACTATCTTTCAGCAAATAAATATTCAACCACTCGTGGTCCGCTGGCAAGTAATGTCCCTCTTGACATTTTTCGACACACTTCCTGGCATTTTTGCATTTTGCTAAATCAATGACCATCACAAACTTCCTTCCGGGTAGTCCGTAATGAGACTTTTCAATGCTCGCCGGGTTACGGTCGTCGATCGATAAATCGTATTTCTCCACCTCAATCACTCTACCATCGGCCGTAACCAACTTAATCTTTTCAGACGGAGCATCCATGCTATCGGCTCTTCCACTGAGGGCAGCTGCGCCTAAAGCGGCGCCAGCACTCAGCGAAAGCCCGGCTTTCAGGAAGCTCCGTCGACTTTCATTTTTTGCTGTCATAGTTTGTTTGTTTGAGTGAGTAATGGAAAAAAGTCAAAAGGGGCGAATCGGCACTTACTCGTGCCAACCTGTAACCATGCTCTTGAAATTTTTCATCTTAGAATTTCCAATCGTAATGAAGTAAATATGTATGATCAGAAAGATCGAAATGAAATACCCCATCGAGATATGAATTAAGTCGTTTATTAAAAGCCCACTAACATTACCAATAGTATTTGGAACGATTTCAGGAAAGAGATAAGCCCATCCGGTAACGATTACAATGATGGTAGCAACATATCCAACCAACACATAGGCTGTACGTTGAATAGGATTGAACTTATTTTCCGTTGTGATAGGGAAGGGTGTAGCTTCTTTTCTGAAGATTCCTAAGGTATAGTAGTGTAGTTGTGTAAACAGGTTTTTAAGAACACCGCGACGAAATAAAAAGTATTGGCGACCATTGGGTGTAAACAAGTTCCCGAAGAGGAAAATGAAGTAATTAAAGGATAGAATTACACCAGCAATATTGTGTAGCTGAACAGCTAACTGGAAATCCAGAATGTAGCGTTCAAAATCGGTGTACTGCATGCTAAGTCCGGATACTATCAGCACCAAACACATCAGGGCATTAATTGCATGCCAAAATCTTAACCAACCCGGATATAAATAAATTCTTGTTCCCATCTTATTTCTTAATATAAATTGCACGTAAAATTGAATGAATGAGGATAATGGCTAGTGTTCCTAAGAAAATATATAGGCTGCCTTGGTTCAGGTATTTATTACGGTTAGCACCGATAACAAATCCTTGAGTGACCATTTCTCCATTGATAAAACCACCAGACCAACGCTCTGTTTTAACCGTGTGGCTATATAAAGAAGCCATTAATCGACTATCGCTCGAATGACATTCTACACATTTTTTAACGGCTTCTTCTTTGGGTCGAATATTATGGGCTACCAGAACATTGTCGTTAAGCTCTGCATGGCATTCGATACAACGCACCTTAGTAAAGTGCAATTGCTGGTTGGGTAACCAGCTGTGTTGTAAATCAACGTTAGGCTTTTCTTTATCGGTTAAAAGTTGGTATCGATTTACATCGGCATGGCAGGTGAGGCAAATTCCATTGTCGTAGGCAATCGTGTTCAACAGATTCTCTTCGTTACGATAGGTGATATGATATTCGTGTGGGTCGTGACACATCCAGCAAGTAAATGCTTCGTCGTGATTGGTGGAATGAACGGACTTCATGAACTCTTCTTCAATTTCATCGAACTTGAAATGAGCCCAATCATCGTCGTATCCGTGACAGTCGTTGCAGGCATATTGTTGTTCAAAACGTAATTCGCCAGGGTGGGGGAAGCTTTCATAATCGGCCGAATGGCATCCAATACACTGGAAGGTTCGGTGATTACTCAGGTAGAATTTTTCTTCGTTGACAATTTTTTCGTCACACATATTATCCTTTATCTCTCGGTCGAGTTCAGGATTATAGTAGGTAAAGAGTTTTTGTCCGTGGCAAGAGAAGCACAAATTGTTGGCTTCAATTACCTCTTCGCTTGGTTGGCCTACTGCCATTTCATCGTTAGTCGGAATATTGGCTGAACATAAAAGGGCAACGACCAAACTTAATAAGCTTAAATTAATTAGTGTTTTCATTCGCTATTGGTTCGTTAATTAGTTTCTGAATTCTTGTCCGGGAATTCAGTTCGGTATGATAAATAGTTGTTGAGCTTAGTTTAAAAACCAATGGCAGCTTTGAGAAACTGCCATTGGTGAAATTAACACCCCTTCGGGTGGTTTAGAATCTTACAGTGATATTGAATCCCAGTAAGAAGTCGCCTATTTCATTTTTATTGAAGGCAATATTTTTCTGTGCAACAATGTGCTCATAAGTTGAGGCGAAGAACTGGAAGGCATGAGTACTTGTTCCCCATTCCCATCCGAAAGATAATCCTGGTTCAGCAAGAGGATTGAACTCATCAATGTTTGAATAACCGTTTAGGTTAACATCCATCGGGCTTGTGTACTCAAATACAATTGAATTCTCTCCAATGAAACGATACCTACCACCTAAGTGCCAAGCAATAACATCGTGACGAGTGAGTTCTTCCACACTATTAAAGTGGGTGTAATCCACAGCGGCTTGTAAACTCAAACGATCATTGAATTTTCTGGCTACGATAAGCGAGTGGTTGTAGGAAAAGCGGTTGGTTAGTTCATAATTTTGACCGAATACTTCATCCGGACGTGTATCGACGCTCATATTACCTACATAAGCAACACTCACGGGAATGGTTCCGCCTCTGGTTTGATTAATAATGTTGTACTTCCAGTTCAGGCTTTGAAGTTTGTTGTTCTTCTCGGAACTAATTCCTACCGATAACTTATTGGTAATACCATAGTGAATCCCCATTGAAATGTTGGAGGGAGCATAAATTCCCCAGAAATCGGAAACTCCTTTGTCCATTTTACCAAATCGATGGTAAATCATGTATTGCCACGTTCCTTGTGGCAAATTCTTCACGGTTTGGTGATCGATAAGGATGGTTGTAGCCCAATCGAAACGAACCGGACGCATATCTTTTTCTTCATTTTCCTCTTGTGCAAAGGTGAGCATACTGCTTCCGAGCAATATCCCCATAACTAGTAAGGTTAATAGTTTCTTCATTGTACCCATTGTTTGTTACTTAAATGTGTTTACCAATTTGATTAGTTGTTTTCAGCACCTTCTTCAATCCACTTAAGAATGATAGCCAGTTCTGTAGCTGTTAAACCGCTACCTGCCGGATGACCCCCGGAAGTTTTCGTGTAAAGAATACTTTCAGCGGGTGTATCAAGGTTGATGTATCCACCATTGATGAGATTGTTGTATTCGTTACCGGCACTTAAAATAGGAGCAACCGATTGGTGGCAGGAGGCACATTTGGATGCTAAAACGGGGGCAATTTCCTCGCTGAAGGAGACTTTTTCATCGGGTAAAACTACTTCGATGGGCTCAATGTTGGTGTACTCGCAAGAGCTGATTGCGAACAAGAGCAAGGCCAAAGTCCAAAGTAAAGTTGATTTTTTTCTTGTCATAAGTGTAAAGTTTAATATGAATTAAAGTTGCGACTCAAAAATACCAAATAGCCTAAGAATAGCGGGTTTGACCTTAATGAGATAACTCACGCGGCGTATGAGAAATGTCAGCTTAGGATTGACCTAAGTCAATCGAACGAATGTCGGAGAACAAACTCCTTAATTATTTTTATCAATAAATTATTGTATTTTGTCATCGTCTTGGAGGGTAAAGAGCTCGATATGGAAATGTCCATAGATATAGATATTTAGGGGAGTTTCGATGCTTTTTAGATATACAAGATTCATGTAATCTTGCACATTAAATAATTGTTTATGGTAAATACTACATGTAACTGCCTGGATTGTATAAAGAAATCGACCGTTTTTACAAATCTTTCAAAAGAGGAGTTGAAGCTGTTCAATGAGCACCGATACGACGCTCGTTATTACGCCGGTGAAATCATTTTTAAACAAGGTACAGCCATGACGCACCTCATGTCGTTTACCTCCGGCCTTGCAAAGGTTTATATCGAAGGGTTTAATAATCGTAATATCATTTTGAAGCTCATTAAACCGGGCGAGTTTGTTGGTGGTCCAGGATTATACACCGACTTCAAACATCATTTTACGGTTAGAGCGGTCGAAGATTCCAAAGCATGCTTTATAGAAATGGGGGTGTTTAAAAAGGTTATGAATGAAAATCCTGATTTCGCAGTAGATGCGCATAAAAACTCAAACCTCGATACACTGAATAACTTCCAAAAGTTCATCAGCCTTACTCAAAAGCAAATGCCAGGAAGGGTGGCCGATGCTCTACTTTATCTTTTGAACGATATCTATCAGGAGAACCCATTTAAAATGACCCTTACTCGCCAAGAGCTCGCCGATATGACTGCACTATCAAAGGAAAGTGCCATTCGAATCTTAAAACAGTTCAAGGACGATAAAATTATTCGTGTAAACGGCGATTCAATTGATGTCCTCAATGTTGCAGCTCTCAATGAAATAAGCCGAATAGGTTAATGATAAATTAGGAATGGAATTTTAGAATTGAAGAGCAACTTGTCGCTTAAGGTGGTTCGGAAAAGTCGGCTAAAAAAGCTTCTTTTCTGCGCCTGAATGCTCAGTAAGTCAACGCCATGCTCATAAATAAATTCTTGTAGCTGCAGTAACTTGTCCTTACCTGAAATAATGGTAAGGTGAAAGTTTACTCCTTTAAATTCCTTTTCTATTACTTTTATCAATCGATTGTATTCCTCATCAGCACTTAAACCACTACCTCTTTCGTATAGATGGATCAATTCGAGGTGAACTTTAAAAGGACTTAAAAGGTACAGTAGTTTATGGACTGGTCGAATATCACTTTTGTCGAAATTACTCACATAGGCAACACGGTGAATTTTTTCAGGACTTGTTCCTTCGTGCCCATCCGGAATGACGATAACTGGAATCTTTACATTTTCAGTTACTTCGGAAG
>JAGYLP010000054.1 GCA_018401015.1 Bacteroidales bacterium
TGCTAGTTATGCTGCAACTTTTGCTCAAGCGACCATCGGATCGGATATAGCAGTTACTGTAACAGGAGTAAGCTTAAGTGGAACGAAAGCGGCCAATTATTCCGTCAGCCAGCCGAGCGGCTTACTTGCCGACATTAACGCCGCTACCTTAACCATTACTGCGGATGATTATGCAAAAGGTTACGGAGTTATACTTACTTCTCCAACAACCGGTAGTACTGCATTCACGGTGGGTGCAAATCAATTGAAAGGAAGCGATGAGGTTACCAGTGTTACCCTTACTTACCTGAATGATGTTGAAACCGACACAAAAGCAGTCGGCACCTATCCTGAATCCATCGAGCCAAGTGCTGCACAGGGTACAGGTTTGAGTAATTATACCATTACTTATGTAAATGGCGATATGAGTATCTACGAGATTATCGTTGAATCCTCTGCCGGTACAGCTCAGCGTGCAGGATACAATAGCCTTTATGCTGCTTATACAGCTATCAATGGAGGTACACTTCATACCGGTGATGTTACCGTGAATATTTATGCAAATACCACGGAAACTCAAACTGCCACCTTAAACGCCGATGGTACTGGTTCAACGAGTTACAACTCAGTAAGTATTGTACCTCAAACCAATGTTACCATCACCGGCGACCAGAATGTTAGCCCGGTAATGATTTTAGGAAATACTCCCAATCCGTAATCAATTCACAAGAAATATAAAACAATAGCATATGAAACGCGTACTCATTTTATTTGGATTCATGAGTTTACTGTTCTCGATGAACGGACAAACCAACTTTGGACCATGGATCTTGTTAGCCGAACAAAATGATGTGAAAATCTACCGGTCGTATTCAACCTGCGACGGTGAATTGAAAGTCTTGCTGAAGGTCGAAAATAATGGTGCAAACAATTATCAAGTGTCCTTCGACTCTGCTTTCGATTTAGATGGTAGTATCTTACCGGTAGATCTTCCAAAGCAAATTATAGTAAATGCTGGTAGTACCGCCGGCGGCAATTGCCAAAATCCCGATTTAAGCATTAACCCATTCAATTATATAACCAGTGTCAAACTGGGTGAAAGCGATTACGTTATTCAAAATCTTCAAATCGTGCAGCTATGAGAAATACTTTATACTATCTATTATTCAGCTTACTTTTTCTCCTCCCAACCTGGGCTCAAGCTCAAGGTTCCGGGCACGGAGCAGCTGCCGCCTATATCACTACGTCAAGCGAACCGTGGGGTCAGACCAGTAACATCAGTGCTTTAAACGCTGTGTATGGTAGTACCGGTTGGAATAAGTATATCTATGGAAGTGATGCTAACGGTAACGTCAGCAATATTTTTTCCACTACACGTTCGTTGGTCTTTATCGAAGGAGGTAACTCCAACACCACTGCTATGAAGAACTTTCTGGATGCGAACTGGAGCACCATCAATACTTGGATTTCAGGAGGCCGTACGCTGATTGTAAATGCAGCTACCAATGAAAATTTAGGAAAGTTCCAAATTGGTAGTTCCGGAGTTTATTCCGAACGGATCTTGACGAACAACATGGTTGCTTACAGTAACGCAACTACTTATCCAAGTACCACGTCCAATGTGCATCCTTTGTTGCGTACGAATGTCACCATCAATGGCGTTACCGGCGATGCCTACTTTAGTGGGAACTACTATGGTAACTATGTAGCTCATAACGTTATTACGGGTACAGGCTTAAATTCTATTTTCACTGTTTCGGGTCAAACCTCACAATATACCTTAGCTGAAAAAACGATTGGATCAGGTCGTATGTTAGTGGGTGGTTTAACCTTACCATGGTTCATTACAGTCGCATCCTGGCAGCCGCAACCCCAGATGACTCGATTTATGTATGCCATGTTAGGATGGGTGCAGGCTGTCTCTAACCCGGCTCCCTCAATTTCAACAGTGGCATCTTCAAATCTAGCTAGCACTTCGGTGACAGTTGGAGGGAACTCTATCGATGCAAATGGTGAAACGATTACAGCAAAAGGAGTCGCTTACAGTACCTCTCAAAATCCAACCATTTCGAATAGTATAGTTTCCGGTGGAAATGGAACTGCTAACTTCTCTGTAAATATAACCGGTTTAAGTCCGAATACCTTGTATTATGCAAGAGCCTATGCTACCAGCCCAACGGGTACCGGATATGGCAATCAAATCTCCTTTAGAACCTTGCCTGTTAATCCTACGAATGCTACTACGAGTGCTACGAATAATACCATTTGCAGTAGTACCTATACCAATTTAAGTGTTTCCAATGCTCAATCAACGGTCTATTGGTACACTAATTCCAACCGAACCGGATTTGTCGGTACCGGGAACCCTCGGTCGGTCAATCCATCCGTCACAACTACCTACTATGCCTGGAACTATAATGGAAACTTCAGTAATAATTATACTTCTGTTACCGTAACGGTTAATCAGCCGGCCTCGCAACCGGCAAGCGCTTCGGTTTCTATTCCTGCTACTGCCGACGGACTCACTAAAGCCAACCTAAGTTGGGCTCAATCGACGGGCGATGGAACCATTCAATACTACTGGGCAGTCGGTCCTACCAGCACCGTTACTTACGAAGCGGGATCAACCGATAAAGGAATCGTTACAAACCCAACCTTATCAGCAATCGCAGAAGGCTTAACCAAAAGTACAGCCTACTACCTGGCCGTAAAAGCTACCAACGATTGTGGAACCTCAGCCTATCGACGTTCGGCCATATTTTATACCAACAACGAACGAATCTATGTAGCTGGTGCTAACGGTACCGTGGGTACATCAGATGCCGGCGGACAAGGATCTGTTACCGAAATTACTGCTCACAATACCGATGGAAGTAATATTTATGCAGTACCAAATGCCGGTTATAACTTCGTGAATTGGAGCGATGGTAGTACCGATAATCCTCGTAAAGATTTAAGTGTAACTACTAGCGCAACCATCACTGCTAATTTTGCTGCTAACAGGCTCGCCTATGTTACTCAACCGACTACCACGCGTGCCGGTGAAACAATCGATGATGGCACTGTAAATTCTTTCCAGGTCCGCTTCACCGACACCTATGGAAATCCGATGACTGACTACAATGAACCAATTACCATTGCTATTTCCAATAATCCTTCAATCAATCAGACTGGAGTACTTAGTGGTACCACTACAGTTACTCCCGTAAACGGAGTCGCTACCTTTTCCAATCTATCAATCAATAAAACAGGATTGAGCTATTCGCTGGTAGCCAGTGCAGCCAGCCCGGTTGTTACTACGCCGATTTCAAACGCTTTCAATATCATTCCTGCTGCTAATGTGAATTATTTCACCGTAGCCGGAATAGCCGATCCGCACGATGCAGGCGAAACAACTTCTCCTACGGTAACCGCTTACGATGAGTTCGATAACGTGAAATACGATTACACTGGAACGATTGCTTTCTCTACCAATAACGTGAGTTTGGACGTAAGCAAGCCTACCATTTTGCCTGCTAACTATACATTTCTATCAGGTGATTTGGGAGTTAAAACTTTTGCTAATGGGGTGAGCCTCAAGCAATATGGCGAAACTCCCGGTTATTATGTCAAAGTGAACGATGTAACAATCACCGCTGCCGAAGGTCAGCAATCGAACATCAGCGTAAACTCAGCCGACCTGAACTATTACACAATCAAAGCCAACTCCAATTATGCCACTCATCCTGCCGATAATAACGTCCTGGTAGGTACCTCTTTCTCCATTACGGCATACCTCTACGACGAATTCGACAACCTAAAAGAAGATTTTACCGGACAGCTGGAAGTTACCTTCACAAGCAATGCGGTGCCTTCTCCACTTGGAAATACTCCGGTTATTGTTAGTGCCGGTAATCAGACCTTTACCGCTGGTATTGCTACCATCCCGGGATTCACATTCTACAATGCCCAGGAAACACCTACCATCACAATTGTTGAAACCCTCACAGGATCTGCCGGTACAACACCAGCTATCACGGTGTGGCCGGAAGCACTCGATAATTTTGAACTGGTCGAGGCTGATGGAAATGGAAACCCAGTAGTCTATAACATCGGTGGTACACGTGTGACTGCTGCGTCACCGTTCTCGGTTCGGGCCACTGCGCGCGACCAATACAATAACATCAAACGGGATTACCTCGGTTATATCAATTTTAAATCGTCGAACGATGCTATCGTACAGGATCCAACCGGACTGCAACAGTTTTTAGCAAACGATGGAGGTATCCGTATCTTTCAAAATGCTGTAAGTATCCCTAAAGTAGGAAACTACTGGTTGCGGGTTGCCGATTCGCCCGACGCATTTAAAGTGGGCGAACTGCAGAATATTGTAGTGGGGCCTGGCGATGAAGATGCCGATAAATCGGAATTGTATTTTACACAATATCCATCCCTAACTGCAAGCTCAACGAACCCAACTGTTTACACTTATCCGACATCACCCGATGTAATCGCCGGTGATTTCATTTCCGTTACCATCATCCCGCGCGATAATCCTGAAAACCTATTGTGCGATTGTCAATCGGTCGTAGTTAAACTCAATGGGGTCGATGAACACCGCAACGGAACGGCTGTGAATGGTGTACCTTCACTCATTACCATTCCGGTTACCGATAACCACGATGGAACTTATACTGCTTCGGTACGCATTACGGATATGTCGCAAATAAATACCATCACTGCGGTGGTTGGAAATACTACTTTATCAACCCAGTTAAAGGTTGAAGTAACTAAGCCCGATGAACCATCGCTTGTTGTATCTACCCTCACGGCCACTGCTAATTCGATCACAACCGACGAAAATACCCTGCTCACGCTCCAACTGAAAGACCAATTCGCAAACCCACGTCTAACCGACGATGGAACGATGACTTTCAATACCACGCTCGGTGGATTTGGTGCGAATAATGGAAACACCAGCGTTACGGCTACTTATTCCGGAGGAACTACCGGAGCTTATACTGCAACGCTTTACGCGAGCTACGATGCTGTAAACCATGGAGTAGGAAATGCAACCATCACCGCTAGCGCCGATTTTACTAACGCTAACTTTACCGATGGTAATTTTACCGATAACGAAATCGTTGCCATTACCGAAGGATTGCCTAACCTCGCTGAGAGCACTATCACAGCCAATCCTACCACGATGACAACCGATGAAACTTCTACGATTACCATTCAGTTAGAAGACCACCTCGGTAATCAAATTCAAAACAACCGGGGAAGCCTGACCTTAAATACCGACCTAGGAACGCTTTCGTCGGTAACAAATAATACAAATGGTAGCTATACTGCAACCCTTTCCGGAGCTTACAACGCCAGTAACAATGGTGTTGGAACAGCCACTATTACCGGAAACTTCACCGGAACGGGCACCGCTTCTAGCGTAACAGGAGCGCTAACCGATGATGCCACGGTTGAAATAACCGAAGGCCTACCGGATTTGACCGATATCGAAATTACCGTGGCCGATGCTGCCATTACAGCTGATGAAACCACGACTGTTTCAGTCCAACTTAAAGATCAATTCGGAAACCTGATTGTAAACGATCGGGGCACAATTAGCTTATCGGTTAGCCCCATTGGGGTTATCGATAATGGTACTACCACGGCTGCCAGTTCTGTAAGCGCTAACTACACCAGCAATGGTGTTTACACCGCTACCTTTAAGCTAAATGCCACAGGGGTTGGTACGGCTACGATTACCGGAACTTTCACCGGTTCTGGATCTGCCTCTTCAATCAATGGAACCATAACCGACGATGCCAGCGTAGTTGTAACCCATGGTGTGGCTACTCAATTGGCATTCAACACCGTACCAGCTGCAAATGCCACAACCATCGCAGGTGAATTATTCGACTATCAGCCGGTTGTGGCCGTTCGCGACCAGTTCATGAACCTGGTTAATACCGGAGCTGCTTCCACAACTACGATTACTGCCTCAGCAATCAGTCCGGCCACCTCCAGCTTAATTGGGACTCTCGCAATCACTCCTATTGCTGGTATAGCCACCTACACCAATTTAAAATACGAAAAAGCGGAAGGAATTAAACTACAATTCACGAATGGTACGCTTCCGGTATTGGAATCAGCAGCCATTACCGTGGTGCACAATATCCCAAATTATCTCACCATTACAGCCGCTGCCACCGTTCCATCTACCGATGGAAATGGTAACTACGAACTAACTGCCGGTGTAGCTCAGAATATCACCCTAAGTGTGTATGATGCTTACGATAACCTGGCTACTCGATTCGATGACAATCAGGTTTTATTATTCACAGGCGCTAATAATTCTCCTGCTCCTCCCTACAATCCGACTGTTAATGGAAATGTTTTTGGATCTTGGAATACGAATTTAGATTTTACCGATGGCCAAGTAACTGCCTCCATGATTCTTTACAAAGAGGAAATTACCAATATTGCGGTAAATTGTTCTATCCCATCTTATGATGATGGAATCGTAAGCGGAAATGTAGATATCAATGCTGCAAATACAAACCGACTTCCGGTGAATGTATCGCAAGCTGTTCCAGCCTATTTCCACATTACCATTGCGAATAGCCTTACGCAAGTAACGGCCGGAACGTCGCATACCATTACGGTTAAAGCATTC
>JAGYLP010000055.1 GCA_018401015.1 Bacteroidales bacterium
GTAATTGCTTAATCTTTTCTAACATAATTGACTCTCAACGGCCCTTCGACCAATCTATTTTTTGATAATGCTCACTTTGATAATGCTTACATCCTGAGTAGGACGATTATTACGGTCGACCTCAAGCGCTGCAATCTTATCGACTACCTCCATTCCTTCTAACACTTCGCCAAAAACAGTGTAAGCTCCATCGAGATGTGGCGACCCACCCACAGTTGTGTATAAAGCTATCTGTTCTTCCGTAAACATAGGCGTAATCAACTCAGCAAGTGCTTCTTTCTCTTTCTCGGCTATTTCGTCCACACAGGCGTTGATCGCGGCGGTCGCTTTCTGCTTCTGCAAGGAATCAATCCGGTTCTTGTACGCAATATTCTCAGGCTTTTGTAAAAACTCGCGAATATAGGTGAATTTCACCTGCTGCTCCTGACGCGATGAAAAAGCTTGCATCTCCGCTTCGGTAAACACTTTTCCCTGTACTATATAAAATTGGGAACCCGACGAGCGCTTTTCCGGATTCATCTGATCGCCTTGTCGAGCAGCCGCCAAAGCTCCACGCTTATGATACAAGTTGGGGACAAATTCAGCCGGAATGGTATAATCGGGTCCACCATTGCCCAGCGTGGTTCCGGCTTCCGCATTCCGCGAATCGGGATCGCCACCCTGAACCATGAATTCTTTTATTACGCGATGAAATAAAGTCCCATCGTAATAGCCTTCCTTAACCAGTTTGATAAAATTATCCCGATGCAACGGCGTTTCGTCATAAAGCTGAATAGTGATATTTCCCATGCTCGTTTCCATCAACAGAATGGGCCCTTTCAGTTTGGGTCCTGCCGTTTTGGCCATGAGCGATGAAGCTCCCAATGCGAGTAACAATGTGATTGCTAGCGATTTAAATAATTTCATGATTCGTATTTTTTGAATTCGCGTGAAATTAGAAAAAATATGTCTTGAGGCTGCGAAATAAGCCTATTTTTGCTTCATTTAGAAAGCGAAAGCATACTTAATCGCAGGTTATTGCGTGACGCTTATTTTTCTTGCGAATAAAGCGGAAGGAACTTATTTTTGTGTGCTTATCCTTTTGGAAACGAATTTAATACTCACTTTTAAGCTTTCATCTTCTTCCAAAAAGTAATCGGAAGCTCTTAAAAGGTCAAAATTGAAGAGAACATGAAGCATTTATCTGGGAACCTAACTGCAGGATTTTCGCGCCGCCTGGCCGGAATCTTCGCAGTGCTCATCATGCTGGGCGGCTTGGCTGCCTGCTACCCCGACCCGGCTCTACCCCGCGCCAACGTAAGGGTTTATGAGTTGGTCGAAACAGATACCGCTGTCATCGAAGTACCGGTTCCCAATGCTCTCGTGCGTTTCAATCCTCCGGCCGGCGCATCGCAGGAAGATGTAGTGAAACATTCGCTCTTCCCTAAACTGACCGATGTGCGAGGCGAAGTAAACTACGAACTACCGGTCGAAGCAATGATCGAAGTGCTGGTCGAACAAGAACTCGATGGTAAAAAACGCTCCGCCACAGGAACTCTCCTGTTTTACTTCGATTCAGTCTATCACGAAAAAATAGCCCTCAAAGCCTGGCCAACCACTCCCATTTAAAGCAACCTAAATCCTTAATATCGCATCTCTTTCTTAGTACCTCATAAATTTATCACCATGAAAAAAATCCGAAGCTTCCTCCCAATAGTGCTCTCAGCCATGCTCCTCCTCGGAGGATTTGCCTCCTGTGTCGAAGACGAAGATCCAATGGCCATCATTACCGTGGTTAAAATGGATGCCTATGGGCAAGAATGGCCGGTTAGTAACGCCGAAGTGCGCTTTGTGCTCGCCGAGGGAACTTCCCTGCTCCAACTCATCGAGTTTGCCGAAAAACCTAAATTAACCGATATCAGCGGACAAGTAACCTACACCGTTCAGCACGAAGGGATTGTGAAAATTCAAGCCACCCACGGAACAGGCGAAGAGAGCTGCGGACAAGGAGTGGTCGTGTTTGCCGATAACGAAGTGTACGAAGAAAAAATCCGCCTCAGCGCTTGTTACGAATAATGCCGATGAAACAATTTGGCCTCATACTGAGTGTGCTCTTCCTTCTCATCACCGGAAGCTTTACCGCTTGCGAAGAACCGGAAAATGCAGGAGTCGAAATGGTTATTACGGATCCCTACGACCGAGCAATCCCCAATGCCAAAGTGAGCTTTTACAACCTCCCGGGAAACCTCCTGATAGAAGCCCAAGGATTCACCAACGAATCCGGCCGGTTCTACGCTGAATTCGCTTTCCTTGCCAACCTCCGGGTCTATGTGCAAGTCGATAACTATCAAGGACAACGACTGGTCGGCGAAACAGAAGTCAATTTGGTGCGGGGGGAAACGATTGAGGTGCCGATGGAAATACCGCAACTCGCTCCTCCCACCACTCCGGAAGAAGAAGAAGAATAAACAGTGCATTGCGACTTCCCTCGCATCGAAAAACACATTCAACCCAACTCTTGAATGATCTTTAGTTCTACCCTTTTCCTCGCAGGTTTTTCTTCCCATTTTTCTGGTGATCTATCACCTTAGCCCCCACCGACTAAGGAACATCATTCTCCTTCTCGCCTCCCTTATCTTCTACACCTGGGGAGCACCCGATTTCATCCTCATCCTGCTCGCCTCGCTCCTAACCAACTTCTACATAGTACAGGCCATGAGCAGGACGAACAACCCGCGCCGTCGCAAACCCCTGCTCATCAGCTCACTACTAATCAATATCGGACTGTTGGCCTACTTCAAATACGCCAACTTCCTGGTCGATAATGTGAATTTCATCCTCGGGCAACTCGGATTGAACGCCCTTCACTGGCTCGAAATAGCGCTCCCCATCGGAATCTCCTTCTTCACTTTCCAATCGCTTACCTATACCCTCGACGTGTACCGAAAAGTGCACGATCCGCTCAACCGGGTGCAGGATTATCTGCTCTACATCCTCATGTTCCCGCAACTCATTGCCGGACCCATCGTGCGTTTCCATACCGTAGCCGACGATATCCTCGACCGCCGACACAACGATACCTCCGAAGAGAAACTCCATGGCATCTTCCGTTTCATCATCGGATTATCCAAAAAAGTGCTACTGGCCAATGTGCTGGGCGAACAGGCCGATAGCATCTTCGCGTCCAACGTAAACGAACTCAGCCCCAATCAGCTCTGGCTCGGTATCGTAGCCTACTCCTTCCAAATCTATTTCGATTTTAGCGGATACTCCGATATGGCCATCGGGCTCGGACGAATCATCGGATTCCGATTTCCCGAAAACTTCAATAACCCCTATGTAGCTCAAAATATTACGGAATTCTGGCGGCGCTGGCACATCACCCTGGGCGAATGGATGAAAGATTACCTCTACATCCCACTCGGCGGAAACCGGGTTAAAACAGTGAGCCGACTTTACTTCAATCTTTTCGTGGTCTTCCTCATTTCGGGCCTATGGCACGGTGCCAATTGGACCTTCGTTATCTGGGGAGCCTGGCACGGTCTCTTTCTCATGCTCGACCGCGCCTTTTGGATGAAATGGCTCAAACCCATTGGCAAATTCCCTCGCATCGTCCTCAATTACTTCATCGTGCTCATCGGATGGGTCTTTTTTCGGGCCGAATCGCTCACACAAGCCATCGATTACTTGCGCGGAATGTTCCGGTTTTCAGCCTTCGAGACACCTACCCTTAGCGACAGCGAGCTGGCTGTAAGCCTTTTACTGGCATTTTTATTCGCTTTCATCACCCTAAGTTCCACCGGCCTAAAGCTCGAAGCCTGGTTCTACCGCGAAAAACGCAACGCATGGGGAAACCTGAGTGCCAGCATCCTTTTTGCTGCACTCTTCATCCTCAGCCTCGCCTACGTAGTGGGCTCCGATTTTAACCCTTTCATTTACTTCCGATTCTAAGCGTATGAAAAGGCCTAAACTCACCCTCCTCTTGTTCGTGGTATTTATGCTGATGCTGATACTGCCGCTTTTCCATACCCTCGTGCCATTCGGAAAGATTGCTCCCCTCAAAGGAGCCGTACAAACCACCGAAAAACCCGAATGGTCGTTCGAGAAAGGTTACGAAGGCAGCTACCAAACTCAATTCGAAAGCTGGTTCAACGATGAACTAAGTCTCAAGCCCTGGCTCATTCGGCTCCGGAATCAGCTGCTTTACAGCCTCTTCAACAAAGCTAGTGCGCGGGGAGTAATCCGCGGAAAAGAAAATTATCTCTACGAAATTGCCTACATCGATGCCTATTACGGACGCGATTACCGCGGGATGGACATCCTCCGAACCAAAGTGGCAGGCATCAAAAGCCTTCAGGACTACCTGGAATCCCAGGGGAAAACCATCCTCGTTTGTCTGGCTCCGGGCAAGGCTAGTTTCTACCCGGAATTTATCCCCGACGACCTCCGCGGCGAACCAACCGATAGTACCAATTACCTCCAATTTGTTCAGCTCATGCAAGCCGAAGGAGTGAATCACCTCGACCTGAATGCCTGGTTCATGGAACAAAAAGACCAATCCGATTGCCTGCTCTATCCACAATACGGCATTCATTGGAGCTATTACGGTATGACTCAGGCAGTGAATCAATTAGCAGTTTACATCGAGACCTTGCGTGGGTGGAAACTACCCCGCATCGAAATCACCGCGATGGAACGCAGCAGCACCTTGCGCTATGCCGACTACGACATTGGGCAAGGGATGAACCTGATGTTCAACATGAAAGCTGAGCCCATGTGTTATCCGGAGTTCCTGTTTACACAAGGCGATACTCTTTTTCGTCCGAAAACCATCGTGGTGGCCGACAGTTACTACTGGAGCATGCACAATGCCGGGGTGAGCACAAACCTTTTCGGGCACGGCGAGTTTTGGTACTACAATCAGAAAGTTTATCACGGCGACCACTCTCCCCACGAGACCGTTTCCGAGATTGATTTCCAATCCCGGCTCACCCAAACCGACCTCGTAGTCATCCTCATCACCGAAGCCAACCTCAAACACTTCAGCTGGGGCTTCGTCGAGCAAGCCCTGACGGCTGTTGGCTTTTAGCTGTTGGCGGTTGGGAGATTGTTCACCGTTTACTATTCACTTTTCACCTCCGTCGTTCACTTAGAACACGGATGACACGGATTTGACGGATTTACGCAGATTTCATTCAAGTCGATATAATTGGATTCAAGTTCAAGCCTGAAGACTAGCTTAATCACTGATCTCTTTGCGCTCTCTGCGCGAACCTTTGCGCCCTTTGCGTGAGCCCCCCGTTCAGCATTGATCGAGATAATTGCAAAGTAAAGGAGCTGAGTAGTTATAGGGCCGCAGAGGTTTTTGAGGACGCAAAGGTTCGCGCAAAGAGCACAGAGGACCCGCAAAGAGCGCAGAGTTTTTCCCGTGAACTAGAATGAATGCTATACGGTTTCGATGAGAAAATTTTTCCCACCTTTGCCTAATCTGCAAAAAATTAGAAGTCCATGAACCGGTCGATACTCCTACTTCTCCTCCTTTTGCCTCTCACAATGGTTGGGCAGGATCCTCCGCATACGTCCATTTTTGGAACCTATGGTGCTATTCAGAATCCAACCGCTCGCTTCGGACAGGATCGAATGGCCTTTGTAGGGTTTGGATACCTGCCTTTCGAAAACCGAATCATCCATAACAACTGGGAAGAAGGACGTCCGGAACGGCTCATTCATGTTAACTTGATGTTTCTGAGCTTCCTGAATGTATCCGCTCACCTGGTTCAACCATTGAATCAAGAGGTGCAGTGGGGTATTGGCGACCGATCGATTAAGGTGCGGCTTAAATTACTGAAGGAAGGAAAGTATCATCCGCAAATTGCATTGGGGTTGCACGACATCATTTCAACCAACACTTACAATGGTGCGTTTTACTTGGTTGCGAACAAAAGCTTTCCCTTACCGGCTAAGCTCAAGGCTGATGTGCATGGTGGTTATGGGTACGATTTGCAACAGAGCAATGCTTTGGTCGGATTTCTGTGGCAGGAGAACCCGGCACAGAATAATTCGCGGCTAACGGGGATATTTGGAGGGGTCGAGCTTCAGTATCACAATCAGAGTTTACTTGTGGAATACGACACGGAAAAATGGAATGCGGGCTATTCGGTTTTGTTGTCGAACCAGTGGGTAAATCGGTATTTACCGAGTTTGCGAGTGCGAGTGGGGGTTTATAGCTTAGGTTTCGAGCGATTCACCGGTCAAATCGGAATTTTCTATCGTTTCGGGGATCGCTTCTTCTCTCATCTAGAGCGCCACTAGGTTTTAAAAGGCGCGGAGGTTTATAAGGCCGCTAAGGTTCACGCAAAGAGCGCAAAGTTGTTTCTCACATATAGATTCCAAAGAACTAACTGCAATGCAACACGTGGCAACCGTGGTGGCATTTCCGCAAAGGACGCAAAGAGATTCCTGCAACCAGCAAACCCCAGTTTTTAAGGGATCAACCTATGAAGTACGTTTCGCATTAACAACACGAAACTCTCTGCGACCTCTGCGTGATTACCACGTCCAAACTAC
>JAGYLP010000056.1 GCA_018401015.1 Bacteroidales bacterium
TCCAGGGTTTGCTTATGATCCTTCCCTTCCAACAGCACTTTGCGGTCGTCGATTGTTTCGATTTTGGTATTGAGAAAGATGTTCACCCGCTCATGCTGAAGCGCTTTGAGGGTCAGTTTCTGTTCCATCATTTCCATTCCACGAGCAATCTGCTCCATCATTTCAACTAAAAATACCGTATTCCCTTTCGATAATAATTTCATGGCAACCTCCGTTCCAATAAGCCCGCCACCTACCACCAAAACACGCTTATTTTCAGGCAAATGCTGACTCTCTAACACTTCAGCCCAGTAATATTCCTTTAATCCGGGGATAGGCGGAATGAAGGGTTTGGAGCCGGTTGCCAGTACAATTTCATCGAATTGTTGAAGTCGTTCCGGAGTTGCTTCACGATGCTGTACCTCGATGTTCCGATCGATGATTTCTTGCTTCAGATAATCGATAATTTTCCCCAGCGATTCTTTATGGGGTGGCAGAGGAGCGAGCAAGAATTGCCCTCCCAGCTTATCTTTTTCAAACAAACTCACCTGGTGTCCGCGTTCATGGAGCGAAATGGCTGCCTGCATGCCGGCGAGTCCGCCACCCACCACCGCCAATTGTTTGGATACAGGTGCTTTTTCTAACCGTTCCGGCTCACGACCTACGCTGGGGTTTACTGAACATCCCAGCCCTTTGCCGCTTCGAACACCTCCTAAACAGCCTTCGCTACAAGCCAGGCATGGCCGCAAATTCCCCTTTATTTCTCCCAAATACTTCCCCACAAAATCGCTATCGGCTAGTAAAGGACGCCCCATTGCAATAAAATCGGCCCGATAATCCTGTAACAATTTATCTACATCGGAAAATTCATTGATTTGACCAACAAAAATGATGGGGATATCGACTGCTTCCTTAATTTTTCGAGCCAAATCCCACGTTTTCCCTTTGGGAACGAACATGTGCTGGAAAAACCACGGGGGAGTGCTGCAAACGGTTCCTGCGGAAACATGAATCGCATCGATCGATTTCTCCTGCAGGATTTTTGAAAAACGAATCATTTCCTCCAACTGAATGCCACCCTCGACCATTTCGTCGCCACTTAGGCGAACGATAATGGGTAACTTAGAGACAGATTGTACTGTTGCTAATATTTCCAGCGGAAAACGGATTCTGTTCTCGAAAGAACCACCGTATTCATCGATCCGATGATTTACCTTAGGTGAAATATATTGAGCCGCTAAATATCCATGTCCAAACTGCAGCTCAAGGATATCAAACCCTGCTTTTTCTGCACGGATAGCAGCTTCGCGAAATAAATTCAGAACAAATTTTCGGTCCTCATGATCCATTGCTTTAGGAACTGCCCCACCCGATTCGCAAGCTTGAGCCGAAGAGGACCAAAAATAATTTCCCGGAATGTTAGGATTAGCCATTCTTCCCGGATGATTCAGGTGGGCTATTAGTTGAGATCCCAAACGATGAACTAAATCACTTAGCTTTTTTAAACCAAGTATTTTATCGTCGCTATCAATGCCAATTTGCGTGGGAAGCTCGCGCAAGCCTTGATCCAAATAAAGAGGCTCGGGCGTTAGTGCACCCAAAAACTTTGCTCGTGAAGCGTAAAAGTTCAAGTGACGTTCGGTTATATCACCATTTGAATTGCCGTAGCCCGTTTTAACCGGAGCCATGATGAATGGATTTTTGAGAGCTAACATAGGTTGATTATTTTTTGAAGAATTAATCTGTTTGTTTTCATGTCGGGAGACCTCCTTGATTAACTTCCCGATGAATCAATTGAACCAATACATCGTTGGAGGATAAACCTTGAATCTTTTTCAACATTTTCCAAATGGGTTCGTATCGATTATGTCCGAATGCTTGCTGAAGTTTCAAAGCGTTGATTTTTTTCCCCGAGTGACTCACATAAGCGATTGCCGACAACCAAAATGAAAGCGGCAAGTTACTGTTTTCCATGATGGTTCCTTTTTTCAGCGATGTCCGGTAGCGGCATTCTTTGCACTCGTAATTTTTCTTGTCCTGCTTCCAATAATGCGAATCATGCTCGCACTTCAGACAGACGATACCTTCCCGCTCTTTCACTTCCTTCAGAATTCGAATACACAACTCCTCTTCGCTGAATAACCGATAATAATTTCGAAAATCGCTCATGCTTCAAAGCTACAAAAATTAGGTATAAAAGCGGATAATTTAACAATGAAATCGAACCCCTTTCATTCTTCCGAAATCATCTTCATCATTTTAGTAAGAGACACATCGAAATTCATACCTAGCCGAGAGGGAAAAAATACTTTATAACACACAATTCATACATCCTTCAAATTTGCAAAGGGTGTATTAATAATTCCTATAATCGATGCATCATGAAGCAATACCTTCAACTAACCATAAGCCTTCTAATGCTGCTATTTTCAGTCCATTCCCTTTATGGACAAGAAGAATTTTTCCAGGACCAGCCGGGATTTAACCTATCCCTCTCGTCGGGGGTATTGGGTACCGATTGGGAAGGCATGGTTAATTCGCGCGCCTATCTTGGACATGGGATATCGGCTAAGTTCAAGTATAGGATAATTGCCGGCATTGGAACTGTTTTAACGGAAGATACTTAAAAACAACCGACGGAAGCGCTTCTACCATAACTCATGCATACAAGACGCTATCTGTGATACTTTTCTCCAACGAATCACCACTAAAACTTGCAATCGAAATCATTTTGAACCAAAGTAGCCAGAACAAACAAGCAATCAAGGCTTTTTTTAAGAATCCATAAGCCCAAACAAGGATTTACCTCCCATTGGAGCAGATTATTTCAGAAAAGCATACCTCAAAAGACCATGTCACTATCGAATAGCGCTTTTAAATGTTAAAAATGAATCTTTTAGATTTTTTTCACCTAAATAACCTGCAAACTAAAATCCACGACAGCCGGGGCATCTACTATAAAAATCTTACTAAATTCCAAATTAAAATCAGTTTTAATCTCACTTTTTAAGAAAATTTTCGAACCATGCTGAGTCGGTTTTGTTTAAGCTTCGTTAACTAAAACTTAAACAATATGTACACAACTCTTTTAGAAATCGTTCGAATTCCAGTAGATGACCCCGTAGCTTTCACCTTTTTTACGGGTTACATGGCCATGTTTGCCGCCTCGGTGTTTTTCTTCTTCGAAATGGGGAACGTCGATGCTAAGTGGAAAACCTCGTTGCTCGTCTCCGGCATCATTACCGGAATTGCAGCCGTGCATTACTACTACATGCGCGATTACTACACCGTAACCGGCGAAAATCCGACCGCCCTGAGGTACATCGACTGGACACTAACCGTGCCCTTGATGTGCGTCGAATTCTACCTGCTTTCGCGTCCGGCAGGGGCTAAGAAAAGCCTCATGTGGAAGTTGATTGCCGCGGCTGTGTTGATGCTGGTGGCCGGTTATTATGGCGAAGCCTTCACCGACGGAAGCACCTCACACTCTGTAACCTGGGGATTGATTTCCAGTTTAGGTTATGTTTACATCCTCTACATTACCTGGTTTGGCGAGGTGAAGCAACTAGCCGATAAATCGGATAATCCTACCGTTAAGAAAGGGATTTCCACCTTATCGTGGTTCATTTTAGTTGGATGGGCCATTTACCCCATTGGCTACATGTGTATGCCCGGAGGTTGGTTAAATACCGGATTGGGTTGGGAAAGTTCTAACGTCGATTTATTTTACAACATTGCCGATGCAGTGAATAAAATCGGTTTTGGTTTAGTGGTGTACAATATTGCCATTTCTAACCGAAAAGTAGCCTTAGCCTAAGTTTGATATCTGTAAAAGAGAGAGGAGCGCGTGCTCCTCTCTCTTTTCTTAAAACAGTTCCCACCAATCGGTGGTATCGAATTATTCCCCATTCCAGTAGGGAGAAAGTCGCTCCCTGCGAACTTCGACTACCAGTTTATCGCGGTACTCCAATCCAAATCGATTCCGACTAATCACCTCCAAAGCATGCACCCCAAGGGGTAATTCTGGCAATTGGAATTGCCATAAATGCATGTTACGATCGGTAACCGTACTTTGAGGTTGAGGAGCAAGCGGCCCGGGATTATTTCCTCGAAACAGTTCTATTCCTTGCGCTTTTTCAGCCCCTTGACTGCTCTGGTAAGCATACCGAGCAACCGATAGCTGACGCATGGCCGCAAAGGGATCTACCCATTGTGCTCCCTGATGCAGCGATTCGCCGGCACCTTGCTGCGTGCGTTCCATCTCAAAACTGCGTCCGTCGGAGAGAACCAGCTCTACCCTCGTTTCCGCATCGCCGGCCCACACATTGGCTGTTACCCATACCCCTTCGTCAAAATCGTTCGGCACTAGCAACTGGTTATCGGCCAAATCGTTGATTGAAAAGGGAGGAAGCTCAGGACGCTCGGAGGCAGGTAGGTTTTTCCATTCCACAATGGCATTGTACCACCTGCGAAACTCCGGAGTATTGAGCGATACCCATTGGCCTTTATCTTTTCCGAGGCGGGCACCGATATAACGTTCGCGATACAAATTTTCAGAAAATTCAACATGAAAATATCCCATGGGCGTTCCCATTCGTTGCAGGGACATCGGAACACCAAAGTGTGTAAAATCGCCTTGATACCAGGCACCCGATGCGGCACCAGCTATGATGTGCCGGAAAGGCAAGGGACCAATTCCCATCGATTCCGACCAACCGGCAAAGGTTTGCCCCGGAGCATGGTTTTCGGTCGTATGCGTATGTCCCGAGAGCGACAGGACTTCCCTACCTTTCAGGAGCTGATACAGGCGAGGCAATTCATCGAGCTGATGTTGTCGGTTTCCCCCATCGATGGAGGATACAAGCGGGATATGCGTAGCGATGACCACCAGCTTATCCTTTGGAGTTCGTGCCAATAATCCTTCGAGCCATTCCCACTGCACCTCGTCGAGTCGTCCGTTATACGTAGGAGTATTTCCCTCCGCACAGCGCGTTACACCACGTTCAGCATCCTCTTGCGTACACGGGTAGAAGATATTATCGAGTGTAATGAACACGGTTTGACCCGCTTCGAAAGCATAATAATTAGGGCCCACTTTAGCCCGCCAGGTATCCGCTTTTTCGGCATTTGAGCGTGCATCCAGATCCACATCGTGATTCCCGATAACCAGCCATTGCGGCAATTGGGTAGTGGCTGCTAGTTCCAGACTTCGTGGAATGAGGCTTAGGTCGTCGCCAACCACATCGCCCAATTGCAGCATAAAATCGCCCGTTTGGTAGTTCATTTCCAGTACATCGGCTAGCACACCGTTTCGGAGCCAGCTCAGTTGCTGGTTCGTGTAGGTTTGTGGATCGCCGAGCACTGCACAAGAAAAATCCTTTCCGGCTGCCCCTTCGCGCGAGAGCGGGAAATGGATTTTCTCGGGAGCGGGGCCGGTAGCTTTTAAGCCCCCGAATTGCAGCTCGTAGGGCGTTCCTGTTTCCTTGTGGATATAGAAGAACTGAGGAACGAACTGTTCATTGGTAGGCAAGCGCCAGCCTGCGGGTTGCACGATGGTGAGATTCATATCCGGTCGGACAGCCATTGTGTACCCTCCATCCTCATCGGTTTGCGTCCAGTCTTTCCCATTGGACACCAGCACATTGGGCACGCCGTGTTCATCCTTATCCAACAACCCATTTCGATTTACGTCGTGGAATACTTTGCCGGAAACAGTTGGATTACCCTTTCCCGGGTTGATTATTTGCGGTTTAGCGATATAGGGTTGGGCGGAAAGGAGGAGCGAATTTAGGATCAGTCCTACAACGAACAGTCCCCTGATTCCCAATGAGCTAAAAAAACACCAATTCATAACTAGCCAGTTTATAACCCAAGGGCAAGCGAGCCCATTGGGTATCGGTTCAACATTGCTGGCTAAGGTAGTGAAAGCGGGTTAAGGGTCTGATAGAATGAGGAAAAGAAATTGTTATGAAATTGAACCCCGAGCGCGCAAACTACTCTCTCGGAGCTTTCCCCAGCCACCATTTCCGGCCGGCTTGCGCAGCGGCTAAGGCAACTAAAAACCCAATACCTGATCCGATTGGAGCGCCACCTCCTACAGGTGTATTTGAGCCGGGCACTGGGGCGCTGTTACCTCCATTGGGCTGCGGATTATCTACCTCAACAAGCCACATGATTTGGAAGATAATTAGCATGAATTGGCAGATAGAAATGTGAGGTAAAACCAGGATGAGGGTATGCTAGTCCATTCGTTGAATGATCATGGGTGAATGGATAGTGTGATAGGAAGAGAAACCGGTTTGTACAATAACTTTTGGATATGATTGTGACTACATCTGCTCCAACTCATAAGCCTCATTTCCCATTGACCTTTAAATTTCGTCTGAA
>JAGYLP010000057.1 GCA_018401015.1 Bacteroidales bacterium
CTCATTGGCATCATCATCATAACCACCACCTTTGGGTTAGCTATCCTTGTAGGACACAAATGGCTGAAAATCGACAAAGAAACCACCATGCTAATCGGAGCAGGGAGCTCCATTTGCGGAGCGGCAGCGATCCTGGCTACCGAGCCCGTTATTCAGTCTAAACCCTATAAAAGCGTACTAGCGGTTTCAACTGTGGTTATTTTCGGGACCATGGCTATGTTCCTCTATCCACTTGCATACAATCAGGGGCTCATTCCGCTAAGTCCCGAACAAATGAGCCTCTTTACCGGAGCAACTATTCACGAAGTGGCCCACGTTGTTGGCGCCGGAAATGCCATGGGATCGGAGATTGAACGAAGCGCTATCATTACCAAGATGATACGAGTAATGATGATGGCTCCCTTCCTTATCCTTTTAAGCTTCTACCTGGTTAAATCGAAATCAAACCCAGAGCAAGGGAAACGAAAAATTACGATTCCCTGGTTCGCCATCTGGTTCATTGTAATGACTGGTGTCAACTCGCTCAACCTCCTGCCGGCTATCGTTGTGAGCAATATTAATGCACTCGACAACTTCTTACTCACCATGGCCATGACGGCCCTCGGAATGGAAACTAACCTCGCGAAATTCAAAGGAATTGGTTTCAAACCCTTTTATCTGGCTGCTATCTTGTTCCTTTGGCTTACAATTGGAGGTTACCATATCGCTAAAATTTTCTAGACCCTTTTCCCTCCTAAGATTGAACGGGAACGATTTCCTTTCATACCCAAACAATCGAATAAGTCGTTTTTTTGATATTTTCGACCCTTGGAAACTAAACTACCGGTTGAAATCATGAAACGACTTATTTTCTTTATAATCATCCTGCTACCTTCCTTAAGCTCAGTATCTCACGCTCAAATATCCTCCAGCCGAGAAATACTCCCATCGGGCGAAATATTGCTCACCCAAGAGCTCATTGTCAATGCTCCCATCGACCAGGTTTGGGATGCATTTACCACCGAGGAAGACTGGAAAAAATGGGTCACTCCCGAAGTAGTCATCGATTTAAAAATTAACGGTTCTATTCGCTCTCACTACACCGCCGGAGCACAATTAGGCGATTCCGGAACCATCGAACTGAAAATTCTTTTCTACATCCCCTACCAACAACTCGTGATGCAGGCAAAGCTTGGCGATGCTTTTCCTGAGGACCTTCGATCCGATGCCCCCAACTTATACAGCCAATATTGGTTCGAAGCACTTGGGAAAGACGAAACGAAGATTAGCCTTACCGGTATTTATCCAAATAAAGAGGAATGGAACCAGCTCCTCGCATTTTTCGAAAGAGGGAATGCTGCCACTCTTGAGAAGCTGCAACAATTCTTATCTCCTAATGAAGAGTAAAAAATCTAACCAAAACATTTTTTTATCTATATCCCTAAGTTTGGCCTCGAAACGATTAATTGCCTGGTAGCTGACAGAGAGTTTGTCGGAAAGCAATGGATCGACTTTCTGAACAACCGTGGAATACGCTATCACATCAGAATTCGCGATAATTTCCGGATTACTATGCCACGAAACAAGCATCAAGTCAAAGCCCGGTGGCTATTTAATGATTTGAAAATGAATACGTCACGTTTTCACCCGACCATCATGTCAATTCATGGCCAATAGTGTTATTTATCGGGCTCATTGATTAAAAACAAAGTTGGCTGCCCGGAATTTCAACTAATTGCATCGTTTAATAAACCGGATGAAGCTCAGAGGATTTACAAAGAGAGATGGCAAATTGAAACACTTTTTCGTGGGCTAAAAACAGCCGGCTACAACATGGAAGACACACATCTGAAAAAAATAGACCGGATCGAGAAGCTTTTAAGCTTGGTAATAATTGCTTTTGTTTGGACTTACCACATAGGCATATAGCTCGATTCCATAAAGCCGATTAATAGGGGTGCTCACCAATTGCGAAAGGGAGTTACAAGTTAGCTCCCTTTCTTTTTTTCTTTATATTTTTTCCGGACAGTAGTGTTAAAAGAATAGATAATAGCACAAGAAAGAAGTAACTTTAGCAAGCCTAAACATTCATAACCTCTAGAATAGATATAACCACTTAAAATTAACTTCCTATGAAAAAGAACCTCCTACTAACCCTGCTTTCACTACTGTTTGCGATGTATGTAGCTGCTCAGCAAGACATTACCGTAACAAACACCAACAACATCCAAGCGGAAGTAATTGCTATTTACAAATACAATGGAAACGGGCTACAATACGTTTGGAATGTTACCGCCGGTGGTCAAGTAGATTATCAACACCCCTCCGATCTAAATTATGTGTTAGTGGAATTTGTAATAAAAGGGGATGTACCACCACTTTCAGGCACTTACACTTATGGCCTTGATAATTCGCAGACTTTCGAGAACTCAATATACGGAACTTGTTATGGCTATTATGATGCCGGGACACAGGTACTGGAGATTGATTATTAACGAGAGAATTGAATGTGTTTACTGGAGGAAATTCCATTGACCACTTTGAGATATTTTTATACAAAAGAAACGTTATGATGAACCTGAGACAAATTAAGTATGTCGTATTGCTAATTTTGGGGATGATTACCTTCCAAACCCACTCCCAAGTTTGGAAAAACATCGATGCAAACTGGGTATCTCGACCACATTTTCATCTAAACTTTATGGGCAGCTTCCCAGACACTTTGATGGGAACCCAAATAGAATCAGCTCCAAATACCATAAGTGTATCTGATTATAATGGAAATTTGCTGTTCTATTCCGACGGTATCCATGTATGGAATACCAACAATACCATTATGCCCTGGTCCCAGGCTGCATCGCCCGGAGGGACACTAAATTATCCATACTCTAGTACAATTCCCTATCTTACGAACCAATGGTGTCGCATCAATGCATTGCATGTGCCCTTATGTATCGATAAATATTATGTTTTTACCAACGCCTATAACTCTAATCTTACTGAATTAGACTCCTACTATACCGAAATAGACATGAGCTATGGAATGGGTTTGGGAGATATAAATCCACTCAAAAAGAACATTCTTTTTGAAACCAACGTGCTGCGCGATTTATACATCGTGAACCATCAAAATGGCTACGACCAATGGGTAATCTTGCATAAATCAGGCACCGATACCATTTTGGCCTATTTGCTCACCGAGAACGACTTTACCGATCTGGTAATCAGCAAAACAGGCCCCATAATCACAACGAATCTGCCTTTCACAAATCCATGGTCAACCTCTGAAACCTGCTACAGTTCACCCAACGGAGAATTCCTGATACTCAGTCAAATTACTTCTAGTTTCCCGAATGTTACCAATCTATACTCTTTTGATGATTCAACAGGAAGGGTTATTCATATAATGAATCTCGATTCATTGAATATTGCCAATTGGGTGCAATCTTATTTAGAATTTTCCCCAAATAGTCAATACGTTTACTACAATGGGCCAAGTGGCATTCCACATAAAATCGATGTTTCAAGTGGAATACCGGCTCAAATTCTTTCCTCCATCACGGCATTCCCAATACCGTTTAATAAAACTTATTCAAGGTTTCGGACAGCTATAGATGGCAAAATGTATTTCATTGCTCATTATAACTTTGGGTCATCAGGGGCCGATAGTTATGGCTTAGGTCGATTCGAAAATCCGGATGCTCCCGGAATAACAGTTGGAATCCAAGACTCCTTATTTAATCTTTCTACACCTAGCGCCGCATTCCCCAAAAAAGCGGTCGGTTGGTACTGGAATATTGCCGGATTTGAACACCAAGGCGTTTGCCACGGCGACACCACCTTTTTCCAAACAAACCGCCCGGAAATCTACCTCGATTCGGTGAACTATAATTTCGGCGATCCGGCCTCCGGTCCACTCAATTTCTCTCAAGAATTCAATCCGTCGCACTATTATTCCCAGCCTGGCGTATATGACGTAGAAATTATTACCTACCGAATGGATATTCCCGATACAGCCTTGGTTTCGATTGAAATCTTTGCAAACCCCATTTCCGCCTTACCCGGCGACAGCAGTTTTTGCGCCGGCTCCGAAATTAGCTTGAGCGCCGGTCCATTTAACCCCGATTATCTTTATCTCTGGAATAATCACCCGGATTCCTCCACCATTACCGTTCAACCCATGCAAACACAGATCGTGCAACTGGAAATTGTGGATACCCTTACGGCTTGCACCACACTGGATTCCATCTTACTGCTCCCCTACCCGCTGACCGCTGCCTTCGATGTTGAAACGCCTTATTGTCCCGACCAGGAACTGGAAATCATGTACACCGGCAATGCCAGTTCCACGGCTAGTTTTCACTGGGATTTCACCGGAGCCAGCCATCTTTCCGGCGCCGGGCAAGGACCGCATGTAATTACTTATCCAACAGCCGGTTCCTATCCGATCTCTTTACACCTTATGCAGGATCAATGCTACTCCGATACACTGACACAAACGATTACCATTCCCGATTACCTTTCCATTCAAAGTACAATGAATCATGCATCGTGCTTTGGCTTTGCCGACGGGATTATTCAAATCGACACAGCAGGAAGTAACGTCAATTTTACTTTTTTATGGAATACCGGCGAAACCATATCGAGCATTGAAAACCTGCCGGCCAACTGGTATTACCTGACCCTCACTTACCAAACCGATTGTTTGATTCAAGACAGTATGCTGCTCGAGCAACCCGATCCTATCGTCGTTGCCTCCCAGATAAGTCCACTCACCGCACCCGATAGTGAGGATGCTTCCATACAGGTTTTTCCAGGCGGAGGAACACCCCCGTATTCCTATTTCTGGCATACCGGAGCCACTACATCTTCCTTAGAAGGCTTAACAGCAGAAACCTACTACCTAACCATAACCGACAACCAGGCATGTGAGTGGGATTCAAGTTTTGTGGTGGAGGAATTTATCGTTATTGATGCGAATTATGCTCAAAATCCGATCAAGCTTTATCCTAATCCGGGGAAGGATATGATTACCATTGAATGGCAAATTCAGCCCTTGGATGCCATTTTCCAGCTCTACGATGCAAATGGGCGCTTAGTAATCGAAAAAGCCATTCATTGGGCAAGTAGTTCGGTAAATACCGCTGCACTGTGCCTTGGCAGTTACACCTGGTTAATTAAGCAAGAAGATAAATTAATTGCTCAGGGAATTTGGGTGAAAAGATAAGCTTGCTGCGAAGCGACTTGATACGACGTAAGCGACTTTAGCGACTTAAGCGATGGGGCGGCATTTGAAGCTGCGTTTTGGGGCAGGGTTTCGTTCGGCTTGCTTAGTTCGGTGGCATTTTACGACTTAAGCGAATTTTAACACGACTTGAGCGAACGAAGCGACTTTAGCAATTATGGCAAGGAATACCCCAAACCTGTTTACTTGTCCACCCGGCTTAAATGCTCCAGAACATATATCTCCTTCCGAATTTATTTCTATATTTAATGGGTTTAATAAACCCACCACCCCATGTGGCAAACGATAGCACATACTTCTGAAAGCCTTGGTTTCCTCGAGAGAGAGAGAGAGAGGGAGACGACTTAAGCGACCGAAGCGACGTAAGGGATTGGAGCGATTATCGCGATGGTGGTTCGAGGAGATGTTACAAAGATTTGTTTCCGGCTGGCTTTCAAGATGGAAGGTTTTGGTTCCACGAGGTTCTTGCTGGGATTTCGACTGCCTGGAAAGTAGGAGTTTGGAATGGTTTAAATATGCATATCAGGCATATAAAACGAATAAGTTCATTTTTTGGCTGGGGAAGAATAGGTTCATAAAACAGGGAGGCATGTTTAACATTATCGTTAGTTTATGCCAAATCTCTCTAAAAGACAATTACGATTTCACAAATAAAACTTAATCCAAATGA
>JAGYLP010000058.1 GCA_018401015.1 Bacteroidales bacterium
GATGCATAACTGAAGGTGATTTGTATCCAAGCGTTATCGGGAATTTGCCAACTCATTGGTTTGCGCCAAGCCGCATCAACATCCGACCATACGTAAGCTTGGTCTATTCCAAAATTATCGCTTTGAAACAGCCAATCGCGGCTATCTCCGTCGTCGGAAAGCGCCAATAGATGCCCGTAGTATGTATTCCCTGTTTCCTTCACCCACATAGAAAGAGTGAAATCGCTTGTGAGCTGTGCCAAAGCATCGTTAGAGTCAAATTCTACCTGCACTTGTTCATTACTCCCTTCAATGCGCAAGGCCCAACCTCGTTCTGCATCGTTGGCAAACGATGCCCCGGCATCCAAGGTGCCGTGTTGATCATTCCCCGATAGATCATTCGCTGTTGTTCCCGTGCTTTCGTTGAAGCGATAGTAGGCTACAATATCCGAGGATTGAGCTTGAATTGAAATACCTAGTGGGAATATCAGTGCTAAAACAAGGATTAAATGGATTGGGTAGGTCCTTTTCATTGAGTCTGGTATTGAGTGTTGAGTGTGATTCGTTAATTAAGGTTCAAGGGAAATATCCGACGGAGTAATAATGAGGATGCAATCCTCTTTGGAATTGCGTCCCGATTCCGAAAGCTTCATCCAACTTGCCGGATCCATTGGGTCGATTAAAATCGATCCTCCCTGGATAAGTTGTAGCGAAATTGTATCGATTTCATGAACACAAGCATAGGAGTCGTCGGTGAAATAGCCCATTTGATCCGACCAGTAAAACTGAAGCTCTTCCATGGGCTCGATTTGGAAAGTATCCGATGAGTTTTCTATACGAACTGTCAGCTGGAAAGGCTCGTTTGTGAGGTTCTGGATCGATTTGGTGAAGGTCGTTCCCCCTTCGCACCCGTAAAGCAAAAAAGGGAAACCGATGGTCAATAAAATGATGGAGCGATGTAGTTTCATGAGTGTCTTATATGCTTTCAAAAGTAGCTTTTTTTTAATTTCATACTCATAGGTCTTATTTTTTATGAAAGAAAATAGGTTCGATTTGGCTGGGTGGAGTGTAGGACTTTGAAATACGTTATAGTCAGGCTGCCAGGGAGCAAATTCGTGTAAATATATGTTGGTTTTTATAGTCAAATGGTCAAAGACGATTTGAAAGTGTCACTATGGAATACTGTGGTTTAATTCCGGCTGAACCACACATTACATATACCTTCTATTGGCCTTCGTATTTTTATGTCAACCATTTTTCGAAGTTGTCTTTATTTATTACTTCCAATGAAGCATCAGGATAAGCATTTTTCCATTGTGTTGGAATTTTAACTTTTGATTCTTTCCATTTAAATTCATAGCCAAAAAGAGAACCATCTCTTTCTTCCACCCAGTCGACCTCATGTTGCTCATAGGTTCTCCAGAAATAATTATTAGATGAAAGTCTTTTGTATTCCTGATACTTGAGCCTTTCGCTAATCATATAGTTCTCCCATAGTGCTCCAATATCATTTCGTGATTCAATTGGATTAAAGTTTGCAATCACCGCATTTCTTATTCCATTGTCAAGAAAGTACCATCGGGAATTTTTGGTGATTTCTTTTCTTAAGTTTCGACTAAATCCTCCAACTTTATGAAGGATGAAAACTTTGCTTAATAAATCAAGATACTTTTCTACCGTATTTTTGCTTATTCCAAGTTGTTTTCCTAGTTCTTGCATTGATACTTCTCCTCCAATTTGAAATGCGATTAATCGTAAAAGATTAAATAGTTTTTGCGAATTCTTTATGTTCTCATAAACCAAGATATCTTTTAGGAGATATGAACTGATCAATTCATTCAGGTAATCTATTTTGTCTTCTCGGTCAGGCAGTTGAAGTAATTCGGGATAATTGCCAAATATTAATCTTTCCCTTACTTTATCGATTTTTTCAATTTTATTCTCAACCTGATTGAATTCATTTTCAGAAAGAGCAAAAAGGTTGAATGAGTATTTTCTTCCAGTCAACGGCTCTCCTGCATCCTTATGAATGTTAAAAGAAGAAGAGCCTGAGATGATTATTTTCAAGTCTTCAATTTCGTCAATCATAAGTTTTAATTTTAAGCCTATCTCCGGAATTTTTTGAGCTTCGTCGATGTAGAGAAATTTGTATGAACCTAAAAGTTGCTTGTAGTTCTCAATACTTCTAATTGCAAGTTTGTCGTGTACATTTATATCTTCACCATTTAAAGAAAGTACAGGTTCGTTAATTTTTTCAAGTAACTCTTTAACCAGAACAGTTTTCCCAACTCTTCTAGCGCCAAAAACTATTACAACTTTGTTGGATTGCAATTTCTTGATAACATTTTCCGATAAGTCTCTGACCAAATAATTCATAATACCGTCATTTATTTGACGCAAAATATAGTATTTTTCACAATCTATCAAGTATATACAAGCTTTTTACTATTAAAATTAATACCATGAATGTACCTCAAAGTTGGATGCATAATCGGTCGAACCCTCCAATATTGCAAGAGATTATAAATCAAAATTTGTTCAGATTCTTCTATTGGGCAATTTTTTTTTGTCTATGCCGATTATAAAGGAATTGGGTCTTTACCTTGTAGCTCTAATTTGCCGAAAGATGCATGCAACCATTTCGCATCGGATTACATCTACATGGGTAATGTTTGATAGGAAGAAAGATTTACACTCGAAATAGGATTTGAAAAAGTATGCTGTTTAGCTCTTTGCTGTTTATTTATGGATTTTTACCGCTGGTTTTAATGCTTCATTATTTCCTGCCGAAGAAGCATCGAAATAAGTTGCTATTGGCTGCTAGTCTTCTGTTCTTTGCCTGGGGTGGAGTTTCTTACAGTTTTATCCTAATCTTTTCCCTGCTAGTGAATTACTTGATAGGAATTCAAATCGATCAACATCGAGGGACGGTGCTGGCTAAACGATATTTACTACTTGGAATTAGCTTGAATCTGGCTAATTTGATTTTATTCAAATACGCCGGATTTCTTACCTGGAATCTCAATTGGATTCTTCTGCAATTGGGTCTTTCTACGATTAACATTCCTAACATACTGTTACCCTTGGGAATCTCCTTTTACACCTTTCAGGCCATGTCGTATCTTATCGATTTGTATCGCAACGAGGCACAGGTTCAAAAGAATTTCTTTCGCTTATCACTCTACATATCCTTTTTCCCTCAGCTAATAGCCGGCCCGATAGTCCGATATCAACATCTTGCCCGGCAACTTACGAATCGTGTGAATCACCTTACCGGTTTCAGTTACGGTATTCAACGGTTCAGTCTGGGGCTCGCAAAAAAGGTGCTTATAGCCAACCCGATGGGCTTTGTAGCCGATCAAGCTTTTTCCATTCCTGCTGCCGAACTAAATTCCGTGACAGCCTGGATTGGTATCTTAGCCTATACCTTTCAAATCTATTTTGATTTTTCGGGATATAGCGATATGGCTATTGGTTTAGGACGCATGTTTGGTTTTAAGCTACCCGAAAATTTCAATTTTCCGTATATGGCCCGGAGTGTCCGTGAGTTTTGGCAACGCTGGCACATTACCTTATCGGACTGGTTCAAGAACTATTTGTATTTTCCGCTAGGCGGTTCGAGGAAATCGTCGGCACGAGTCATTTTAAACTTACTCATTGTTTTTTTTGCCACCTCCATTTGGCACGGAGCCAGTTGGAATTTTGTCATTTGGGGAATGACTCACGGTATTTTTATGATGCTCGAGCGATTGGGCTGGGGGAGGATCCTCGATCGTTTATGGAGGCCTATCCAACATTTTTATGCTTTGTTTATCATTGTGGTAACCAGAGTCTTTTTTCGTGCCGAAGGCTTTGAAAATGCCTGGACTTACTTCTTGGAATTATTTCGTTTTAACTTTTCCAATGTGCATATAACGGTGCTCCCACACGTTACAACCAATTATTTTTTCGTCCTAACCCTGGTGGCAATCCTGAGTGCTACCCCTTTCTGGCTTAACCTGGGTAGAAGGCTACAGTCTCTCTCCTTACATAACCGCTGGCAGGGACACCCTTATGCTATTCGTTTGCAATCCATTTCGTTTGTTCTTCTGGCATTAAGCGGATTGGCATTCAGCACCGTTTTACTAGTTGGCGATACGTATAATCCCTTCATTTATTTTCGATTTTAATGATGAAGGTTAAGAAAAATAGTGCAATACGGAACAAAAAAGTTCCATCTTCAAAGAATGGTATAAAATACCTGAAATCAAGATTTTATCAAATAAATCGCATCTTGCCCATCCTTTTTGTCTTGGCTCTTTTCCTTCCCGGAGTAAGATGGTTTGCTCTTACAACGAAAAATGCCCTCTTCGCTACCGAAGCTTCTGCCTTGGCTTCTTGGCCAGCAATAGAGTTAAACCGCCTGGATCCTTATCCCAAAAACTTTGAAGCTTATTTTAACAAGCATTTCGGCTTACGTGATTTTTTGCTAGATGTTAAAAATCGATTCGATTTCTATACGGTTGGTTCTGGATTGGTGAAAAATAAAATCATTGTTGGAAAAGAAAATTGGTTATATGCCAACGATAATGTTATTCCCGCCATGGTAGGGGAGTCGGCAATTCAGCAAGCTGATATCGAAGCTTTAAATACTGCACTTGAGCAGCGGGTTAGCTATTGCAAAAATCAAGGAATACGCTACCTACTCGTGCTTATTCCGAATAAGGCAAGTATTTATCCCGAGTTTCTTCCAGATGCATTTAAAACAACCAATGAGTCAACTTACCGCACACCAGTCGATGTATGGTTAAAAAACCTATCGGACGATGGTTTGAAGTCGCATGTTTATTATTTGAAAGACGATTTGATCAAGCATAAATCCATGGATTCCATTTATTTGTATGCAAAGCACGATCATCATTGGAACGATTGGGGAGCTTATTGGGGAAGTCGTTATATCGTTGATCGTCTCATCCAATCGGGGGTTCCCATATCGAATCCGTATGAAGGGATCGAACCCAAGTTGCATTTAGAAATGATGTCGAAAGGGAATCTATCAGCGTATTTAGGTTTGGAGTCTTCCTTCCAGGAGATGCTCCCCAGTTTAATGTTTGCGGACTCATTTCCTGACGTCACTCAAGGACCTAAGAGGAATTATACATCCCCATCTGAGTTCCCTTATCCTTGGGAATACGAAAAAGTATATCGAAGCTCAGGCGAGAGAAAGCCCAAGGTGGTGATTATTCGCGATTCGTTTGCAAGAATGATGTTACCCCACTTTGCGGCGGCATTTTCCGAATCTGTATTTATTTGGGATAATTGGCAGTATGCATTGAATGAATCCATTTTGGAGCAAGAGCATCCCGATTTGGTGATTCAGTTAGTTGTTGAGAAGCATTTATTGCGATTGGCTAGGGTCGAATAATTGAGTTGTCGAGTGGAATGATTGCTTAAGCTGGGCTTGTTACTTTTCTTTCAAACTAAGCTCATCAGGAAAGCATTGGGATAATATCAAAGTTTGTATGCTTTATTTTGATCTTATTCAGAGCTTTATATTTAAAAACTGGACTTGTCTGAATGCATCAATTAGTTCAAATTTTTTCCTCGAATCGACCTACAGAAGTACTCAATAAGTCGTATATTGCGCCCCGAAAATTCAACCGGAAAGGTGCCAGAGTGGTCGAATGGGGCGGTCTCGAAAACCGTTGTCCGCGCGAGTGGACCCAGGGTTCGAATCCCTGTCTTTCCGCTGGGACAATGTGCCAAAAAGGTTAAAACGTGTAA
>JAGYLP010000059.1 GCA_018401015.1 Bacteroidales bacterium
CTGACCAACTGAGCTACATCGGCAACTTTTAAGAACTTATTAACAGGCACTAAGACCCGCTAAAAATGGTGTGCAAATGTAAATACATTTTATTTTAATTCCCAAATAATAATAAAAAAACTTTAGGGCTCTTTAAATGCCCCGCAGCTTTTCTTTATGCTTCTTGATTTGACGACGTAAAGCCTCTACCGCTCCATCGGTCGCAGCCTCAAAACTGGAACTTTGACGCTTCGCAAAAAAATCGTTCCCGGGAATCGCTAGCCGTATTTCAGATATCTTATTCTCTGCATTGGAAGCTTTGTCCAATCGTAAAAAAACTTCAGCCCCGATTATCGAATCGTAAAACTGTTGAAGTTTCCCTACTTTATTCTCTATGAATGATTCCAGCTTTGAATCAGCATCAAAATGAATGGATTGAATCTTTATGTTCATAGTAACCTCCTTGTTTTATGCTCGTGGATGAGCCTGTTTATATGCTTTTTTAAGTTTATCAATGTCTGTGTGAGTGTACACTTGGGTCGCTGCCAACGATGCATGTCCCAAAAGCTCCTTGATAACGTTTAGGTCTGCTCCATTATTGAGTAAATGGGTCGCAAAACTATGACGTAAGACATGGGGACTTTTCTGGCTGATTGAACTAAACTTGTTCAGGTAATTATGTATGCAATTATACATCAACTTCGGATAAGCTTTTGCTCCTTTATTGGTTAAGATCAAATACCCTGAATCTGACTGAAACAATTCAGTACGCTTGATTCGATAAGATATAATCAACTCCTCCAACTCTTTGTTCATTGGAATAAGCCTTTCTTTGTTCCTTTTACCCTTTACCCTTAAAACCTTTTCCGAAAAGTCGATTTGACCGATTTCTAAATTAATCAATTCCGATAAGCGTATGCCAGTATGATAAAAGGCCAGTAAGATGAGCGTGTCTCGATAGTCACTAAAACTCTCAGGTGTGGGTAAAGTTGCTATAAACTCGGCGAGATCATCCATATCGACAAAAGGGGTCAGCGGGAGGGCTGCCTTAGGTAATTGTATTCTTTCAACCGGATTTTTCGTGAGCAAAGAAGAATAAACCAAAAAATCTCCCATTAATCGCAGAGAGCTGATTTTTCTCCGAATACTGCGTGTGGTCATTCCCCTTTCCAATAAGGTCTGAATATACTTTCGAATGCTTCGCGACTGAAAAGCCTTCAGGAAAGAAGCATCATCGCTTATCTCGTAAAAACGAAAAAACTGCTCAACATCAGTTGAATAAGCTTCAACCGTGTGAGCAGAATAGCGTCGCTCGTATTGTAAATAATGGTAAAAGTCGTGTCGAATCATAGCTCTAAAAATCGGAGTTGGTAATTAAAGTTGCAAACCCAGATTTTTAAAGCAAAGGGTAATAAGATTTACTCTTCTCTTTGAAGTTGTTGTACATAGACAGCTCGAATTTTTTCTTCGCGCTTCGCAACCGATGGTTTCTTAAATGCTTGTCGGCTACGGAGCTCTTTAATGGTCCCGGTTCGTTCGAACTTTCGCTTGAAACGCTTCAGTGCTCTGTCTATATTTTCGCCCTCTTTAACTGGAATAATAATCATTTCTTCTAGCTTTAAATTTTTTGAGCGGCAAAGATATAAAACGAAAATTCAATACCAAATATATCAATTAAAAATAAACTTTGAAAAAGGAAAAGACTTTATTCCCTAATATTTCTGCCAATTTAATGTTCGATTCTGTGGTTAAGCCAGCAATATGCGGTGTTATAATCACCTCATCAAAACTCAATAGTTTTTGGAACGTTGTATCGTCGAAAAGTGATAAGGATTGAAAATTACTCTCTTCGTACTCCAAAACATCTAAACCGACACCTAAAACCATCCCCTTTTCAAGCCCTGTAATAAGGTCTTTTGTATGCACAATGCTGCCTCTCGATGTGTTAATCAAAAGGATAGGCTTTCTGAACTTTTCCATTCGAGGCATTGAAAACCAATAGTGCGTTTCCTCGTTGTAGGGAATATGAAGACTCAAGATATCTGCTTCCTGATAAATTTGTTCCAAGTTAGATTCAACTATCCGGGTTGTTCCAAACCCTGACTTATACTTGTCGTAGGCCAGGATCTTGATGTTGAAACTTTGAAGCAATTGAGCGAATGCCCCTCCTGTATTTCCGAAACCTACGATGCCTATCGTTTTGCCGGAAAGCTCGAAGCCTCGGTTCTTACTTCTGTCCCATTGATGCAGGTGTACCTGCCGATCTGCAGAAACTATTTTTTTACTGAAGCCTAGTATCAAGCCCAAGGTGTGCTCTGCCACTGCATCACGATTGCCCTCCGGACTATTGATACATGCAATGGATCGCCTGTTGCAATATTCCTGGTCGATGTTTTCCATTCCTGAACCTAATCTGCCAACGAGTTTTAGGTTGTCGGCAAATTCCAAAAGCTCGTGATTAACTCGGTATCCACTCCGAACAATCAACGCGTCATAACCTGGAAGAATTGCTTTCACTTGATCAGGTTTTAAACCATATCGATGATCAAGTTCAAATTGATGAGTTGGAAATGGTTGTTGGAAGGATGCATCCACCTTTTCGATGATTAAGATCCTGATTTTGTCTTTACGATCCACTGTACATTGTTTTATTCAGTCATGATTAGCGATCGAATGTCACCCGCTCTCCATACTTGACGGGTTCGACTGATCCGTTGATGTATGCCGGATGCCCGTTTACAAAGGTGCCAACGATTTGGGATGAAAAACGCATCCCTTCAAATGGGGACCATCCACATTTATAGGCGATAGTATCCTTATTAACATAGGTGTTCGCATTGAGGTCAACTACAACCAAATCGGCGAAATAGCCCTCACGAAGATAGCCTCGTTGTTCTACTCGAAAAAGCGCTGCTGGAGCATGAGACGTCTTTTGAACGATTTCGGGTAAAGTGAAATGTCCATTATGGTGAAGCTCGAGCAAGGCTAATAGGGCATGTTGCACTAAAGGGCCACCCGACGGAGCATTCCATAATATTTGATCCTTTTCAGGAAGAGTATGTGGTGCGTGATCGGTCGCTATTACATCTATCTTATTATCCTTTAAGCCCTGGATCAATGCTAAACGGTCACTTTCACTTTTGATGGAGGGGTTCCACTTTATTTTCCAGCCTAATCGTTCATAATCCTTATCGGAAAAGAATAAGTGGTGAACACAAGCTTCAGCTGTTATCTTTTTCTCGGAAAGTGGAGTTGTTTGGTCGAATAATTCGAGTTCCTTTTCCGTAGATATATGTAATATGTGTAATCGACTTTGATATTTCTTTGCCAAGGCAACAGCCCTTGAAGAACTTAAATAACACGCATCGACCGATCTTATTTCGGCATGCTTCTCAAAACCGATGGTATCACCAAACTTGCTCCGATATTCTCTTTCATTGGTTTTTACAGTCATCTCATCTTCGCAATGGGCCGCAATCAATACCGGGCTATATTTGAATAGCGCATCTAATGATGCCGGATCATCGACTAATAAATTCCCGGTAGAGGAACCCATGAATACTTTAACTCCACAGATCTTTTGGGGATCTACCTGCTTTATCTCTTCAATATTATCGTTGGAAGCTCCTAAATAGAAGGAGTAATTTGCGAATGACTTTTGAGAGGCGAGGGTGTATTTCTTTTCCAACTCGTCTATGGTTATAGCAGGAGGAAGGGTGTTGGGCATTTCAAAATAGGTAGTAATTCCTCCCATTAGGCAAGCCCTTGATTCCGTTTCAATATCTGCCTTGTGCGTAAGACCGGGTTCTCTGAAATGAACCTGGTCGTCAATCATTCCTGGGAAGATGTATTTCCCACTAAAATCATATTGCTCTGGATAGTCCTCAAGACTCGGAGGATCCAATGTGATGGATTCAATTAGATTTCCACTAATAAGAATATGCGCCTTCCATATTCGGCCCTCGTTTACTAGTGTTGCATTCTTTAATGCTATTCGTCTTTTGGTATTATTAGTCATGATGAAAAATCTTGAAAATCATAGAGATGTATTGCTTAAATGCAGCAACTAATGTTCTGAGTAAACCTTATAATGACGGAATAGACTGCGCCACTTGAGTTTTATTACGCCCCAAACTGCCTCATTAAATATTCCTCCACTCATTTTTGATGCGCCCAGCTTGCGGTCGGTAAAGATGATTGGAACTTCAATGATCTTGAATCCGTGCTTCCATGCCGAAAATTTCATTTCAATTTGGAAAGCATATCCTTTGAATTCAATTCCTTCTAAATCGATTGTTTCTAAAACCCTTCTTCGGTAGCACTTAAATCCTGCAGTTGTGTCGCGAATTGTCATGCCCGTAATAAGTCTGACATAAGCAGATGCATAATACGACATGATAACTCGGCCCATTGGCCAGTTAACCACGTTTACTCCCGATATGTAACGAGACCCAATCGCCAGGTCTGCATTTTCTTCCTCAATTTGCTCCACCAGCCGCACCAAATCGTTTGGATCGTGGGAAAAATCGGCATCCATTTCACAAATAAAATCGTACTGCTTGGATAAGGCCCATTTGAATCCAGCTATATAGGCTGTACCTAAACCTTGCTTACCAGCTCTTTCAATTAAAAATACCTGTTCAGGGTATTGAACTTGAAGTTCTTTTACGATTAAGGCTGTCCCATCGGGCGAACCATCGTCTATAATTAAAATATGGAAGGAAAGGGGAAGGTCAATGACGGCACGTATAATGGCCGCTATGTTCTCTCGTTCATTGTAGCTGGGAATGATTACTAATCGACTTGCAGCGGTTTTAATAGTATTCACGGTATCGGTTTTATTTGAGAGCAAAATTAGCAGAATCCGTCTAAAAGCATAGAACACGACACAAATGAATCACGATTGGGAGGAATGAATCTTGAGTAAGCTGGTGACAAATTTTATTCTGTAATATAAGGTATAGTAAGGAGCCTTACTTTTAGGACAAGTATCGTGAAAAGGGTGTTGGAAGTGTTGATTAGTGCGTAGGAAGCAGGAATGTAGGAATGTTCGTTAAAAAAAACATCGACATTAAGTAGAAGATAGATAAGCTATTAGTGATAAGTTGGAGCTGATTTAAGCGGCGATTATGAATTATTTTCAGTAGACCTATTGTAGGTTTAAAAACTATCTCTATCTTTGCACCCGCTTTTGAAAACAACGACAGATTATCGGTCACCAAATCAAGAGAAACGTTCTAAAAAAAGATGAAAAAATGTTTGCAAGGAAAGAGTTTTTTGTTTTATCTTTGCAGCCCTGTTTCACCAAAAGGGACTCAGGAAAAAAGTTCAGATTTTTTTGAAAAAATGTTTGCAAAGTTAAAATAAAAGTTCTTATCTTTGCAGCCGCAAATTCAGAAAACGATTTGCGAAGTTCTTTGAAAATATTGATAGAAAGGTAAAGTAAAATAACTTGTCAATTTGACAATGAGGATAAATCTTGAGACAACATTTAAATTCTTTTTTACAATGAAGAGTTTGATCCTGGCTCAGGATGAACGCTAGCGGCAGGCTTAACACATGCAAGTCGAGGGGTAACAGT